>NZ_JBFEGG010000002.1:0-742672 GCF_047228935.1 Ornithinibacillus jepli
TTCGGGGGCATCTCTCCCCTCCTCGGGCTCATCTACTCCTGCTTCGGGGGCATCTTTCCCCGCATCGGGCTCATCTCCTCCCGCATCGGGCGCTTCTCTCCCCTCCTCAGGCTCATCTACTCCCGCATTGGGCGCTTCTCTCCCATTTTCGGGCTTATCTCACCCCGCATTGGGCGCTTCTCTCCCATTTCCAGGCTCATCTCACCCCGCATTGGGGGCATCTCTCCCCTCCTCGGGCTCATCTACTCCTGCTTCGGGGGCATCTCTCCCCTCCTCGGGCTCATCTACTCCTGCTTCGGGGGCATCTTTCCCCGCATCGGGCTCATCTCTCCCACATTGGGCGCTTCTCTCCCCTCCTCGGGCTCATCTCACTCCGCATCGGGCGCTTCTCTCCCCTCCTCAGGCTCATCTCCTCCCGCATTGGGGGCATCTCTCCCCTCCTCGGGCTCATCTCACCCCGCATTGGGCGCTTCTCCCCACTTTTCGGGCTCATCTCACCCCGCATTGGGCGCTTCTCCCCACTTTTCGGGCTCACCTCACCCCGCATTGGGCGCTTCTCTCCCCTCCTCGGGCTCATCTCACTCCGCATCGGGCGCTTCTCTCCCATTTCCAGGCTCATCCCACATTAGAAGCACCTCTTTCATCACCCCAACACTAAAAAAAACGCACCTTCAAAGGGTGCGTTTTCATAGTTCTGCTGACATACCTCCCCATGTCAAAAGTACAATACCTGCTAACCAAAACCTTTCTATAACTTAAGTACTCTCCCTACCATTCACCTCCTTAAAGAGGATTATGATATATATTTGGAATTACTTAAACTGAGGCCTTGCTTTCTTCGGTTTTGTATTTTTTACGGGTTGCTTCTCCACCTCTTAAATGGCGGATGGATTTGTGATACTCTAGGATTTCTTTTACCTTTTGTGCTAATTCTGGGTTGATCTCTGGCAGTCTCTCTGTTAAATCTTTATGGACTGTGCTTTTGGAAACACCAAATTCTTTTGCTATCACCCGGACGGTTTTCCTCGTTTCCACGATATGTTCACCTATCCTGATAGTTCTTTCTTTGATGTAATCGTGCACACCGTTCGCCTCCCTATGTTGAATATTTCTGAGGTGTCAAATTTGAGACTAGGTGATCTGAAAAATGAGCACTTGTCATTTTCCGAGTGTCCACCTTTAGTTCGTATAAAGATGGAATTACAGTGGCTTAGTTGTATGTACAGTGATAGGGACTTAGTTACATATGTGGTAAAATTTTCTGAAATAAATATAGAGGCTGTTACGATAAAATGTATGTATATTTGTAATTGTGCTGGGAAATCGTTACGTTGTAATATGTAATCAAGCAAAAACGAATATATTATTGCGGAGCCACATAAGCTCTCACCTCAGACTTACTGAATGCTTGGTTTGTAACATTTTATTATCAGAACGGTTGGATTATGATTAAAAATCCTCGGAATCGCTTGGGGGACAAGATGTTTTTTTATTTTATTTCGAAAATTGCTTCAGTTAAGCGTAAGCAGGCAAAAAAATAACCAAAAGCACTAATAAGTACTTTTGGTTTTATATGAAAGGATTCAACTTAATATGTTCAAAACTTTCATTTAATCTACATCACCATACTCGGGGTCTGCCAACAATGGGCTCGCCGGTTGAATTAACGTGAAGAGTACTAATAAACCTAGAAACAGAGCAAACGTAAAAGTTTTAATTTTCTCCATTTTATTCCTCCTCTCCATTTTTGACATTAAAACAAAAAGCTGAATCCTATCATAACCATTTATGATTGAAGATTCTGGATCGCTGACATCGGTAATCGGCTAAAGAAATAATCACTTCTTTCAATGAACATTTTGCATGCTTCTGTTAAAAGATTTTTGTCCTGTTTTGCAAGTCCCATATAATACGTCTTAAATGGGCTCTTAGTATATATATCTTTTAATAACTCAATTGCCTTTTCACTATTTCCTCGTGCGATTTCGAGATGAGCTTGTTCACTAATGTCATCAGTTGTAACTCCATTTGTTTTGCCAAAATGGGCTGCTAAAAATGGGATGGAATAATTCTCTATTTTGCGGACATATTTTGTTAGATTATGTTGCTTGGCAATTTTCAAACCTTCCTTCATGTGATACATCCCTTGATAGTACGTATCAAATGTGTAGGTTAATCCTAGATTTATATGGAGGCTTGCTTTCGTTGATGGGTTATTTGTTTGATTTAATGCACGGAACGCATATTTTCTAGCCATAATTAATTCATTTCGTTTCCAATAATAGAAAAATAGTTTTTGAAACAGCCTTAAATTTAAGCTAGCTAGCATAAAATTGTCTTGTATTGGATCAAATAGTTCGTACTGTATTTCTAGGAAGTTACCTATTTTACCAAAATCCATTTGATTAAAGTAGGTATCTACAATGCTTAACTCGATTAAACATCTCAATTCAGGCTCTGATGTTTGAATTTCGAGCAATCTCTCTCTCATCTTTCCAGCAGAAGAAATATTATTATCTGTTCGTCGTTCTAACGTTATTTGATAAACTTCAGCCCATAATCGATTGGAATGATCATTGGAAAGTGAGTTTTTGGCGATTAAGATTCTTAGATCTTCATAAAATCCGTTAATATATAAAAACTCCATACCCTTTTTCTGGATTTCCTTTGAGGAGGATTGTAAACAGAATTTGCGGGTTAGTTCTAATACTTCCTGTTCATCATGTTCCTGAGATAGTAACAACATAACTTGTCCTATAGTCAACTCCGGACTATCCTCAATAGACTCCATGTTTTCCCTAATTAGGTTTATGTTTCCAAAACTCATTATTCGTTAGACCGCCCTTTCAAACTTGTACAATATATCACGGAATTCTATGTTGATCACATTTTGATAGAGTTAGATGTAAATGTAATATATTAAATTCTAGTATTTTTAATAACTTAATATTACCATAGAATCTACTTAAAAAGTTCCCTAATCGTTCGACATATTTTTCAAGAAAAATAGCGAACTGTTGAGATTTTTGGCGGATTGCTGTTTGCGTTTTTGGAGAATAAAAAAAGAAATCCTAGTCTTTCATTTACTAGGATTTCTTTTTAGATTTACTCTTCTGTGTCAGTGGATGAGTCGTCAGAAGGGTCTTGCGGATCTTCCGTATCTTCCCCTTCGCCGTCACTACCATTTTCAGTTGACGGTTCATCATCCGGATTTTCTGAATCTACTTCTTCAGATGTAATGCTAGAAGTATCTTGTTCTTCAGAAACGTCTTCTGTGTTTTGCTCTTCAGCTAGCTTACTTACAGGTTGATTGAAGAATGTTTCAGGGTTAAACACTTGATCATCTTTTCTAATTTCAAAGTGTACATGTGTACCATGGTTTTGACCGAAGATATTCTCTCCAGCTGTACCAATTACATCACCCTGTTTAACTTCATCACCTTGTTTAACGCCAACTTCTCCTAGACTAGCATAGTACGTTGTTACTCCATCGTTATGTGATAGAACAACAACATTACCTAGTAATGGATCCTCTTTTACTTCCATAACCGATCCACTAAGTGCTGCTAATACATCAAATGCTTCACCGTCCGGATAAACGATGTCAACACCTGTGCTTTGGTAATAGCGGTTGTTATGAAGGATCAGTGCATTTTCTTGATCTTCTTGGGATGCATTGTAATCAAAGAATTTCGTTACGATTTGCGCTTGTTCTTGATCGGCAACAGGTAACTTAATAACTTCTTCATTTTCCATTACTGGCTGTGCATCCTCATCATTTGGATTAGGAGAATAGTTGTCTCTTAATTCTTGGTCATCCCCAGCCTCTGGTAATTGATTATCCAAATTTTGATACCAAACTACTACTGCTAATAGAATTGCAGCAATCGTTAAGTACACTGCAGGGAAGAACCACTTTTTACGGAAAATACTTTGCCCGCCTTTTTTTGGCGCTTTGTTTTCCTCTTTCATCTATCATCACCTCAACAACCATTCTGAACAGAAAAAGAAAAAACTATACATTCCCGGAAAAAATTTTTATATTTTTATGCATTTTTTTGTTAATTTGGGGGATATTAAGCCTTTTTACAGGATGGTGGTAGGTTATTAAGGGATTAGTAGAGGGTGTTTAGTAGATTGGTTTGGGGGAAGGGTAACATTTTGTCGGGATGCTTCAACCAAAAAGTATAGCCCCCAGAAATCCATCTGGAGGCTACTTATTACTGCATTACCAACGCTGGAGCTGTATCATCCAGGTTACTTACTTGAACATCTTTGTAGTAATATTTCACGATTTCTTCATAAGTTTTTCCTTCTTTTGCCATTCCGTTCGCGCCATATTGACTCATCCCGACGCCATGACCGTTTCCTTTTGTTTTGAAAATCAAATAGTTATTTTTTTGTTCGATAGAAAAGTCGCTCGAGCGTAGTTTTAGTTTTTCCCGTACTTCTCGACCTGTAAACAAGCTTCCCACTAAGTTTAGTTCATCTACTCGATTACTTTCTGTTCTTGTTATTTCTATTGAAAGTTTCTCGTTATCTGGTAGATCAATTCCAAGAGCTGTTTCCACCTGTTTAAATGTAAATGTTTCTTGATCTAAATAATATGGGGAGGCTTCGTCCCATGGGCTTGGTACGCTTCGTAAATATGGAATCTCGTTTTTATAGTAGTCTTCAGAGTTCTCGGTATAGCCGTTACTTGTTGAGAAAAATTGTGGATCGATTGGTTTATCTTGATAGGTAATAATCTGACCTTTGGTGGCGAGTACTGCTTCGGTGATTTTGTCCATATTGTTTTGGTAGTTTTTCCCCCACTTAATCCGAAGCTCGGCGTCATTTTTATACACTTGGTCCTGAATGGTATCGGTCACGTCAGATGAAACTTCCTCTGATTTATACAGCAGCTTATTTACAACATAGGTTCTCGCTGCTAACGCTTGTGCCTTTAGTGCTTCCGTTTCAAATTCCACTGGCATCTCAGAGGCGACAACTCCAATAACATACGTTTCTAGTGGGACATTTTCAATTTGGTCGGTTTGTGTGCGCATCACGGCAACTTCCACCGCAGAATCATCTACTACCGCTTTCTCTTCGTCCGGTGAGCTCTGTTGATCAACGGATTGTGATAGCACTTCACTATTTGAAATAAACGGAAGGACAATTAATGTCGGAACAGCCAGAATGATAAATGCTACACTAAATATAAATGCAGCAGGGAATTTCCATTTGAAGCGCCCTTTAGTTAGTGCGATAGGCTTTGTTTTCGTTACGGTTGTCATTCGCTTCTGTAGTGCTTGATGTTTCATTATAGCTTTTTTCTTCTTCATTTTTTGAATTTGTTTGATGGAATTTTTACGATTTTTCAAGGGGCACCCTCCTATCCTAAACTTTTTCGTTTCTAGCAATCCTACTAATATACTTATACAGGTATCGAAAATAATAGAACTACAATTTTAAAAATCTAGTGATGGAAGATTTAGTAGGACAAGCTCATAAAAAAAGATGCCCAACTAACGGGACACCTCGGTTAACGAATATGGACTACGGGCTCATGCTGTTTATCCTTTTTCACATTTTCATTGTATAAATGGCATGCGACAAAATGGTTATTTTCTACTTCTTGCCAGGCCGGTTTTTCTTGTCCGCAAATCTCCATCGCGAATGGACAACGGGTACGGAATACACAGCCGCTCGGTGGGTTAATTGGGCTTGGTAACTCTCCTTGTAAAATAATTCTCTCGCGTGACTCTTCAATATCTGGATCAGGAATCGGTATTGCTGAAAGCAAAGCTTGTGTGTACGGGTGAAGTGGATTTTCATATAAATACTCACTTTCCGTTAGCTCTACCATGTTTCCTAAATACATCACTCCGATCCGGTCGGAAATTTGTTTCACCATTGATAAGTCATGTGCGATGAATAGGAAGGTTAGCCCTTTTTCCTCTTGCAATTGTTTTAATAGATTTACTACTTGTGCTTGAACGGACACATCAAGTGCCGATATTGGTTCGTCGGCAATAATGAACTCTGGATTCAAAGCTAAAGCACGGGCAATACCGATTCGTTGGCGTTGTCCACCACTGAACTCATGTGGATAGCGGTTGGCATGGTCCCGGTTTAATCCTACCTCTTCCAGCAATTCGTAAACTCGTTCCGTTTGCTCTTTTTTCGAATTATATAACTTGTGAACTTCCATCGGTTCGGAAATGACTTCACGAACTGTTGAGCGCGGATTTAATGATGCATAAGGATCCTGGAAAATCATTTGCATTTTTTTACGGAAATGGAACATATCACCTTCATTTAATTCATGAACGTTTTGTCCATTGAAAATCACGTCGCCATCCGTTTTATTATAAAGTCCGATAATCGTACGACCAATCGTGGACTTCCCGCAACCAGACTCCCCTACTAGGCCAAAGGTTTCTCCTTTATTCACATGAAAGGTCACATCATTAACTGCTTTTAATATCTGGTTTTTCCCTAAATGGAAGTGTTTCTTTAAATTATTGACTTCTAGAATTCTTTCTTCAGCCATTTGTTACACCTCCTCCTTCCCAGTATCGTCTCGCTATACAAAGCTCTTTTTCATATGTGGTATCTTTCAAACTAATAATCTCAATTCCTCTTCCCGTCATCGGGGAATGAATCATTTTTCCGTCCCCATAGTAAAGACCTACATGGTGAATACTACCTTTTCCTTCTTCATAGGCAAAAAATAGTAAGTCGCCAGGGAGGAGCTTATCAAATGGGATCTCTTTTCCAAACGCTGCTTGGTCGGATGCATCCCTACTAATTTGGTAGCCGTTTGCTTTGTGCATATTATAGGCAAAGCCTGAGCAATCATAGCCAAAGGAACTCATGCCACCCCACAGATAATCTAATCCAACATACTCTTTTGCTTTCTCAATAATACGAAGTCCATCCCCTTTTGGTCCGCCTTCTCCGGTAGGGAAAATTTCCACGTCCTCTACTGGTAAAAATCCTCGGGCAATTGGGGTTATCACCTCTACTCTTTCATTTCCGACCTGTACAACAGGCAAACAGGTCATATAGCTCAACTTTATCTGCTTTTCACCTAATTCATCTTCTAGCCAAGCATGTTTGGAGCTTATTGCGGCCGTTTCGGGTTTGAGCCAATCTTCTTTTGCCACTTTTTTCAGCTGATTAAGAGGTACCCAGCCCGGATAACCTAAAGCATCCTTTTTCGATGGCTGGCTTGGGATTGTCACCTTCGCCCAATCCCCATTTATCTCTGATACGATTACAACTTCCCCATATAAAAGCTGTGTCTGTACACGATTGTCATTACATAAAGCTACTTTTTCCTCATTAGATAAATAATCAAGCCATTTTTCTATATTTGTAGGATTAGTAATCCCTGGTTCGTCTATTTCTCTAGCAGATTCGGAATTAGTCCAGACGGTTGCGACTTGAACCGAAGCGACATAAAATGAATCTGGCAGTGAAAAATCATGTTTAAACATACGCTTTGTGCCCCCCCTTTTTAGCTTTTAACGATGTATTGCTCATTCAACCCGTGAATCCCTAGCCCTGTACTATCACCTAACGAGATAGCACTCTTTTCATAGGTGATCCCACCTTGGACTAAATCACCTGATAACATTAACGGTGCGTCAAAATCATAATATTTCACATTGGGCTGGCTTGTAGCAAAGTGGGCGGCTGCGGTAATGCCGATCTTCGTTTCAATCATACTACCAACCATACAAGTTACCCCGTAAACATCTGCTAGTTTTACAATCTTTACGGCCTCATGAATTCCCCCGGACTTCATTAACTTAATGTTAATTAAATCTGCTGCACCTTTTTCGAAAACTTCTCTAGCATCTCGTGCAGAGAAAACACTTTCATCAGCCATTATTGGAATGTGGGTATGATCCGTGACATATTTCAATCCTTCTAGGTCGTAGGCTTTTACTGGTTGTTCGATGAACTCTATTCCGAGTACTAAATCTTCCATCCTTTGAATTGCCAGAACTGCTTCTTTCGGATTCCAGCCTTGATTGGCATCTAACCTAATCGTAACTTCAGAGCCGACCCGCTCCCGAATTGCTTGTATACGTTCGATATCCTTGGCGATTTCGTCCTTCCCAACTTTTACTTTAAGAACGGAAAAGCCCTCCTTCACATAGCCCGCTGCATCATCCGCCATCTCTTCGGGGGTATTAACACTTACGGTATAATCTGTTTCGATATTCGATTCGTATCCACCTAATAATTGCGCTAGACTCATGTTAGCATGCTGAGCGAGGCAGTCATAAATAGCCATATCCACTGCTGCCTTTGCGCTTGTATTTCCGATTATCACCGCATTGATTTTTTCAAAAATTTGTTCCCGCTCTAGGCACGACATTCCTACAAGGGTTGGCGTAAGAATTTTATTTATGGTATAGGTGATACTCGCTAATGAATCTCCAGTAATTACATGGGTTGGAGGTGCCTCTCCATACCCTACGATTCCGTTATCACACGTAACCTTAACGACTATCGTTTCAGCAACAGTGACCGTTCGAAGTGCAGTTTTAAACGCTTTTTTCAGTGGTATGGCTGCCTTGAATGTTTCAATCTGCTTTATGAACATCTACTTGCACCCCCGGACATATTGTGAATGTTTTTTCTTTAGAACATACAGTTGCTTGAACACCAAGTGGTACAGCAAAATGCGGGAAGCAATGACCAATTTTAAACCCCAACACAACAGGACAAGGCAACTCGCCTAAGTAATGGCGGAAAACCTCTTCCAAGGTTAAGGATGGTTTATCTTTTGGGTCAGCTTTAGCAAAATCACCGACGACAACTCCTGCTAGCTTACTTAGTTTTCCTGCTAGCTTCAATTGATTTAACATTGCATCTATTTTGTATGGAGGTTCATAAATATCTTCAATCAAAAGGATTTTTCCATCCGTATCGATTTCGAATTCTGTTCCAAGTGTGCTAATAATGAGGGAGAGATTCCCTCCTACTAGTTGCCCTGAATCCGTTCCTTCTACTAGCACATCAAGCGGAGATATCGTTTCGTCATATAGTCTTATTTCTGGTTTAAATAATTGTTGAAAGGATGCTTGTGACACAGCATCAAAATTAGTGTCTGCGATATCGGATGCAAGCATTGGACCGTGGAAGGTAACAAGGCCCGCCTTCTGCATAATCGCTATATGTAAGAATGTAATATCACTATAGCCCCAAATAATTTTTGGTTTGTTTCGGATTAACTCATAATCAATTGATGCTGCAATTCGTCCGACTCCATAGCCACCTCGGGCAAAAATAATTGCTTTTACTTCATCATCTCTCATCATCTCGTGAAAATCTGCCAGACGCTGTTCATCTGTACCAGCTAAATAACCGTATTCTTGATCTATATATTTTCCTAATTTAACATGGAGGCCTAAATTAGTGAAAAAAGGAATTGCTTGTTCGAGGCGTTTCATATCAGGAGGACTACTAGGGGCAATCACACCAATGGTATCACCCTTACTTAAAGCATTAGGTAAAAGCATCGAAATACCTTCCTTCTGTGTAAGTAGTATGTATTTATTGAATGAAAAAGGAGCAGCTCATCTGATATGATGAGCTATTCCTTTTTACTGTCTAGCCAAGTCTCTAGCCTGAATATACGGAGAATCCCTTGAGGCAAGGTAACCATAGATGCGAATCCAAGATTTAGTCTGGCTTACCAGCCCCCTTAGGAAAGCGTAGTGTATTCAGACTCTTGTCGTTACCTCTTTCCCACATTCTCTAATCTTTATTTCTTATCCGCATACTTCAAATCAAAATATCCAACTGGGTGGCGTAAAATTCCTTCTACCCCATCCGCTTCAAGAACTACCGTATTGTAATAGCGAATCGGGAATGCTACCATTTCATCAGCTAGCATTTTCTCCGCTTCATATAATGCATTCCAACGCTCTTCTTCATTTGTCGCTGATTTACCCGTTGCAATTAACGCATCATACTCTTCACTAGAAAAGCCTGTACGGTTCATATAAGAATCCGTAATAAAACTTTCTAAGAAGTTAACCGGGTCATTGTAGTCATTAATAAATGAACTACGAGAGAACTGAAGCTCTAACGCCTGTTGTGCTTCTGAGAATACATTCCACTCTTGATTCTCTAATGCCACTTCCACACCTAAGTGTTCCTGGAACATGCCTTGTAACGCTTCTGCTACCGCTTTGTTAGAATCACTAGTATTATAAGTTAATTTGATTTCTGGTAGTTCATCGTACCCTTCTTCCGCCATACCTTCTTCTAGTAATTGTTTTGCTCTTTCTGGATCAAATGGTACAAGGTCACCATTTACTTCACGGAAATCTTCCCCTGTTGGGCTTGTATAACCAGGGTTAATAAAACCAAATGCTGGTTCTACACCATTTTTTACAACGTACTTAGCAATGTCTTCACGGTTAACCGCATAGGCGAATGCTTGACGTATCTTCTTATTTTGGAATGGTTCCATTGTTAAGTTGAAACGATAGAACTCTAGACCACCATATGGACCGATAAATACATTGTCGCCATTAATTAATTGGTCAGAAAGCTCTGCTGGAATACTCGCCGTATCAAGGTCACCACTTTCGAACATCTGATACTGTGTATTCGAGTCGTTAACCATAGCAAAGTTAACTTTGTCTAGCTTTACTGCACCAGCATCCCAATAATGTTCGTTTTTCGCGAATACCATTTCTACATCATGTTCCCATGACTCTAATTTGAATGGTCCATTACCAACAAATGTATCAGCTTCTGCATGCCAGTTAGGGTTTGCTTCAGCTACTTGTTGGTTGATAGGGAAGAAAGCTGGGTTTGTTAATACATCAAGGAAAAATCCTGTTGGCTGTGCTAACACTACCTCTAATGTCTTTTCATCAAGTGCTGTAACTTTTACATCATCAACAGAACCTTCACCACTGTTGTAGCTTTCAGCACCTTCAATAAAATAGCCTAAGAACGCTGCTGGAGAGCCTGTTTCCGGATTAAGCATATATTTCCATGCATATTCAAAATCACCTGCTAAAACAGGATCACCGTTTGACCATTTAGCATCTTCACGTAGATTGAATGTGTAAGTTAATCCATCTTCAGAAATTTTCCAGTCCTTCGCTACCCCTGGAGCTGCTCTATGATCTTCATCTAGTCTTGTAAGACCTTCCATCAAGTTATTAAGCGGATCCCAAGATACCGCATCGAAACCGATAGACGGGTCAAGCGAAGTTGGCTCAGTACCATTATTTAAATAAAGCACCTTTCCACTTGTTTCTTCATTCGTCGTTCCATCATCTTCACCCGGCTCATCAACGTTTTCTTCTACCGGATCTTCCCCTGCATCTTCATTGGCAGTACAAGCAGCAAGGACAAATAAGGTTAAAGCTGCCAATAATAAAAAGAGAAACTTCTTCATTCTTTTTCCCCCTTGTTTAGTTTGTGACCATCGTGGCCAATAATTGTTTAGCCCGTTCATCTTGCAACCAGCAATTCACGCTGTGTGAATCACTCAGAACGCTCGATTCTGGGTAAACTTTATTACACACCTCCATCGCCAAAGGACATCTAGGAGCAAATGGACATCCTTGTGGAGGTGAGAATAAATCTGGTGGTGTTCCATCAATTGGTTTTAACTTTCCTTTCGTATCCAATCTCGGAACAGAATTTAATAATCCTTTCGTGTATGGATGTTCTGGGTGATAAAAGATTTCTCGCTTTGTTCCTGTTTCGATAATTTTGCCTGCATACATCACCGCAATACGGTCAGCTATCTTTGCAACAACCCCTAAATCATGGGTAATCAGGATAATCGATACTCCTGTAACTTCTTGAATTTTTTCGAATAGCTCTAGAATTTGTGCTTGGATAGTTACATCTAATGCTGTTGTTGGCTCGTCTGCAATCAGTAATTCCGGTTCACAAATTAAAGCAATCGCAATGACAATTCGTTGTCGCATCCCACCACTGAACTGATGGGGATACTGTTTCATTCTTTCAACTGGATTAGGAATACCAACTAGTTCCATCATCTCCAGTGCTCGTCGTTTCGCTTCTACTGGCGAAATCTTTCGGTGTTGCTTTAAACCTTCTATAAGCTGCGTTTCTATTGTTAGCGTCGGATTTAACGCAGTCATCGGATCTTGGAAAATCATCGATATATCCACACCACGAATCGAACGTGATTGTTTTTCTGTTAGCTTCGTTAAATCTTTACCTTTAAACAAAATCTTCCCAGCGGTAATTTTACCTGGGGGGCTCGGAATAAGCCGCATGATAGCATTTGATGTAACACTTTTTCCACAACCAGATTCGCCAACGATTGCGAGTGTTTCGCCTTTATTTAAATGGAAGTCAACACCTCTTACTGCCTGTACGGTACCTCCATAGGTCGTGAAGGTCACGTGTAAGTCTTTTACTTCTAGAATTTTTTCCATCACAACACCTACTTCCTTAATTTCGGATCCAGTGCATCCTGTAATCCGTCTCCTAAGACGTTAAAGGCAAACATCGTAAATGATATGAAAAATGCTGGGAAAAATAATGTCCACCAATTTCCAGATAGAATCGCACCTAAGGAATCATTAGCCATTACTCCCCAGCTGGCATTCGGTGAAGAAATCCCAAGTCCAATAAAGCTTAAGAAGGCTTCTGCAAAAATGGCTGACGGTACGGTTAATGTCATTTGCACGATAATAGGTCCCATTATATTCGGTAATAAGTTCTTCCGGATAATTCGTGGCGTTTTCGTTCCAAATGATTTCGATGCGAGGACAAATTCATAATTTTTAATTTGCATGACCTGCCCCCGCACAATCCTGGCCATGCCCACCCACCCAGTGACGGTGAGGGCGATTATTATGGTTGAAAGACTCGGACCTAACACAACGAGTAGTAAAATAACCACTAATAAATACGGAATTCCGTATAAAATTTCTATAATACGCATCATGATATTGTCGGTTCGACCACCTTTATAACCGGAGATTCCCCCCCAGATTATCCCTATGGTGACGTCAATAAGTGCTGCCATGAACCCAACAAATAAGGATATTCTTGCCCCATGCCATGTTCGCGTAAACACATCTCTACCAGCACCATCTGTTCCAAACCAATGCTCTGCAGATGGTGGCTGAAATTGTTCAGATAAAGACTGTTTATTTGCTTCATAAGGTGACAAAATCGGGCCAAATATAGCCATAAAGATTAATAAAATTAAAAAAACTAGCCCTGCCATAGCTAAATAGTTTTTCTTAAGTCTCCGCCATGCGTCCCCCCAGTAGGAAAGGGACGGCCTTGCAACTAATTCTTGTTCGTTAGCATTTCTTTGACGCCATGTAAACCATTCGTCGGGTATATTTTCTCTACTATGTGTTTGGGGATTTTGATTTGATTTCATACTACTCCCCTTCCTTCTTGGACACTTTAATTCGTGGGTCTAATATTCCGTACGCTATGTCAACCAAGAAAAGCATGATGATTAAAAATGCACTATAAAATACCGTTGTTCCCATGATGACTGGAAAATCACGATGGTTTATACTTTCCACAAAATATTTCCCCATACCTGGAATAGCAAAAATTTGTTCGATAACAAATGATCCGGTCATTATACCAGCAACTAATGTACCCATAATCGTAATCACGGGCATGAGAGCGTTGCGTAGTGCATGTTTAAAAATGATTTTCCATGGGGCTAACCCTTTTGCTCGTGCCATTTTTATGTAATCTTGGGTTAAGACCTCCAGCATGGTCGATCTCGTTAACCTCGCTATAACTGCCATCGGACCAGTTGATAAGGCTAATACTGGAAGCACCATATGCATAGTGCTTTTCCAAGTCGCAACCGGGAAAATCTCCCAATCTACCGCTAATTTTTGAATTAACAATGTAGCTAGAATAAAGTTTGGTACTGATATGCCTAGAACGGCAATGCCCATTGCTAAATAATCGATTATCCCGTTATGCCTTAGCGCTGCCAAAACCCCTAATATAATCCCAGAAATGACCGCAACAATAATCGTCACAATCCCTAACTCCGCAGAAATTGGAAACCCTCTTCCTAATAAATCATTTACCGTCTGATTTGGTTGTTTAATAGATGGTCCAAAGTCTAATGTGACGATAGATTTTAAGTAAAGTAGGTACTGAATATGGTATGGTTTATCGAGATTATAATGCTTGGCTAAATTTTGTTGGACAATCTCGTTGGAGTTTCCCTCACTGTTAAAAGGTGAACCTGGGACCGAAACCATCAGTACAAATGTTAGCGTGACGATAATCCATAAAGTGATAATCATGATGAGTAGTCTTTTTAAAATATATTTGAGCATTGCCTCCAACTCCTGTATCTTTTACGCAACTAATGCGCAGATAATGTAAGAAAAGCTTCCCCTGAAAATAAGCTATGACAACTTCCCATTGTTTATGAGATAATCCTACTCTGTTTGTTTTAAGTATTGATAGATTTCCAGACCAACCTTCCCAATCCACTCTGGCGAATCAAGATCATTTAAACCTTTCGTTAATACCGACGCAATGAAATTTCGTTTTCCTACATAAAAAATCCCTATGTCATGACGTATTCCAGAAACATTTCCTGTTTTATTCGCAAGCTCCCATTCCGTTAGAGAACCAATAATCTCTTCCTCCGGCTCTGGAATTTTTACCGGTAATGAATTTCGGATTTGTTGTTTTTTCATGATTGCAATCATTTGCTCACAAGCATAAACCGAGATAACTTTTCCCGTAACCAGTTTCTTTAGCATTTCTGTCATTTCATGAGCTGTGATGATATTTCTTCCTTCACGATCTACCTCTACGGTCATCATTTTGTGATAAAATTTACTTTTTTCAAGACCTATATCTTTCATTACTTGTTGGATGTTCTTTACTCCAAGTAAATCAATTAGCATATTGGTAGCTGTGTTATCACTTTGGATGATCATGAAAGTGATTAGGTCATAGATGGTAATTTGGGTGCCTGGTGTGGTATGTTGCAATACCCCACTACCAGCTACAATATCCTCGCGCTTTAGCTCGATCTTCTCACTGAGTTTCATTTCACCTCGATGGCTTGCAGCAAATGCAGCGATCATAATTGGTACTTTAATGACACTAGCAGAGTAAAAAGGCTCCTGTTCATTAGTTTCCCATGATTCATCCGTATTTAGATCATAAAGTGATATTCCCCATGCTCCACCAGCTTCTTCGATTATCTGTTGAATTCGGTCTGTAAGCTTTTTCAAAGTCGCTCCCCCTATGCATATTTGGTATCGTAAGCAAGCTCAACCATCACGAGTAATGCCCGGTATGCCTCTAAAATATCTTTTGCCTGGTACTCTACTATTGTCGTACCAGGGATAATCTCTGTTCCTGGCATCATATGTGCAAGTTCTGCCGCCCCATAATTAACAAATTCCACTTTTAAATTCGGGTTATCTGGTGGGGTTAAAGGTTTGACAAGATGACGATTTTCAACTGCCTGTTTCACTTTTTCTTTTAGAAGCTCCCCAGCTTTCTTCGGCGTCAGACTTTTCGTAGCTGACCTAGAAACTGCTTCCTTCACAACAGCGGTCGTTATATTTGGAATAAGTGCTTCAGCTTCTTTTGCTGTTTCATCATCACCAGAAATAAGCAGAACTGGAACTCCGTGGTAGCCGGCAACCATCGCGTTCATACCGATTTCCCCAACCTGTAAATCATTAATATAAAAATTACGAACCATATGTATCATAGAATGAGACATCACTCCTGGCATTCCTGCTCTCGAATGATACCCGATAAACATTGCCCCGCTAAAACTACTATCAAGACCATGCACCATCGAATAGGTTTTGATACCTCCCGTGATCAGCTGTGCATCCGGGTGCAATTCATCGATTAAAATATTGTTCATTTTCATATGACTGTCATTAATAAGCACTTCTTGACAACCTGTTTGAAAAGCAGCATTCACGACAAAATTAGTTTCCTCGGTCATGATTCTCCTTGCACGCTCATAATTGTGCATGGAAGCGCTAACAAATGTATAATCTGGTAAACCAGTTATCCCTTCCATATCTACTGATAGATAAAGTTTCATAACATGTCTCCTTTAAATATGTTTGCTATATTATATGATTGGATTTACTGTTAAATGATTGGTTAAGTAGAGGAGTCTTGCATAAAAATAATAAGGAAAATCACGAGTTTAGGAGAGGATTTCAACATAGGTGATATGGCAAAACTCGACATATTTTCCACAGGATACTAATCTGTTAATTTGATAATATTTTACCTTTTATTCTATTTAATTGCAAGATAATTTGTAATATTTATCACAATTTAGAATTGGTAGAATATGGGTGTGGGTACGGTGTTGAATATACGAAATGGTTGGCGCGGTGGTGGTCCCGGTTGATGTCTTCAACCAAAACACTCTAACAAACTAAAAAGTGGAGCACTATTATGTGCTCCACTCTATCTATCTACTATTTATTATGACAATTCGGCTACATAGTCAATTTCGTATGGGTTAACAATGTCGCCATCTTCATTTACTCGTTCGATGTCTGCACCAAGGCTAGCTAGTTTACCGGCAAAGTTTACATAGCCACGATCTAAATGTTTTAGTTCGGTAACTCTTGTTAATCCATTTGCACGAAGGCCAGCAAGAATTAATGCAGCTGCTGCACGTAGGTCTGTCGCAGCGACTTCTGCACCTTGAAGTTCAGAAGGTCCGTCAATGATCACACTACGGCCTTCAATTTTCATTTTTGCATTCATACGGCGGAATTCTTCCACATGCATGAAGCGATTTTCAAATACTGTCTCGGTAATTACACTAGTTCCGTGTGCACATAACATTAATGCCATCATTTGTGATTGCATATCGGTTGGGAATCCTGGATGTGGTAATGTTTTAATATCAGTTGCTTGAAGAATATCTGGACCGATTACGCGGATTCCTTCTCCTTCTTCAATTATAGTTGCTCCCATTTCCTCCAACTTGGAGATAAGTGGACGTAAATGTTCACTAACTGCATTTTGAATTAAAACATTTCCTCCAGTAATCGCTGCTGCAACCATAAAGGTACCAGCCTCAATACGGTCAGGAATAATAGAATGCACTGCTCCTTGAAGTGATTCAACACCATCAATACGAATCGTTTCAGTTCCTGCACCTACAACGCGTGCACCCATTTTATTTAAGAAATTGGCTAAATCTACAATTTCTGGTTCTTTTGCAGCATTCTCAATGAAGGTTCTTCCTTCAGCTAAAGTAGCTGCCATCATAATATTTTCCGTTGCACCAACACTTGGTACATCAAGATATATTTTAGCCCCTTGAAGTCTTCCGTCAACCTCAACTTCAACAAATCCATTCCCAACATGAACTCTTGCACCCATTGCTTCAAAGCCTTTAAGATGTAAATCAATAGGACGTGAGCCAATTGCACATCCACCAGGCATTGCTACATTTGCATGACCGAAACGTGCTAATAATGGACCTAAAACAAGAACAGAAGCACGCATTTTACGGACATACTCAAATGGCGCTTCCGTTTTTAATTCCTGTGAAGCATCTACTATCACTTTATTATCTTTAAATTGAACATCTGCATTCATATTTCGTATTACTTCATTAATTGTATAAACATCAGCTAGAACTGGGACATCATGAATTACGCTACTGCCCTCACTAGCAAGAATACTCGCAGCAATTACGGGTAACACGGCATTTTTCGCACCCTCTACACTTACATTACCATTCAATTGCTGTCCGCCTCTTACGATGATTTTATCCATATTCCAAATCTCCTTCAGATCCAATTTCCCTATATTAATATTCATTTATTAGGATAGGTGTTCCAATCGTAAATTGGACATCACCACTAGCAAGTGTTTTCGTAACGAATTGTACGTTAACTGGCTTATCCTGAATGGCAATTTTCTGACCCCATAATGAGGTATACCCATATATATATTCTACATTTTTTGTCGATTTTAATGTGTCGTACTGTGTCTTTTTATAATGTAATTTAAAGTTTTTCGTAAAATTATCAACGATGTCATCTTTTTCAATTATAGCATCCGCTCTAGTAGTCATACAAGAAAATATTTTAACGTTTTTAGAAAAATATTTCCCAGTATAACTAGACACAAGCTTATTATATGTAGCTTCCACGTCTGGAGTCCAACTGTTACCATTAATTACTACTACTAACTCTGACTTATAACGCTTATCCTTTGGGAAAATTACATTATACTTTACGTTGATTGTACCCTTTTTGTGTGTGTCTTTAACTAAATAGATAATACTGTTTTTATTTTCTTGTCTTGTGACTGTATGACTAGTACTTAATCCCTTTACGATTTCTTGAAGCTCATTAGTTTCGATATATTCTTTCATTGTTACTTCCCATCCATCAATCTTTAGGTCGTTTTGTAACATAAAATTTGCTATATCCACTAATTCGTTTTGATGCAATTGTTTTGCTAAGGCAGTATTCGTAATACATAATATCATGAGACAAATAGCTAAAGCTCTTTTCATAACAAATCCCCCTTGTTCAACTTATCAACAGTATGAACAAGAGAGAAAAATATCATACATTATATTTCATAGTTTAATAGATTTAACCTTTTCTTTAGCTACAGAAGATATGATAGGTCAAGTGACCATTGTAAAAACTCAAGGAAAAATCTACTTACGCCAGTCCCAATTACGATGGTTATAAAAAGGATCAGAATTTTTGCTTCCATGCCTCTTCCTTTTCGGATTAATGGTTCAAAATTAATCGTCTGAATGAGCCGCCATGTAATATAGATAAATATGATATGTGAGATAATGCTCATCATTGCTAATTGTCCTATTGATAACATAAAAACCACCTTATATTCATTGTCTCTCTTAAGAAGATGCCATGTAACGCCTAAATTGTCAAATGGATTGAAGGTATATTTCTTCGACAAGATTTGGATAGGAAATATTTAATTTTCGCATTTCCCGGGAAATATCGACATGGATGATGAAGATTGTTTTATTTTTAGGTTGGAAATGAACTTTGATGTCTAATGTAGAACACTCACAACCCGTATACATTTCGTCTCACTTTTAGTTAAAAGAACCTCGAATTCTTTCCATAAGAAAAACCACACACAATAGTGCGAGGTTCTTCACGTACAATATTTATTATCTTTGAGCAACGTCCAATCGGTTCGCTGCTCTTCTGAGTGCTAATTCTGCCCTTACTCGATCGATATGATCTTCTTTTGATTGAAGACGGCGTTCTGCACGTTCTTTTGCTGCTTGAGCACGTGCAACATCAATATCTTGAGGTCTCTCTGCAGATTGAGCAAGAATTGTTACTTTATCTGGACGAACCTCTAAAAATCCACCGTTAATAGCTAGCTTGTCTTCACCTGAATCACGTTTAAGGCGAACGCCTGAGATTGCAAGTGGAGCAACCAATGGAATATGCCCTGGTAAAATACCGAGTTCACCATTTTCTGCTTTACAGCTAACCATTTCATACGTATCTTCTAAAACAGGGCCATCAGGAGTAACAACACTCACAGTTAGTGTTTTCAATGTAACCCCTCCTAGAGACTTACGGGGGATAATCCCCCTTTAGCCTACATATTATTCCATGCTTTTCGCTTTTTCAACTACTTCTTCAATACGACCAACTAGACGGAACGCATCCTCAGGAAGGTCATCATATTTACCTTCTAAAATCTCTTTAAATCCTTTTACAGTTTCTTTTACTGGTACATATGATCCTGGTTGACCAGTAAACTGTTCTGCAACGTGGAAGTTCTGTGATAAGAAGAACTGGATACGACGTGCACGAGCAACCGTTAATTTATCATCATCTGATAATTCATCCATACCTAGGATAGCGATGATATCTTGTAATTCACGGTACTTTTGCAGTGTAGCCTGTACTTCACGTGCAACTTCGTAATGCTCTTGGCCAACAATTTCAGGGTCAAGGGCACGAGATGTTGATGCAAGTGGATCCACCGCAGGATAGATACCTTGCTCAGAAAGTTTACGATCAAGGTTTGTTGTTGCATCTAAGTGAGCGAATGTTGTAGCTGGAGCCGGGTCAGTATAGTCATCGGCTGGTACGTAAATCGCTTGGATCGATGTAACAGAACCTTTATTAGTAGATGTAATACGTTCTTGTAATTGACCCATTTCTGTAGCAAGTGTTGGTTGGTAACCAACGGCAGATGGCATACGGCCAAGTAGGGCTGATACCTCTGAACCTGCTTGTGTGAAACGGAAGATGTTATCGATGAATAATAGTACGTCTGCACCTTGTTCATCACGGAAGTATTCCGCCATTGTAAGACCAGTTAACGCAACACGCATACGTGCACCTGGTGGTTCGTTCATTTGTCCGAATACCATGGCAGTTTTTGCGATAACGCCCGAGTCTTTCATTTCATAGTAAAGGTCGTTTCCTTCACGAGTACGCTCTCCTACACCAGCGAATACGGAGATACCACCATGCTCTTGAGCGATGTTGTTGATTAATTCCTGGATTAATACGGTTTTACCTACACCGGCACCACCGAATAAACCGATTTTACCACCTTTAATATAAGGTGCTAATAAGTCAACTACCTTGATTCCAGTTTCTAGAATCTCTGTTTCAGTAGATAGTTCTTCAAATTTAGGAGCAGGACGGTGAATTGGATCTAAACGGATTCCTTCTGGAAGATCTGGATCCAAGTCAATTTTATCTCCTAATACGTTAAATACACGTCCTAATGTTACTTCACCGACTGGTACAGAAATCGGTCTACCTAAGTTCTCGACTTCCATTCCACGTTTAAGACCATCTGTTGATGCCATCGCAATGGTACGAACAGAATTGTCACCTAGATGAAGAGCAACTTCTAGTGTTAACGTTCCACCACCATTTGCTTCTTCAAGTTGGACTGTTAATGCGTTATAAATTTCAGGAAGCTTGTCGTCATCAAATCTTACGTCAACGACTGGTCCCATTACTTGAGTAACGTGTCCTTTGCTCATCGATTTCCCTCCTAACTTACTTTCCTTAAGACTATTCTAGGGCGCTTGCTCCACCAATAATCTCGGTAATTTCCTGTGTGATTGCTGCTTGGCGAGCACGGTTGTAAGACAAGGATAAATCATCGATTAAATCAGATGCGTTATCACTTGCACTACGCATTGCCGTCATACGTGCAGCATGTTCACTTGCTTTTGCATCCAGTAATGCACCATAGATTAAACTTTCAGCGTACTGTGGTAAGAGCACTGCTAAAATTTCTTCTTCACCTGGTTCATATTCGTACTGGCTGCTAGATCCAGCAGTATTCATATTTTCTATTGGCAATAGCTGATTCGTTGTAACAACTTGAGATATTGCACTTACATAATGGTTGTAGATGATTACTAACTTATCAATTTCTTCATCACTGTACATTTGTACGGTTTCAGAAGCAATCTCTTTAATGAATGCAAATGACGGCTGATCTGGAAGACCAATAATACTTTTAGCCATTGGAAGATTGCGCTTCTTACAGAAGTCAACTGCCATTCGTCCGATTGCAATAATCGTATATTCATCAGAAGATTTGTGATTTTGTTGAATTGTATTGTTTAAATTACGTAAAATGTTCGCATTATACGCACCTGCTAAACCACTATCCGCAGTGATGGCAATATAACCCGTCTTTTTCACTTCACGTGTTTGTAGCATCGGATGAGTTGCATCGGTATTTTTAGCAATGTTTGCTACAACCTCTTGCATCTTTTCACTATAAGGAACAAATTTCTTCGCATTTTGCTCTGCTTTGTTCATTTTAGCTGCCGATACCATTTCCATCGCTTTGGTGATTTTTTTCATTTTCGTAGTTGAATCAATACGCTTTTTAATATCTCTAAGTGATGCCAAGCTCTTTCACCACCCTTTCGTAGGCAGAGTGCAGGAGGTAAAAAGCTTAAACGTTTCGGTAAACCCCTAAGCTTTTTACTCTTCACTCTTAAAGGTATTTATTAATTGTCAGATGTGATAAATGTCTTTTTAAATGCTTCAATTGCACTGTTTAAATCTTCTGTTTCTGGTAGGTTACCAGTGTCGCGAATTGTAGCAAGTAACTCTGGTTTATTAGAATCTAACCACACATTGAATTCAGACTCAAAACGAGTAATATCTTCAACTGGGATATCATCTAAGAAGCCTTTTGTTAGTGCGTAGATAATCATGACTTGATATTCTACT
Organism: Ornithinibacillus jepli; assembly: GCF_047228935.1. Lineage (NCBI taxonomy): Bacteria > Bacillati > Bacillota > Bacilli > Caryophanales > Bacillaceae > Ornithinibacillus > Ornithinibacillus jepli. The sequence goes on from NZ_JBFEGG010000002.1 coordinate 22,251, forward strand.
TTAAGTGGCTTATGTAAGCCCTGTTTTAATACTTCTACTGTACGTGCACCACGGTTAAGCTTTGCTTGTGTTGCCTTATCAAGGTCAGAACCGAACTGTGCAAATGCTTCTAGTTCACGGAATGAAGCTAAGTCAAGACGTAATGTACCTGCTACGCTCTTCATTGCCTTGATTTGTGCGGAAGTACCAACACGTGATACAGAAAGACCTGGGTTAATCGCTGGACGTACTCCAGAGAAGAATAGGTCAGATTGTAAGAAAATTTGTCCATCTGTGATGGAGATTACGTTTGTTGGAATGTATGCAGAGATATCGCCTGCTTGTGTTTCAACAAATGGAAGTGCAGTTAGTGAACCAGCACCAAGTGCGTCACTAAGTTTCGCTGCACGCTCTAGTAAACGTGAGTGTAAGTAGAATACATCCCCTGGGAATGCTTCACGACCTGGAGGACGACGAAGTAATAGGGAAAGCTCACGATATGCTGATGCTTGTTTAGATAAGTCATCATATACAACAAGTACATGCTTACCATTGTACATGAATTCTTCACCCATTGTTACACCTGCATATGGTGCTAGGTATAATAATGGAGCTGGGTCAGATGCACCTGCAGCTACAACAATTGTGTAGTCTAATGCACCATAACGGCGGAATGTTTCCACTGTTCCACGAACAGTTGATTCTTTTTGACCAATGGCAACATAGATACAGATCATGTCTTGGTCTTTTTGGTTAAGGATCGTGTCAACTGCAACAGTTGTTTTACCAGTTTGACGGTCCCCAATGATAAGCTCACGTTGTCCACGTCCGATTGGTACTAATGCATCAATCGCCTTAATACCAGTTTGTAATGGCTCATGAACGGATTTACGATCCATTACCCCTGGAGCAGGAGATTCGATTGGACGAGTTTTCGTCGTTTCGATTGGTTTACCACCATCAATGGCTTGCCCTAATGGGTTAACAACACGACCAATTAGCTCCTCACCAACTGGTACTTGCATGATACGTCCTGTGCGACGAACTTCATCGCCTTCTTTAATTTCTGTGTAAGGGCCTAGGATAACGATACCGACGTTAGACTCTTCTAAGTTCTGAGCCATACCCATTACACCATTCGAGAATTCAACAAGCTCTCCAGACATGACATTGTCAAGACCGTGAGCACGTGCGATACCGTCACCAATTTCAATAACTGTTCCGACATCACTTACTTCAATATCTGAATCGAAATTTTCGATTTGCTGTTTTATCAGTTTACTGATTTCTTCAGCTTTGATGCTCATACCATTTCACCCCTATCATCAAATGTTCGCAAGTTTAATGTTTTGCTCAATACGGCGTAATTTACCACTGATTGTTCCATCATAAATCGTATTACCCATACGGATTTTAACGCCACCAACCAAGTGTGGGTCTACTACGTTTTCAAGCTTGACCACTGATTTGTTTAAACGTTTGGCAAATGAGTTTTCAAGCTCCGTTTTTTCCGCATCCGATAACTCACGAACAGAATATACTTTTCCTTGCGCAACGCCGCTAGCTTCGTTAACAAGCGATTCGTACGTATCTACAACGTCAGAGATCCCACTTACTCGATGACGTTCAACAAGAAGCTTTAATGTATTTAGTACATCTGTAGAAACTCCCTTGAACACTTCATCTAAGAAGGCACGCTTTTTATCATTTGTAACACGTGGATGTGCTAAAAATGCTTGTAATTCCCTGTTCTCATTGAATACTTGTCTTACAACACGCAACTCTTCTAACACTTCATTAAGTGTTGCTTTTTCGCTTGCGAGTTGGAAAAGAGCATCTGCATAACGTTTGGCAACTACTGCTTCACTCATCGCTCTTCTCCTACCTCTTTAATGTATTCGTTGATCAACTTCTCTTGATCTTGTGCACTTAATTCTTTCTCAATTACTTTACTTGCAATAAGAACAGATAAGGACGCAACTTGATCTTGAAGTGCTTGTAGTGCTTTTTCTTTTTCGTTTTGAATTTCTTCTTGTGCTGCTTTTTTGATGCGTTCTGCTTCGTGTCTAGCAGCTTCGATAATATCTTGCTCCTGCTTCACACCTGCATTTTTAGCATCTTCAATTATTTTTTGTGCTTCTAATTTCGTTTGTTTTAACTGCTCAGTTGCTTCTTTTGCTGCCTTTTCAGCCTCTAGACGGCTTTGTTCTGCAGCTTCGATTTCACTTGCTACATATTCTTCACGCTTTTTCATCATGTTCATTACTGGTCCCCAAGCAAACTTGCGGAGTAAAAGTAATAATACTGCGAAGAAAAAGAGCTGTACTAACATGTCTCCAACATGAAATCCACCAAGCGATGCGTATATAGTGAATCCTTGCACTTTATTCACTCCTTTCAACCTGATTCATACATTCAATGTTCTATTAAAAACTAATCATTTCAATACTCAGGTAAAAACAACGGCGAAGTTTTATGGGAAAATCTTCGCCATTTTCTATTAACTATTAATTAGCTACCCATTACCATTAATGCGATAACTACTGCGATGATAGGCATTGCCTCTACTAGACCTACACCGATGAACATTGTAGTTTGAAGTTGACCTTTAAGCTCAGGTTGACGAGCGATCCCTTCAACTGTTTTACTTACGATTAAACCGTTACCAATACCTGCACCAAGTGCGGCTAAACCTACTGCTATTGCTGCTGCTAATGCTCCTGTCATAATATAAAATCCTCCTTAGAATATAAATATAATTTTTTAATAATAATTTCCGGTTTTAACAGATTACTATTAAAACTGGTTAATTAAAGAGTTTAATGTTCTTCACTTACTTTATGCGAAATGTATACCATCGCAAGCATTGTGAAGATGAATGCTTGGATACCTCCGATAAATACAGAGAATCCTTGCCATGCTAAGAATGGAATTGCTCCACCTAAGAATCCCCAAACTCCGTTAGCAGTTAAACCAACAAGTAATGCTAGTAATACTTCACCGGCATAAAGGTTACCGAATAGACGAAGACCTAACGTTAATGTGTTAGAAAACTCCTCGATAATCTTAATTGGGAATAGTGGCCATAGTGGTTGGAAATATGATTTAACATATTCTCTTCCACCACGTAGTTTGATTCCATAAAAATGTGATAGAATAATTACCATTGCTGCTAATGTTAGGGTAATACCTGGATCAGCTGTTGGTGATTTCCACCAAACTTCATGATTATATACTCCATTTGTAATAACACCTAGCATATTACCAACTAAAATGTAAGAAAATAGTGTCAATGCTAATGGTAAGAATAGCTTACCTGTTTTCCAATCCATAGTATCGTTTACGATTCCTTTAACGAAATCGAGAATCCATTCCATGACATTTTGTGCACCAGTCGGTTTCATTTGTAACTTTCTAGCACCAAGCACGGAAAGAATAAATACTATTAAGGATGTTACAATTATCATAAATACGTTCGACAAATTGAAATCAAGCCAGCTAATTCCAAAGACGTCGTGTACTATCGGCGCCCCATGATCCATACTTATTCACCCCTCTTTCAAGCGCTGTCCTTATTTTTGTACATCATAAAATCTATCATAATGACCAAATAAGAAGTCATTAATCCAATTATTACAGCAATCACATGAAAGTATTCTTCATAGCGTAGTGCTATGATGATTGCTAACGCAACTGCGGCAAACCTTGATATTGTACCTAGTCCTCGTGCCTTCTCTTTTTTCGCTATTGCTTCTGTAAATTCGATTGATTTCTTTTGTAAAAGGTATAGATTGTAGAAACTAATGGCACTTCCTAATAGAAGCCCGAGGAAAATACGTAAATAAGGAGTAAATCCTGCCCCAAGTACGAGAATTGCTAGAAGGTAAAACATCCACTTTCGCTGACGGGCATATTGTATTTTGATGTTGGTCATTCCCTACTCTTCTCCCGCTTCCGTGAATTTATTTACAGATTGAACCATTCCATAGATTCCCGCAAGTAGTCCTAGTAAGAGTCCAATTATCATAAAAATTGGTTTTGTAGATAGTAGTTTATCAACATACATACCTAGGAAAATCCCAAGAATCGTCCCACCTGCTAAACTAGCAGAAACCGTACTTACTAATACAATTGCCAGATGTGGTTTCTTCCCCATCCTGTCCACTCCTATTCCAGAGTTTTTCGGGGAGTTAATTTTTTGGAGGGGCTTTTATCAACATATCCATATGTAAGCAAAAAAAATTTGACCTAGTCAAGATATATTGATGAAAACCTTATCATTCCACACTAAGTCAGTTTACCTTAGCCAACCTTCTCTTGTCAATCGGTTTCCTTGGAATTTTGACATTTTTCATACATTCCAATTTTTGTATTGGAGATGGATGTTTTGAAGGTTTGTGAATGAGGTGCTTCAGTTTTATTATATCTGAATTAAGGTATATATTTGGTGACAGTTTTGTGAACATGAGCCACGTTTTTGTTCATTTTCATGGTGATTTCATGTAAAGTTCAATACCTGCAATCTAATCACCTCATTCACAAATTCCTTCACTACAAACCTGGTCCAATAATCAATTCTGTTTCATAGCTTTCAAAACTACCATCTTCTAGCTGTACGGTGATGACTGCTAAGTATCTACCTGGTTCGCCTAGGTCTCTCTTCTTTAGATAGCCTTCATTCATCCCGATTTGCATATCGTCCATTTTAATTAGAGTTCGGTCATAAATTAATGTTGTTGGATTGTATAACTCTACGGATACATTTCTTGTTTCTTCGGTCACATATAATCGGTAGACAAATTCGTCATCTGAAAATGGTTTTAATGTGAATTCAAACCCAGTTGCTTTTGGATAATCTGCCGTTTCATTGATAAACAAATATGGGAGATGATACGTTTCACCTTCTGATGTTAATTCCAGCCATCCTTGGTGGATTCCTTTTTCAACTTGCGGAGATGTAATGCTTAGCTCTACCGGTATTTCTACTTTCTCCCCTGCTTCAACTGAAAAAGACATGGGTAGATCCCAGCTTAATCCTTGTTGTTTCTTCGGTATATGAAAGTAATATTCCCGCTCATTCTTTGATGTGTTTTCAATCGTTAGTGTTATCGTTTCTGATTTCCGATAATCGTTTACTTTTCCAAAAGACAAGGATGGATTGTAAATAATCGTTGGTGTTTCGATAGCCCGCTTCGGATTTATTTTCCCGGTACCCTGCTCGATTGGGTCAACTGGTTTTCCAGTTTTATCCTCTATCCTTAGTGCTGTCGTTTTTAATGCACCAAAAATTTGTTCATTCGTCCACTTTGGTTTTGCTTCCTTCATTAATGCAATGACCCCTGCAACATGTGGTGCTGCCATTGATGTTCCTTGTAGTGGCATATATCCACCTGGAACGGTACTTAAAATATTCGTTCCTGGGGCGAGGACGTCGGGCTTAATTTCCCAATTAACTGTTACAGGCCCTCTCGAACTAAAAGAGGCAATTCCACTATCTGTATGTTCATAAATTGTATCGATATAAGGATATTTCTCTTTTTTTGCAAAGTCACGTAGCCACTTGCCATCTTCTTTCGATACCGACACTACCGGAATTTGAATTTGTTCCTCCCGACCGGAAATCGCTCCTTGAAAGGCTCCTTCTTCATTGTTATAAATAATAACCCCAATAGCTCCCTTTTCTTCTGCTTTCTTCGCTAAATCATAAAAAGGAATGTCCTCGCGTGGAATTAATGCTATTTTCCCTTTTAGTTCCTTTTCATCTTTAAGCGCGATTTCATAGTCTAAGGAAAAATCCCATGGATTAGAGCCTATCATCGAAGTAAGTGGTATTTTTTTACCTGAGAGAGTGTCATATAGCATCGGAATCGTTTGTGAATTAGCAAAAGCTCCTACGGCAAGTGCATTGGTTGCTGTTGCTGGAGCTCCTACTGTCCAATTATCTGGTCCACTATTTCCGTTAGCGATGACTACTGCTATTCCAAAATCGGCTGCGCGATTTACCGCAATACTTGTCGGATAATCTGGTCCATTTACAGAATTTCCGAGGGACAGATTAATTACGTCGACACCATCCTTCACCGCTTGCTCCATTGCGGCAATTACTTGTATCGATGTCCCACTTCCACCTGGCCCTAGTGCTCGGTAGGAGCGAATCTCTGCATTTGGAGCGACGCCTTTTAAATTTCCATTTGCCGCTATAATGCCTGCTACATGACTGCCATGGTTCGTAGGCATCCCTTCTGTTTCTAACGTTTCCATTGGATCTTCGTCTAAGTCTACTAAATCATAACCACCAGTATAATTAATCTTCAAATCTGGATGATTATAATCTATCCCGGTATCTACTACACCTACCGTTATTCCTTTACCGGTATATGAAGTGTTATTCAATGTAGAAGGGAGAACGATTTCTGGGCTGTTTTTCACGATATCCTCAATAGATTCAAATGGTTTTTCAGCTTGTGTTGTCTGGTAAGTTTGGACCGTATGTACGGCTTTAACGAAATCTAACGTCCCCATTTTTTCCAGGTCATCAGGAGAACCTTGTAATGCTAAGCCATTAAATAGTTTGTTATAAGTTGCTATAACATGAATATACGGATGATATGTTTCTAAGTACTGCTTATGTTCAAGCGGATCTCCTTCTACTTCGATAATAATAGACTGCTCTTTATCAATTGCTAAACTTTCATTAGGAATCAACATGATGGAAATGACCAGCGCAATGGTTAATACTAGATATCGCATTCAATCCCTCCTTATCGTTAGCATTTGTAAAAATCGGGTGATTGATACATCAGATAGACAAAGAGACTCCCAACGTTTGGAAGTCTCTTTTGAGTTACTTATTAAAGTATCCTATAATCGCATCAGCAATTCTACGTGATGCTTCCCCATCTCCATACGGATTAGAAGCCTTAGCCATTTTGTCATGGGCTTCATGGTCAGATAAAAGCTCATCTGCAAGACTAAAAATCGTATCTTCATCCGTTCCAGCAAGCTTTAACGTCCCTGCCTCTATCCCTTCAGGTCGCTCAGTCGTATCACGTAACACTAGTACTGGTACACCTAAAGATGGTGCTTCCTCTTGAACACCGCCAGAGTCAGTTAGAATTAAATGAGCTCGCGAAGCAAAGTTATGGAAATCAACTACATCAAGTGGTTCTATTAATTGAATCCGGTCATCATTCCCTAAAATCTCATTTGCTGTTTGGCGAACAACTGGATTTAAGTGAACGGGATAAACTACTTGAATATCTCGATGTTTTTCCACTAAGCGCTTTATTGCCCGGAACATTTGCTGCATATTTCCCCCTTGATTCTCCCTACGATGAGCTGTCATTAGCACAAGTCGCTTACCATTAAGGGCATCCAGGATAGGGTGTTGATAATTTTCATCAACTGTTGTTTTTAATGCATCAATTGCCGTGTTACCCGTAACAAAGATTTTTTCCTCTGGTTTGTTTTCATCTAGGAGGTTTTGCCTAGATTTCTCCGTCGGGGAAAAATGTAAATCCGCCATTACTCCCGTTAGCTGTCGATTCATTTCCTCGGGGTATGGGGAGTACTTATTCCATGTACGAAGACCTGCTTCCACATGGCCGACTGCAATTTGGTTATAGTAGGCTGCAAGGGACGCAGCAAATGTTGTGCTCGTATCACCGTGAACTAAGACGATATCTGGGCTTGTCTTTTTCATCACTTCGTCTAGCCCTTCTAGAGCACGAGTTGTTATTTGCGCAAGTGTCTGGTTTTGTTTCATAATGTTCAGATCAAAATCCGGTGTGATGTTAAAAATCTCTAAGACTTGATCAAGCATTTCACGATGTTGAGCCGTTACTGTAACGATTGGCTCAAATTCATCAACTCGCTTTTTCAATTCGAGAACAAGTGGTGCCATTTTAATTGCTTCTGGCCTTGTCCCAAAAATTGTCATAACTTTGATGCGTTTTGGCAACTGTATCCACTCCAACTATATATTATTTTGTACCAAATAAACGGTCACCAGCATCGCCAAGGCCTGGTACGATGTAGGCATGATCATCTAATTTTTCATCAAGGGCTGCAAGATAAATATCTACGTCTGGATGTGCTTCTTTAATCACTTCCACTCCCTCTGGGGCTGCGATTAAGCACATTAGGCGAATGTTTTTCGCTCCACGCTTTTTAAGTGATTCAATGGCATCATTTGCGGAACCACCAGTTGCTAACATTGGATCTATAACAATGAGTTCACGCTCTTCAATGTCAGAAGGTAATTTTATGTAATATTCAACAGGCTTTAATGTTTCTGGATCACGATATAACCCAACATGGCCAACCTTTGCAGCAGGAATTAATTTTAGCATTCCGTCCACCATTCCTAGTCCTGCACGTAAAATCGGCACTAAACCAATTTTTTTACCAGCTAACACTTTTGTTTTTGTTGTTGTTACTGGCGTTTCAATTGTCGTTTCTTCTAGTGGTAGATCACGGGTTATTTCAAACGCCATTAACATAGCAACCTCATCCACTAATTCACGAAATTCCTTCGTACCTGTATTTCTGTCACGAATAAATGATAATTTATGTTGGATCAACGGATGATCTAGAACATGTACATTTCCCATTTGGCGACCACTCCTTCAAGTTTTAATTATATCTTTAAAATTGTACTGAAAATCAGTTGGTTATTCAAGGTAAAGGTTGGAATTGTTAACAAGATGTCATAGAATCTGGTTTGAGGTTCGACAAGAAATGTTCTGGATGTGCCTTTTTCATTTTTGCATGTGACCTCTATAACTCAGCTTGTGCCCTTTTTCCTTTTGCATGTGACCACTATAACTCAGCTTGTGCCCTTTTTCCTTTTGCATGTGACCACTATAACTCAGCTTGTGCCCTTTTTCCTTTTACACGTGACCACTATAACTCAGCTTGTGCCCCTTTCTCTTCTACATGTGACCTTTCACTCAGCTTGTGCCTTTTTCATTTTTACATGTGACCACTATACAACAGCTTGTGCCCTTTTCCTTTTACATGTGACCACTTTCATCCAGCTTGTGCCCTTTTTCCTTTTGCATGCGACCTTTTCTCTTTTACATGTGACCTCTATCACCCAACATGCGCCCTTTCTGAATATTCATGTGACCGGAGCTCCAACCAAACCACCCAAAAAAGAGGACACCCTAAGGTATCCTCTAACGTTTAAGCATATAATGGTGACTTCTCTGTTAATGCTAATACTCGTTCCGCTGCTTCTTTTAATACGGCTTCATCTTCATGGTTCTTTAATGTCATTGAAATAATTGCTGCGATTTCACGCATTTCATCTTCTTTAAAACCACGTGTAGTAACAGCTGGTGTTCCGATACGGATACCGCTTGTTACAAATGGACTTGCTGTATCGAATGGAATGGTGTTTTTGTTAACGGTGATTCCAATCTCATCTAGCACGTGTTCTGCAACTTTACCGGTGATACCAAGTGGTGTTACATCAAGTAATAATAAATGGTTATCTGTTCCGCCTGAAACGACACGGATTCCCTCTTTTACTAACGCTTCACCTAGCGCTTTAGCATTAAGGATGATTTGCTTGCAGTACACTTTAAAATCATCGGCTAGTGCTTCTTTAAATGCTGTCGCTTTTGCTGCGATAATGTGCATTAATGGTCCACCTTGCATTCCTGGGAATACTGCTTTATCGATTTTCTTTGCAAATTCTTCTTTACAAAGAATCATACCACCACGTGGTCCACGTAATGTTTTATGGGTTGTTGTTGTAACAAAATCAGCGTATGGTACTGGGTTTGGGTGTAATCCAGCTGCAACAAGGCCTGCAATATGAGCCATATCAACCATTAAATATGCACCAACCTCATCCGCAATTTCCCGGAATTTAGCAAAATCGATCGTGCGTGAATAGGCACTAGCTCCTGCTACGATTAATTTGGGCTTTACTTCTTTTGCCTTTTCTAATACAACATCATAATTAAGCTGTTCTGTTTGTTGATCAACACCATAGTCTACGAAATTGTACAATGTACCACTGAAGTTAACAGGGCTACCATGTGTTAAGTGTCCACCATGGCTTAGGTTCATTCCAAGCACCGTATCACCTGGCTCAAGAATAGAAAAATAAACAGCCATATTCGCTTGTGCTCCAGAATGAGGTTGTACGTTAGCATGTTCTGCACCGAACAATTCTTTTGCACGGTTACGAGCTAGATTTTCTACCACATCAACATGCTCACAGCCTCCATAATAGCGTTTGTCTGGATATCCTTCTGCATATTTATTTGTTAAAACAGAACCCATTGCTTCCATGACCGCTTCAGATACAAAGTTTTCAGATGCAATCAGTTCGATTTTTGTTTGTTGACGTTTCTTTTCTGCTTCCATTGCTTCGAATAATTCCATATCTGTCTGCTTTAAATGTTCCATTGGTAAAATCCTCCCTGTTTTGACTGTATTATGTACAAGAATTTGTATCATTTACAACATCGTAAACTGCTCGCACACCGCCTATTAGTTTCGGACGGGTTTTTGCAGTGTTTACTCTTGCTGATCCAATGTAGCGCTGTTTTAGTCGGATAGGTACCGCTACATGTTTTAAATGCATACCAATCATCGTTTCCCCAATATCAATACCAGCATGTGCCTTAATGTGTTCCACTACTACCGGAGCTTCCATATGTTTATAAGCAAAAGAAGCCATAGAGCCACCTGCTTTTGGAACTGGAACGACGGATACTTCTTCTAAGTGATATTTTTCCGCTGTTTCCCGTTCGACGACAAGGGCACGGTTTAAGTGTTCACAGCATTGAAACGCTAGATGGATTCCTGTTTTCTTTTGTAAGTCTTTTAGCCCTGAAAACAGTACAGCAGCAATATCCTCACTACCTGCCGTTCCAATATGTTGACCTGCTACTTCACTCGTTGAACAGCCAACAACAAACATGGTGTCTTTCTTAAGATACGCTGCTTGTTCTAGCTCTGCTACAACCGCTTGCAAATCACGTTGTATTTCCTTAAGTTGTTCCTGCATACATATCACCTAACCTAATACGAGACGAAGGAAAAACCCTTCGTCCCATTCATTAAAAATTTTTATCTTCGTAGGCTTTAATTTTGTTCAGACGATTTTCATGTCGTCCACCTTCAAAATCGGTTTCTAGCCATGCTTTTGTAATTTCTCTAGCAAGTCCAGGACCTAGTACACGCTCACCCATTGCAATCATATTGGCATCATTATGCATACGAGTTAGTTTTGCACTATATACATCAGAAAGGAGTGCACAGCGAATTCCTTTTACTTTATTCGCTGAAATAGACATCCCAATTCCTGTTCCACAAACGAGAATTCCACGATCAAACTCGCCATTTGCTACACGTTCTGCGGCTGGAAGAGCATAATCAGGATAGTCTACAGATGTTTCACATGAGCAACCGATATCCTCATATTCGATACCCATTTCTTCTAATAAGTTCTTCACTTCATTTCGAATAGTCATCCCTGCATGGTCACCTGAGATAATAACTTTCATTCTATTAGCTCCTTTTCTAGGTTGTGTTAGTTTACTTTAAATTTTTGGATCTGTTTGTTTAACCCTTTTGCTTGTTCTTCTAAATCATGTACTAATTTATCTACTTTAACAATAGTTGCTGCTTGTTCATGAATAGAAGCATTTACTTCTTCTGCTCCTGCTGATGTTTCTTCTGCAATTGCTGCAACCTCTTGAGATTGGGAAGCAGTTGCTTGAATAGAAGCTAACTGTTTGTTTACGATTTCTAAAATAGCTTCGATTTCGTTTGCAACTTCTAAAGCTGAACCAGACATTTGCTCAATTGAAGCATTTGTCGTTACACCACTATCCGCTTCTTTCATCGCTAACTCTACATTTTCATTTATCTTCTTCACTACTCGATTCACATCATCTTGGATCGCGGTAATTAGTTCAGAAATACGCTGAACCGCTTGAGCACTTTGGTCAGCTAGCTTACGGATTTCTTCTGCAACAACAGCAAATCCTTTACCATGTTCTCCTGCTCTTGCCGCTTCTATGGACGCGTTTAACGCAAGTAAGTTCGTTTGCTCGGCAATTTCACCTACCATAGTAATAATTGACTCCACCTGAAGAGCATTTTCCTTCAAATGATCCACGTCTTTCAAGGATAATTCTTGATCATTAGCCAGCTTTTGAATGCCTTCTACTAATTGGTTAACGACTTTCTTACTATTATTTAATGTATCAAGCATGGTAATAGATTTTTCACGTGATTGACCAGCTTTTTCTTGAACATGTTCAGCTAACGTAGATGCTTCTTCAACTGCCTCCACCGTTTGTTGAATTGCTTCTGATGAATTTTCGGCACCTTTCGAAATATCATCTACTGATGCACTAATTTGTTCAGAATGCTGTGACACTAAACTGGAAGCTTCACGAAGCTGGATAACAGATTCATTCGTATTTTTGAAATGTGTATCTATATTATGTACCATTTCCTGCAAATTTGTTAACATCGTGTTAAATGAGGTACTAAGTGCACGGATTTCATCATCTGATTTTGGAATATCAACTTCTTGATTCAAGTTTCCATCTGCCACTTTTGATGCAACTTGTGCTAAACGATTTAATGGCTTCGTGATAAAACGAGCTGCTAAGTAAGCTAAAATTCCTGACCAGATAATACCTAATGATAACGTAATTATCGTGTAGACTTCCATGGAAACTTGCCAAAATTCCGTTACGTAATCATATAGAAAATAAAGGAAAAAAGCACTAGTCGTGTACGTTATGATTGCTAAAATAGTGGTAAATAGGACAAGTTTAATCCTTAGCCCAAAGCGATATTTTTTGTTCATCTCGTAATCCCCCAGATTTTTTTGTCTATTATTATATTTTTTTAATTAATAACGAAATGTAGTCCTCTAATTCTTCCAATGTTTTCTGGTATGTGCTTAAATCCCCTCCGAACGGATCAGATATATCATAATTAATTAAACTACTTTCTAGCTGATTAATTTTTTCTATATCTGGTTGAAGATGTCTTTTTAATTCTTCTTCTAATTGGCTAGAACTCATTTTTTGTTTATTTTGTTGAACAAATTGGGAACGCTTTAACTCATAATCTGCATAAAGCGATTTTAATTCGTCCCATACCTTTTTATCGGCTTCAGATACGAATTCTTTCAATGTAAAATACTTGTCCTGAAATTCCGGAAATTGCATCATTAAAGACTGCTTGTGCCCCGTTGTCATCGTTAACACGACATCTGCCCAATTTAGAAGCTTTTCTTCAACAGGCTGAGACTGATGATTTAAGATGATTCCTTTATTCTCAAGTGCAACGATTGCATTTTGACTGGCACGTTGATTTTTTGCTGCAAAAATACCTGCCGATTTTACTTCAACATCTGGCAGCTTACTCTTTAATAGAGCTTCTGCCATCGGACTACGGCACGTATTCCCTGTACAAACAAACAAAATCTTCATGAAAGGTCCTCCAATTCCAGGCAAGATGATGTTTCTACCTAAAATATAACATAGAATAAAGGGAGTTGACAGAAAAAGAATAAATGAATATTTCGAATTACGAAAGGTAGTACCTATGACAAATTACCTAGTTAAATTTGAGTAAATTGTCAAAAAATGATATAAAAGTATGGAAATTATATACTAATAGTATTACTATTAACATAATAAATTTAATACCTAAGATAATATTTATCTATACGCACACTAAACATGTCACTTTTCACTACATATTCATAGTAATTTTTTTATAGAATATAAAGAAGTCTCATTTAGGTATTATCCTTTGGGAGGGGTTTAATTTTATGAAGAAAACTGAAACAGCGAGTATTGGAGATACAGTTCTTTTTGACAGAAGAAACGGGCAGTATGAAGGAAAAGTATTTCAAGTAAGGGAAAATAGCGTTTTAGTAGAATTATCAAAGGATGCCGCAAAAATATTAGGCTATGAAATGCCTAACACGGTAGTGAGACATGGAAGATACAGTATTATTTCTTAAATAAAATTGATTAAAGAACGGACCCTCAGTTTTTAGGGTCCGTTTTGCTTTTAAAATATAATATATAATCCAAATCCACAGAGTATACTGCCTCCTAATATTTCACTATAAGCACCTAATACTCCATGTACTTTTCTTCCGATTATCATCCCCGCCCAAGTGAGAACCATGCTTGCCGCACCGAATAAGCAAATGGTGAGAACTGTTTTTACTCCAGATAGTCCAAGGCTTAATCCAACAGAAAAACTATCAATACTAACGCTTAAAGCGAATATGATTAGACCAAGTCCTGCTGTTTGCACCACTTTTCCTTCTTCATGATTAAATGCAGAAAAAAGCATATGTGCACCGATCCCAAATAACAAAAGGCCACCAGCTAATGTCGTCCATCCCCCAGTTTGGGTCGAGATTAACTGACCCCCAACTATTCCGAGAAATGGCATAATCATATGAAAAAGGCCAATGACAATGCCAATAAACGCAATTCTTTTTAATCTAATTCTCTGCATCCCCAAGCCTAGGCTAACAGAAAAAGCATCCATCCCAATTGCAATTGCCATAATGAATATAGATATAATTTCTCCCATGAATAATCCCCCTTGGACATGCTTTTACACTATATGCTTTGATTGAGGGGATTATGATTGATTTGGATGGGGTGATCGTTTTGTGATTATAGTTGATAGCAAATAGTATTCGGTTGATACACTAGTCCCTCTAATAATCATAAAAAAAGAGCAACCATAATTGGTCACTCCTCTATATAGCGACTAGCCGCTTTACGTAATCGGTTCATGATAGCTTGTCCGATACCGTGTTCAGGGTATGTATCACATAAAATGATATCCACTTCGGCTTTTCTAAACTTTCGTAAACCATCGTAAAGGTTTGCTGCAACATCTTCAGGTGTTTCACCAAGAGAGATAGCATACTCTACGTTCATTTTCTCTAATGTATTGCGATTAGCTAGCACTCCGACACGCTTACCACCTGTCACTAGCTCATTATACACATCTTGTATTTTCTCACTTCCACCTGCAACTAACCACATTGGCACTTCTGGTGCATAATGTGTATACTTCATTCCCGGTGCTTTTGGTGTTATTCTTTCATCCTCACCAGACAAGGCTGGATCGAATGATACCATTTCCACAACCTCTTCCAACTCTTCCTTAGATATTCCACCCGGTCTTAGGATAATGGGGATATCTTGTGTACAATCAATTACGGTCGATTCAACACCAACTCCTGTAGCTCCACCATCCACAACCCCGGCAATTTTCCCAGCAAGGTCCTCCCAAACATGGTCAGCTGTTGTTGGGCTTGGTTTACCAGAAGTATTTGCACTAGGTGCGGCAATTGGTATATTACAATTCTTCAAAAGGGAAAGGGCTACTGGATGGCTCGGAATCCTGACCCCCACTGTCTGTAAGCCAGCGGTCACATTTTCAGCACACGTTCCATTACTTTTCAACACATATGTGATAGGGCCTGGAGAAAAGTGATCAATTAATCTGTATACATAGTCCGGAATATCCTCCACTAAATTGATTAATTGTTCCTTTGTCGCCACATGGGCAATTAACGGGTTATCTTGCGGACGGCCTTTTGCTTGGAAAATTTTCTCCACTGCTTTTTCATTCGTTGCATCTGCACCTAACCCGTAAACGGTCTCTGTTGGAAAGGCAACTGTGTTACCATCCATTAGAAGTTGTGCTGCTTCTTTTATCATCGCTTCATTATTTTTACTTTTTATGACGTTCCAACGTTTTGTATCATTCATAAATACTACCTCTTTTCCTTTCCCCATTTTATCTAAATGAAGAAGGATTCGCAAAAAATTATGTTATCCACAAACAAAAAAGAAAACCCACGTCGTTATCCACAGGTTTTCTAAACAAACGTTTATTTAAATCACCTTATCCACAGTTAATCCACCAGAATTTGATTTATCGACAGTTTTTTCACAACTTGTTCACAAGAGCTTGTGGATTATGTGCATAATTTCATTAAGAAACTTCGTATGCCCACCAATTGCCTTTTCTCTGGTCCAATTTCAGCATACCAGACACTTCTTTATCTGGACGAAATTGCATTGCACCAAGTAATATATCCACAACCGGTTGGTGACTATGTACATATACCTTTTTTGCTTCCTTTGTTTTTGCTAAGACAATAATCGTTTCTAATAGAACTGGAAGTTTTTGTGCCTCTTCTTTTGCAATATACAATTGTTTCAGCCAGAACATACCATCTTCCACTGTTGACAAAACAAAGCATCCTTTAATTTCATTGCCAATCTCTACTACATAACCGTCTTTTAATAGACTTTCTTTGTTTACTTGATCTGTCGTACTTAAAAACTCATCCATTTTATCTTTCGGAACATCACTTGCGATAAATAATTTCATTCCTACACCCCTACTATAATAGAATTTTTTAGAACGATATTTAGTAGAATCTCGCTTTTCTATCATTTTATGCATGAGGTGATGACTTATGACAATCCGAGCCATTCAAATAGAAAAAACTTAATCTTTAGCCCTCTATCTTGTTCCACTTCATCTTCAAAGCCACCAGAACTTGCTTCTGCGACACTAATTCCATTGGCAAAGTCTAAAAAGCATAAGGGCGGAAAAAGTACACACCACCAATTGGCTCCTTCTCCTTCCCCAATTGTTATAAGAATGGCTTCATATTCACCAGCAGGATAAAGATAATTACCATACACTTTCGTTGGAAAGCTTACACTATCATTGTATTCCACATCGAAGTCACGATCTTCTCCTTCTTCTTCTAGCGTTTGTTTAACTATCTCACTTATTTCCGGAATCCTACTTTCTAATAAAGCTCTTGCTTTGTCTATATCCTCAATTTCTGCAACCCATTCTGTTATTTGAGCATTGACTTTATCTCGCACAACTCGCTTAATTTGCTGATCAGCTTCCTTATCACTATTGGCCAAAATGCGTAAGCGAATCGCATCATCCGGTATTACTTGATAATCATCAAAATTCCCCTCATTGCCCTCGCCATATACAGGTAAAGATATTGCGATTATAATTAAAACGATTAAAATAAGTACAAATTTTTTCATCACAATCCGTCCCCCACTTTTTGATTTAATCACAGTATGGACAGATGCGATGATATTTAAACTAGTAATCTAGTATTTTTTATATAATGTTATAGATTGGTACATGGAGTAGGTATGCAAAGATGATTATTTAGAGCATTCATTGTGATTACAGCTTCATACTCATAATCCACTGCTCACCAATTGGTCCCATTTTCCTTTTCCCTGTATCTTGAAAGCCAATGTTTAAATATAGCTGTTGTGCGGCAATGTTTTTGTGATTAACCGCCAATACAATCTCATTACAATTAGGAAATTCAGTGGTTACAAAATCTTTTAGTAATAACATAGCTTGTTTGGCATAGCCTTTTCCTTGTTCAACCCGATTGATAGAAAAGGAAGTTAATAGCATTGCCTTTGAATTAGATGAGTACTCCTTTACTCGTTCGGTTGCGTGTAGCAAAAAGAATCCTACTGGTACTAAATTGTTCAGAATTACAACCCGGTGCTGTCCTTCTGTTACTTCTATGTATTTACGTGGTAATGCTGTAAATTGTAATTGCTCATCAGGTAATTGAAAAGTGCTTAACGCCTCTATGTATTCCTTAGTATAATGGCTTAGTTTAATTGAATTGTCCAAGGCTAAATCTCCTCCTTATTTAAAGGATAATACAGGAACATACGTTTGTAAATATGGTATTTTAAAACCAGTCAATAGTGATCGACTGGTTTTTATAATGACAGATTTTTAGCGGAAACGATTCTATCTTTCCCGTTTATATCCTTTATCACAGATACACTACTATGAGGAAAAGTCCACTTGATTAGCCCTTTAACGGCATCACCCTGTAAATGGCCAATTTCAAAAGCGACGCTTCCTCCGGTTACGACCGTGTTAGGAAGTTGAGATACGATTTTTTTATATGCAATAAGCCCATTATCTTCTGCAAAAAGAGCTAATTCCGGGTCGTAGTTGACTACGGTGTCTGAAAGCTCTGCTCTTTCCTCTTCAGAAATATATGGAGGATTAGAGACTACGATGTCTGCTTGCAAGCCTTGATTGATAAACGGTTCTAAAAAATCTCCTTTTAAGAACGTGACATCGGCTTGTAAACTTTTCGCATTTTTCTTCGCCATCATCAGTGCCTCTTCTGAAATATCAATAGCATAAACCTTCGCATTCGGTAGTTCCAACGCCAACGTAATAGCAATGATTCCGCTACCTGTCCCAACATCTACAATGGTAATCGGTCTATCTTTTGGCGCATGGTTTATGACATGTAGAACGAGCTCCTCCGTCTCTGGACGCGGGATTAAAACATGATGATTAACGGAAAATTTTCTTCCATAAAACATTTCATATCCAGTTAAATGTTGGATTGGAACTCCTGTTTCGGCATGCATTTTTATATCCTTTTCGAATTTTTCCACGATATGCTCTGGAACTTCGTCACGCATTTGGGCAAAGTATTGTGTCCTCGTCACATTCAAATGGTGCTGCAATAGCAACTCCGCAACACGAGTTTCCCGGTTGTTTTTTTCTAAAAAAAGAGAAGCCCACTGAAGGACTTCGTATTGTTTTTTGGTCATGTTATTCACCAATTTGTTCTAATTTTTTTGCTTGTTCTTCCATGATTAAGGCATCAATGACTTCATCAAGCTTACCTTCTAAAATTTGATCAAGCTTTTGAATGGTTAGTCCAATACGGTGGTCTGTCACACGGTTTTGCGGGAAGTTATATGTTCGAATACGCTCCGAACGGTCCCCAGTACCAACTGCCGATTTACGGTTTTCATCAATTTCTGCCTGTGCTTCTTGTTGAAACTTATCATACACACGGGCACGAAGAATCTTCATCGCTTTTTCTTTGTTTTTAATTTGTGATTTTTCATCCTGCATAGAAACAACGATTCCAGTAGGTAAGTGGGTTAAACGAACAGCAGACATCGTCGTGTTAACACTTTGCCCTCCAGGTCCACTAGATGCAAATGTATCGACACGAATATCTTTCTCATGAATTTCTACTTCTACTTCCTCTGCTTCTGGAAGTACGGCTACAGTTGCAGTTGACGTATGGATACGGCCCCCTGATTCGGTTTCTGGAACACGTTGCACACGGTGGGCACCATTTTCATATTTTAGCTTGGAATAAGCGCCATTCCCTTTAACCATGAAAATGATTTCTTTATAGCCACCGACACCTGTCGTATGAGCTTCCATTACTTCCGTTTTCCAGCCTTGGCTTTCTACATAGCGGCTATACATACGGTAAAGGTCCCCAGCAAATAACGCAGCCTCATCTCCTCCTGCTGCACCACGAATTTCCACGAACACATCCTTATCATCATTCGGGTCCTTCGGTAAAAGGAGAATCTTCATTCTTTCTTCTAACTCTACTTTTGATTCGGATAGCTCTGCGATTTCGGATTTAACCATTGCATACATCTCTTGGTCCAAATCATCTTCTAGCATTTCCTTTGCATCTTTTAATTGTTCCGTTACATCTTTATATTCACGATAAGCTTGCACGACATCTTCCAGTCCCGCTTGCTCCTTCGAATAATCACGCAACTTTTTCGTATCACTAATAACTTCTGGATCACTTAATAACTCATTTAATTTATTATAACGATCTTCCAATGATTGCAAACGATCTATCATCACGGTCACCTCACTCAGATTAACATTATAATTATAGTATAGTCAGGGCTTTGGGTCAAAATTCTTTTTGGGATGGTTGGTGGAGTGGTGTGTTCTTGCGGGGTAATAGCGGTGTGGTTCGGCGATAATCAGTATAAATTCGGGCATTTCCTCGTTATCCTCGGCGATTTCCCCAACTGGTTTGGTGTTTCCCATCCCAAACAAAAAAGCACCCTATACTAGGATGCTCTTATTACATTTCCGTCACATTCAAAACCTTCTCCATCCCCGCACTTACTGGGCGATTCGGGACGTCATGGTGGTGGCGGCATCTTGGTTCATAGGATTCAGATGCGCCGACTAGTATGATCGGGTCGTTATAGGATGCTGGTTTTCCATTGATTAAGCGTTGCGTGCGGCTTGCGGGAGATCCGCATAGCGGACAGATTGCATTCAGTTTTGTTACAGATTCCGCAAGTGCCATTAAGACTGGCATTGGGCCGAATGGTTCACCGCGAAAGTCTCTGTCTAAGCCAGCAGCGATTACACGGATACCTTGGTCAGCAAGTTGTTCTGCTACATGGATGATGTCTTCATCAAAGAATTGTGCTTCGTCAATTCCAACGATTTCCACACCGTCTTGAATTTTGTTTAAAATATCTTCGGAAGAATCCACTGGGGTTGCCGTTACGGAATTACCATTGTGGGAAACGACAGCGACATCGTCATAACGATTATCAATTGCCGGTTTGAATACTTGTATCTTTTGATTTGCGTAGGTTGCTCGTCTTACCCGACGAATTAGTTCTTCGGATTTACCTGAAAACATGCTGCCACAGATTACTTCTAGCCAGCCACTTTGCTTCATAACATACATGTTTTTGGATCTCCCTTCATTTCTTCTATGTTTTTATAAGAATATTAGCCATTTATGTTGAAAAATTTAAATAAAAAACAGGCAAAGCATAATAGATTTGCCTGTTCTTTCGGCATGAGTAACCTCACCCTAATGTGTATCACGTAGGTTTCCTACTCAAAGTAGTGAAAGCCCATATTATTTCATATTATATTTCTTCTTGAAGCGATCTACACGTCCACCTACTGTATCAGCTTTTTGCTTACCAGTATAGAAAGGATGTGATTCTGAACTGATTTCCACACGAATTAATGGGTATGTGTTACCATCTTCCCACTCGATTGTTTCGTCTGAAGACTTAGTTGAACCGCTTAAGAATTTGAAGTCTGAGCTAGTATCAAGAAATACTACTTTTCTGTACTCAGGATGAATTCCTTCTTTCATGTCTTTCACTCCTTCTGCCCTGAATCCTTTGGAAACAGAGTTATTTTAAGAGCCACAATTAGGTATACACCTTTTCTAAACTCACTAGAAAATTATATCAATCAGTGGCACGATTTGCAAGTAGCTATTGTCATATTTAGTAGAGAAAATATTCTTTATTATCTGCTTGTACGTTTACGTTGCATTTCTTCTTCCAATTTTTGTAAAAACTCATCATTATTCTCAGAAGCTTTTAGTTTTCTTAAGAAACGCTCAAGGAAATCTGGCGAGTCTTGCATCGTCTTACGAATTGCCCACATTTTATCAAGCTGTTGCTTATCGACTAAAAGCTCTTCTTTACGCGTACCTGAACGTAAAATATCAATAGCTGGGAAGATACGGCGGTTTGCAAGGTTACGATCTAAATGTAATTCCATATTACCGGTCCCTTTGAATTCCTCGTAAATAACGTCATCCATACGAGAACCTGTATCAACTAGTGCTGTTGCTAAAATAGTAAAGCTCCCACCTTCTTCAATATTACGAGCAGCTCCAAAGAAACGCTTTGGACGGTGGAAAGCCGCTGGGTCAATACCACCAGATAACGTACGACCACTTGGTGGGATAACTAAGTTGTAAGCACGTGCTAAACGCGTAATACTATCCATCAGAACAATAACGTCACGCTTGTGCTCAACTAAACGCATTGCACGTTCAAGTACTAATTCAGATACTTTAATATGGTTTTCCGGTACTTCATCGAAAGTTGAGCTTACTACATCTACATCAGGGTGTACAGAGCGTTCAATATCGGTTACTTCCTCAGGTCGCTCATCAACTAGTAAAATGATTAGTTTTGCTTCAGGATGATTGATGGAAATACTATTTGCAATTTCTTTTAAAAGCATGGTTTTACCAGCTTTTGGTGGTGCAACAATTAAACCACGTTGCCCAAATCCAACTGGAGCCATTAAGTCCATAATTCTAGTAGAAAGCTTGTTTGATTTTGTTTCAAGCTTCATGATTCGGTCTGGATATAATGCAGTTAGTGCCGGGAAGTGAACACGTTCTTTTGAAGAATCTGGATCCTCACCGTTTACAGCATCTACGTGAAGTAATCCGTAATAACGCTCATTTTCCTTAGGTGGCCTTACTTTACCAGAAACTTTATCACCGTTACGCAAATCAAAACGACGAATTTGTGAAGCAGAGATATAAATATCCTCTGCACTTGGTGAATAATTTATCGGTCTTAAGAAACCAAATCCTTCTGACGGAATAATTTCTAATACACCATCCATAAATAAGAAACCGTCTTTTTCAGCTTGCGCCTTTAAGATGGAAAAGATTAATTCTTTTTTGGTTAGTTTTGCATAGTAAGATACTTTATATTCTCTTGCTAGTGCATAGATTTCTTTTAATGTTAGTTCTTGTAGCTTACTTAATGTTAATTCAGCCATATTCACCACGCCTATTCATATACATATTTACTATTTTGATAGATACGTCACTGATTATGTACCACATAAATACAGCAAATTATCTTTGAAAACGGAATTTTATTACTTGATAAGGCTTATCTGATTAGTATTAAAATGAAATTTTTGCTTCTTTGATGTGAAATCTTTTTTAGAAGGGAAGAAATGTTAGAAGCTAGAATAGAAGTTTTCGGCTTCTCTAGTAGTAAAGAAGGCGATAGATTTAATTTTTCTTATATTTTGTATATTAACCAAACAACACTTATCTTAAACATTTACAATGTTAACTGTTTTAATAGGATTATTCAATACTTTTTTTACGTTCGGAAATGGAATTTCTAATAGTAGGATAGCGTAATGAATGTTTTAAAGAGACTATTTAGGTATTTACGAGGAATGTTACCTACAGTCTAGCCTAACCTAAATAGGGTAGTTGGAAAACATTAACATACTACCAATGTTTTCCAACTAGGTTTTCATTAATCAGGCTGTATAACTAAATTTGGCTTTTTCTTCAAGCTATGTTCGCCGTCAATGAATCGAACGGTTCCACTTTTTGCCCGCATGACAACGGTTTGGGTTTTTGCTTTTGTACCTTTGAATTGTACGCCTTTCAGTAGTTCCCCATCGGTTACCCCTGTTGCTGCAAAGATCGCATCATCACCTGCACAAAAGTCATCCATATAAAATATTTTATCTATATTGGATATACCCATCTTATGGCAACGAGCAATTTCTTCATCATTTTGTGGAACAAGCTGACCTTGCATTTCTCCACCTAAACATTTCAATGCTATGGCAGCAATAACGCCTTCTGGAGCGCCACCTATCCCCATAAATAAATCAATACCTGTTTCATCAAATGCTGTATTGATTGCAGCTGCAACATCACCATCTTGAATAAGTCTAATTCTCGCCCCAGCTTCGCGAATTTCTTCGATAAGCTTATGATGACGTGGACGGTCTAATAAAATAACCACTAGGTCTTCTATATCTTTATTTTTCGCTTTTGCAACTGCTTTTAAGTTATTTATTGTTGGGGCATTAATATCTATTTTACCAACGGCTTCTGGTCCAACTGCAATCTTTTTCATGTACATGTCTGGAGCATGAAGGACTTTGCCATGGTCACCAATTGCGATGACGGTAAGGGCATTTGTGGTTCCTTTTGCTACGATATTGGTGCCTTCTAGCGGATCTACTGCAATATCTACTAAAGGTCCTGTTCCTGTGCCCAGCTTTTCTCCTATGTAGAGCATTGGTGCTTCGTCCATTTCACCTTCTCCAATGACGACTGTTCCTCGCATTGGTATGGTGTCAAAAACGTCGCGCATGGCGGTTGTTGCTGCATCGTCTGCTTCTTCTTTTTTTCCTCTTCCCATCCAGCGGGCGGAAGCTAGTGCTGCTGCTTCTGTGACGCGGACGATTTCCATTGTTAAGCTTCTTTCCATGGTTTTCATCTCCCTTTGATAAATAACCTCATCCCAAAAGGTATTTATTAGGGTATTTCTAGCCAGACCCGCGGTCCGAATACACTTCCGCTTTCCTGCGGGGGCTGGTGAGCCAGGCTGCTACTTGAGTTAACTTCTCTGAAGCCTTGCCCCGAGGAAGCTTACTGCGAAGCGATACTAGAAGACGCAGGGGCATCAACGGGGTCTCACCTAGGCCACTAGTCCCGGGAGAGTCTCCGTGTATTCGGACCGCTCAGTGCATTGGCAATAATCTATTTTTTCTCCTAGAATCCCTTGAAAAAATATCTATTTATCAAACATGTAAAGATAAATCTCACCTAAGAATTCTGGAATTGGATTATTTCTTCTTCGGACATGTCTTCTCGCCAAACGTTGGCGCCGAGGTTGTTTAGTTTTTCAGTCATGTTCTCGTATCCTCGGTCGATGTGTTCTAGTCCGGTTATTTCGGTGAGGCCATTTGCCATGAGGCCAGCAATGACGAGCGATGCTCCTGCTCTTAGGTCGCTAGCTTTAACTCGTGCTCCTTCAAGTTGCACAGGGCCAGTGACAATTACCGAACCACCTTCTACTTTAATATCCGCATTCATTCTTCTTAATTCATCTATATGTTTCAGCCTTGCTGAATATATCGTATCCGTTACAACTCCTGTATTACGTGCCTTTGTTAAAAGACTAGTAAACGGTTGTTGTAAGTCAGTTGGAAATCCAGGATACACTAATGTTTTAATATCCACGCTTTTTAATGGGTCCCTTGATGCTATATATAGTTGGTCGTCTGAATCTTCTACGGTAACTCCCATTTCACGTAGTTTTGCAAGTAGTGATTCTAAATGCTGTGGAATGACATTATCTAGGATAACTTCATTACCAGCTGCAGCAGCTGCAATAGCATATGTTCCTGCTTCAATTCGATCTGGTATGATCGTGTGTCTGCAACCATGCAACGATGAAACACCTTCAATACGAATTACATCGGTACCAACACCTTTAATCTTAGCACCCATATTCGTTAGTAGAGTTGCTACATCAATAATCTCTGGCTCTT
This sequence comes from Ornithinibacillus jepli, assembly GCF_047228935.1. Classification (NCBI taxonomy): domain Bacteria; kingdom Bacillati; phylum Bacillota; class Bacilli; order Caryophanales; family Bacillaceae; genus Ornithinibacillus; species Ornithinibacillus jepli. The sequence goes on from NZ_JBFEGG010000002.1 coordinate 47,235, forward strand.
TTGCAGCATTTTCGATAATGGTTTTACCTTTTGCTCGAACGGCTGCAAGCATAATATTTATGGTTGCTCCTACACTAACTACATCTAAATAAATTCGGGCACCTGTTAGTTCATTTGCTCGAAGATAGATTGCACCTTGTTCATTTGTTACTTCAGCACCTAATGCTTCAAACCCTTTAATATGTTGATCAATCGGACGAGGACCTAAGAAACATCCACCTGGTAAGCCAATTACTGCTTTTCCAAACTTACCAAGCATCGCACCCATGAAATAATATGATGCTCGAAGCTTCTTCACTTTCCCATTTGGTAATGGCATAGAGATCATGTTCTCCGGATCGATATGTACCGTTTGTCCATTCCAACGTACATTTCCTCCGATTTCTTCTAATAAATCACCAAGTGTATATACATCCGAAATTTGAGGCAGTCCTTCTATTGTAACCTCCGAATCAGCTAAAATAGCTGCTGGTAGGAGAGCTACTGCGCTGTTTTTTGCTCCACTGATGCGTACTTTACCATTTAAGACATGACCGCCCTCAACTATCATTTTCTGCATGTCAAAACCCCGCTTTTGAGGTGAGCGTGTATCTTCATACACCCTCCACTTATTTAAATATCATTTCAGCTATTTATACCCATATTTCTTTCATTGAAACGATAAGTAGACAATAGCTAGTTGCTTACTTTTAGTTTGTCTTAGGTGTCTATAATCATGCTTATTGATTTGCTTTATTCCAATCTGCTAAAAATCTTTCAATACCTTGATCTGTTAATGGATGCTTCACTAGTGAGCTTAATACGTTATATGGTACCGTTGCAATATGTGCACCGTGAAGTGCAGCATCCGTTACATGTAATGGATGTCTAATGCTAGCTGCAATAATTTCGGTTTCAATACCATGACGGTCAAAGATTTCGGAAATCGTAGCAATTAATTGCATTCCGTCATGACCGATATCGTCTAAGCGTCCTAAGAAAGGTGATACATATGTAGCCCCCGCTCTAGCAGCAAGTAGTGCTTGGTTTGCATTAAAAATAAGGGTCACATTCGTTGTAATACCTTTATCACTAAAAGCTTTTACAGCTTTTAATCCTTCCAGAGTCATCGGCACTTTAATTGTAATGTTTGGTGCAATAGCGGCAAGTTCTAGTCCTTCTTTAATCATTCCTTCAGCATCTTCGGCAATTACTTCTGCACTCACTGAACCTTCTGTTACTTCTTTGGTGATTTCTCTCAGTCGATCATGGAAGGATACCCCTTCTTTTGCGACTAAGCTTGGGTTTGTTGTAACACCAGCCAAAATACCTAACTCATTTGCAGATCGAATCTCTTCAATGTTTGCTGTGTCGATAAAAAACTTCATCATGTTACCTCCCCTAATTTGTGATTACTGCTTTTTTTACAGGAATAGCCCAATCTATTCTTCATCCTACATATAGTATACGTAGAATAACTCAAAACAGAGAGGGCATTTTTAATCATTTTTTATTAAGCTTTGTTAGATGATCCAAATTCTCGCATTTTACCGATTACCGTTTGCTTAATTGCTTCTGTACCTGGTCCTAAATATTTACGTGGATCATAAAGTTCCGTTTTTTCATTTAACACTTGACGAATAGCTTTTGTTTGAGCCATTTGATTCTCTGTGTTCACATTAATTTTAGCTGTTCCAAGAGAAACTGCTTTTTGAATGTCCTTAGTAGGAATTCCAGTACCACCATGTAATACTAATGGAACTTGTGTTAAGTTTAGAATTTCTTCCATTTCTTTAAATCCTAGGTTTGGTTCTCCTTGGTAAGGTCCGTGAACAGAACCTAATGCTGGTGCTAAGCAGTCAATTCCTGCTTCTTTAACAAGACGTAAACATTCTTCGGCATCTGCATAATTAATTCCACCGATAACACCGTCTTCTTCTCCACCAACTGTTCCAACCTCTGCTTCAACAGATACTCCGTGGATGTGAGCTAGTTCTACAACTTTTTTCGTTAATTCGATGTTTTGCTCAATTGGAGAATGAGAAGCATCGATCATAACAGAAGTAAATCCTGCATGGATAGCTTGGGCACATTTCTCAAAGCTTGAACCATGGTCTAAATGAATTGCTACAGGAACCGTAGTACCGTACTCTTCCATTAATGATTTAACCATCGCTACAACTACTTTGAAGCCGCCCATATATTTCCCAGCACCTTCAGATACACCTAGAATTACTGGTGATTTCTCTTCTTCTGCTGCTTGTAAAATAGCTTGTATGTACTCCAAGTTATTTATATTAAATTGCCCAACTGCATAACCATTGTCTTTCGCTTTATTTAGCATTTCTGTCATTGAAACTAATGGCATTTGACTTCCTCCTTTGATATATCAAAATCCTTAACTTAGTTGTTATTTCAGTATAAGAATACCAAAGTCCGTTAGCTTGGTGCAAGATTATAGCAGTTAGAGTGTTATTTTCAAATATTTGTACTAATCTGCAAGTAATTCATTTATGTATTTCCTTACTTCCATTACGTCAAATGGCTTGGATAAAACCTTCTTTATATTAGGGATTTTATAAATTTCATCTGGTAAATTTTCCGCTAGTCCACTCATTAACATGATCATTAGTTCTTTTTTATCTTTTTCTAATTGCTTGATCACTTCTATTCCGTCAATGATTGGCAGCTTATAATCAATCATCATTAAGTCGATAGGATGAGTTCCTATCATTTCTAAAGCCTCTTTACCGTTTTCCGCAGTATAAACCTTATACCCATCAGCTTCTAATAGATCTTCTAGTAAAAGTCTAATCCCTATTTCGTCATCTACAACCAATATAGTTTGCCTCATTTTGACAAAATCCCCCTCTGTGTTTATCTATTCGATATAAAGCACTTCAAACCCTTCTTTTTAACGAACAAAATGCATGGTATTATTTGGTAATATATCGGTAAAAAGGATTAAAATATAAAATGCCTCTTTTATATACCCTGTTGTCCAAAACATAAACTTTAATTTGAATATATCAAAAAAGCCGCGAATCGTACCAATTTGGGCACGAAATGCGACTTATTTACTAGTTTATTATGTTGATTTTTGTATATTACTGGTTACTTTGCTCTACAGCTGCCCCGATAAATCCTTTAAATAAGTTTTGTGGTCTTGTCGGACGAGACTTGAATTCTGGGTGGAATTGACATGCGACAAACCAAGGATGATTGGCAATTTCGATTGTTTCTACTAAGCGACCATCTGGGCTCGTTCCAGAGAAAATAAATCCTTTTGCTTCCATTTCTTCACGGTATTCATTATTGAACTCATATCGATGACGGTGGCGTTCTTCAATCAATTCTGCACCATCATATGCTGCTTTCGTTTTCGTTCCATCCTTCAGTTTACATGGATATAAACCTAGACGTAATGTACCTCCTAAGTCTTCTACATCTTTTTGCTCTGGAAGTAAATCAATAATCGGATGTGTAGTATTTGGATTAATTTCAGCTGAATGTGCATCACTATATCCTAGTACATTGCGTGCAAATTCTACAGTAGCTAGCTGCATACCTAAGCATATACCTAGGAATGGAATGTTATTTTCACGGGCATAACGAATTGCTTCGATTTTTCCTTCAATTCCCCGATCTCCAAAGCCACCAGGAACAATAATTCCGTCAACTTGAGATAGTTTTTCTTGAATAGCCTGTGCATCTAATTTTTCGGAATTAATCCAATGAACTTGTATATCAGCATCAAAAGCATATCCTGCGTGTTTCAATGACTCAACTACTGAAATATATGCATCTTGTAATTCAACATATTTTCCAACTAAACCGATATCGATTTTTTTCTTTAAATTACATACACGGTCAACTAGTTCTTTCCATTCACGCATGTCTGCAGGTCCAGCATCTAATCCAAAGTGATCACAAACGATTTGGTCTAGTTGTTGATTTTGTAATGCTAACGGAATTTCGTATAGATTTGCAGCATCACGCATTTCAATTACTGCTTCTTCACGAATGTCACAGAATAGGGCGATTTTTGCTTTCATATCTTCACTAATTTCATGCTCTGTACGTAATACGACTGCATCCGGTTGAATTCCTAGTGAACGTAGCTCTTTTACACTGTGCTGGGTAGGCTTTGTCTTCAGTTCTCCTGCTGCTTTAATATATGGAACTAATGTACAATGAATGTACATAACATTTTGCTTTCCAATATCACTTTTCACTTGGCGAATTGCTTCTAGAAATGGAAGAGATTCAATATCCCCAACTGTACCACCAATTTCCGTAATAACGACATCTGCACCTGTTGCTTCACTTGCACGGAAAACTTGGTCTTTAATTTCATTCGTAATATGTGGAATTACTTGAACAGTTCCACCTAAATAATCACCACGTCGTTCTTTACGAATAACATTAGAATAAACTTTACCAGTTGTAATATTACTATATTTATTTAAATTTTCATCGATAAAACGTTCATAGTGTCCTAAATCTAAATCCGTTTCTGCACCATCATCTGTTACAAAAACTTCCCCATGCTGATAAGGGCTCATTGTACCTGGGTCTACGTTAATATACGGGTCAAATTTTTGAATGGTAACTTTTAAACCACGGTTCTTTAATAAACGTCCAATTGATGCTGCTGTAATTCCTTTTCCTAAAGATGACACTACGCCACCTGTGACAAAAATATACTTAGCCACAACTAATCCCTCTTTCTATTTATGATAAGTAAAATAAGTACGACCACTGTTTACATTTATTGTGTGCACAATTTCTTATTAGAACCAGAAACAATAAAATAAACAGTGAACTGTTGGAATGGATTTTATGAGTTTCCCCTTTAAAATGACAACAACCCATGAAAATCTGCTTTTAAAAATAAAAACAAGAATCGTTGCCAGTATGTAGAAAAGAAACACAACTTCACTTCTTTTCCGCCACTAGGCTTTAGATTCCCATTAAAAGCTTGTTTAAAACACAAAAAGCGCCTCCCCATGTAAGGGGAAACGCTTTGAATAAGTAAATTTAAAGAGCCCAATACAAATTGTACTAACCTACTTACTAAAAGTCAAGCAGTCAAATTTATTTATCTTCGTCAAAATCCTCATCTATTTCTTCTTCAGCAATCTCATTTAAATCTTCTAACTCATCTTCTATTTCATCGTCATCATCATCAAATTCATCGAAGTCATCATCATCTAGATCTTCATCGAAATCTTCATCATCTTCGTCATCGATGTCATCAAAGTCGTCATCAACTAGAAGATCATCGTCGTCATCTAAATCAAGATCTAAGTCGTCATCGTCGATATCAAGATCATCATCGTCAATTTTCTTCTTCGCTTTTTTCTTCTTCTTCGGTTCATTATGGATGTCTTCGTCGATTTGTTCAAATGGATACCAACGCTTTAATCCCCACATATTAGCACCTAGCGTAATGAATCTGCCATCGACGTTTAGATCTGTGTAGAATTGTGCTAGCATGTCTTCTTTTTGACTTTCAGTGAAGCCTTTTAGTTCAGCAATTTTGTTGAAAATATCTTTAAAATCTAGTGCTTTTGTTTCTTCCATTAAAATTTCTTTTGCCAATTCTAGCATTGACATTTTTGTGATTTCCTCGCGGCTAAGATTATCCAAGCTCACAATACCGCACTCCCTTTTCATTAATATAACGATTTCTAATAAAAAGTGAATCCTTTGTAGGGATTACTCTTGTTGAATTAGGTTATGTATGTTGTTTTTAAAAGCTATGATACATTATAAACAAATTGTGTAGGAATTATCAAATTTATTTTCTTGATTCCTGAAGTTATTTGGAAAAACTTTTTATATTGGGCTAGCTGGATTATAAAGCCCGCGGCTGGAATACACTCCACTTTTTTGCGGGTGACCCGTGAGCCAGGCTGCTACTTCTTGAATTAACTTCTCTGCATCCTTGCCCCTAGGAAGCCCGCTGCGAAGCGTAACTTGCAGACGCAGGGGCATCCCAGGGGTCTCACTCTAGTCACTTCTCCCGCGAGAGTCTCCGTGTATTCCAGCCGCTCAGTGGTACTACTATTTTTTCTAAAAATCTTATATTCATTTCCCACAGCTTCCGGATTATCACAAATAACGTAACTTTAAACCTACATATTTCTTCTATACTTACCGCCGACTTCGTATAGGGCGGTGGTGATTTGGCCTAGGGAGGCTACTTTAACGGTTTCCATTAGTTCTTGGAAGATGTTTCCGCCGGTTGTGGCTACTTGTTTTAGCTTTTTAAGTGCTGGTTCTGCTTCGTGTTGGTGTTTGTCTTGGAATTTCTTTAGTTCGTTAATTTGGTGCTCTTTTTCTTCTTTTGTTGCTCTTGCTAGTTCCATGGAATCGATTTCTTCTTCTGATGGTGGGTTTGGGTTTAGGTATGTGTTTACACCAATGATAGGAAGCTCTCCTGAGTGTTTCTTCCCTTCATAGTATAATGATTCCTCTTGAATTTTACCTCGCTGATATTGGCGCTCCATAGCCCCTAATACGCCACCACGGTCATTAATCCGTTCGAATTCCTGAAGAACAGCTTCTTCTACTAAGTCGGTTAACTCATCGACAATGAAAGATCCTTGTAGCGAGTTTTCATTTTTCGTAAGTCCGAATTCACGATTGATAATCATTTGAATCGCCATTGCTCGGCGAACAGATTCTTCTGTCGGTGTTGTAATAGCCTCATCATAAGCATTAGTATGAAGTGAGTTCGTATTATCTTGGATCGCAATTAGTGCTTGTAAAGTTGTACGAATATCATTGAAATCAATTTCTTGTGCGTGCAAAGAACGACCTGATGTTTGAATATGATATTTTAACTTTTGGCTACGTTCATTTGCCCCGTATTTATCACGCATTGTAATTGCCCAAATTCTTCTCGCTACCCGACCAATCACCGTATACTCCGGATCTAAGCCGTTTGAGAAGAAGAAGGATAAGTTTGGTGCAAATTTATTAATATCCATTCCGCGGCTTAAATAATACTCTACGTACGTAAAACCATTCGCAAGGGTAAATGCTAGCTGTGTAATCGGATTAGCGCCAGCTTCTGCAATATGGTAGCCTGAAATCGACACGGAGTAATAGTTGCGGACATTTTTTTCGATAAAGTATTCTTGTATATCTCCCATCATACGAAGTGCAAATTCTGTAGAGAAAATACATGTATTTTGTCCTTGATCCTCTTTTAAAATGTCTGCTTGGACAGTGCCACGTACAACGGTTAACGTGTCTGCTTTTATTTTTTCATATTCTTCATTAGAAGGATTTCTTCCATTATCGGCTTTAAACTTTTCGACTTGCTGGTCAATTGCCGTATTAAAGAACATCGCAAGAATAATTGGAGCCGGACCATTAATCGTCATTGATACGGAAGTTAGTGGGTCGGTTAAATCAAAGCCTTTATATAGCTTCTTCATATCCTCTAGTGTACAAACATTAACACCACTCTCACCTATTTTCCCATAAATATCAGGACGATATGCCGGGTCCTCACCATATAATGTTACCGAATCAAAGGCAGTAGATAAGCGTTTCGCATCATCATTACGGGAAAGGTAATGGAAACGGCGATTCGTACGTTCTGGTGTTCCTTCACCCGCAAATTGTCGTGTTGGATCTTCACCCTTACGTTTGAAAGGGAAAACTCCAGCCGTAAAAGGGAATGCTCCTGGAACGTTTTCTTTTAACTGCCAAAGCAAACGGTCTCCCCAGTCTACATATTTTGGAAAGGCTACCTTAGGAATTTTTAAGCCTGCAAGTGATTCGGTTGTAAGCTCCATTGTAAATTCCTTATCACGAACTTTATAGGTATACGTATCACCAGTATAGCTTTCTTTTGTTTTGTCCCAAGATTCTAGTAATTTTTTTGCATCTGGAGAGAGCTTAGCCTCGTACGTTGTATATGTTGATTGTAACGTTGCCTTCGCATCCTCATCTTCCACTAATTGAACCGCACCATGAATTTGATACATCTTTCTAGCAATCTCACTTTGCTCTTTTGCTACCTGTTTATAGTTCCGAACGTGATTGGCGATCTCCCGTAAATAATGACGGCGCTCATTGGTTATAATTAGATTCTGCTTTTCCGAAATCGTATGACGGTCAAAGTCGACTTGTTCATTCCAACCGTACTTCTCGTTCAACTTATCAACTAATGCTGCAAACAGTGCATTTGTACCACTATCATTGAACTGACTAGCAATCGTTCCGAAAACAGGGAACAATTTCTTATCTTGGTGGAATAACATATGACTGCGTTCATATTGTTTACGTACTTGATTCAGCGCATCCTCAGAGCCTTTTTGTTCAAATTTATTAATGACAATAAAGTCAGCGAAGTCTATCATGTCTATTTTCTCAAGCTGTGTTGGTGCACCGAATTCTGAGGTCATCACATACATGGACATATCGGTAATTTCCGTGATTGCAGCATCACCTTGCCCAATTCCACTCGTTTCCACTACGATAAAATCATAGCCAGATGCACGAACGACTTGAATCACATCTTCAATTGCTTTTGATAACTCACTTCTTGAATCTCTTGTAGCAAGTGAGCGCATATAAACCCGGTCTGTAAAAATTGCATTCATGCGAATACGGTCACCTAATAGTGCCCCACCAGTTTTCCGCTTCGTCGGGTCAATGGAAATGATTGCAACTTTTCGATCTGGAATTTCGTTTAAATAACGACGAATTAGCTCATCGGTTAGCGAACTTTTTCCAGCTCCACCAGTACCAGTAATACCGAGTACAGGAATGTTCGGATTGGATACTTCCTTTAAAGCTTCTAATACTTTATCCTTTACAGAGTCCTCGATTTCTTCATTCTCCACAAAGGTAATCAGTCTCGCCATTGCCTGACGATCCCCCGCTTGCAATTGCTCTATCTGCTTTTCTAAATTAAATGGTGGTAAAAAGTCACATTCTTCTAGCATGAAGTTGATCATTCCTTGAAGACCTAATTTACGACCATCTTCAGGAGAGAAGATTCTCGTTACCCCATATTGATGGAGTTCCTTTATTTCACGAGGGATAATAACTCCTCCACCGCCACCAAATACGTTAATATGATCTGCTCCAAGTTCTTTTAGAAGATCCACCATATATTTAAAATACTCTACATGCCCACCTTGATAAGAGGAAATCGCAATTCCTTGTACGTCCTCTTGAATCGCGGCATGTACTACCTCTTCTACAGAACGGTTATGACCGAGGTGAATGACCTCTGCTCCACTTGATTGTAAAATACGACGCATGATGTTAATAGATGCATCATGGCCATCAAATAGACTCGATGCGGTAACAAAGCGAACAGGATGCTTTGTTTTAATAGGTGCTACTTGTACCATCATCAACCCTCCAATTTATTTGGTTTATATCTAAACCCATAGCAGCAAATGAATACGAAAGCTGCTTTTCGATATATTCCGCTAACGTGAATTCCTTTTGTAACATCCATCTACGGAAGCCCCACATATGACCTTGAATTAGTATGTTATTTGCGATAAGTGTAGTATCTTGTTTTGGCAATGGATCGGGAAGGCATGTCACAATGGCTTTTTCTAGCATTGCTGCCATCTCCCGTTCCTTATCTAAAATAGCGCTTCTCGTTTCTTTACTTAGTGATTTAACCTCTTGATATAAAATAAGAATTTCTTCCTGCATATCATCCATTAAACGGAAAAAAGAAGTAATCACATTACAGAGCTTTTCTGTTGAAGGTTGGTTTAGATCTACTACTTGCTCTAAACGCTTTTTTACTTCGCCATGAATCGATTCACAGACAAGATACAAAACATCTTCCTTCGTACGAATATATTCATAAAGGGTACCAATACTAAAGCCTGATTCTTTGGCAATTTCTCTAGTCGTTGTGCGGTGAAACCCTTTTTCCTTAAATAGGCTCAAGGCACCTTTAATCATTTGATCGCGCCTTTTCTTAATTAATTCTTCGTCCTTTACAGAAGATAGAACCTTATTCTCCTTCATACGGCTATCTCCCTTCTTTTTTCCATTTCATATATAAGCTACTTGCTAGATTGTACGGGTCAGTATTTGTGAGATTACTAGAAAAATCCGGATGGCTTTGGACATATTGATACACATCACGCCAAATTTCATCACGGATTAGTTCGAGTACTTCTAGCTTTCGCTGTTCTTCAAGACGTTTTTTGCCTTCAGAACTTGCATACACATAAGCATGATGTTCTTTCAGTTTTTCCCAAAGTGCTTCTATACCTTCGTTTTCCGTGGTGATGGTCTTCACAATCTGAGGCTGATATCTATCTTGTTTCGTCATGTGAATGAGCTCTCTAAGCATTGCTTTCAGCTTTCCAACCCCTGGTAAATCCGCTTTATTAATAACAAACAGATCCGCAATCTCCATAATTCCTGCTTTGAAGATTTGCAGGACGTCCCCACTATTTGGGGTTAAGACAACTGCTGTAGTGTCCACAATTTTCATAATATCGAGCTCAGATTGGCCTACCCCAACGGTTTCTACGATGATGACATCAAAACCAAATGCATCACAAAGTCTTAACGCGTCTTTGGTTGCACGGGCGAGGCCACCGAGACTTCCCCGTGTTGCCATACTCCTTATAAAAACCCCATCATCGGTAAAATGCTCATTCATGCGAACCCGGTCACCTAAAAGTGATCCACCACTAAATGGACTAGTAGGGTCAACCGCAATCACTGCTACAGTTTTCCCTTCAGTTCTGATTTGGGAAATAAGACGGTTTACTAGTGAGCTTTTTCCGGCACCTGGAGAACCAGTTAGTCCGATATACATCCCATTCTTCTTAATCGAATAGGCGTCTTGCATGATTTGTAGTTTTTCTATCGAATCATTTTCTACAAAGGTAATGGCTCTTGCTAAAGCACGTATATCTTGATTTGCAATCTGTTCGACTAACTGGTGCATCCGAATACCTCACTTTCTATTTCGTTACCATTCTACCAATGACAAGTCGTTGTACTTCTTGTGTTCCTTCATAGATTTGAGTAATTTTCGCATCACGCATGTAGCGCTCTACTGGATAGTCTTTTGTATAACCATAACCACCAAATATTTGCACCGCTTCAACCGTTGTTTTCATTGCTACATCACCGGCGAAAAGCTTAGACATCGCAGAAGCTTTCCCGTATGATTTACCAACAGACTCTAACCAAGCAGCTTGATAGGTTAATAGTCTTGCTGCTTCAATTTCGGTTGCCATATCTGCTAGTTTGAACGAAATACCTTGATTGTGAGCGATTGGCTTACCAAACTGTTCACGTTCCTTCGCATAGCTTGTTGCTGCATCTAGTGCACCTTGTGCTATGCCAACCGCTTGGGCAGCAATTCCATTACGTCCACCGTCAAGTGTTGTCATCGCAATTTTAAAACCCTCTCCCTCTTCACCAAGAAGGTTTTCCTTTGGAACACGGCAGTTTTCAAATATTAATTCTGTCGTAGGTGATGAACGAATCCCTAGCTTTTTCTCTTTTTTACCGAATGAAAATCCGTCTGTTCCTTTTTCCACGATAAAGGCACTGATTCCCTTATGACGGGCATCCACATCTGTTTTGGCAAACACAACATAAATATCAGCCACGCCACCATTGGTAATCCAGACTTTGCTTCCGTTTAACACATAATGATCACCATCAAGTCTCGCTGTCGTTCTCATGGATGCAACATCACTTCCTGCACCAGGCTCCGATAGTGCATATGCTCCTAACGCCTCTCCTGTTGCTAACCGATATAGGAAGTTTTTCTTTTGCTCTTCATTGCCGTATTTATAGATCGGCCAGCTCGCTAAGGAAAGATGTGCTGACAGGGTAACCCCGGTTGATGCACATACTCTTGACAACTCCTCCACTGAGATGACATAGCTTACGTAATCTGCACCGATTCCGCCATACTCCTCTGGCCAAGGAATGCCTGTTAATCCTAGTTCCGCCATTTTATTAAAAATTTCTCTGTCAAACCGTTCTTCCTCATCACGCTCAGCTGCTGTTGGTTCAACTTCATTTTTCGCAAAATCCTGTACCATTTTTCGTAGCATTTCTTGTTCTTCCGTTAGTTGAAAATCCATCTTCCTTGCCCCCTATTTCAGTAAGTTATTGGCTACAACCATATGTTGTATTTCATTTGTGCCTTCGTAAATTTGCGTGATTTTCGCATCGCGGAATAACCTTTCTACCGGATACTCCTCGGTATATCCATACCCTCCAAAAATCTGTACTGCTTCTATTGCCACTTGCATCGCGGTATCTGAAGCAAACATTTTTGCCATGGATGCTTCTTTTGCACACGGTATATCTCGTTCAATTAATGAAGCAGCACGATAGACTAGTAGTCTTGCTGCTTCAATTTTGGTAGCCATGTCTGCTAGCTTAAAAGATATCCCCTGATTGTGTGCAATCGGTTTTCCAAACTGTTCTCGTTCTTTTGCATAGTTTGCAGCATGCTCAAAAGCCGCTTCCGCAATCCCTAGAGCTTGCGCTGCAATTCCAACTCTACCTTTGTTTAAGTTTGCCATCGCAATTTTGAATCCGTCCCCTTCAAGCCCAAGCAACTGGCTTTTCGGAACGCGACAACCTTCAAAGGTGAGTTGGACGGTATTGGAGCCGTGTAGCCCCATTTTCTTTTCTTGCTTTCCGATTATGAAGCCTTCTGTATCTTTTTCCACGATAAAGGCACTAATGCCACTTGCACCTGGTGCTGTTCGAGCAAACGTAATATAAACATCCGCTGCTCCACCATTTGTAATGAATACTTTAGAGCCGTTTAGTATATAGTGATCACCATCAAGTTTTGCTGTTGTTTTCAGGCTTTTTGCATCTGAACCAGCATGTGGTTCGGTTAAGGCAAATGCACCTAGATATTCCCCTGTCGCAAGCTTCGTTACGTACTTTTGCTTCTGTTCTTCTGTCCCGAAGAACAGAATCGGGTTTGTTCCAACTGAAGTGTGCACCGATAAAATAACACCTAGTGCTGCACTTACCTTAGACAGCTCATGAATCGCGATAATATAGGAGGTGTAATCCATTCCAGACCCGTGATATTCTTCTGGAATTGGGATTCCCATAATACCTAGTTCCCCCATTTTACGAATTAGCTCTATTGGAAAACGCTCTTCTTTTTCCATTCTTTCTATTTCTGGTAACACTTCTTTCTGGGCAAAGTCTTGAACCATTTTACGCATCATTTCCTGCTCTTCAGTAAAATGAAAATGCATGTGGTTACTCCCTTTCTTTTGAAGTGTAGCTGTAGCGCTAGTCATACTGATAAAATCCTCTACCAGATTTTTTCCCAAGCCAACCTGCTTTTACATACTTTCTTAATAATGGGCATGGGCGGTACTTGCTGTCACCAAATCCTTCATGCAGTACTTCCATAATATAAAGACATGTATCTAGTCCGATAAAATCCGCAAGTTGGAGTGGCCCCATCGGATGGTTCATCCCAAGCTTCATCACTGTATCAATATCTTCAACTGATGCTACACCTTCATAAAGGGTATATATAGCTTCATTAATCATTGGCATAAGGATTCGGTTAGAAACAAAGCCAGGGAAATCATTCACCTCAACCGGTGTTTTGCTTAAGCTGTATGTCAGATCTTCAATTGCTTTATATGTTTCATCACTTGTTTGCAGTCCACGGATGATTTCTACTAGTTTCATAACTGGAACCGGGTTCATAAAATGCATACCGATGACCTTTTCCGGCCGTTTGGTAACGCTTGCAATTTCGGTAATAGGCAGTGATGATGTATTAGATGCAAGAATGGTATGTTCTGGTGTTATGTCATCTAGTTGCTTAAACACAGCTGTCTTAACATCCATATTTTCAACTACTGCTTCAATAACAAGATCACAATTTTTAGCATCTTGTAGGTCTGATGACGGTGTTAACCTGCCTAACGTTTCTGTCTTTTGGTCATCCGTTATACGACCTTTCTCAACCGCACGGGTTAAGAGCTTTTCAATATTTTTTAGCCCTTTATTTAAGGCCGTCTCGTTCATATCGTTTAAATAAACTTGAAATCCTGATTGAGCACAGACTTGAGCAATCCCTGATCCCATTTGTCCTGCTCCAATTACCATAATTGTTTTCATTAAATTAGCACCTCCTGAGAGTTGTAGGTTGCCAGAAAAGTAGATTTGTTACGTTTGGATGGCTTTTCTGGCTGGGTGTTTTTTGTTGTGACTTGGTGTATGTGACTATTATTGTATTGCATGTGCCCGTTTTGGTTTTGCATGCGACTGATTGTTTTCGGCATGTGCCCTATACTGGGGGACATGTGACCGGGGGCTCGCGGCATGCGACCTTTCCTGTGGTACATGTGACCGGGGGCTTGCGGCATGGGCCCTTTCACGCGGTACATGTGACCGGCGGCTTCTTACATGCGACCTTTTCCGCGGTACTTGTGACCAGGGGCTCGCGGCATGCGACCTTTCCTGCGGTACATGTGACCGGGGGCTTGCGGCATGCGACCTTTCCTGCGGTACTTGTGACCGGGGGCTCGCGACATGCGACCTTTCCCGCGGTACTTGTGACCGATTACTCGCGACATGCGACCTTAACTCAGGGACATGCGACATTTCTCCAGGGACATCAACCGTTATGCTAAAACTTACTCCCCTTTTACTTCAATTAAAATCGCATCACCTTGGCCGCCTCCGCTACAGATAGCTGCTATACCAAGTCCGCCTCCACGACGTTTTAGTTCATGGATTAATGTTAAGATAATGCGGGAGCCGCTTGCTCCGATTGGGTGGCCTAGTGCAACTGCTCCACCGTTCACGTTTACTTTTTCTGGGTCTAAGTCTGCGATTACACTACTTGCTAAAGATACAGCTGAGAATGCTTCGTTAATTTCATATAAGGCGATATCGTCTCTCGTGTAACCTGTTTTTTCTAGCAATGCATTTATGACAATTCCTGGTGTTTTCGGGAAGTCTTTTGCTTCTACAGCAACTTCGGCATGACCTAAAATAGTGGCTAAAGGTTTTTTACCAAGTTCTATAGCTTTTTCGTCAGACATGATAACAAATGCTGCAGCACCGTCATTGATTCCAGGTGCATTTCCAGCAGTAATTGTTCCGTCTTTATCAAACGCTGGTCTTAGTTTTGCTAATGCTTCCACACTCGTATCTTTTCTAGGTGCCTCGTCTTTTTCTACTAAAATTGGGTCACCCTTACGTTGAGGAATTTCTACTGCCACGATTTCTTCATCAAATTTTCCTTCTTCCATCGCTTTTACTGCACGCATATGGCTTCGGTATGCCCATTCATCTTGCGCTTCACGTGTTAAATTGAATTCATCTGCAGTGGAGTTTCCATATGTCCCCATGTGTACACCCGTAAAGGAACATGTTAATCCGTCGTGAACCATCATATCGACGACCCGTTTATCGCCCATGCGATTGCCCCAGCGTGCATCTGGTAGAAAATATGGTGCATTGCTCATGCTTTCCATCCCACCAGCTACAACAACGTCTTCTTCACCTAAACGAATTAATACATCTGCTAGCGTTACACTGCGTAGTCCTGAAGCACATACTTTGTTAATTGTTTCTGTCTTCACTTCCCACGGTAATCCTGCTGCACGTGCTGCTTGGCGTGAAGGAAGCTGTCCTTGACCACCTTGCAACACATTCCCCATAATAACCTCGCCTACCTCTTTTGGGTCCACTCCTGCTCGATCTAAAGCCGCATTAATTGCTCTCCCACCTAACTCAGAAGCAGTTAGTGGTTTTAATGCTCCACCAAATTTTCCAAATGGAGTTCTTGCGCCAGAAACTATTACAGATTTCTTCATTCTTTTTCCTCCTAATATGTTAAATATTAAATTATTACGATTGAACGCTCGCTCAGTTTCTATCTTGAAGTGAAGAGGGGCACACTCGGGAACCCCTCTTTTCAACTTAGGCTGTCTTTACTTCTTCTTCCACTAAAACAGATAATGCAAGAATTTCTGCAACATCCATTGTGCTGATATCTTCCTCTACCTCTTTTGCTTTTGTTCCATCACTTAGCATCGTTAAGCAATATGGACATGCACTAGAGATAACGGTCGGTTCAACTGCTAAAGCTTGCTCGGTTCTTGCTACATTAATTCTGTTACCAGTCGTTTCCTCTGTCCACATAAGACCTCCACCAGCTCCACAGCACATACCGTTATCACGGTTGCGATCCATTTCCACTAGCTCCAGTCCTGGGATAGCACGAAGAATTTCTCTTGGTGGATCATAGACACCATTATATCTTCCTAGATAACAAGAATCATGATACGTTAATCTTTCATTTATCGCTTTAGCCGGCTTTAATTTCCCTGCCATGACAAGGTCATAAAGTAGTTGTGTATGGTGATACACTTCACCCTCAAAACCAAAGTCCGGGTATTCGTTCTTGAAAATATTATATGCGTGAGGATCAATCGTTACGATTTTCTTCACATCATTTTTCTCAAATTCACTAATGTTCTTCTCTGCGATTTCTTGGAATAAAAATTCATTCCCAATACGTCTTGCCGTATCCCCTGAGTTTGCCTCTTTGTTACCAAGAATGGCAAAGCTGATTCCTGCTTGGTTCATTAATTTTGCAAAAGCAAGCGCGATTTTTTGGCTACGAGCATCAAATGAACCCATGGAGCTAACCCAGAATAAGTATTCAAAATCTTTTCCTTCTTTTTTCAGTTCTTTTACAGTTGGAATGTATGCAGATTCATCGATTTCACGCCATTTAATACGGTCTTTCTTCGATAATCCCCAAGGATTTCCTTGACGTTCAATATTCATTACCGCACGTTGCACTTCTGAGTCCATCTTTCCTTCTGTCATTACTAAATAACGGCGTAGATCAATAATTTTATCTACGTGTTCATTCATAACTGGACATGCTTCTTCACAGTTACGGCAAGTTGTACAAGCATTGATTTCTTCTTCCGTAATGACATCACCGATTAAGCTAATATTTTCAAATGTTGCTGCCGCTTCATTTCGAGCGCTTTTTGCTAGCTGGTTGCCTTGTGTGCTTGAGAATGCATAAGCTGGAACCCAAGGTGATTTACCAGTAACCGCTGCCCCTTTTTCAGTTAAATGATCACGAATTTTAATCATTAAATCCATCGGAGAGAGCATTTTTCCAGTACCAGCAGCCGGACATACATCTGTACAGCGACCACATTCTACACAGGCGTAGAAATCTATCATTTGGATTTGTTCAAAGTCTTCTACTTTCCCTACCCCAAATGATACTTCTTCTTCACTATCTTCATCAATCTCGAAGTCTAGCTTTTTTAATTTTCCAGGTACACGTTTACTTAAGAACACGTTGATTGGTGCTGCAATAAGGTGTGCGTGTTTGGACTGTGGCACATATACTAGAAATGTTAGTAATGTCAGGTTATGAATCCACCATGCAACAAAGAAGATAACGGTTGCTGCTTGTGGAGATAGAAATCCAAAGATTGTTGCGAAAAGACTTGCAACAGGCTCAGTCCATGTTGCGGACTCCCCGTGCCAAATCATCGCCATTCCATTTCCAAGTAAAACAGAAAGCATTAAAGTCCCGATGAAGATTAATACTAATCCTGCTTTTAGTCCGCGCTTTAAGCGAACTAGTTTTTCAATATAGCGACGGTAAAATGCCCAAATTACCGCTACAAGAATGGTTAATGTTACGATTTCTTGGAAGAATGTAAATCCAGGATATAAGAAGCCAAACGGCAAGTGATTTCCTGGAGATATTCCTTTTACAATAAAATCAATTGCGCCAAATTGCACTAAAATAAATCCATAGAACATCATGACGTGGATGGCTCCGGACTTTTTATCCTTAAGTAGCTTGGATTGTCCGAATACTATGGTGATAATTCGCTTTACTCTTTCCTTTATATCCCCATCAAACTCGGACTTTTTCCCTAATCGAATATAGGCTACCCGTGTTGCTATTACTCTACCAAACAAGTAAAATGCATACAGTGTGATGGCGATAAAAAATAACGTATTAATTAATATAAATGTGTCCATCAGCTGCTCCTCCTGACTGTCTCTAGTTCTTTTTCTTAATGTATTAATTCTTTTTTCAAGTATTACTCTCGAGCCCAAATGGTAGCGATTGCATTTTTCCGAAAATAAAAAAGAGTATTTCTTCTACTACTATAAATTATGAATGACTATTCAGTCAACCTATTTTTGAAGATATTAGACTTTGTATGGATGGTAAGAATTAACATATTACCAATAAAAAACTCGCACAGAATTTCATAGGCGAATTTTTCTGTGCGAGTATTACGTTCCATATTACTTTAATTACATTTTCTCAGGCGCATTGACACCGATTAATTTCAGGCCATTCGCAATCGTTGTACGAACTGCTTTCATTAAAGCAATTCTTGCATTCGTTAATTCTAATTTTTCTGTGTCTAGTACTTTTTCTGCATTATAGAAGCTGTGCAGTAATGATGCTAAATCAAACACATATTGGGTTATTTTTTGTGGTGCATGTTTTTCTGCTGCATCGACGATTACTTGTGGGAACTCTCCCATCTTCTTCATCAGATCAAGCTCTTTTTCAGAAGTTAATAAAGATGAATCAAACGTTTGTTTAAGTTCAATTCCTTTCGCTTCTGCCTGTTTTAGCATTGTACAAATACGAGCATGTGCATACTGTACATAGAAAACCGGATTATCATTTGACTCGGAACGAGCAAGCTCCACATCGAAATCAAGCTGAGAATCATTAGAACGAGCAACAAAGAAGTAGCGTACCGCGTCAACACCAACCTCATCCATTAATTCTCTAAGTGAAACTGCATTTCCTGTCCGCTTACTCATACGAAGCTTTTCTCCACCATCAAATAGATTTACCATTTGAATAATTTTTACGTCTAAACGTTCCGGGTCATAGCCAAGCGCTTGAATAGCCGCTTTCATCCTAGGGATATACCCATGATGGTCAGCACCCCATACGTTGATTAGCTTATCAAAGCCTCGATTCAATTTATTTTGATGATATGCAATATCTGGTGTCAAATACGTAAATGCTCCGTCATTTTTCACTAGTACGCGATCTTTATCATCACCGAAATCGGTTGAACGGAACCATGTTGCATCATCTTTTTCATAAATGTAGCCTGCTTCTTTTAACTTCTCGAGAACTTCTGAAATCTCATCATTTTTATATAAGCTTCTTTCTGAGAACCAATTATCAAAATAAACACCGAAATCATTAAGATCCGTTTTAATTTTACCTAGCGTATGCTCTAGGCCAAATTCTTTGAAGAAAGCTAAACGCTCTTCCTCTGATTTATTTGCCCACTCATCCCCATGTTCTTCAGCTAATTGCTTCCCAATTGCGATAATATCTTGACCATGGTAGCCATCTTCTGGCATTGCTACATCTTGCCCTAAGGCTTGTAAGTAACGAGCATTAACCGATAGAGCTAGATTATCAATTTGATTACCGGCATCATTAATATAATATTCACGTTCCACTTCATATCCTGCAGCACTTAGTACATTACATAGCACATCTCCATAAGCTGCTCCACGAGCATGTCCTAAGTGAAGATTTCCGGTAGGGTTTACCGAAACAAATTCAACTTGAACCTTTGTCCCTTTTCCGTGTTCTGTTTTTCCATATTCTTCACCCGCATCTAAAATAGTAGGGATTAAATCAGTCAGGAAATCATTTTTCATAAAAAAGTTTATAAAGCCAGGTCCTGCTATATCAACCTTTTCAACGGAAGCTTTTGATGCATCTAGACTTTCCACGATTGCCTCCGCAATTTGTCTTGGAGCTTTTTTGGCAACACGTGCCAGTTGCATGGCAATATTCGTTGCAAAATCACCATGGGATTTATCCTTTGGCTTTTCTAAAATGATATCCGGAATTTCCGTTTCTTGTGCTAATTCTGCATTTACTACAGCTGCACGTATTTGCTCTTTTAAATTATTCTCTGTTTGTGCTAAGACGTTCATTATTTATCCTCCTCGTTAATTTTAAGCGTAAGTGTATGATTACGTTCATCTTGTCCGTTCAGTTTTACTGTATATTCTACTTTTAAATGACCTTCTTGTTTTTCAACCGGTCTTTGATAATCGATCGATTTTGTAAAAGTTTCCATATGAATATGACCATGTGGATGGGAGTAAACATTCTCGGTCACTTTTTCTGAAAGAAATTGCTGATTCATCGAAACAACTCCGGACCGCTTAATATTCACCTTCCCTGGCTGGATAGTAATCATACTTTTAATCAATTGATTACCTTCCAGCTCTTCTTCAAAAGCAATAACATCCATATTATTCTTTTGAAAATAGTTACCCTTCTGTTTCACAGTACTTGCTTCCTCTAATCCGTTATCTTCAATTACAGTATGTAAATGAATGATCACTTCTTTTTTCATTTCGTCGCCCCTACTATTTGCTCATATTGTACTATTATAGCGACAATCTAAAGCATATTTCAATATATATAATTTGAAGTTTATTTCCTCTTTACTTTTCCCATAATGATATTAAATGACAATATACGACAAATCAATTGGAGATTCGCACATGGAGAAAACTATTCTATCTAAGAAAATCAAACGGCTTTTACTAAAAATGGTATTTGGTATGACATTATTTTGTATATCTGGATTGCTACTCATTTACCTTTTCGCCCTTTTACTTGGTCCACCTAACTTGTTAAATGATCAAAAAACGACCTATTACAGTGTTAGTGGTGAAGTCATTGGTGAGGAGCACGGAGTAGAAAATCGCCATTGGGTTGGACTTGAGAAAATGTCTCCTAATATAGTAGAAGCGACCTTGATGATTGAAGACCAACGTTTCTATAAGCATAACGGCTTTGATATAAAACGGATTATTGGCGCTATATTAAAAGATATCAAAACGATGTCCTTGAAAGAGGGAGCCAGCACACTTACCCAACAATATGCACGGAACCTATTTCTGTCTCATGAAAAGACATGGACAAGGAAACTGAAAGAAGCCTTTTACGCAATAAGGCTAGAAATGTTTTACTCCAAGGAAGAAATTTTGGCAGGCTATTTGAATACCGTTTACTACGGTCATGGTGCTTATGGGATTGAGGCAGCTAGTAACCATTTCTTCAATAAAAGCGCTGATGAACTAACAATTGCAGAAGCTGCCATGCTTGCCGGTATTCCTAAGGGACCGACTTATTATTCTCCACAGAACGATTTAGAACGTGCTCGGAATCGTCAACAGCATATCTTAACTATCATGCACGAAAAAGATGTCATTACAGATGAAGAGTATTTCTTAGCCAGCAGGGAGCACCTCACCTATGCTGATCCGAAAGATAGAGAACAGTTAAGTGTTGGCCCATACTTTCAAGACACCGTCCTATCAGAAGCTATGAATCGGTTAGAACTTGACCAAGAATCTATTCGCTCTGGTGGGTATGAAATTTATACGACATTAGATAGTAAGCTACAAAAAGAATTAGAGGAAAGTGTATCGAAGACGATTGCTGATTCAAGTGACATGGAAGTTGGAGCTGTGGCGATCGATCCGAAAAACGGTGCTATCCGTGCTTTAGTTGGAGGGCGGGACTATGCAAAGAGCCCTTTTAACCGAGCAATCCAAGCAAAACGAATGCCTGGCTCAGCCTTTAAGCCATTTCTTTATTATGCTGCTTTGCAAAATGGCTACACCGCAACAACCATGCTTATGAGTAAGCCGACTACCTTTGAAATTGGCAATGGAAAAGTATATCAACCGAGTAATTTTAATGGCTATTATGCAGACGAGCCAATTACGTTAGCACAAGCTATCGCTCTGTCTGATAATATTTATGCGGTGAAAACGAATATGTATTTAGGGACAGATACTCTTGTTAACACTGCTCGGAAATTTGGAATCAAGAGTAAACTACCTTCCGTTCCGTCTCTTGCGCTAGGAACTGCAACAGTAACCGTAGAAGAAATGGTATCTGGATATGGGATGCTAGCTAACGGTGGTTATTCAATAGACGGCTATACGATTGAAAAAATTGTTGATCGAGAAGGCAGAACAGTCTATGAGCGGGATCATGACAGAGAGTTAGCCTTAGATCCACAAAAAGCCTTTATCCTAACCCAGCTAATGACTGGTATGTTTGATGAGTCACTAAATGGCTATATGTCTGTAACTGGGGCTTCCATTGCCGATGATTTGAGCCGTACTTATGCTGGAAAAACCGGTTCCACCGATTCAGATAGCTGGATGATAGGTTATAGCCCATCTCTTGTTACTGGCATCTGGACTGGATACGATGACAATAGAACGATTACTTCGATACCTGAACGCTCCTATGCCAAGGAAATCTGGTCTGCGTTTATGGAAGAAGCACATGAAGGAAAGTCGGAAGAACATTTCGAGGCACCCGAAGGACTAGTCGCCGTACCAGTTGACCCTTCTACTGGTTTGCGTGCTACACCACAATGCCCAACTAGTACCGTCATGTTTTTCGAAGAAGGCACCGAACCTGACTTCCATTGCTCAGATCACTTTTATGGGGATGAGGAGGAGCATGGTCATGAGGAAGTAGAGGAAAAGGGGTTGTTTCAACGGTGGTTTGAGGTGTTTTTTTAATTAGCTAATTGCCTATACATGAGGAATTCTTGTATGTTATGGGTTGGAAATCTATTAGATCTTTTAGGAGCATGTGCCTTGCTATCGGGTACATGCTCTAAACAAATGGGCCCATGTGCTCCAATCTTAGGTGCATCTACTTTTTTATTGGTCTCATGTTCTTAACTAAGGGGCCAATGTATTCTATCTTCAGGTAGAAGTTCCTCTCTTTAGGGTCGATGTCCCCTTCTTCCAGGCACATGTTTTTTACCTTTAAGCCTTTTCATCCCATTATTCCACACGCCAAACAAAAGAAGCCGACAACCGCAAGTGTCCAGCTTGCAGGTGTCGGCTTCTTTTTTGTCCTAGTAATACATGAGTAAGCCCATGTAATAATTAGTTTACAAATTTCTGAAGCAAAGTACAAGATTTTATTAAAAGTTTCATTTTTCAGACACATTTTGTTCACTTTTCTGTTCTGTCGTATTAAAACTACTCTTCTATTATCTCAATGTCTTCAAAAAAATCTGGAATAATATAGGAATAAGCAATCCAATATGTCTTTTCAATAGTAACTCCTTCCATTAGATTATCATGATACAGTACCTTCCTTGCCGTCTTCCCAAATACATTCACTTCTTTTATATTTGATGTTTCCCGAGGTTGATATAAGGTTACGATAGGTGCATCTTCTTCTCCCACAATCAGCGTTACAGGAGAGCTACCATCTGCGTTATGTCTCAACTCTAGTCCATCTGTAGTGTTCTCAATACTAGCTACTCCTAAAGCATTTCCGATTTCATTTAGTTGATAGATGACAAAGATATAGTTATCTTTTAGGTCATATTCTATAATGTCTTTGTAGTTAATATCATTTTCTTCAAGTAAATTAATGACGCGTTGTTCAAGCGTTAACCCAGTCTCAAGTGTTTCTTCTGAACATCCAAACAATGCGAAAACTATACAAACCACGAAGAATCCTTTTATCAACTTAATTGATATCGCCCCCTTCCCTTTTTATTACGTATATGCAAGAAATTTGTTTCACCAAATAAAAAAAGACTAGCAACCAATTCTAGTTGCTAGTCTCTTAAACCTATTCTAATGCTTCTTTTAACTCATCAGTAGAATTCTCCCAGAAGTCAGGTTTGAATTCCTTTAAAAAGTCGCGTAATAAATGTCTTGATTTTTCATCCATATGTTCTACAATAACGTGTCCTTTCAGGGACTTTTCCATATGTTTCACATGCTCTGGCATGGATTTATAGGCTATTTTATTTGGACGGTCAACTAGTATTTCACAACCAGTTACCCCTGCATAATATGGACCATTCTCATTACGGGCAACATTTACCCAAACAATCCAGTATAACAGGCCATTTGGCACCTTCGTACGATCTGGTTGGAATTTCACTCGACGTTCAACATCACTTCGAGCATGCATTGCCCCCATATCCACATAGGCTTTATTTTCATTCGGATCCACAATAACCGATGACATGTTTTCCAGACTAATGGCCCCTACGCCATAGCCACCATGCCCGTCATTGGAATCATCTTTTATAATTGTAAATTGATTTTTATTATCCCCGCTCATTGGCAAACCTCCTAAGAAACTGATTATCCACTATTGTAGCACAGCTTGATAATCCATTTCACTCCTATAGGTTTAGTGAAGCTTTTTATTTAATTCATCCATTAACTTCCATGCATCAGCAATCTCTTCGTCACTAAACTTTTGTTTCGGTTTTACCGCATGTACTTTTTCTTCTACTTCATTCTTTGGTAAATCTTTAAAATATAGCATCGTAGATACGAGCTCAAGGAAACGAGAGCTTTTCCCCTGCAAAAGCTCAATACTCCCCGAACAGTTCGGCATATCCACTCCAAATTGATTTAAAAACGCTGTCCCGTCATTTGTTAACGTATAATGGTATTGAAAATAATTACTTTTCACTTCTTTTTCTTCTTGAATAAATCCTAAATTACACAACTCTTCTATACGTAAAGAGAGCTCTTCTGAATATGGCCCGTAGAAGTGAAATTGAAACTTTTCCTCAAAAGGAACACCAAATGATTGTAAAATATAGACCATTTTTTGTAGCTTTTTTCTCCCTGTAATCTTCTTTGCTTCGGAAAAAAACTGCATTAATTTTGCATGATTTTCAAGCATTTATTCCATCTCCTTGCCATATAGAATTTCTGTGATTTCTTGTACAATGGTTTCGTCTTTGATTGCGTATAAAAAGTCTTTCGGAAAATATAATTTATGATCAGTTCGTTTCTTACCTGAGATGGATTCCACTATATCTGACTGTCTAGAAAGCTCTTTTAAGGAGCCGTTTGGCATTAGTAAATGAATTGGAAGTCGTTCCTCTTCTTCACCTGGACGGTAAAAGTCATACGGTAAGTCGGAAGAAGAATCCACTACAAGATAATAATCAGGGTCAATCCCCGCTCCTTTAAACAACTCAATTAGGCGAAGTATATCGTTAAACTGTTTGTTTGGATTAAATTCCACATACTTAAATAAACGTCTATTCATAAATCGCTCACATAAATCACGTAATATCTCATCATCTTCCTCTTGCCATAGCTGGAAGTAATAATGCACGATAGACTCATCTAACTTTAAATATTCATTTAAAGACACATCTCCAGAAAAGAACGATAAAAAATGGGTCGGTTGTAACTTAAAGCTATACTCTGATTCATAGAGATGTTTAGCACGGTGCAGGATTTTCGTTAAGATAACCTCTGCACTTCTCGTTACCGGGTGGAAATATACTTGCCAGTACATTTGATAACGGCTCATGATGTAATCTTCCACCGCGTGCATCCCAGAAGATTTAATGACGACCTGGTCTTCCATCGGACGCATCACACGTAGAATACGCTCCATATCGAAATGACCGTAGCTAACCCCGGTAAAATATGCATCACGTTGTAAGTAATCCATTCTGTCCGCATCTATCTGACTGGAAATCAAGCTAACTACTAGTTTGTTAGAATGGGTTTTTGCGATGACATCTGCCACTTCTTGCGCAAAACCAGGACTCACGCGTTCTAAAATTTTATTTACACTTGTATCACCTAAAATAATAGCTTGGGTAAAATATTCATGATCCAGTTTAAATACTTTTTCAAAGGAATGAGAAAATGGACCATGTCCTAAGTCATGTAGTAATGCTGCAGACATACATAGTAATCGGTCTTCATTATTCCAATGTGGTCTATTTTGGAAATTTTCGATAATACGGCGGACAATTTCATATACACCTAAAGAGTGGTTAAAACGGCTATGCTCTGCCCCATGGAATGTAATATTCGTGGTTCCTAATTGCTTTATTCGACGGAGGCGTTGGAATTCAGGTGTTGCAATCAGATCCCAAATGACGCGGTCACGAACATGGACATATCTATGTACCGGATCTTTAAACACCTTTTCCTCATGAAGCTTTTCATCTTTGTAGGCCACAATGTTTCAACTCGTTTCTATTCGACGATTTTGTTATCATTATATAATAGATATTCAGGCGAAAAAAGACATTTTTCTGAAATAGCAAAGGAGAACAAAATGAAAAAATGGCAGGAAATCATACATCATACGACATTTCGCTACATTGACCATACGAAAGAAAATATTTTTCATAACGTGTCGAATACAGCCTTAACCGCATTTGCAATCGATGATGCACTTGCAACTTCTGTTAGTTTAGATAAGTCTCCACCAACTATGCGGCTTTGGGTGCATCCAAAAACCATTGTACTTGGTATTCCAGATGCTCGTCTTCCCTATGTAGAAGATGGGGTTAGGCTATTAGCTAGTCACGGTTATCACGTTATCGTCCGGAATTCCGGAGGGCTTGCGGTTGCATTAGATGAAGGGGTATTAAATCTTTCGCTCGTACTTCCGGGTGTTAAGCATTTATCGATTCATGAATGCTACGAGGCAATGGTTCGTTTTGTGCAATATATGTTGAAAGACGTTACAGAAGAAATTGAAGCATATGAAATTGTGGAATCTTACTGTCCTGGAGACTATGATTTAAGCATTGGCGGGAAAAAATTTGCAGGTATTTCCCAGCGTAGAGTTCGTGATGGGGCAGCTATTCAAATTTATCTTGATATTGAAGGGAATAGCCATGAGCGTGCTTCTCTCATACGGGAATTTTATAATGTTAGTATAAAAGGTGAAGAAACAAAATTTACTTATCCGAATGTAAATCCAGAAGTAATGGGTTCATTATCAAGTTTGACCGGATATCCGCTTTCAGTAAAGGACATGAAACAACGAGTTAAAGCTACGTTACTAGAATTAGGTGAAGTTGTTGAGATGGCGTTTTCTGATGACGAGATTCATGAGTTTGAAAAGCGTTTGGAACAGATGGTGAAAAGAAATGAGAAAATCATAGAAATGCTAAAGGAAGCTTAATGTAACTGGATTAAGCTTCCTTTTTCCAATGTGAAGACATGGCCACCATCAAATGCATGTATGATATCATTTTTAAAATAAATCCCAGTTTGCTCATCTATCCCATAGTTATAGATAGTTTCCATATCACTTGTAATCTTTCTAAGATGCTCTTCTTCATTCCACTCTGAGAAATGTACCGCAATTAATGTGTCCTTTAGTAAACCTAGTCCATTTCGCTTCAGATAGTGTTCCCAACCTCCATCTCGAGCAGAAATGACACATATTTCTGTGCTAATAAGCGCCCCAGCAGAAAAACCTGCAATTGGTATACCTTTCGCAAAAACATCACGCACCGCATCGGCTATCTTTGTATCAACAATACATTCTGCATATTTAGCAGATTCACCCCCACAAATAATAAGACCTGTACAACTATTTATTATGTTAATAGTGTTCTCCACTGATGTAGAAGGCATAGGTATGTAGGAAAAGTCTTCTTGCCCTAACTCTTCTAACCGGTCCGTATATCGATGGACGATTGGTTCTCCACCATCTAAGAAAAGAATCGCCACTTGACCACCTGAACTTAAATCTACAAATTTCTTGGCAAATCTTTCAGTAAAAGGTGACCCGCCACCAAATAGGAATAAATGCTTGTCCATCTCCCTTCCCCCTTTCTAAATATTTTGAACTAGTATAGCATAAAAAAAGCCTGCAACAGATTTTTCTATTGCAGACCACTATTGATTACAATGCTTGAGCAGCCGTAATCAATGCTAAATTATAAACATCTTCCGCACTACATCCACGAGATAAATCATTAACCGGTTTATTTAATCCTTGTAAAATCGGACCAACCGCTTCGAATCCACCTAGACGTTGGGCAATTTTATATCCGATGTTTCCAGCTTCAAGGCTTGGGAAAACAAATACATTCGCATCACCCTGAATGACAGCATCTGGAGCCTTTTTAGCCGCTACACTTGGAACAAACGCTGCATCAAATTGGAATTCCCCATCAATGACAAGAGATGAATCTTTTTCTTTGGCAATCTGTAATGCTTCCACTACTTTTTCTGTTTCAAGTGATTTAGCAGAACCTTTAGTAGAAAAGCTTAGCATGGCTACCTTTGGATCAACTCCAAATAGTTTTGCTGTAGTAGCTGATTCAACTGCAATCTCTGCTAAATCATTACTGTCTGGTGCAATATTAATCGCGCAATCTGCAAACACATATTTTTCATCACCACGTACCATGATAAAGACACCCGACGTTTTCTTCACGCCTTCTTTTGTTTTGATAATTTGTAGCGCTGGGCGTACAGTATCTGCAGTTGAATGAGCCGCTCCACTTACAAGCCCGTCTGCTTCATTCAAATACACTAACATTGTGCCAAAGTAGTTTTCGTCTAACAACAAGTTACGAGCATCTTCCTCTGATGCTTTTCCTTTACGACGTTCTACAAATGCTTGAACCATTTCATCAAATTTTTCATAGTTGTTTGGGTCAAGAACCGTAGTTGAGCCTAAGTCTAGATTGAGTTCATCCGCTTTTTTCTGAACAGCTTCTTTATCGCCAACTACAATGGGCTCAAGAATTCCTTCCGCTCCAAGCTTACTAGCAGCAGTTAAAACTCGTTCGTCTAACCCTTCCGGAAATACGATCGATTTATTTTTACCATTTACTTGTGATTTTACTTCATCAAATAAGTTCATATTATTACCTCCAATTGTTGTATGTACTTAATATGTATCAACTAGCAGGAAATGTTGCACATATCTCGATGTCTAGACCATTATCATCATAGTACAAATACTACTCGAATGAAAAGCAATGACACATCGGAAGAAATCGACAATATCGTGACAAACGGGCCGAAAACACCTATAAACGTTGATATATCGGGGTTTTTATATCACTTCAACAAAATGTCTCTTCCATGATTATGAGATTCATTTGTGATATAGTAAACTTATGATTATGATAATACTTTTAAGGAGAGATACATATGGTAGAAGCTGTCGAAACAATGGATGGTTGGTATAGCCTACATGATTTCCGCACAATAGATTGGACTTACTGGAAAACTGCAACTCCAGAAGATAAAAAAGAAGCGATAGAAAGCTTTGAAGCATTAATTGCAAAATGGGATGCTGTTGAAGAAGCTAAAAATGGCTCTCATGCTATGTATAAAATTGTAGGTCAAAAAGCAGATTTAATGTTTATGTTCCTACGTCCTACTATGGAAGAATTAAACGAAATCGAAACAGAGTTAAATAAATCTAAATTTGGTGAGTACCTTACTCCAGCACATTCTTATGTTTCCGTTGTCGAGCTGTCTAAATATCGCCCTGCAAAAGACGGTATTGATCCAGAAACATTACCAGAAACCCAAGCACGCTTAAAACCTATTTTACCAAAATGGGAGCATGCTTGTTTCTATCCAATGGATAGACGTCGTGTAGGTGAAGAAAACTGGTATACATTAGAAAAAGATGTACGTGGTAAATTGCTTTATGAGCACAGCAAAACAGGACGTAAATATGCTGGTAAAGTAAAACAAATCATAACGGGTTCTATCGGTCTAGATGACTGGGAATGGGGCGTTACATTATTCGCACATGAGCCACTTCAATTCAAAAAAATCGTGTATGAAATGCGTTTTGATGAAGTAAGTTCCCGCTATGGTGAATTCGGTGAGTTCTTCGTCGGCAATATATTTAAGAAAGAAGAAATTACTAAATTCTTGGAAGTTTAAATCGAACATTGGAGACTTTCTGTTTCGACAGGAAGTCTTTTTTTGTGCAAAATTTCAAGTGAATGCAAAAATAGTGAGGTTTTGTCGGATATTCTTCGGAGTAAAGCCGGTTAGTTTGAAGGTATCAGTTGTTTTAGAGTGAGCTTCAACTGAAATGGTTGGAACATCAACTAAGATTCTGAGACAATCCACTTTTTGGGAAAATCATCAACCGAAATAGCAAAATTTCAACCGTTCTAGGAACTTTTCAAGTTACTAGTTACCCTTAGTCATATTATGTAAACAATATCTTCCCCTACAATTTTTTCCTAATTATTTTCTCTAGGCATATCACTTTCCGCCTATACATACATATAATCATAGTAGACCTTGGATAAAGATGAGGTGTACGTGTGGAGTAATACCATTAAACAAAAGCGACGTATACCTATTAGCATGACTAATTTGAACTGGTAGAAGGTGATAGTGTTGAATAGATGCTAATGGTTGGAAACGTAGGAGTAAATCGAGTTATGGCAGATTGCCTTGATTTTGTAGTTATAAGAAGTACTAACATATGGTATATCAACAACCTGGAATCTTTGAAGCTAAAGGGTAAAGGTTTTATCCTGAAGTAATGTGTAATGGTTTTTAGACTTGAAGGGGAATGTCCTGCTCAGTGGTATAATCAGTGAAATATCCACTACCTTCGCTTCTTCTTCCGTCTGCAACTGATTATCCAATAGTCTTTTAAATAATTTTTAGGAGGTTTTATTAAATGACTGACAACAACCAAGGAAATTCACAACAAAATGCGAATTTTGGTTATCAACCGTATTACTACTTCCCACAATCCTCTCCAGCATTTTACCCAGCATTTAATTATCGTCAATTCATTCCACAAGGTCAACAGCCTGTGCAGCAGCAACAACCGCAATCGCCATTTATCGATGTTCCGGGAATGTTACCATCGGAACAATCATTTATTGAGAACATTTTACGTTTAAATCGTGGTAAGGTAGCGACTGTTTACATGACTTTTGAAAACAATCCTGATTGGAACTCTAAAGTATTTAGAGGTGTGGTTGAGGCTGCAGGTCGAGACCATATCATACTTAGCGATCCACAAACTGGAAAGCGTTACTTATTATTGATGGTTTACTTGGATTATATTACGTTTGATGAGGAATTAAACTATGAATACCCATACGGTGGCGGCAACCAAAACCTAGCAACATTTCCTCCAAGGTAATGAAGGATACTAAAAGGATGGTTTAACGTACCATCCTTTTTACATAATGTTAAGTGTGAGGCGATTTCATGCGACATCCATATGAAAAATTTATTCGGGGTGAATTAGTAGCAATAGTACTTGCTATACTATTTGGACTTATAGCATTAATCCAAGGAGTATTCTTACTCATCATTCTATGTCTATATCTAGTTGCAGTAAGTCTTATCTTCGATGGGCTAATTGCGATGAAAATGCGTCATCAAACCCATGGCATCAAACAAATGCTGAGATCTGCCATGCTGTTTTTATTTG
This sequence comes from Ornithinibacillus jepli, assembly GCF_047228935.1. Lineage (NCBI taxonomy): Bacteria > Bacillati > Bacillota > Bacilli > Caryophanales > Bacillaceae > Ornithinibacillus > Ornithinibacillus jepli. The sequence goes on from NZ_JBFEGG010000002.1 coordinate 78,535, forward strand.
CTACGTTTTTATTAATTTTCCTATAGAAATTTAACTATAGTATATCCAAGTATAATCCAAGCGATTAAAAAGGCAATCCCACCAAGAGGGGTAATCATCGCAAACGTCTTGATTCCGGTAGTAGAATAAATATATAGACTACCTGAGAATAGGACAATCCCTATTAAGAATAACCACCCAGCCCAAGAGAGACTTCCGGTTTGGATTTTCATTCCGATTAATCCTGTTACTAACAATGCCATAGTGTGGAACATTTGATAATTAACAGCCTTTTCCCACGTCCCTAATTGTTTTTCTGTTATTCTGCCTTCTAAACCATGTGCACCGAATGCCCCGAGGGCTACAGCTAGAAAACCATTAATCACACCTATTAGTAAAAAAATCTTCATATACTCTCGCTCCCTTAAAAATCAAAAATAGAATCTCCGTTACCTTCATCATCAAGCTCTATCGATTTCTTAAACTTTTGTTGAGAAGTGGAGATCGATTTACCCGTCTCCCCAACCATCGCTTTTAATTCCGCCTCATTAATTTCTGGTTTATTTAAAGTTTGTACTGGTGGTGAATCTTCACCTTCTGGTATAAACAAATCACATAATAAACGGATGTTTTCAATATGTTTAAGCATTTCGTTCTGGTTATGCAGATTATTATTTGCTTCTTTTAGTTCAGCCATCATTTTTTGCAAAATCCGCTCGTCACTAACTGCCACTTGCGACACCTCTCTTCTCTTAAAATCATCCTTCTATATCATACCGAAAAGTATTACCTTCTTAAAGAAAAATAGACTTTACATACAAATTAAAAAAGCCTTGATGATTCAAGACTTAACCGTTTTTCTATGGGGATATAACATTTTTAAGCACTTTGATCTTTATTCTCCTCTAAATAGCGACTAAAAACCCATTGCAAAAATTGAACTTCATCATTTGTTAGCCTACGATCTAATTTAACTTCTATGTCCTTGTGCATTTGCAAGTAGTTTTTCATACGCTACCCTTCCCCCTCTGTTATACCTATTAACTATATATTACAATTTTTTGAATATATACTCAACATGTATTTGATGAATTAGTTATTTATTACTACCCCGCCGATAAATAGCAACAAATTATTACATAAATCCATAGGATTTACACCTATTACTTTCATCATTTGTTGTTCTACTGCTATAAATCTAGCATTTTAATAAAAATACATTTTGACAAATATATATACAGTATTTATACTAATAAAAGTGATTTAAAAAATACCTATAATAATATACTAATAAAAATACACATAAGGTGGTTTATCATGAGAAAATCTTACTCTATTGGGGAGCATTTAAAATTTATCATCCCTTCCATAATAGGAATACTTCTATTTATTACTCCGATGAAAACCGAAGATGGCTTCACGATTCCGATTGCTATTTTAGCGAATTGGGTACAAGATCAACTTCAAGACCAATTGTCCCTAATCATGATGATCATTATTACAATAACAGCACTTTTAACTATTCTCGCTCGAGCCCTCGGTAATGAGAAGATGGCTAAAACACCATTTTTCCAGAAATTACTTTTCGTTAATTGGTTTTGGACCATTACGAGAGTACTTGCTGCTGTATTTGCAATAATGGTTTATTTCCGAATTGGACCAGAGGCTATTCATGGCGAAAATACAGGTCAGCTATTATTAGATAGTTTATTACATGTGTTATTTGCTGTATTTTTGTTTGCGGGTATTTTTCTTCCGCTGTTAATGAACTTTGGACTGATGGAGTTATTCGGTACGCTAACAACGAAAATTATGCGCCCATTATTTAAGTTACCAGGACGTTCTTCTATTGATGCTTTAGCATCATGGATTGGTGATGGTACGATTGGAGTATTACTGACTAGTAAACAGTATGAGGATGGCTATTATACGAAGCGTGAGGCTGCTGTAATTGGTACGACCTTCTCCATTGTTTCAATTACCTTTTCATTAGTTGTCATTGCTGAGGTCGGACTTAGCCATATGTTTTTACCATTCTATATTACTGTACTGATTGCAGGACTTGTGGCAGCACTAATTATGCCTAGAATTCCGCCATTATCTAGAAAATCAGATACGTACGTAAATGAACGAGCTACTGGAATAGAGGAAAAAATTCCAGAGGGGCATAATTCATTTACCTTTGGTTATGAGAAAGCGATTGGTCGGGCGAAAAAGGAATCAAGTTTTTATCAGTTTGTAAAAGAAGGATCTCAGAATGTTTTAGATATGTGGATGGGTGTTGCGCCTGTTGTAATGGCGTTTGGTATTGTAGCACTTATTATTGCGGAGTACACGCCTGTTTTTCAATGGCTAGGTACACCATTTATTCCGATATTAGAGCTGATGCAAGTACCTTTTGCACAGGAAGCGTCACAAACCATTCTAATTGGTTTTGCAGACATGTTCTTACCTGCTGTGATTGGAGCATCGATTGAAGCAGAAATAACAAGATTTATTATCGCTGCCTTATCAGTGACCCAGCTTATTTACATGTCTGAGGTTGGGGGACTATTACTAGGTTCAAAAGTTCCCGTTTCTTTTAAAGACTTAGTCTTTATTTTCTTACTACGTACGATTATCACATTACCAGTTATCGTATTGTTTGCTCATATTATTTTTTAATACAAACGGCTGTTTAAACCAAAGAGCCAAACCTACTTTTAATGAAGAAGGTTTGGCTCTTTTTATATTTCCTAGAAAAAGGGGGGCTACATATATATACGTATATTATCTCGAAAAAGTTTCATAGGTTCTATAACTTTTAACCATTTTTTTCATATTTGTCATTTTACATTCTATTAATGGCTGACTCATGGTTAGAACTGGTTTACTTGATAGTCCTAATACAATAAGCATGGAAACCCCCGCAAGCCCGATCACATCTAGTACATTATTTACTTCAAATACATCATATGCTCGGAAGTATTGAACGAGAAAGCCATGTAAGAGATAGACATATAACGTTCTTTCCCCTAGCTTCGTCATACTATTTCGCTTAAATGGTACCCATGCAAGGACACTAGCTGCCATTAATGTTGATGTCAAGTAAACAAGTAGTCTCGCTACCCCACCAAACTCTTGCATACCAAGATCAAAATACGATTTAGAGGCGAGTAACCAACCTGTATTAATTTCAGGGGCAAAATATATACAAATAGCGATAGTCACCATAACTACGACAGATAGAACTTTCGCACTGCGACGTTTCAACAGTAAAATATGCTCTTCTTTTAGCCAATATCCCAATAAGAAAAATGGGAAGAATACAAATGTCCTGGATAAACTAAATGAATGCCCAATTGCTGCTAAATATCCTACAGTTATCCCTAGTAATATAGCGACTAGTAAACTAGCATACACTGGTAGTCTTTTAAACAAAATTAATAACATATGCCAACTAAATAAACTGATTAAAAACCATAAAGACCAGTGTGGATAAAACATATCGGTTAACCAATTTGATTTACCGATAACGTAATAATAGGATGAATAGATTAACTGAAAGATAATATATGGAATTAAAAGCTTCTTTGCTAATTTTAAAATATATCCTTTATCTCCAAACCCTTTTGCGAAAAATCCTGATAAGAAAATAAATGCTGGCATATGAAACGTATAAATCCACGTATACAACGTATGCATTCCCGTTGATCCGTCAATATAAGGCTGGATTACATGCCCAAACACCACTAAGAAGATTAAGAGTACTTTTGCATTGTCAAAAAAGGCGTTACGTTCCAAGGTGCTCATTCCTTTACTATTTTTTTTACATGCAGAATCTATAATACTCCTTTACCCGCTGCAAAAAAATAATACGCATTATCTGACCAATTTTAGTAGGGTTGTTAATGACATGTAAAGGCAATGAAAGATTGAAAATGGAATGTAATGTATATAATTGGAAGTATTTGGTGGGGACTGATGTTAATTAGGAATTTTTGGGCTCTTCTGTGGCAACTCGGGCTTATCTTTTCGTTCTTAGGGCACATCTTGTTCAATAACGGGCGCATCTGCGGCAGCTTGGGCTTATCTTTTCGGGTTTTGGGTACATCTTGTTCATAAATGGGCGCATCACCACCATTTTTGGGCTCAACTGTGGCAACCCGGGCTTATCTTTTCTCCTTTTGAGCTCATCTTGTTTAAAAATGGGCGCATCTGCGGCAACCCGGGCTTATCTCTTCTCCTTTTGGGCTCATCTTGCTCAACAACAGGCGCATCACGGCCACTTTTGGGATCATCTGCCACCAACCCGGGCCCCTCTTTTCTCCTTACGGTCTCATCTTGTTCAACAACAGGCGCATCACGGCACTTTTAGACTCATCTGAATTTACTCCCTATAACGAAAAGCCCTAACCATAAAAAAGGTGAGGGCTTTTTTTATTATTTTGCAGCCTTTTTCTTTGCTGGGGCTTTCCGCTTCTTCGGCTGTGAGGGTTTTGGTTTATCCTTTTTAGCTCGATCTAGAGATGCTTGGAGTGCTTCCATTAAGTCTGTAACATTATCCGGCTTCGGCTTGTCCTTTGCGGTCGTCGTTTGATCTGTATTTTTCTTTTCTTCAATTAAATCTAGTAACGCAGTTCGGTATTCATCCTTATACTTTTCCGGTTCAAATTCTGTTGTTAATTGATCGATTAACATTTTCGCTGTATCTAATTCCTTCTTCGCAATTTCCACTTTCTCCGGGATATTCGGAACCTCTTTTACATCCCTAACCTCGTCTGGGTAATGGATGGTTTCCACAACTAAAGCATTTTGATAAATACGTATAACAGCAAGCTGCTCTTTGGAACGAATCATCATTTTAGCTACGCCGATTTTTCCACTTTCCTCTAGTGCTGCACGTAATAAACCATACGCCTTACCCCCACCTTCATTCGGTGATAGATAATAGCTCTTCTCAAAGTATATTGGATCAATATCTTCTAATTTCACAAAATCTATAATTTCTACTGCTTTATCCTCTTGTTCTTTCTTTAATTCGGCAAGGTCATCCTCGTCTAAAATAACAAATTTATTCTTTGCATATTCATACCCTTTGACAATATCATCAGTTCCGACTTCCTTTTCGCAAACTGGGCATACTTTTTCATATTTAATTGGTGATTTACATTCTTTATGGAGCTGCCTTAGCGAAACATCTTTATTTTCCGTTGCCGCATGCATTTTTACCGGGATATTCACAAGTCCGAAACTAATTGTACCCTTCCACATCGTATGCATTCGAATTCCTCCCTTTTCCATAGTTTGTCGTAGTTACCGATTTTTAATCCTAGCCTGATTATTTTACTCGTTTTTCATCCATCTTATTAAGGAAGGGAGTTATACGTATGGATGTTATGAAGCCTATTGCAACAAAAGATATACCTAAGGGAAAAGAGTGGCTCTATGAAGTGAAATATGACGGATTTCGTTGTGTACTTCATTGGGAAAAGAATGGTGATATTAAGCTAATTAGTAAAAATAAAAAAGATTTAACACCGCAATTTCCTGAAATTGTATCCTTTTGCAAGGAAAAAGAAGCTTCCTTAAAAAAGCTACTTCCCTTAAAACTAGACGGTGAACTTGTAATATTAAACAATCCATATCAGTCCAATTTTTCTAGTATTCAAAAACGTGGACGTTTAAAAAACAAAGATTCCATTCAAAAAGCTGCTTCCAGAAGGCCCGCGACACTGTTAGCCTTTGATCTGTTAGAAGTATCAGGATTAGATTTGTCCCAAAGGCCTTATGAGGTACGAAAGAATGAACTTCATTCCTTCTTTCAAAAGGGCGATTTCCAAATAGATGTGTGGGATCGCATTGGCTATGTGGAAGCTTTTCAGGATCCAAAGGAATTATGGAAGCTTATATTTGATCACAAAGGAGAAGGTATGATTGCGAAGAGCAAAAAGAGTACATATCGTGCCGGAAAGACCCACCAGGACTGGTATAAGATTAAAAATTGGAGGCTGATACACGGTTTCTTAACGGAATATGATAGTAAGAATGATTATTTCTCCGTGCAAGTTTACCAGGGAGAGAATCTATATTCCGTTGGCAAATGTAAGCATGGGTTAAGTGATACTGATTTTGATACAGTTAGGAAGCTTTTTGTAGCAAATGGAGATAAACAAGGAACAAACTTTAAACTACCTCCTGCAGTAAGTTGCGCTATTCATACGCTAGATATTTACCAAGGTGAGCTTCGCGAGCCTGAGTTTAGCCGGATTGCTCCTGATATAAAGCCAGAGGAATGTACGATTGAAAGATTAGAATTAGATTTAGCGATGCTGCCGAAATCAATTGATTTTGCTAATACGGATAAGTATTACTGGCCAGATGTTCACTTTACGAAGGGGAACTTCTTGCGTTATATGCGTGAGATTTCTCCTTATATGCTTCCATTTTTAGAAAATCGCGCCCTTACTACAATCCGATGTCCAGATGGGGTTCATGGAGAATCTTTTTTTCAAAAGCATCTTCCCGCCTATGCACCAGATTTTATTAAAGGGGTTGGAAAAGGTGATGAGAAATTAATGATTTGTGACTCGCTTGATTCTCTAATGTGGTTTGCAAATCACGGTGCATTGGAATTCCATGTACCATTTCAAAATATAACTAGTAAGCATCCTAAAGAGATTGTTTTTGACTTAGACCCACCTAACAAAGATGAATTTGCTTGGGCAATAAAAGCTGGATTAATTATTAAACAGCTACTTGATGACCTTCAGTTAATTTCGTTTGTAAAAACGTCCGGGAATAAAGGGCTTCAAGTTCATATCCCTATACCAGAAGGAAGCATGACTTATGAGGATACAGGGGTGTTTACTCAAGCAATCGCCTATACCGTGGAAGGTCAGCAGCCCGAGCTATTTACGACCGAAAGAATGAAAAACAAACGGAATGGAAGACTGTATATTGATTATGTCCAACACGGAAAGGATAAAACTTTGATTGCTCCCTATTCAACAAGGAAAACATTAGATGGAACAGTGGCAACACCGCTTTATTGGGAGGAAATAACGGAACAACTACGACCAGAAATGTTCACGATAGAAAATGTAGTGGATCGCGTGCAAACTAGTGGATGTCCATTTCGTAATTTTTTTCAAATCGGTGAAAAACAAAATATGGATTTAGTTAAGAAGTTAATTCATTAAAAAATTCCCTCTTTTCATGTATGATAGTAGCAAATAATGCTTTATTGGAGGAGCTAATATGTCTAGAGGGAAAATTTTTCTCCTTATATTACTTTTAACAACCATTATTTATAGTGTCATGTTCGTTATAAATGTAACGGCAGAACCTAAATTCATAACAGAAGCTACATTGTCTCATGTGGATAAAGAGATAATTGATCCTTACAAACAATTTAGTGATAACCCGAATTTAACTGTTGAAGATGTACGCCAGTTATCTATACAAGTAGAAGTGAAAAAGAACTGGAGTATGTCTAATATTGAAATAGAAATTCCTAATTTAGTGACCACAATCGATCACTATAACAATCAAATTCGTTCTTTGAAAGCGAGCTACCGTAAAGGTTCTACCGAAGCTATTTCATCGGTTATATTTAATTATCAACAACTAACGGTAGCTGATTTGAAAGAAATGTATCGAGATGATCTCATCAAGATAAAGTGGGTAGAAAACGGAGAAAATAAACAACAGGAAATTAGCATATCTAGCTTAATAACTGATGGACGAGGTGGAACTAAGGATTAGTTACCACCTTTCCTTATTTTCTTCTTTCTGTATACTAGAAACCACACTCTAGTTATTGCCCCAATTAACAACACCAAAATCGTAATCGTAATCATTTGGTACTTACCTATTTTTTCTTCTGAAGGTTCATTTATGCTTGCTTTTTCTGCTATGAATAAATTAGAAGAAGCCTCAAATTCATTAGTACTAGAAAAGCCTACAGGTAACCCAATCACAAAAATGAAAGCGAATAGTAACAGTATCACTTTCCTTTTCAAACACATCATCCTTTCTTTATTGATGTCATAGTTGAAAGTCATTTTGGTGAATTAAATTTTTGCTATGTTATGTATATATAGTTTATTTCAAAAAAAATATAACCGTTCCTGATAAGTCCAGGAACGGTTCATGTTAAAATTATAGTGATTTTGCTTCTTCTATTGCAGTTTTATCATTAAATACTTCAGTTTTAAAGTTACCTAGGATGCGAGATGTTAATGTTCCCGTAACCATTGCACCGTTAACATTAAGAGCCGTACGTCCCATGTCAATAAATGCTTCAATGGAAATCAATAGACCTGCAAGACCAACCGGTAATCCCATAGAAGAAAGAACGATTAGTGCAGCAAATGTTGCACCACCACCAACTCCAGCAATACCAAATGAGCTAAAGCCAATGATTAATACTAATGGTACTAAGAATTCCCATGTTAATGGATCAATTCCAACAGATGGAGCAATCATAACCGCAAGCATTGCTGGATAAATACCAGCACATCCGTTTTGCCCCATTGTCGCTCCGAATGATGCTGACATATTGGCAATCCCTTCTTCAACACCTAAAGCATTTTTCTGTGCAGAAACGTTAAGCGGAATCGTTCCAGCACTAGAACGTGATGTGAAGGCGAAGCTTAATACTGGTAATACTTTTCTCACATAATTTAATGGGTTTAGACCAAATACCCCTACTAAAATTAAATGAATAATAAACATAACTGCTAGTGCTAAATAAGATGCTAACACAAATTTACCAAGCTCTAAAATACCTGCAAAATCAGTAGTTGCTACTGTATTTGCCATTAAAGCTAAAATACCATATGGTGTTAAACGTAATACTAAAGTCACGATACGCATCACAACACCATAAACTGCATTAACCATTTTCGTAAAGGTTTCTGCTTGTTCTGGGTTTTTCCTACGTAACCCTAATACGGCAACCCCAACAAAGATAGAGAATATTACTACTGCAATAACGGATGTTGAGCGTGCACCAGTCATGTCTAAGAATATATTAGACGGAATAAAGTTTAAAATACGTTGTGGTGTAGAGACAGCTTCAACATCTGTTGAGTATCTTTCCTCTAATGAAGCAGCGCGTTGTTGTTCAGCTTCACCAACAGAGATTTCTTCAGCATTTAAATCAAAGATTGTAGCAGATGCTACCCCAACTAATGCTGCAATCATCGTTGTAACAATAAGTAAACCAACAATCCAACCAGCCATTTTTCCTAATTGGGCTGTTTTTTCTAGGTTAGTGATTGCTTGAATAATCGATACCATTACTAATGGTACAACAATCATCATAAGGAAGTTAATATATCCACGACCAACAACACTATACCAATCTGTTGTTGAAACTAGAGTTTCTGATCCACTTCCATAAATCCATTGTAGTAATGCTCCAAGTACTATCCCAAGACCTAGACCAGTAAATACACGTTTCGTAAAAGAAACATGTTTACGTTGCATGTATACTAATAACGCGATAATTGCTACTAAAACAGCAATATTTAAAATGACCATCCAATCCATTTATAATTCCCCCTTATTATTTTGTATAGAATATGCTTTCTAGATGGTTATCGTAACTAAAATATATTAATCCGATAAATTTAGTATGACTTTAATAAGATACATCGCATTTAATACGATGTCAAGAGAATGAATTCGCGTAGACTGACAAAAAGTAACTAAAAAGAGACACTACTTTAACTGGTAGTGTCTCCTTTTTTCTATAAAATATTTGCCTGTAACTCAAGCTCCACGTTCCCTTGAATTGCTCGGGAGATCATACAGCTCTTTTCTGCTTTTTCAACAAGTTTTTTTAATAATTCATAATTGGCTTCACTTGCTTCTCTAGTTAAGGAAACGGTCGGGCGATGGATAATTTTCTTATAGGTAAATACGCCATTTGTAACATCTACAATGCCTTCCGATTCTAGTGACATTTCTTGTAATGGCAGTTTCGCCCGTTCAATCATCGCAGCTAGGGTAATAATATAGCAAGTTGCTGCTGCACCAAGAAGCATTTCATCAGGATTTGTCCCTACTCCTGGACCATCCATTTCAGGAGGAATCGATATTTTGGTTTTCAAATTCCCTGCATCGATATATCCTTCACTATTACGTCCGCCTGGCCAATCCGCTTTCAAATGAAAATGATGTTCTGCCATCCTAACTCACCTCACGTCCATTCTAACGGATAACCGATTTAAATGAAAAGGTAATGCATAACTTCACCTAGTACAACACCAATAATGACAATTAGCCATGCAGGAGTTTTCCAGAAATAAAGTAATGCAAATAAAATAGCGGCTAATGAAAAGCTTGCAGCATTTGTAATAGAACTTGTAAAGACCGGATCGTAAAATGCAGCTAATAAAATTCCTACTACACTAGCATTTACTCCTGTTAAAATTCCTTGAAAGCTTTTATGCTTACGTAATTCACTTAAGAATGGTAGTGCACCTATGATTAGAAGGAATGATGGTAGAAACATTGCGATCGTTGCAATTATTCCACCTAAAAGACCACTCGTCATCGTTCCAATATAGCTTGAAAATGTAAATAACGGACCTGGTACCGCCTGAGCCATACCATAACCAGCAAGAAATTCACTGCTCGAAAGTAAACCCGGTACAACCTCTTGTTCTAATAATGGTAATACAACATGTCCGCCCCCAAATACAATCGAACCAACTCGGAAAAACGTATCAAAAATATTTACATATTGATTGTTCAAAAGCTGGGCTAACATTGGCAGACCAATTAATAAAACTACTAACAAGGATAACGATATAATACCTTGCGTTTTTGATATGGAAATGGAGAAAGTTTTTACTTTCGACTCCGCATTTTTAGAAAATAGAAAATAACCTATAATGGCAGCCCCAACAATAATGGCTATTTGCACAATTGCTGAAGGAAATAACAGCATGATTAACATCGCAACAACTGCGATAGCTATACGAGGCTTATCTGGTGTAAGCGTCTTTCCCATACCAAGGACAGCATGAAGCACAACGGCAACAGCTACAATCTTTAAACTAGTTATAAATGTCGCATCACCTAACGAAAAGGATTGAAATGCTAATGCAAAAAGAATAAGAATAAGGACAGATGGCATGGTAAAACCAAACCAAGATATGACACCACCTAATAATCCACCTCGTAACATTCCAATCGAGATACCAACCTGACTACTTGCGGGTCCCGGTAAAAATTGGCATAAGGCAATAATATCTGCATACGTCTTATCATCAAGCCACTTTCGCTTATCGATATATTCATTTTTAAAATACCCTAGATGTGCTATTGGTCCTCCAAACGAAGTTAAACCTAGTTTTAGAGACGTTCCCAAAATCTCTAGTAACGAATTTTTCTTCATTGTTACCTCCAAACATTTATTTTTTCTAAAGTAACATATTCTATTAAATTACGCTTTAAATTTACATAAAATTTACAAAGCAGTCTGTCTGAAACTTTTAATTCATGTATTTCGTATATAAATTAACCAAGTAAAAAGGAGCATACCTATGAATATGAAATTGGATAATTATATACAAACGTTTGAACTATTAAAAAGGAACTTGAAGTGGAAAGTTTCTGACAAACGGATTTTGATGACCATTTCTTCTATATATGTTCTTAACGGAAAAACATTAGATGTAGATCGATTTCTCCAATTAGCTGATGCTATCCAGAGTAGAGCTAGTCTCTTTTCTCCTTTACGTTCTTACTCTAGATTCACAACCGCTGCAATGTTAGATGTAAAGTTTGAAAACCCTGAGGATAAGATAGAGGAGCTCTTTCAGCTTTACGATTTATTCCGGGAAGAAAAATTTAGTAGTGGCGTGTTTACTTATATTGCGGCAACGATTTTATTAACTAATGAACAGAAAAATTCAAAGGCAACCATCCAGCTTACTAAAGAAATATATGATGGAATGAAAAAAGAGCATTCCTTTTTAACAACAAGTAGTGACTATCCATTGGCTACGCTTCTTGCTCTCGAGTCTAGATCAAATATTATCAGTCATATCGAAAGCTTCTATGATGAGCTTGCCAAACATGGATTTCGTAAAGGAAATGACCTTCAGTTTTTAAGTCACATTTTAGCGCTTGAAAAAGATGCTTCTAAAAATGTGTTAATTAATCGCGTTATTCAAGTGATGGATTCGTTTGTAACATCAGGAATACGGGCAAAACCAATGTATTATCCATTTATTGGGATGCTAGCTTTACTTCCACAAGAGGAATATAAAGTAGCACCTGTTCTTTCCTTGTATGAGGAGTTAAATAATCAAAAGGATTTTAAGTGGTATAAAGAGATGAATTTGATGATGGCAGCTAGCTTTTTTGTAAATGAAAAAACGGAACAAAAAGGGCTAGCTGAAACTAGTCTAAGCACCATACTAGAAGCTATCCTGCAAGCACAACAAGCGGTAATGATTGCAACTGTGGCAGCTACTGCAGCTGCAAGCTCTAGTAGTAGTGGGAACTAATAGAAAGAAGCCCTCATGTAGTATAAGGGCTTCTTGATTATTACTATGAAATAATCTCATTCATCACTTCGTTCATTTTTTCCTTTAATACTGCTAAGGTTTCTTCACTTTCTGCAAGACTATGACCACATGTTCCGAAATAGCATTTAATCTTCGGCTCGGTACCTGAAGGTCTTAAACAAACCCAGCTATTATCTTGTAACACAAATTTCAATACATTTTCTTCTGGTAGTTCGATTGTTTCCTTTTTACCCGAAGATGTGATTAAACGTTCCCTCACCAAGTAATCTTCAAACAGTTCTACTTTATATCCAGCAATTTCTTTAAACGGATTTTTGCGGATCGTATCCATAATCAGGGCTATTTTTTCCGTACCTTCTATCCCTTTTAATGTCAAGGATGACATACCTTCACGATAGTACCCATGCTTTTTATATAAATCTTCTAACGCATTGAGTAATGTTTTACCTTGCTTCTTCCAGTAGTATGCCATTTCACTCGCCATTACAGCGGCTTGTACAGCATCCTTGTCCCGAGAAAAGCTGCTAATTAAGTAGCCATAGCTTTCCTCATAGCCAAACGCAAACGCTTCACCTGTTGAATCAAATTGATGAATCTTTTCACTAATATATTTAAAACCAGTCAGAGTATTTATCGTTTCTACCCCGTACGATGTAGCTACCGCTTGCCCTAACTCAGAAGTAACAATCGTTTTTAAAACACGAGCATTAGGAAGGAGTACTTTATTCGTATGGAATAAAATGTAATCAATTAAAAGCGCTCCTAGTTGATTACCGGTTAATACGGTATAATCACCCATGTCATTTTTAACTGCTACGCCTAATCGGTCTGCATCCGGGTCAGTACCTAATAAAATATCAGCATCCACCTTTTTCCCTAGTTCAATCGCCATCGTAAATGCTTGGTGCTCCTCTGGGTTAGGAGATTCTACAGTAGAAAATTCAGGATCAGGCTTCACTTGTTCCTCTACGACAGAGACCTTTGTAAAATTTAACTGTTCCAACCCGTTAGTAACTAGATGATAAGCTGTCCCATGTAAAGGGGTGAAAACGATATTAACATCCTTTTCTTCTTGTATTTCTTCATCTGGAAGCTTGGAAATTTGTTTTAGGTTTTCTAAATAAGCATTATCGACTTCATCGCTCAGCCAGACGAGTAATTCTTTTTTCTCCACTTCATCTTGTTCTAAAACAGGAATCTCTAGCTCATTATCGATCTGTTGAATGGCTTTAATAATTTTATTCGCCTCATCTGGAACCATTTGTCCACCGTCTTCGTTATACACTTTGAAGCCATTATATTCAGGTGGATTATGGCTTGCGGTAATCATAATTCCTGCAGCCGTTCCTAAAAATCGTACCGCAAACGATAAGAGTGGTGTTGGTCTTAGCGATTTAAAAATGTACGTCCTAATTCCAAACATACCTAACGTTTTTGCCGCCTCAACAGCGAATTCATAGGACATATATCGAGAATCATACGCTACAACGACACCACGGTCTTTCACATTAACAGAATTATTTAGCAGATATTTAGCTAATCCGTAGACTGCTTTTCTTATCGTATATATATTCATTCGGTTTGTTCCTACGCCGAGTACACCGCGCATTCCGCCTGTTCCAAATGATAGTTCTTTATAAAAAGCATCTTCTAATAGATTAGATGGTAATGTTGCTAGCTCTTGTTTCAGTTGTGAATCTAAACCTTCATAAGCATTCCATTTTTCATACGCTGACTTCCAATTCATCATCAGAGTTATCCCCCAGTATTTATTATGACCAAATTTTATCATAAAAAGTTTTAATAATCTAATGGACAGTCATTCTAGTTTATTCTTCTTATTTTTAGGAAACAATTATATTTATAGATTTCATTAATGCGGAATGGTCTTTAATATTATATGATTACCTTATAAAGAAAGAAAGTGTGATGTTCATGTTTAGTAAGCGTTGGTTTCAAACGCTAGTAGCGTTTATATTAGTTTTTCTATTAATCTATTTAATGTATTTAACGCGCTTCATCTTTGATCCTGTCTTAAAATACATCGGAGCAGTAGCCTTTCCATTCATTGCTGCAGGACTACTTTTTTATTTAACGAGGCCATTACTTAGAATTTTAATGAAATATAAAATACCACGGCTAATAGCTATACTACTTGTGTTCATTACATTAATCGGTGTCGGGTATGTATTTACTATCTTCGTCATTCCTATTGCACAAGACCAATATACAAGATTCGTGGAAAACATCCCTGCCATGATGCGAGGGGCCGAGGATGTCATTAATTACGTTCAAGATAACCAGAGTATCATTCCAGATGAAGTGTATAACACGATTGATAATATTATTGATAATATGCAAACGTATATTGAAGGGTTTATGGCTTTCCTATTTAGTTTTATTAGTCAGCTGATTGGTTTTGTCTTTGTCCTTGTCTTAGTACCGTTCTTCCTGTTTTTCATGTTGAAGGATGGGGAAAAATTTGTACCATTTGTAACGCAAATATTCGAAGCTAAAAAAGCTAGTAATCTACGTAACCTATTACGTAAAATTGACCATACGCTATCAGCATATATTCAAGGACAATTGCTGGTAAGCTTAAGTATCGGGGTTATGTTGTTTATTGGGTATCTAATCATTGATTTGAATTACGCCTTATCTCTTGCACTTTTTGGCATGATTATGTGTGTCGTTCCGTTTATCGGGCCATTTATTGCTGTATTACCGGCATTAATCGTTGGTGTATTTGAAGATCCAATGAACGTGGTGTGGATTGCGCTTATTATGGTTATTGCACAACAAATTGAAGGAAACTTTATTTCACCAAATATTATGGGTCATGTCCTACGCATACACCCGCTAACGATTATCACTGTTATTTTAGCTGCAGGTAGTATTGCAGGATTTGTCGGCATTCTGCTAGCCGTCCCATTCTATGCAGTAGTAAAAGTTATAATAGTTCATTTCTATGAAACGTTTCAGGATACGAGGAAGAATAAAGAGGATGCCTTAATATAGAAAAAACAGCGACTTTAGGGGTCGCTGTTTTTTGTGTTTTGTAATTCGGTATGTAGGATGGTCGTTAATGTTCCGGCAAAGTTGGTATTTCTGTTGAAAGCCCACACCACTAGTCCAAGCTTTCCACTCCAGAAAATCATTCAAAATAAAACTCCACAGACTCCCCAACCTCATCAAATCCTATCTTACGGTAAATGCTGTTGGAAGTAGGGTTTGATAGATCTGTATATAAACTACAAAACTTATATCCGTCATCTAATAGTTTTTGAGATAAAGCTGCTACTACGTTCGTTGCATAGCCTTTTCGCTTATGTTTATCTGGTGTAAAAACAGCATTAATTGTCGCACCATTTTTCGTTTTCCTTGAGTTATTTGCCATGGACACTATTTCTTGCTCCACTTCCCAAAGGTAAAGAGACTGATTTTGGATATAGGTTCTAGCCATACTATCAGCTTGTGGTTTGGTAATGCTAACATTTGCTTGTTCCCCAAACTGATGTAGCCAATCTCTCACGATAGGCAAATGCTTCTCCAATGCAGGGATTAGTTTACCATCAGAACTCAGTGACACCTTCACCTCATCCAGTTGGTAGATTAATTGTTTCATATGTAAATTGGCATTTTTTCTCGATACATCTTTCCACAGGCTAACAAATTGATTCGCTTGTTCATGTTGTCCGATAACCCCTGGAACAGGATATTTATGTCGATATAAAAATTGAACGATAGCTGGAATAACATTTTCATCTATATCTTTTACACTTGCAAGAATCCACTTATTTGGAGGTGTCTGCATAAATGCATAAATTGGCTCCCCATTCTCCTCCACAATTCCTAGCCGAATTCCTTCTGAGAATACTCCTAGTGTCTCTTTTCCTCTTTCCAGCAAGCCTAACATGAGATTATTTAACACTTCTTGCTCTAGAAGTAAGGCCTCAACACGATCTAAGTACCGCTTAATCGATGTTTCCAATAGTACTTTCATGCATTTATGCTCCTTTATAAGATAATTTAATTTATTTTACACCAATCAGTTGTTTTGTAAAGAGGTACACGCTAAACTTAATATAAGAGGTGAATGTTATGAAGAAAAAAGAACTTCAAGATAAATTAGATGAACTTAAATCCGATTACGTTCGAATTCAAAGTGATTTAGATAAATTAGTATACGTACGTGGCAGAGCATCCTCTGCCCAAGAACAACTAGCCCGTATCGAAGACGAAATAGCAGAAGTCTATAAAAAACTAGAAGCCTTTGAATAATCCTGGGACAGGGGGACAGGTCCGTTGACCCACCCACCGACTATAAACGACAAAAAAACTCTGTAGATCTCATTCTACAGAGTTTTTTCAGAAAGTTGTGGGACAAGGAACCTGTCCCCCTGTCCCTAATTTCCTATTCTTGCTTGAATTCTAGCTTTTTCTTTGTTTGGTGGCATTAAGCTAACGATAATGTCTCCTGTGCTTGGTACGGTTCGCATTTCTTCTGAGTAATATTTGATTATTCCAGATGGCTTAATGATATATAAGAATACTGTCTCTTCATCTTTTTCATCTAAATATTGCTTATAAGAGTATTGCTCCGTGATAGTCGTTTGACGGAATACAAATCCGTTATTAATCTTCTCTATTAAATCCTCTAGATTAACTTCTTGTTTAAA
This sequence comes from Ornithinibacillus jepli, assembly GCF_047228935.1. Lineage (NCBI taxonomy): Bacteria > Bacillati > Bacillota > Bacilli > Caryophanales > Bacillaceae > Ornithinibacillus > Ornithinibacillus jepli. The sequence continues at coordinate 95,723 of NZ_JBFEGG010000002.1, forward strand.
TAAAATTCTACCTCCGACTTTTGACACGATGTCAGTGGATTTGTAGACTTTATCATAAGGACTAACTTTAAATACATTCGTACGACCATATTCAGGCATGAAAGTAGTACATACTAATGAATTATACGAATTACTATCCGTAGCTGCGATTAAATACTCGTAAGGAATCGTATCTAAGTGATGCTCTGTTTGCTCAGAAAGAAATTCCTCATGGTAAAAAGGTACTCCAGCTTCTCGAGCGAGTTTCAAATTCTCCCAAGAACGATCTACAATAATTATCGGTACATTTACCTTCGCTAGTGATTTCGCTAACTCAACAGTAAACTTATTACTACCTACAATTAACGTACCAGGTCTACCTTCCATCGATAGATTTAATTTCCTAGCTAACCAACCAATGGAGAACCCATGGGCAATAACTGTAAAGAATACAAGACCGAACGTTAAGGTTATTAGAATCTCCGCCTCTTCATATCCAGCCTCCAGTAAAACAGTGGCAAAATAACTAGCTACCGTTAAGGCAACAATACCCCTTGGAGCAATCCACCCTACTAATAATTTCTCATTAAACGTAAGTCCGCTTCGGAAAGTAGAGAGGAATATCGATAGAGGACGAACTAAGAACATCATTAGTAATACATAACCAATAATATTTGGACTAAAGATTTGTAGAATCGTTTCAATTTGTAAGGAAGCTGTTAGCATAATAAAGATTGCTGAAATTAACAGAATCGATATATTTTCCTTGAAGTGACGCATATCATGAACAGATGAAATTCCCATGTTAGCAAGCGTAATCCCCATTGCTGTTACAGACAACAAGCCTGTTTCATGCATAATTTCATCAGCAACAGTAAAGCAAAGAATAACTACAGTAAATACTGCAGGAGATTTCAGGAATTCTGGTATATGTCCTCTTTCAAATATAAAACCAATTCCACGTCCACAAGCCCAACCAAATATCGCAGCAAAAAGAGAGGCCGCAAAGAACATAACTAGTGCTGTACCATCAGGATCACTAGCAGTTAAATAAACAATAATTTCAAAAGCAAAAACAGCTAGTAACGCACCAATCGGGTCAACAATAATTCCTTCCCACTTCAAAATCTTGGCTGGTCTCGGTTTTAGTTTAGACTGTCGAAGTAATGGCATAATAACAGTCGGTCCAGTTACGATGAATAAGCCACCTATAACAAATGCAACCGGCCATGGTAAACCAGCTATATAATGTGCTGTTAAAGAACCAAGAATCCATGCAATAAAGGCGCCTATCGTGGATATTCTAAAAACCGGTTTCCCTAATCCACGCAGTTCTTTGAAGCTTAAGTTTAGGCTACCTTCAAATAGAATGATGGCAACTGCAACAGATATAATCGGACTATAAAGATTACCAAAATCTTCTTCTGGGTTGATGAAACCAAATATCGGACCAACAACTAGACCCGTTACGGCCATGACAACAATTGCTGGCATACGATAACGCCATGCTACCCATTGTGATCCAATACCTAAAAAGAAGATTAACATAACCTCGAATAATAATGACGGTACCATCACATGCCCCCTTTTTTTAAATATACGGTCATTCTATATTCATAAGTAAAAAAAGTAAACTATAATCACCTTATATTTTCGATACAAACATGTAACAATGAATATTTATATACATAGTATCCTCATTATTCATAATTTCATTATACATAACTTTATTGAAGCATTTCTCTATTTTCTGCAAGAAAAATAGTCTATTATTCAGATAAGAATTTGCTATAAAATTAAATTTTACCAACTCGTTAACTACTAATTTTTATGGTAGGATTAACAAATGAGAGGTGGAAAGACATGATATTAGAGCAAGAAAAGATTCTAAAAACTTATTTCGGTTACGAAACCTTTAGGCCAGGTCAAAAGGAAGTAATTGAACGAGTATTGGACTCAACTAATACACTAGCTGTTATGCCAACTGGTGGTGGTAAGTCAATCTGTTATCAAGTCCCTGGTCTTACACTCGATGGAACAGCTATTATCATTTCCCCGTTAATTTCACTTATGAAAGACCAAGTTGACTCTCTCCTAGCATTAGGGATTCCCGCAACCTTTATCAACAGTTCATTATCTACGGAAGAACAAGAAACCCGTATGAGTGAAATTGCCGATGGACGCTATAAGTTTGTTTATGTTGCACCGGAACGCTTTGAATCAAATGGGTTCATTCACGTGATCAGACAAACTAAACTTTCCTTAGTAGCCTTTGATGAAGCACATTGTATTTCACAATGGGGCCACGATTTCCGACCAAGTTACCGGTCAATCGTTCCTAACTTGAGAAAGATTGGGAATATACCTGTATTTATGGCTCTAACAGCTACGGCGACAGAAGAAGTTATTGCTGATATTCAGGAGCTTTTAACTATTGAGAAGCCCAATGTGATAAACACTGGTTTCGCCAGAGATAATCTCGCATTTCATATTGTGAAAGGAAAAGATCGGACAAGCTATATTCGAGCATTTTTAGAAGAACATAAAGAGGAGTCCGGTATTATCTATACCGCTACACGTAAACAAGCAGATACACTTTTCGATCAACTATCTAGCCGCGGAATGGAAGTAGCCAAATATCATGCCGGCATGTCCGAGCAAGCTCGCAAACAGGCTCAAGCTGCCTTTATTCATGACGAAAAGCCAATTATGATTGCAACAAATGCATTCGGTATGGGGATTGATAAATCAAACGTTCGTTATGTCATCCATTATTCCATGCCTATGAATATAGAATCCTATTATCAAGAAGCTGGTAGAGCTGGTCGTGATGGGGAAGCAAGTGATTGTATTTTGCTATTCTCTCCACAGGATATTCAACTGCAAAAATTCTTAATTGAACAGTCCCTTATGGATGAAGCAGCGAAACAAAATGAATATATGAAACTACAAGCAATGGTAAATTACTGTCATACTCAAGGTTGTCTAAGTGCTTTTATTTTGGATTATTTCAATGACAAGTTAACCTATGAAACTTGTGGCAAGTGCAGTAACTGTGTAGAAAAAGTGGAAAAGACAGATATAACGGAAGAAGCACAAATGATCCTATCCTGTGTGAAGCGAATGGGCGAACGTTTTGGTGTCAGTATGACTGCAAAAGTATTAAAAGGATCCAATGACAAAAAGGTCCATGAATTCCGTTTACACATGTTATCTACGTATGGCCTTTTGTCCGCTTATACAGAAAAAGAAATAACTGAGCGAATTCATTTTTTAGTAGCAGAACAGTTACTTTCAACAGAACAAGGTAAATTTCCTACGTTAAAGCTAAACCAAAATTCTGTCGAGGTGTTAAAAGGGAAAAGGACAGTCGAAATGTATACCGCTCCTATTCCTACTGGAAAAGAAGAAGATTATTACAAAGACTTGTTTGAAGAGTTACGTGCTCTGCGTAAAGAGATGGCTGACGAACTCGATGTACCACCTTATGTTCTATTCTCAGATGCAACCCTAAAAGAACTCAGTCGATACTTCCCTGACACGAAGGAAGATATGCTGGAGATTAAGGGAATCGGTGAGAAAAAATATGAACAATACGGAGAAGCATTCCTGACAGTAATTCAAAAGTGGCGGGGAAAACATCCTGAAGCAAGGACTAGAGTGAAAATTTCTGGTGCAGCCGCTCCTCCGAAACCAAAGAAAAAAGAGGAGGAAGGACCAAGTCATTTAGTTAGCTATAAACTATTTCAGTCTGGGAAATCCATCAAAGATATTGCAGTGATCCGCGAAATGACAACGATGACAGTTGAAAATCATTTATTCAAAGCATTTCAAGAAGGTTATCCAATAGCTTGGAATATCTTTTTCAACGAGGAAGAAGAAGCTACTATTTTAGCTGCCAGAGAGAAGACTATAGAAGAACCAAAATTAAAACCGTTAAAAGAAGCTTTACCAGAGGATTATGATTATACGAAGATTAAGGCTGTGTTGGTGAAGAATGGTTTGATGTAAATAATAAAGCTGATTTGCATCGCCCCTACTAAGATTTTGAGGTGGCGGTGCAAAATTTTTATTTTCTACCAAACTTTAGATACCATTATTTATGAAGAATGAAATAGGGAAATTATTAACTTCCCGATATCGTATCAAACGTTGACTCAATCCCATTATGAAATAGCTTAATATATTCATAATCTTGATCTACATCCACCTTATAAAATAATTCGTATGCTAATGACGAATTATTACGTTCTGCCGTTTCTTCACTTTTATATAAGATGTTTAGGATGTCATGATCTCTTTCCACATCAAATCCAGTAAAGTGGATTGCTTCCTCGCCTTGTGTCACATTAAACCCGTTTAAGTACACATATACTGCTTCATTCTGATTGTCATAGTATAGGTGAACTCCATTTTCCTGTTTCACACGATCAAAAAATGACTGGATATCTTGATGAATACTTTGTTTACTAAGTTCTGAATATGTTAAAGATGACTCTAGATTACATCCTGACAACAAAGCAATCCCGATAAATAATACGAATATCTTTCTCAAATAGTCTTCCTCCTCCAAGGCTACTTAGTCCTTAGCTAAGTATACAATTTCACCGCTACTCAAATCTCAAACATTAGATGTTCTCGAAACTCTCACTACCATCTTATGAAAAATTCGATACTAACTATAGTTTAGCATTAACATAATTTCCCAAATAAAATTAACAAAAAATAAATAACTGAAATTAGATGTTATTATTTCTAGAGGCTTTCATTCTTGATAAGGCGACATGCAAACAGAAGTATCGCCTTATCATTAATTAATTTCATTACTATCCTTATCCCGAACAACAATTTTATAAGGTGTGTCGCCAACAACATCCTTTAATTCTTCCGATTGTAAAAATGTTTGAATTGCACTTTCAATTTTGTTTGCTAAGTCAGGTGCTTTACTGTCCGATTTTTTGATGGTAGTTGTAATATAAATATGCATCGTACCATCTTTAAAGGAATACCCGACACCTTTTGTTTTGTACTCTTTCTTATTTAACATGCCTTCCCAAATGATTGGGAGAATATCCGCGGTCCATTTCCTCTCGATTTCTCTATTCGTAACATTAAATGGATGAAATTTAACCGTAACCTCATTAACTAAATCCTGTTTATTAACACTTTCAAGTATAACTTTTTCGATTTCATCGGTACGCTTTTCCGTATCTTCAATATCTACATCTATCCGTATATCCTCGCTCTCTGGACTAGGATATCCAAGTCCATATTGATGAATTTTATAACCTTGCTTTTGTAATTCAGGTATTAACTCATTTAGTTCCTCAAGTAAAAACATCGATGCTTCCTTTCTAGGCTCATTTTCATGTTCAACCATATAATCCGTAACCTGCTCTTTCTCAACCTCAACTTTAAAACCGTCATAGCCCCTTGAAGAAATTATAGTTTCTACCAATTCCTCAAGCTCATCTTTTACTTGATCATAATAATCCTCTGTTCCCTTAACTTGTACAAAATATGTTTTTTCCCGGACACTGTAACCAGCCCCTGAGATTTGATATCCCTTATCAATCAAATCATTCATAAGGGTATCTGTAACCGGCTTCTGTTCAAAAATCTTATTCAAAAATGGTATTTTCGAGGCCACTTCTGCCATTGCAGGTGATACAAATGTAGAGCCTATAAAGATTCCTAGTAATACTACACAGGTTGCCGTTATATAAGAAATTCTTTTTGCTAGGGACTGTCGCTGTTTTTCCTTTGGATACGAATCGTTATTCCTAATCTTTTGCTGAACACCATCTTTTATTCTGCCATCGATTTCATCACTATAATAATTCTCTTGATAATGTTCATGAATCTTCTTAAGTTCGTCTTCCACTAAAGCACCTCCCCTTCCTTAGCAACTATTCTCCGCCTCAACAGCTCTCTTCCTCTCGAAAGTCTGGTTTTCACAGTGTTTGTATTTAATTCTATAACGGAGGAAATTTCATTTATTTTTACATCATAAAAATAGTAGAGCACAATAACTACACGATATTTCATAGGCAATGCTAAAATTGCTTGTAGCAGTTCCTCATAGCGGTTAGCGGTAAGAAACGCTGTTTCCGTACTTTCAGTTCCCTTGACATTTTCTAGCCAACTATTTTCCAATAGTAATTGCTTTAAGCTTCTTTTCTTCAGAAAGTCTTTGGAAGTATTAACGGTAATCCGATATATCCAAGATTTTAATGTTGCTTCTGCTCTGAAACTATCTAAGTATTTGAATACCTTAAGAAAAACCTCTTGCGAAATGTCCTCTGCTAAACTACGATCCTTCACAAAGGAATAAGCAAGTAGATAAACTTTTTCAGTGTAAAGCTCCATGAGTTTCTCCATCACCGTTTCTTTATCTAGTTTTTCGATATCGATATCATCAATTGAGTACATTGCATGTAATTCCTTATTTCCCACTGTGTACCCCCTTCCTTACACTTTTTAGACATAGTAATTTTATAATTAGTTTCATTTTTTATTAGCCTTTTGTTGTAACATCATACTTTACTTAATAAATATGGAAATTTGTTTTTTAGTAACTCTTACTTCTAATTTACAAGGAATGGATGTATAATATAGAGCACTACTTAAGAAGGGGTGATTTGGTGAAAAAACTTATTACCCTTTTGGTCCTATTAACGGTTACTGGACAATTTTATTATGCTAATATCGATGGAAAACACGAGAACCAACTATTCACGCAAGAGTACGAGGCCCCTACGAACTCATCTTCAGCTGACTTTTCTCCATTTTCTAGTGGAGATGGAAAACTAAAGATTTCATTTACGTTATTTGGGACCTTCCTTGTTTTTGTATCCATACTTTCATTATCATGTAGCCCTTTCGTTCTAATGGTTAAAAGGCGAACGGTGCTATGTCCAAAATTTTACCAAGCCAATTATCTCGTTCATTCTCCTTTAAAATAAAAACTTTATTTTAGAGAAGGAGGATGTCATATGATGTGGGCACGTTTCATTATGATGGGAATCTTTTCCGTAACTGCGGTTTTCTTGATGTCATACCAAGGTACAGAGATTTACCATGCGTTCGTAGATTATTTCCGAAAAAACTAATAGTCTCTACGTAACTAGTTACTGATTATCCCGTATCACTAATCATAGTGGTACGGGATTATTTTATTTGGGACACTTTACCGCTCTCGTCGCTATAAACGTCTTAATATGGTGATCTAGCATTCTTCTACCACCAAAATCATCCTCATAAAATCCCGTAATGACAAATCCTGCGTCAATCTGACCTTGAATTTGATCCTCTAACGAGTGACCGAATTCAAATGCTCTTTTCGATTCACGATACTCCGCTAATTTTTCCTCAGATAACACTTCCAAATCCGAGTAAGGAATTTTATGGCGAACAACTAAATTACCTTTGTCTTCCTCTTCTTCATCGAAAATATAAAGTAATGGATTCGTAATGCCGGCGATTAGGATACCTTTTTCCTTCAATACTCTTGAGGCTTCCTGCCAAACTGGTAAAATATTATCCACAAATACATTGGAAACTGGATGAACAATCAAATCAAAAGTCTCATTTTCGAAAAAGTGAAGGTCTAACATACTGCCATGAATCGTCTTTAACGTTAGCCCCTCTCGTTGTGCAACGTACCGATCCTGATCGAGCTGTTTTTGAGAAAGATCCACTACTGTAACATCTGCGCCTGCTGCAGCTAATATTGGTCCTTGTTGCCCACCACCAGATGCTAAACATAATACCTTCAATCCATCAAGTGACTCCGGAAACCAATTTCTCGGTACTTTTTTCGTTGTCGTTATCGAAATCTCAAAGTCTCCATTTCTACTTTTTTCAATCATCGCTTTACTAACTGGCTTTGTATAAGCTACTCCATCCTCTACCTTTTTATCCCAAGCAAGGCTATTTTGCTTTAAAATATCCATTCTGTTATTCTCCTTTAATTACCTCTAGTGCCTTCGTAATATATTCGTCTTTGCTTTTTAACTCCATTTATTGTCAAACGCTTCGATATTCATATACAGTTGTTCATCTGTAATTGGTATCTTTTCTGCTTGTCCATCTTCACTTTTTATATCGGTATGATTCGCTTCCTCCTCACCATTAACAGGAAAAACAAAAATAATTGTTACAATCGCTAGTATAAAAATTAATAATATAATCGATATTCGCGTATATCGCTTCATGTTGTAAACCCCTTTGTATTTTTTTCTGAGCCCCCTTCTTATTACGAATTAATCAATAAAATGTTTCAATATTATAAAAATATTCATTTTGGAAATAAAAAAACTGCTACACCTTAAAGTGTAACAGTTCTATTAACTCTTTTTAATTTACCTTTAATATCTAATGCCCATGTTCCATTACGGAATACTGGCTCGGTTGTACCATCATATTTTACACCATCAATGTTTAGCTCTTCTGAACCGAACATGAAGTCAACGTGAGTTAAGCTGTCATTTACTCCATGCTTATCAAGTTCTTCTTCACTCATACTAGAACCATCTTTAATGTTTGTTGGATATGCTTTACCTAACGCAACATGGCAAGATGCATTTTCATCAAATAACGTGTTATAGAATAGTAATCCAGATTGTGAAACAGGAGATTCATGTGGTACTAGTGCAATTTCTCCTAGACGGCTTGCACCCTCATCTGTTTCTAGTAGATGTTTTAATGTATCTTCACCTTGTTTCGCTTTGAAATCTACTACTTTACCGTCCTTAAATGTTAACGTAAAGTTATCGATTAAGCTTCCACCATAGTTTAATGGCTTCGTGCTAGAAATTGTTCCATTGACACCATATTTATGTGGCATTGAGAATACTTCTTCTGTAGGCATGTTTGGATTAAATGTAATACCTTTTTCAGAAACAGCAGATCCACCTTTCCAAATATGACCTTCAGGAAGTTCCATTTCTAGGTTCGTACCAGGAGCTGTAAAGATAAGTTTTTTATAATTTTTGTCATTTAAAATTTCGCGAGCTGTTTTTAATGTTTCGTTATGTGCATCCCAAGCTGCAATTGGATCTTCTTGGTCGACACGTACAATCTTCACAATGGATTCCCAAAGGCTTGCGACTGCATCCTCTTTAGACTTATCAGGGAAGATTTTTTGTGCCCAATCCCCAGTAGGAATACTAATGATAGTCCATGTAATTTTATCGTTCATTGTGTATTTACGGAAATTAGTCATCGCTTGCGCAGCAGCCTTATTCGCTTTTGCTACTCGAGTTGGATCTATATCTTTTAGAAGGTCTGGGTTTGTTGAACGAATGTTTAATACCGCTGCCCCATCCTCTGCAAACGTATCATGAAGCTTAACCTTCCACTCTGGATAATCTGCGATTACCTCATCTGGTGCATATTGATATTTTAATAATGTTAACTCATCATCCACCCAGTTAATATGTACATCTTTTGCGCCTAATTCATAAGCTTTACGCACAACTAGCTTCGTGAAATCTAATCCTTCTAAAGGAGCGTTAATCATTAGAGCTTGTCCTTTTTGTAAATTTACACCTGTACGTAAAGCTAGTTCTGCATATTTTTCTTGAATTTGTTGAGATACCATTTTGTAACCTCCATAATTAATTATTCACATATTGCTATTATTTCACAAATTAACAAAATATCCAACTACATGGCTTATATTCTAACGGTATTTTTTGGGTTTTACTCATAGATAAGGTTATGATACAATTTAATTAGTTACTTTTTGTAAGCTAATGAACCGTTTCGATTCCATATTAATGAGGTGATTTTATGAGTGAATTATGTCCACGCTTTGAAAAAGCTATGCAAATTATTAGTAAACGTTGGGTAGGATTAATTCTTTTTGAATTATTAGATGGACCGAAACGCTTTTCCGAGATGGAATCGAATTTACCAATAAGTGGAAGGCTTCTCTCTGATCGACTTAAGATGCTGGAAAAGGAAGGCATTGTTATTCGTGATATTTATTCCGAATTTCCAGTACGTATTGAATATTCCTTGTCTAAGAAGGGTGAGTCACTTCGTCCTGTTATTCAAGATATTCAAAATTGGGCTAACGATTGGATTTCAGAGAAGGAAGTAGAATAGACATAATAGGGGTCTGTCACCATAGTGGGGCAAGACCCCTTCTCACTATCCTTTAAGCACTTCTTTTCCCCTTCATATACTCAAGCAATACATATGCCGCTACTCTGCTTGTCATATTTCGAAAATCGATAGTAGGGTCAATTTCTACGATGTCTAACGCTTTTACCGATTGATGCTGACTTGCAAGGTTTATCCCTTCTAAAAGAGTGGAGCTATCCATCCCACCCGGGCCAATTGCTGGACATCCTGGTGCAAAGGCTTGGTCTAGAACATCCATATCGACAGATAAATAAATATGTTCTACACGGCTAGAAAGTTTCTCCAGTTCGCTCGTTAAAATTGTGTTTAGCCCTTGTCCTCTTACATCTTTCATCGTATATACCGTGACGCCATTTTCTACCGCATAATTGTGATAACCTGCTGCATTCGTGAAATCTCGTATACCAATTTGAACTAAATCTTCACCAGATATAACCCCATTTTCTAATAACCTTCTAAACGGTGTCCCATTTGTAGGTCCACCATCTTCCGTATTTCTTAGATCATGATGCGCATCAAACTGAATAATTCCTACTGAGCCGAACTGCTCTTTACATGCTTTAATTGCAGAATAGGTAACAGAATGATCCCCACCTAAGAGAAACCAATTTTTTGCGGCATCTGTCTTAAAAATATCGGATAGCCCTAGATAGATTCTCTCCTGACTACCTGTAATATCTGTCGGATGCATCTCAATGTCACCAAAGTCGATAATCTCCTCCTCTAAATCAAACGTTTGTTCACCAGAGTAAACTGTATAACTTTGTAAGGAATCTCGTATAGTACTTGGGGCTGTAGCTGCACCCGAATGACTAATCGATGGCTTCGATAAAGGAAGTCCGACAATGCCAAAGGAGGCTGTTTTCCCTGTTGACCATTCGGTTAATAACTCCTTAGCCTTTTTCGTATACCGATCTTTAAATATTGCTTTGCCAGCAGGCTTCAAATAACGAAATTTAGTCATCGGATACCCTGCCTTTCATAGATGACTTTTCCATTTTTAATAACCGTATTCGTATGATTCACCCCGTAATGATACGGTATATAAAGATAGTTCGGTGCATCCCACACGACAATATCAGCCTTTCTACCAACCGCAATCGAGCCAGCGACTTTTCCTCTTCCAATAGCGTATGCCGCATTTACTGTAACTGCATGCCAAATTTCTTCCGGAGAAAGTTTCAATTTAAGTGCTGCAATAGACATAATCAATTGCAAGTTCTCCGTCACAGAGCTTCCTGGATTAAAGTCTGTTGAAATAGCTATCGCTGCACCAGCATCAATCATCTCGCGCGCTCGAGCATAGTCATCTTTCCCGAGATAAAAACTAGTTCCTGGTAAAATAACACCAATTGTATTCGAGTTTGCTAATCTTTGAATTCCTTCATCCGAAGTCACCGCTAAATGGTCCCCACTTATAGCACCAAGCTCAACCGCAAGCTCCGTACCACCTAAAGGATCAATTTCATCTGCATGAATTTTTAATCCAAATCCCTTTTCCTTTGCTTTCATTAAGTATCGACGGGATTGGGGAACCGTGAATACTCCTGTCTCCGTAAAAATATCTACAAACTCAGCTAAATTTTCTTGCTTTATTTCATCCAATAGGTCACTCATCTCTTGCAAAAATGCTTCCGGGTTATCCTTAAAATGTGCCGGAATTGCATGTGCACCTAAGAATGTAGAGACAATATCTATCGGATGCTTTTCATTCGCTTCTTTCGCCACTTTTAATTGTTTTAATTCCGTTTCCCGATCAAGCCCATATCCGCTTTTCGCTTCAACGGTTGTAATTCCATATGAAGCCATTCGATCTAGATGGAATAATGCTTTCTCTAGTAGATCTTCAAATGGTGTTTCTTGTGTTGCTTTTACAGTGGATAAAATACCTCCGCCTTGCTTTAAAATCTCTAAGTAAGGTACACCTTGTTGTTTCAGTGCCATCTCTTTTTCTCTGGATCCACCAAATACTAGATGTGTATGTGGTTCAACAAGTCCTGGGGTTACTAATCTACCTTTAGCATCCATCACTTGATTAGCTTCTAGAATCGTAGCTTCTTCCGTTGAACCTAACCATACAACCGTATCCCCTTTAATCCCGATTGCCGCATTTTGCCAAACCGTTAATTCAGACATATCCGCACCTTTTACCGGGCCTTTTTTATCCATTGGTAAAAGCTCACCAATATTTGTTATTAATAAATCTACTTGCACTATGATTACCCCCTCATCGGTATCGTGATATCGTGTTCATCGGCAAATGATTGTGCATCCTCATAGCCTGCATCTGCATGTCGAATAATACCCATTCCAGGGTCTGTTGTTAATACTCTTTCTAGTCTTTCTTTTGCGAGATCTGTTCCGTCCGCTACCGCTACCATTCCGGCATGTAAAGAGTAACCCATGCCTACTCCTCCACCATGATGGAAGGAAATCCAAGAGCCGCCAGCTGCCGTATTAATTAGCGCATTCAGCACTGCCCAATCCCCTACAGCATCACTACCATCTTTCATGCCCTCTGTTTCCCGGTTCGGTGAAGCAACTGAACCACAGTCTAAATGGTCTCTACCAATAACTATTGGTGCTTTTAACTCACCATTTCGAACCAATTCATTAATTGCTAACCCCATTTTTACTCGTTCTCCGTAACCTAACCAACAAATGCGCGAAGGTAATCCTTGAAAGGCAACTCTATCTCTCGCCATATCAATCCAACGAATTAATGCTTCATTTTCTGGGAAAAGTTCTTTTATTAGCTGATCCGTACGATAAATATCCTCTGGATCACCCGAAAGTGCTGCCCAGCGGAACGGTCCTTTTCCTTCGCAGAACAATGGGCGAATATATGCTGGAACAAATCCAGGGAAATCAAAAGCATTAACAATCCCTTCATCCTTCGCCACTTGTCGGATATTGTTCCCATAGTCAAATACTATCGAACCTTGCTCTTGATAGGTTAGCATCGCATCAACATGTTTCGCCATACTTTGCTTTGCTAGAATCATATATTTTTTAGGATCTGCTTGTCGAAGTTCAGCCGCCTCTTCCACCGTATATCCCAGTGGAATATATCCGTTTAATGGGTCATGTGCCGATGTTTGGTCAGTAACAATATCGATTTTAATGTCCTTATTTAAAAGCTCATGATGAACCTCTGCGGCATTCCCAAGTAATGCGATTGACAAAGCTCTTCCTTCAACTTTCGCTTCATTCGCCAGTTTAATTGCTTCATCTAGACTATCTGTCACCACATCACAATATTTAGTCTTTATTCGCTTTTCAATTCTGCTATTGTCTACTTCTACGGCTATTACGACCCCTTCATTCATCGTTACCGCTAAAGGTTGTGCTCCACCCATTCCGCCAAGTCCAGCAGTTAAGGTAATTGTCCCTTGTAAAGAGCCACCAAAATGTTTTTTCGCCACTGCTGAAAACGTCTCATATGTTCCTTGCAAAATCCCTTGGGTTCCAATATAGATCCAGCTACCAGCAGTCATTTGTCCATACATCATCAGCCCTTTTTGGTCCAGTTCATGAAAATGCTCCCAATTTGCCCATTTCGGCACTAATACGGAATTAGACAGGAGAACTCTTGGTGCATGCTTATGGGTTTTAAATACCCCTACTGGCTTACCAGACTGGATAAGCATTGTTTCATCATTTTCTAACTTCCGTAATGTGTTTACAATCGCATGAAATGCATCCCAATTACGTGCCGCTTTTCCAATCCCCCCGTAAACTACTAGTTCTTCCGGATTCTCAGCAACTTCCGGATCTAAATTGTTATAAAGCATTCGAAGTGCTGCTTCCTGTTCCCAACCTTTACATTCTAATTCAAGCCCCTTTTTAGCACGTACCTCTATTCTTTTCATACACTCTTCACCTCTCCCTTTTGTTTTATTACATCACTTTCCTCTGATTCTTTTAACCAATGTGTCACGTTTTCAATATCCGTAGAAAAGACACGATCTTTTGTAATACTTGGGACAATTTTTCTAGCCTTGTTATAAAACTCCTTTGTTTTTGTGGCCATTTTTTCAACACCTCGGAATTCTACTGCTTGCATAGCACAAATAAGTTCAATGGCTATGACACGTCTAGTATTTTGCAACATTGTAAGTGCATGTCTTGCCGCAATTGTCCCCATACTCACATGGTCCTCCTGATTGGCAGATGAAGGAATCGAATCAACACTTGCAGGATGTGCCAACGTTTTATTTTCTGAAACAAGTGCTGCTGCACTATACTGCATGATCATGGCTCCTGATTCTAATCCTGGATTAGGACTTAAGAAAGCTGGAAGATCATTTAACTGTGGATTAACAAGACGCTCGATTCTTCTCTCGGCAATATTTGCTAGTTCAGCAATACCCAATTTTAAAAAGTCCATTGTAAATGCAATCGGTTGACCGTGGAAATTACCTCCCGATATCACTTTTACATCCTCTGAAAAAATTAATGGATTATCGGTTACGGCGTTTATTTCTGTCGTCAGTTTTTCTTCTGCATAATGAAATGTTTGCCAGCATGCACCAAGCACTTGAGGAATACAACGTAACGAGTACGCATCCTGTACCCGAACCTCACCTTGGGAAGTGATTAAATCACTATCTTGTAACATTACACGTATTCGTTCTGCAACATCCATTTGTTCCTGGTGACCTCTTACTCGGTGAATATCGGCATCAAAAGCATCAATAATGCCATTTAGCCCTTCCATTGTCATCGCAGCGGTTAACTCACTTTGGTGTAATAATTTTTCCAACTCTAAATAGGTAATGACTCCTGTCGCTGTCATCGCTTGGGTCCCATTAATAAGAGCTAACCCTTCTTTTGCTTTTAATGTAATTGGTTCTAACCCTACAAGCTGAAATGCATCCATAGTTGACATTTGTTCTCCATGATAAAAAACCTCACCTTCACCCATAACGACTAGGGCAAGATGGGATAACGGTGCTAAATCCCCACTTGCACCAAGCGAGCCTTGTTGTGGTATAACTGGATGAACATTCGCGTTCACTAAATCAATTAACGCCTGAACTAGCTCAGGACGTACACCTGAATATCCTTGCGCAAGGGCATTTGCCCGAAGCAGAACCATTGCCTTACTAATTTTTTCATGAAACGGCTTCCCGACTCCACAAGCATGGGAATGAATAAGATTTAATTGAAGTTCCTCTAAATCTTCATCTTGTATCCGTTGTTCACTTAGTTTTCCAAAACCGGTATTAATACCGTAAATGATTCTTTTAGCGGATAACATTTCTTCAACGATTTTTCTATTTTGCTTTATTTTTTTGTATTGCTGATCACATAGAACGACATGTTCATTTTGAAATACAACTTTTTTTATATCGTCTAGTGTTAACGAATTACCTGTTAAAACAACCATTCCCCTCACCCTTTCGTAGTATTACTTTACTAAGATAAAGTGCGCAAACTAAAAGGAGGCTAGGTACACTACCTAACCTCCTTGATATTTACACTCGAACTATATTGATTGTAATAGGATCTCATAACTATGCCCCATTTTTAAATATTCTCACTCTTTATTGTAAGCGTTTTCTGACAATGATGCAATAGAATATTGTAGTAATAATATCAGCACGAATAGATGGTTGCGTTCTATTGGGTTTCGCTGTCCACTCTGGGTTCGGCGATTTTTTCCTGATGTTCAGCCGGGGGCTCTTCTCTTCGGCGACTTTCTGGTTTACTTCGGTGATTCTTCCTGTGGGTTCGGCTCTCCGCTCCGGGTTCGGCGATTCTTTCCTGAGGTTCGGTCGGGGGGCTCTTCTCTGCGGCGAATTTCTGACTTACTTCGGTGATTCTTCCTGTGGGTTCGGCTCTCCGCTCCGGGTTCGGCGATTCTTTCCTGAGGTTCGGTCGGAGGACTCTTCTCTTCGGCGACTTTCTGGTTTACTTCGGTGATTCTCCCTGTTGGTTCGGCTCTCCTCTCGGGGTTCGGCGATTCTTTCCTGAGGTTCGGTCGGAGGGCTCTTCTCTTCGGCGACTTTCTGGTTTACTTCGGTGATTCTTCCTGTTCGGCTCTCCGCTCGGGGTGGTTTGGCTTTCTATTCAGTGAAACAAATAGGCATCCGCCAATTAGACGAATGCCCACTGATAAAAATTATTTTTTTCCTTCTACCTGTCCAGCTTCCCAGAATTCTACTCCACTTGGATCATCCAATATTTCTTTATTGAAGACTGGGTCTTTACCGGCACGGCGTTGATCGCGATAATCTTGTAACACGCGATGAACAATTTTATACAACCTTGTAATAGCATAAAGGTTAATTAATGCCATAATAGCCATCGTTAAGTCTGCCAATGCCCATACAAAATCGAAGCTTGCTAATGCTCCAAAGGCAACCATTGCTAACACCGCAACACGATAGACAAATAGCCATACTTTACTATCTTTTATATAGCCGATATTACTTTCACCATAATAATAATTTCCTAATATAGAGCTATAAGCAAATAGGAATATTGCAATGGCAATAAAGATTCCGGACCAATCACCAACATGTTGGGCGAATGCATTTTGCGTCAATTGAATACCATCTAAATCACTACCAGCATAACCACCTGCAGAAATAATGATAAAACCAGTTGCTGAACAGATTAATAACGTATCAAAGAAAACTCCTAACGCTTGTATTAATCCTTGTTTTACCGGGTGAGAAACCTCGGCAGTTGCCGCAGCATTTGGTGCACTACCCATACCAGCTTCATTGGAGAATAATCCACGCTTTATCCCCATCATAATCGCAGCGCCAAATCCACCACCAGCAATCTCCCTTAGCCCAAACGCATTGGCAAAAATAAGAGAAAAGATTTCTGGAATGGCAGTGATATTAACAAGTACAACATAAAAAGCGATAACTAGATAAATAATTGCCATTACTGGAACTATTACTTGTGAAACATTTGCAATACTTTTAAGTCCACCAAAAATAACTAATGCTACTAAAATTAATAACACAATCGCCATCGTAGATTCGGAAATATGAAATTCACCTTCAAATGCAAGACTAATCGTGTTCGATTGTACGGAGTTAAATACAAGACCATACGTAAACGTAATCGTAACGGCAAAAATAATTCCTAACCAACGACTGTTAAGCCCTTTTTCCATATAGTAAGCCGGACCACCGCGATATTGATTTTTATCTGGAACTTTATACACTTGGGCTAATGTACTTTCCACAAAGCCAGATGCTGCACCTAGTAATGCAATAATCCACATCCAAAAGATCGCACCAGGTCCACCTACTGCAATAGCTGATGCTACCCCAGCAAGGTTGCCAGTTCCTACTCTTGATGCCGCACTAATGGCAAAGGCTTGGAAAGATGACGTACCCTTCTTTTCCGAGGCATCGATACTTCGCTTATCAAAGATAACGCGAAACATTTCTGGTATGTTTAGAAACTGAACAAATTTAGTCCTAATTGAAAAATATAATCCTAACCCAATTAAAACGATGATTAATACATACGACCATAATATATTGTTGGCTTCACCAACTAGGTTTTCGATAAATGTCATTTATGTAACCCCTTTCTATGATGTCTTAACTACATACTTATTGCTTAGGATAACCAAATATGAAATTTTCCCTCATAATAAAGAAAGAAGCCCTAGATAAATAGACTCCTTTTCCTAGTAAAAACGCACATTTAATTATTTTACTTTAAAATCCTTAATTATTCCACGGATATGTTGTTCCAAACCTTTCCGCAAACTCTCTTGAATATTTTCTACGTTCCCTACGACGCTCTGCTCGTAGCGGCGCACCTTCATATAATAACTTCTCTGATTCAGTCTCTGGATAGACTTCGGGTACTGGAACAGGTCGTAAGTTTTCATCTACGGCTACAAAGGTTAAAAAGGCAGTTGCACATACTTTCCTATCCCCCGACAGCAAGTCTTCCGCTACAGCCTTTACAAATACTTCCATTGACGTGTTACGTGTCCAGGTTACAAATGCCTCAACACAAATAGAATTTCCTTGTTTGACTGGTTCTAAAAAGTCGACTGAATCGGTAGAAGCCGTAACGACTGCTTTACGACAATGGCGTACAGCCGCGATTGCTGCCACATCATCAATATGCGCCATCAGTATCCCACCAAATAAAGTACCATGGTAATTCGTGTCTGGTGGCAATACGTGTGAGGTTTTGACCGCTAATGAACTAGAACATGGTCTTTTTTCCATTTAATAATCACTCCAATTTAAAAAATTACTTAACCTATAGTATCGGCGATAATAACCGTGATATTGATTCTTTAATACGGATGCCTATCGAACGTTTGTTATAAAGTTTCTTCGTCATTTGGGTAGAGTTTTCTACATCTTCATGAAATGCTTCAACTAACTTGGAAGCTAGAGCTCGATCATATAGAAATGCATTTACTTCAAAATTTAAACGGAAACTACGAACGTCAATATTAGCTGTTCCAACTGAAGCTATTTTCCCGTCCACTACAATCACTTTCGAATGTAAAAAGCCTTTTTGGTATATAAAAACTTCTGCCCCTGCCTCTAGCATATCCCCTACATAGGAAAGGGTAGCCCAATAAACAAATGGATGATCTGGTTTATTTGGAATCATAATCTTTACCTTTACACCTGATAAAGCTGCAATGCGGATGGCATCCTTTAAACTTTCATCCGGAATAAAGTAAGGTGTTTGTATATACACATACTCTTTTGCTGACATAATCATTTTGATGTACCCGTTTTTAATCTGTTCCCAGTCGGAGTCAGGTCCACTCGAAACGATTTGCACACCAGCTTTACCATATGTTTCAGAAGAATAGAAACGGTCATGGTAATGAATATCATGTTTCGATGCTTGATTCCAGTCCAATATAAAGCGCGTTTGCATACCTTGCACAGCATCCCCACAAATCCGTAAATGAGTATCACGCCAGAAACCAAACTTTTTACTTTTCCCTACATATTCATCCCCTATATTAAAGCCACCAATGTAACCTATTTTTCCATCAATAATAGCAAGCTTCCGATGGTTACGATGATTTACTTTAAAATTAATCTTTGGGATTATCGATGGGAAGAAGGCTTCTAATTGTACACCAGCCTTTTTAAGAAGTTTGATAAATTTCGGCCGTAAATAACGGGTACCTAATGCATCATAAAGCACCCTAACTTCCACACCCTCTTTAGCCTTTTTCATTAACACGTTGGCAATTTTTTGCCCTAATTCATCATTGCGAATAATGTAATAGAGTAGATGAATATGATTAGTTGCCTTTTCCATATCGGCTAATAGTGATTTAAACTTCGATTCACCATCTACAAATATATCGATCTGATTGTTTTGGGTAAAGATAGCATCATCATTTCGTAAATGTAAATAGTATAAGTCCTTATATTCCTTCAAATCATGAAAAATAAATTCATCTTTTTCAATGGATCTAAGCTGTGATTGAACAATCTTTTTTACCCCAAGTTTTGCCTTTAAATCCCAAGTGAAGATTCGCTTTCCGCTTATTCTTCTTCCAAAAATCAAATAAACTAAGAACCCGACTACTGGGATAAAAAGTAATACCATTAGCCATGCCCAAGTAGCTGACGCATCCTTACGCTCTAGAAAAACAATAGAAATCCCTAATGCAATGTTAAAAATAATAATAGCAAATAACAAATATGGCATGAATTCCATACCAATTACCCCTTTGAGTTTTATTAATAAAAATTGATACTAGTTACCACACTAATTCATATAAGTAACTTTAGCATACTACTGGAATGCTCGATTATACAAAACTACTCATTATATAATAATATAACAGAAGGGAGATGAAATCATGAGTAAAGATTTATTTGCATTAGTAATTGGTGGAACTGGCATGTTAGAAAAAGTATGTCACTTTCTAGCCATAGAAGGCTATGATGTATATGTTGTACATCGGGATAAAACGAGATTTCAAGCGATGCAATCAAGGAGTACACATCCTGATAAGCTATTTTCTATTAGGGTTGATTACCATGATGAAAAGACACTTCAAAAGAAAATTCAAGAGACAATCCAAATTAAGGGTTGTTGCCCGGATATAATCGTAAGTTGGATCCATAATTCTGCACCGAATGCATTACCTACGATATTAAAAGAAGTTAGCGTGAGGAAGAAACCGTGGAAGCTCATCCATGTTCAAGGGAGCTCTTCATTTTTCGTAAAAGAAAACACGACTGTACCCGAAGTGTGCGAATACAGACGTGTCTATTTAGGCTTTGTTTTAGAAAATGAAAACGCTAGGTGGCTTACTCATGAAGAAATCGCAAATGGCATCATTAAAGTTATTCATGGTGATTATAAAGAAACCGTTATAGGCACGCTTAAGCCTTGGAATAAGCGTCCGAGTTAATATTAATTTGATTTAGGGCACTCTCTAAGTCTGCCCAAATATCTTGCCAAGCTTCAAGTCCTACTGACAGACGGATTAATTGATCCGTTATCCCCATCTTTTCCCTAGATTCTTCTGGTACTACTGCATGGGTCATCGTAGCTGGATGCTCAATTAATGTTTCGGTGTCCCCTAATGACACGGCTATTTTTAAGAATGAGAGCTGGTTTAAGAAGGCTTGTGCGTCTTGCTTTTCTCCTTTTATTTCAAAGGAAATGACTCCCCCACCACGCTTCATCTGTCTTTTCATAATAGAATAATCCGGATGAGCTTCATCACTTGGATAGTAAACATTCGTAACATTTGGGTGAGTCTTTAATCGCTTAAATATCTCTTCCGCATTATCACAATGTCTCTCCATCCGAACAGGCAACGTCTTTATCCCTCTTAATAATAACCACGCATCAAAAGGAGCCATGACACCACCGATGTCCTTTAATGTTGTCATGGCAACTTCATTTAAAAATTCCTTTTTCCCCACGGCAAGACCGGCTATGACATCTCCATGTCCACCAATATATTTCGTTGCACTATGAATGACCACGTCACAGCCCAACTCTAATGGATTTTGTAAATAAGGAGATGCGAAAGTATTATCCACGACAACTGGAATACTGTATTCTTTGGCAACCCTTGCTACCATTTGTAAGTCAATTAGCTTCATCGTTGGATTAATTGGAGTTTCTACATAAATACATACGGTTTCTGGTTTAATTTTGGAACGTATTTCTTCCTCTGTCTCCATACTGGAAAAGTCATGTGTAATATTATATTTTTCTTTCATCATCGTTAGTAATCCGAATGTACAGCCATAAAGTCCTGAAGAACAGAGAATATGATCATTAGCCTTTGTTAAGGCAATTAGAATAGCAGAAACCGCTGCCATTCCTGAACCAAATGCAAGTCCTCTTTCCCCGTTTTCTAACGCAGCAATCCTTTCTTCCAGTATGGTTACGGTTGGATTTCCGAGTCGTGAGTAAATATAGCCACCTTCGTCACCGGCAAAGCGTCTTTCCCCTTGCTCTGCAGTGTTAAATGTATAGGTTGAGGTTTGGAACAATGGTGGGGTAAGGCTTCCTAACATATCTTTTGAATCGTACCCTTCATGAATAACGGATGTTTCCATATGCTTATATGAACGTGCCATTTTTCTCCTCCTCTTAGTAATAAAATAGATTTTTTTAAAAATAAAGAAAAGGTATTTTGCTCTGAGCAGCCCGTATACACGGAGACTCCTGCGGGAGGATAGGCATCGGTGAGACCCCGCAGGAGCGATAGCTCTGAGGAGGCTCACCAGCCGCCCGCGGAAAGCGGAGTGTATACGGGCTGCGGACCCGGTAAGGAGATTCTTACCAAAGGACCTTTTCTAAAAATAACTCTACTAATATCATATTCTATTACACCTAAAAATGAAAGCGTTTTCTTTTTAAGCCTTTTGATTGCGTTTTTGTGAAATCAGTTCTACAATTGTCTTTATTTATTATTAGAAAAGAAGGGGTAAGATGGAGCAGAAAACAGATAAAATTGGGGTTCTTTATGCGGCCTTTGCGTACGTCGTTTGGGGGCTTCTTCCGATTTATTGGAAGATTATTGATGATGTCCCTGCTGGGGAGATTTTGGCACATCGAATTATATGGTCCTTTATTTTTATGATTGTTGTCGTGCTAGTGATGCGAAAGTGGCGTGGGTTTATTAAAGAATGTATTCGTATTATGAAGGATAAGAAAAAGCTAATCAGTATTACACTAGCTTCTGTCGTAATCAGTTTAAACTGGTTAATTTATATTTGGGCTGTTAACAGTGACCATGTACTCCAAGCGAGTTTAGGGTATTATATCAATCCATTAGTTAGTATTTTACTAGCAATCATTGTACTGAAGGAAAAGCTAACGAAGAGCCAAACGGTTTCCGTTATTTTAGCAGGTATTGGGGTTTTATATTTAACGATTAGTTATGGTGTTTTCCCATGGGTATCGCTCGTTTTAGCTTTTAGTTTTGCATTATATGGGTTATTTAAAAAGATGGTCGATATTCCAGCCATGTATGGATTAACAATTGAAACGATGATTGTAACACCGATTGCGCTAATCTATTTAGGATTCATACCAGTACATTCTTTCTCTGTACAAAATATCACATCAACGGAAAATCTCTTTTTAATCGGTGCTGGTGCCATGACCGCCATACCGCTGCTCCTATTTTCTAGTGGAGCAAAGCGTATTCCACTTGCAATGGTAGGCATCCTGCAATATATTGCTCCAACTTTAATGTTATTCATTGGTGTATTTATGTATCATGAAACATTTACTACGGAGCATCTCATTGCATTTAGCTTTATTTGGGTCGCTCTAGTTATTTATTTAGGATCGATTTATCGATTCCCAATCCGGAAACTGAAATTACCGGAGCGCTAAATTTATTATTGACATATCATAGCCATACCGATAATATAATATTCAATAAATTAAATCTCTTATCAAGAGTGGTGGAGGGAATAGGCCCTATGAAGCCCGGCAACCTTAGGTGAAAGCAAGTCTTTCCTTAAAAGGTGCTAAATCCTACAGGTCAATTGATCTGGAAGATAAGAGGAGGAACGGTTACTTTTAAATACGTGCCCTCTTCTTAGGAAGAGGGCTTTTTGTTTCTCTTCTACCTCCAGATAACTAATCTTAAGGAGGAATTTTTTATGGAAAATTTTCACGTTGAAAAACTAGAGACAACATTACTTCACGGAGGGCAATTTCCTGACCCGACAACCGGTTCAAGAGCAGTACCTATTTATCAAACTACTTCTTATGTATTCCGCGATACCGAGCACGCACAAAACCTGTTCGGTTTAAAGGAACCAGGAAATATTTATACGCGAATCATGAATCCTACAGTTGATGCTTTTGAACAGCGGGTAGCATTACTGGAAGATGGTGTAGCAGCAGTAGCGACATCCTCTGGTATGGCGGCGATTACACTAGCAATTCTGAATATTGCAGGTACTGGAGATGAGATTGTTGCAGATAGTAATTTATATGGTGGTACATATAATCTGTTTGCAAAAACCTTACCGAAATATGGTATTACCGTTAAATTCGTAGATGGCACGAAGCTTGATGAAATAGAACAGGCCATTACGGATAAAACAAAAGCGGTTTTTGGTGAAATAATTACGAATCCTAGCTTGAATGTATTTGATGTGGAACAGGTCGCAAAAGTATGTCATAAATACCATGTCCCTCTTATTATAGATAATACTTTCGGTACCCCTATTCTTTCTAAGCCACTTACTTGGGGGGCAGACATAGTAGTACATTCCGCTACTAAATGGATTGGTGGTCATGGCACTACGATTGGTGGAATCGTTGTAGACGGTGGACGGTTCAATTGGAATCATCCTCGCTTCCCAGAATTCACTGAGCCGGATGAAAGCTATAATGGCCTTCGCTATGCAGATATTGGGTTAGCTGCTTATGCTACTAAGCTCCGGGTGCAGTTATTACGTGATATTGGGGCAAGTTTAAGCCCGCAAAATGCCTTTTTGTTACTCCAAGGTTTAGAAACGTTACATTTACGAATTGAACGTCACGTTGAAAACGCGAAGCTTGTTGCCAATTATTTAAACGAACACCCAGCTGTTGAATGGGTAAACTACCCAGGTCTTGCTAATCACCCGTCCTATGAATTGGCCCAAAAGTATTTGAAAGGTAGCTTCGGTTCCATTATAACCTTTGGTATTAAAGGTGGTAGAGAAGCGGGAAGAACGGTAATCGATTCTGTTAATCTATTTTCCCATGTAGCAAATGTAGGTGATGCAAAATCATTAATCATTCATCCCGCTTCCACTACTCATCAGCAATTAAACGTAGAAGATTTGAAGAAAAGCGGTGTATCCGAAGAACTAATTCGATTGTCGATCGGGATTGAATCTGCGGAAGATATAATCCTTGATTTGGATCAGGCAATTGCCAAGGCAACAAAGATTTCAGCAAACGTATTAGACACTGAATCAACTGTCTTGGAATGGCTAACTTCATCTCCATTTGAAAGAGCTAATGGTTCAATTCGAAAAAAGGTGATTGCCACTCTAAGTAATAGTCAACCTGCTGAATTTAAACAAACGATTGAACGATTAACTCAATATGGCTATACGGTGACCGATTTAGCAGAAACCGATCAAGCTGATATCCTCTATGTTCATGACAATGCCCTACCTCCAACAGTAATTGAGGAGTTAATAAATAAACAAATAAAAATCCTTTGGGTTGAAAAAACAGATACACATGACATCGTATTACAAAACGCAAAAGCAGCGGGGATTACAATCATTTCAAATCGGTTCCTATTAGATGCAATTTATTCTTCACGAGGAATTGAAAACAATCCTATACCAGCCGGGTAAATAACGTTTGAGGAGCAATATTAGTGAATACAACCTCCAAAGTAGCAAATATTGATATCGGAACACTTTTACTCGATTCAAGAGAAGAATTACCTGCTGTAACGCTAACATATGAACAAGTAGGTACTAAACAAGCACCGGTTATTCTAGTCTGCCATGCCTTAACGGGGAATCATATAGCAGTAGGAACACATGAAGCACCTGGATGGTGGAGTGGATTAATCGGCAACCATTTATCAATTGATACTACGAAGTTTCAAGTAATCACCTTTAATGTGCTCGGTGGCTGTGATGGTTCTACCGGGCCATTATCCATCAATCCGATTACAAATAAACCTTACCGATCCGATTTCCCAAAGATTACCGTACGTGACATAGTTAGAGCCCAACAAATTGCCTTAAAACAATTAGGTATTGATTCTTTATATGCAGTCATTGGTGGTTCGTTAGGTGGCATGCAGGCAATGGAATGGGGACTACTATATCCTAATATGGTAGAGCGACTCATTCTTCTAGCAGCAACTCCTTATCTTTCTGATTATGGGATTGCCTATAATTATATTGCCGAACGCTCTATCAAATCGGATCCATTATGGCAGTCTGGACATTACGACTCTTCTAACCATTTGAAAGGTCTTGAAATCGCTAGAATGATTGGGATGGTAACATACCGAAGTCCGAAACTTTTTGAGGAACGCTTTCGTAGAGAGATTACCGATAAAGGTTATGAAGTTACTTCTTACTTGCAATATCAAGGTGAGAAATTGGTTAAACGGTTTGATGCGAATAGTTACTTGTATTTACTTGATGCGATGAATACACATGATATCGGAAGGGATCGCGGTGGATGGGAAAATGCTACTACATTATACCGCTCTCCAGTTTTAGCGATAAGTTATGAAGAAGATTTAATATATGAACCTACTTCGATTTCCGTTTTTGCATCACTAATCCCTCACTGTACGTATCATCATATTGATACGAGGTTTGGTCATGATGGATTTTTAACGGAGTACGAAAAATGGGGTAACAAAATAGCATCTTTTTTAACGAAAAGGGCAATATGATTGAGACGTCAGTTTTGACGTTTTTTTCTTTTATATGACAATTTCACCATCACGCTTTTAAAACGAACAAAAAATGGGTATATATAATAAAATCAGTAGATTTGTATTTTATGCTTTCATACATTAAAGTAAAAGCGAATTGTATACAAAATCGAACAGCATAGGTGTGTTCCTTTATGAAGAAAAAGAAAATCATCACGATTACTACACTTATTTTAACAATAGTTTTAATAGCCAGTGTCGGACTATACGCTAATAAAGAGTTATCTACTTCGCCTGTAAAAGAATCCAAAACAACACAAGAAGAAAGTCAGGAAGTATCTGATAAGGATACGGAAACGAATACAGAAGAGGAATCCTTCAGCCCTTTCAAAGAATTAAGCAAAGAGTTTAAAGAGGCGATACAAAGTACGGTGAGCTTATTCACCAGTGAAGAGAGGCACATCGTAGCTATAGGCGATTCTTTAACACAAGGAGTTGGAGATAATTCAGAGCAAGGTGGCTATGTGGGGATACTAGATAAGCATTTAAATGCGGATAAACAGGTGGTAACCTTTGAAAACTACGGAAAACGCGGAAATCGATCGGATCAATTACTGAAACGGTTGAATGACCCAGAAATTGCAGAATCGATAACCACCGCTGACATTGTCATTATCACCATTGGCGCTAATGATATTATGCAAGTATTGAAGGAAAACTTTACAAATATAACATACGAAGCCTTCTCTAAGGAGCGAGGAAATTATGAACAACGATTACAGCAGATTTTTAAGAAGCTAAATGAACTAAATCCTGAAGCAAGTGTATATTTGGTCGGCTTTTACAACCCTTTCGAGCAATACTTCAATTATATAAAAGAGCTAGATATGATTGTCGATGATTGGAATAATACAAGTAAACAAATTGCCGAGGAAAATGGGGCTACCTTTATTCCAACAAAGGATTTGTTTATGAGTACGGAAGAAGTAAATTTGTTTGCTGATGATCATTTTCATCCGAATTCGTATGGTTATCAGCTAATGGCAAAGAGAATATTAAACTACTTAGTTGTAGATTAGATTTGAAGGTGAAGCAGGATGGAACAAGGTAATATGAAAAAAAATAAGTGGAAATGGGCTTTTATTGTCCTAGTCCTTTTGAATGTTTCTGTACTGCTAATTATTGCTGTATTAATTTTTTGGCCAGTTGAACAAACGAAAGTTCCCACAACCGAACATCAGACAACCCAAGAAAGCTCTGAATTCATCATAAGAACAACTAAGAAAAATCTAAATGAACTTATTAATGCGTATATGTATGAGTATTTAAAGAACTCCAAACATAAATATAGTGTTTCCCTAGAGGAGGATGTCCAATTAGTTGGGGAGTTACCCGTTTTCTCTACAACGGTTCCCGTATCAATCCGGTTTGAACCGTTAGTCCAAGACAATGGTGATGTTGTCTTAAAGCAAAAATCTATCACACTCGGATTACTCGAGCTACCAAATAAAAAGGTAATGGAGTATATGAGTAAACATTTGCCGGTGCCGCAGTGGGTGACGATTAATCCAGATGAGGAAGAAATTTATGTCGCGGTCACACAAATGGATATAAAAAGTAATTTTCATGTAAGTGTAGAGCATATGGATCTTGATGCAAACAATCTTTCTTTTAAACTAAAAGTACCATATGAAACTTTAGGTATAGAGACATTTTTACAAAAGTAATAAAATGGGGTCGAGTCTCCTAACTTTACGTTAGAAAAACTAGACCCCACATAACTTTATCTATATAAATCGTTTTACTTTTTTTGTGATTAAGTTGATTAATGAATCCTTTGGTAAATCAATCACTTCCTCAGCTAGCCTATGCTTCGGATAGTCTCCTAATCTTCCTTGATAGATTAATTGTAATTCTGTATTTTCTCGGATGTCAGATGGTGTAACAAAGTTAGTTGGTTTAGATAGTTTAAAAGAATCGGTACCCTGCATAACCGTCGCAACAAATTGAGAACAGAAAAAAGCATTCTTTCTATGAATCTCAATTTTTAAGGCAACACCTAATAACCCAATAAAGTTATATTTATAGTTTGAAGCTTGTGATTCAAAATCTTTAACATGATGGCGAATTTTCAAATACTCATTCTCCGTTACATTTAGAGCATATATTGCACTCTTAGAATGCTTTAAAAATTCTCCTCTAATATCTTCCCGAACAAAACCACCACTAAACGGATTCTTTGGATTAACGCGACCAAAGCTATATACTTCTTTTAACTCATGATCAAAACCAATTGATACATGATTTAACGGTTGATTTGTATATAAATTAATCATTCTTGAAAGGTATGTCCCAGTATCTGTAAAGATAAAGTAGATAGTCCTTTCTCTCATGTTTTCCCCTCCACTTTGACACTTTCACCGAGCTTTTTCTCTATAAAAACGGATATATCAAAACTTTACCGAAAAAACAACAAATATACAAGATAATTTTGAAACTTTATTTCTGTAATTATGGTAAATACTAGATAAATCAACGTTTTACATTGACTAAAGTCCTTAAATCTCGTAAGCTTACGGTAGAAATATTATTGGAGGAAAACCTATACATGATAACTGTAACGAATGTAAGCTTACGATATGGCGATAAGAAATTATTTGAAGATGTTAACTTAAAATTCACTCCTGGAAACTGTTATGGCGTTATTGGGGCTAATGGTGCTGGAAAGTCAACTTTTCTGAAAATATTGTCCGGTGAAATTGAACCCCAGACCGGAAATGTTTCCATGTCTCCTGGAGAACGACTTGCTGTCCTTAAACAGGATCACTTTGCCTATGAGGAACACCCAGTATTAGAGACTGTTTTAATGGGACATGAAAAACTATATGCTGTAAAGCAAGAAAAAGACCAAATTTATATGAAAGCTGAATTCACAGAAGAAGATGGCATGCGTGCTGCAGAGCTTGAAGGTGAATTTGCTGAAATGAATGGTTGGGAAGCTGAATCTGATGCTGCAATCCTTTTAAAAGGACTTGGTATTGAAGAAGGCCTTCATGATAAGTTAATGTCTGAGTTAACAGGAGAGCAGAAAGTAAAAGTTTTACTTGCTCAAGCCCTATTTGGAAATCCTGATATCCTATTACTGGACGAGCCTACTAACGGTTTAGATATCCAAGCGATCCAATGGCTAGAAGAATTTTTAATTAACTTTGAAAACACTGTTATTGTCGTATCCCATGACAGACACTTTTTAAATAAAGTATGTACGCATATCGCAGATGTTGACTTTGGTAAGATTCAAATTTATATTGGGAACTATGATTTCTGGTATGAATCTAGCCAATTAGCAAGCAGAATGGCACAAGAGTCGAACAAAAAGAAAGAAGAAAAAATTAAGGAATTACAAGCATTTATTGCTCGATTCAGTGCTAACGCATCGAAATCAAAGCAAGCAACTTCTCGTAAAAAAATGCTGGATAATATTACATTAGATGATATTAAACCATCATCTAGAAAGTATCCTTATATAGCCTTTACTCCGGAACGCGAAATCGGAAATGATCTACTTCGCGTTGAAGGATTAACGAAAACTATTGGTGGAGAGAAAGTTTTAGATAATGTTAGCTTCATCATGAACAAAGACGATAAAATTGCTCTTGTTGGTAAAAATGATATCGCTAAAACAACTTTATTTAAGATTTTAGCTGGGGAAATGGAGCCAGATTCTGGTACGTATAAATGGGGCGTCACAACTTCCCAATCGTATTTCCCAAAAGATAACAGCGAATATTTTCAAAATGGTGATTTAACCCTAGTAGACTGGTTACGCCAATTTTCTCCAGAAGATGAAACGGAAACCTTCTTACGTGGATTCTTAGGAAGAATGCTCTTCTCCGGTGAGGAAGCATTGAAGAAAGCAAACGTACTCTCAGGTGGAGAAAAAGTTCGCTGTATGTTATCTAAAATGATGCTATCAAAAGCAAACGTCCTTCTTTTAGATGACCCAACGAATCACTTAGACTTAGAATCTATCCAAGCATTAAACAATGGTCTAATTAAGTTTAAAGGTTCTATTCTTTTCACTTCTCATGACCATCAATTCATCGATAGTATCGCAAATCGTTTAATCGATATTACACCAAACGGCATTATCGATAAAGAAATGAGCTACGATGAATTCGTTCAAGATAAGGAATTACAGAAACGTATTAAAGAGATGTATGCTAGTTAATATTGTTGGTGCCCCCCTGTTTAAGCAGGGGGTTTTTTATTATGACTTTAGTTTAACATCATATAGCTATTGCTTCTGCAAGGTCTGGAATTACTCATCTATATAATGATATAGTCAATGCCAGATTACACCAAGGAGTTAAATGATTGAACAATACTTGGAATAAGGCTGATGCACAACTTTTAGGGCGGCAATACAAGAGTAGGATTATAAAAAAACTAAATTGTCAGGGGATAAAATTGTTTAAAATGAGAAGAATCCATTGGAAAACTAGTGGCTATCCATTGGCTCTTTAAAACGTTTCTCGCAAACGTTCTAGGTCTCTCATGGGGGACAAACCGAACTTTCGGCTATATTCCCGACTAAAATGGGATGGGCTTTCATAACCTACCTGGAACGCAGCCTCAGCCACCTCTAAGTTTTCTGTTAAAAGTAGTCGGCGTGCTTCCTGGAGTCGGAGCTGTTTCTGATACTGGATCGGGCTCATCCCAGTAGCTTCTTTGAAGTAATTGTACAAGGATGAAGAACTCATTCTTGCTTCCTTAGCTAACTCCTCCACTCTCAACTGCTGAGCGAATTCACGGTTAAGGAGTTCAATTACCTTCGCGATTCGCTGTGCTTGACTACCAACCAATGCAAAATGCTTTAAAGTTCCATCCTGATCATTTTGAAGTACCCGATAAATAATCTCACGTTGGATACCAGAGGCAAGGACTGGAATATCGTCGGGAGATTCTATCAGTTTAATTAGCCTTAAAATTGCGTCAAGAAGTGAGTCATTCATTTGCTTAATTTCCAATCCACGTCCAGATAAACGTTTAGAAATCGCTGGATTCGATAATTGAATAACTTCGAAAACTTTTTTCATGTCCAACTGTAAATTTATACATAAATAAGGTTTCTCCAGTGAGGCATTTATGACCTGACCCGTAATTGGTAAATGAACAGAAGCAGTTAAATAACTAGCCGAATCATACTTATAACTCTCTTCTCCAAGTATAACCATTTTTGACCCTTGGGCTACCACACATAAAGATGGTTCGTAAACAGAATGAATTGGTTCAGAAACCCGAGATGTACGAACAATGCTTAAGCCTGGAATTGTAGTTTCATGCGTGCCATCCGATTTTACAAACCTTTCTATTAACTCTACTAATTCCTTTGTACGCTTCACGGCTACTCCTCCATCTTTTTCCTATTACTTTTTATACTATAATCTTTTGGAGGATTAGGCAATAATTGTATAACTTCCGACTACCGCTCTTTGTTCCTATCAGTTCATAATGAAGTTGTGGTCATACATTTTCATTTTTTGGGTAAGGAGTGACTAAAATTCTGCTAATGGCTATATTGCTAAACCTATTAAATATCGATCTTGCCAAGACAGAAGTACCAACCCCCATTAAAACACGAGAGGAGATTGTGAGATGAAAATAGGGTATCAAAATCTGCATCCATATGTCGGCATGTGGGTCACCGCGGATGGTTATATTCGACACGAACTACTACCTAACGGACGGTACGATGAAGCTCGTGGACACCGCAAAAGCGCTTATCAAGGCAATTATACCGTTAAAGGTAATTATATTGAATATGTAGATGATACAGGCTTTACTGCAGACGGTGAATTTGTCAATGGAGTGTTGTACCATGCAGGCATGGTACTATATCGTGAAGATAAGTAAAGGGGGCAAGGAATGATAAATTAAATGAAACCTTTGCAGTAGTATTGACATATGACTAAATTTTCAGGGGGCTAGGTGGATTATCCTCTTCTGGCCTGGGGTACATCTCAGGCTTCAAGAGGATCATCTGATTCTAACTTGGGTACATCCTCAGACTCTTGTGGGCTCATCATCTTTGGTAGGATGCATCTATCTAAGAGCCTAGGGTCTTGCTCTTGTTAATGTTGTAGCATTTCACTATTCATTACCAAATAAAAACGCTCCCACCTACATGGGAGCATTACTTCATATTATTAAACCTTCTCTGCAATTTTCTCTAGCATTTCCTTCGTCATACTATCAATATCGTATTTTGCTTTAAAGCCCCATTCCGCTTCAGCTGCGGACGAGTCAATATTGTTTGGCCAGCTATCGGCTATTTTTTGCCTAACTGGATCGACATCGAATGAAAGTTGAAACTCAGGGATATGCTTTTGAATAGCCTTTGCAAATTCCATCGGTTCAGCAGAAATTGCTGAAATATTAAATGCATTCCGATGAATAAGCTTGGTTGGGTCAGCTTCCATCAATTGAATAATTGCATCTAATGCATCTGGCATGTACATCATATCCATATATGTTCCTTCTGCTATATAGGATGTATACGCTTTTTGTTTAATTGCTTCGTAATAAATCTCCACTGCATAATCGGTTGTACCTCCACCTGGTGGGGCTACATACGATATCAAGCCTGGGAAACGGACACCACGAGTATCAACTCCGTAGCGTTCAAAATAATAATCACAAAGTAGTTCACCAGCTACTTTGTTAACACCGTACATTGTCGTTGGTCTTTGTAACGTGTCCTGCGGAGTATTATCCTTTGGTGTTGAAGGACCAAATGCCCCAATAGAACTTGGAGTGAAAAATTGTAAATTTAGTTCACGAGATACTTCTAAGGCATTAACTAGTC
Organism: Ornithinibacillus jepli; assembly: GCF_047228935.1. Taxonomy (NCBI): domain Bacteria; kingdom Bacillati; phylum Bacillota; class Bacilli; order Caryophanales; family Bacillaceae; genus Ornithinibacillus; species Ornithinibacillus jepli. Next base: position 128,593 of record NZ_JBFEGG010000002.1, read on the forward strand.
CACCCATATTAAGATCCCATGCAACTCGAGGCATTTTCTCTGCAGTTGCGGATAATAGAGCAGCTAAATGCATCATAGTATCTACTTGATACTCCTTCGCTACTTCATAGATGCGCTTTTCATCCGTTACATCTACTATTTCAAAGGGACCTTTAGCTATCTCCTCTTCTGATGAACGAATATCTGTTGAAATAACATTCGCATCCCCATAAATATTTCTTAACTTCGTAACTAGCTCAGATCCAATTTGTCCCCGAGCTCCTGTGACAAGTATCTTTTTCATAACTTTCTCCTCTACTCGATTCTAAAAGTTGCCTAAATTAATCCCATTTCTATTCCAACTTTTTCATAAGCAGCTATTGCTTCGTCAAGCATTTCCTTAGTATGTGCAGCAGTTGGCATGTTACGAACGCGACCAGTACCTTTAGGAACAGTTGGGAATACGATCGATTTCGCATAAACACCCGCTTCTAGTAGGCGTCTACTGAACTCTTGAGCTGCTTTTTCTTCCCCTATAATACATGGGGTAATTGGTGTTTCACTATCACCGATATTAAAACCTAGCTTTTGTAGCTCAGCTTTTAAATAATTTCCATTCTCCCATAGCTTATCATGTAGTTCTGTACTTTCCATTAAAATTTCCACCGCTTTTTTACTTGCAGCTGCGTCTGCTGGTGATACTGCAGTGGAGAATAGGAATGGACGAGAACGTACTTTTAACCAATCAATTAGATTTGCTTTACCAGCAACATATCCTCCAATTACACCGATTGCTTTAGAAAGTGTCCCCATTTGAAAGTCTACTTTGTCTTGTAGACCGAAATGTTTTACCGTACCGGCACCTTTACCTAGAACACCAGATCCATGAGCGTCATCTACATACGTAATTAAGTCAAATTCTTCCGCGATTTCTACAATTTCTGGAAGCTTAGCTACATCCCCATCCATTGAGAATACACCGTCTGTAATGACCATAATTTTATTGTATAATCCAGATTCTACTGCTTCCTTAGCCTTCTTTCGTAAATCAGCCATATCAGAATGTCCGAAACGGATGATCTTCGCTTTAGATAAACGACAACCGTCAATAATGGAAGCATGATTAAGCTCATCTGAAAGAATTGCATCATTTTTATCCATTACGGCAGAAATAGCTGCCATATTACAATTAAAACCTGATTGATAAGAAATTACTGCTTCTGTTCCTTTAAATTCTGCCAATTTCTTTTCAAGCTCAATATGTAAATCCAACGTACCGTTAATCGTACGTACGGCACCTGCACCTACTCCATGAGATTCCACTGCTTCTTTAGCTACTTTCTTTAATCGTTCATCAGTAGCTAATCCAAGATAGTTATTGGAAGATAAGTTAATTAGCTGTTTACCGTTAATCGTAATAACAGGACCATTTGCACCTTGAACTGGATCAATTTCATTGTATAGGCCATTTGCCTTTAAATCCGATAAATTATCATTCAAAAATTTATCTAGCGTTTTACTACTCATATTTAAATACCTCCTAATTATCTAACATTAAGTAAAATGTAAGCGTTACCAAGTTGCTAATCATATTAAGTTTATCACAATGCGCTTTAAATGTTTAGAAAGACATACATGATTTAAATATGAAATCTATCCCATATCCTATTATAATAGAAAAATACTTCTACGTAGACTAAAAAATGCCTCTATAAGCTTCTATTAATTCTAATAATCCTAGGTAATATTATGATTAAAAATCCTGTCTTTCCTATTAATTCATTTCTATGAAATTATTACCGAAAATATTTTTAATATAGTAATTGTCTAGTGTCTAGTCTATCTATTATACTATCATTATGTGACATATTTTATGGAGGAATTAGCTGTGAGAAAGATGTTAGTTGCGCTATTTTTAATCATAATAATCGGCTTTGGAATTGTTGGCGTAAACCAGCAACTAATTGAGCCTGAGGAAGTAATAAAGCCTGCCAATCCAAATACTTTACAAACACAATCATAGAAAAAGGAAGCATGTAACATGCTTCCTTCTACTAGTTATTCTACAATTGTTACCTTTACTTCTTTTACTCCCCAGTTCAACGCTTCTTCTGTAGTTGGAAGGTGAATATCAATTCTATTTCCTTTAATTGCCCCACCAATATCTCCTGCAATTGCATATCCATATCCCTCTACATACACTTTTGAACCTAATGGAATAACATTTGGATCTACCGCAATTACTTTCGCATTTCTATCCTCATTTAAGTTGATTCCAGTATACGTTATACCTGTACAGCCTTCACATTCAGCTGTATAAGCTGTAGCGACAACCGATAATGTCTTACCTTCTGGTTGTTGATTTTCATCCTTATTAGCAGTGCTTGATTTAACTTCGGTTGGTTGAATCGACTTTGCAGCAGCGACAGCCTTCTCTTCATTATTCTCTTCTGCTTGCTCAATAATTAGTTCTTGTCCAACTAATATTAAATCTGATGTTAGCTCATTCCAAGCTTTTAACTCTTCAACCGTTACATCATGCTGCTTCGAGATACCGTATAATGTATCTCCTTTTTCTACTAAATACTTTTTGTAAATAGCTAGTTTTTGTTTTGGATAGATTAAATCTGAATCAAGATTATTTAACTCATATAGTGAATCTACTGTAGTATCATATTCATTTGCGATTCCCCAAAGTGTATCACCTTTAATTACTTCGTAATCAAATGCATAAGCGTTTAGTGGGGATGCTAGGATAATTCCTGTAGCTAATGTTGCTACGATTTTCTTCATAGTAGTCCCTCCTTAATTTCCGGACAAAGCCTATCGTAACATAGGTTACTAGACTCTGCGGTTACAAGACTTTTAAAAGTCTGTTACAAGGATGGCCAAAACTACTAAATTTTATTACAAAAATATAGATTTTAATACAAAAGTAATAGTTTAGTACTTTTGTATTATGTATTTCTCTTGGAAAACAAAAAAAACGAAGAAGCATAAAGCTTCTTCGTTTTCTATCTATTAATCTTCGTGTTTAAACGGCTCTTCTTGAGTTACTGCAAGATCGTGAAGTCCATATGGGCTATCATAAGCGATTGAGTAGTTAAGAACACGATTATTAACTGGATTTAATACTGCACGATATAGAGTTGGGAATACTGGAATTTCATCAACCATTAGTTGTTGCCATTCCTTGTAAATTTGTTTACGGTACTCAATATCAAATGCTTCTAAAGAGTTACCAGCTTTAAGTAATTCACTATTCTTCTCTGACTCATAACGCGGGAAGTTGAATAATTGGTCTGGACCGTATAGACCATAAGGGTTTACGTCAGAACCAGTTCCCCATGCACCTTGGTATACATCAATATTAGGATCATCTTCACCATTTTGACCTACACGATCATAGAACGCGTTGAATTCAAGAAGACGACCATCAATTAATTGAACGTTTAGACCAACGTTTTTCCATGCTTGCATGTAGTATTGTGCTAATGGCTCAGCTACATCTCCACCTGACATAGATGCAAAGTTAATTACTAACTCTTCTCCATCTTTGTTTTCACGTAATCCATCACCATCAACATCTTTATAACCAGCTTCATCTAAAATACGATTAGCTTCATCTGGATCATAAGTTGGCGTTTCAATTGTTGGATCATGGTAATCAGCAAATGGTGGAATGATTAATGTCGTTGCATTCCAACGTAATCCATTATAGAACTGCTCACCTACTGCGTTATTATCAACAGCATACCACATCGCACGACGTAAGTTTACATCTGCCATCTTCTTATCAGGATCCATCACTACTTTTCCAGCTTCCGCATCCCAATGTCCTAATTTAAATCCTGTGTAAGAATATGCTAGGTCAGTAACACCTAACCATTCTACGTTAGACATATTAGCATTATCAACGAATTGATCTACTGGGAAGCTATCAACCATATCTACTTCACCAGTTTCTAAAGCTTGAACTACAGTTGCAGGAGAAACGACTTTAAGTACTACTTCATCTAGCTTAGGCTCTCCTTGCCAGTAGTCTTCGAATTTCTCAAATACTACAGACTCCCCAGGAGTGATACTTTTAACTTTAAATGCTCCCATACCAATTGGGTTTTTACGAACTAAATCGCTCTCAGCCATTTCTGCAACTGGGATATCCTTGAATAGATGCTTAGGCATTGCGTATGGCCAAACACCACCAGTTAGTAGAGATGGTTGAGATTCTTTATACGTAATCTTTAAAGTTTTTTCATCAACAATTTCAATACCAGAGATTGAATCTGCTTCTCCAGCATTGTACTCATCCATACCAATGATACCAGAGAAATCCGGGCCGTAACGTACACCAGTATAGTCAGGGTGTCCGATTACTTCAAATGAGAACGCCCAGTCTTCTGCTTTTACAGGCTCTCCATCGTGCCAGTTAACATTATCACGAATTTTGAATGTGAATGTTACACCGTTTGGATATTCTTCTGTCTCATAAGGCTCAGTTTCGTATGTTGCAGCACCATCATTTGTGTAAGTAAAGTTTCCATCCATATCAAGTAGTGATTCATCGAACCAAGATAGTACTTGTGAATCAGGGTCACCTGAGTAGAAGTTCCAGTTTAAAGTACCTTCAAATACAGTATCCGATACTAAACCGAAGTTTAAAGTTCCGCCGTCAATAGCTTCACCTTCGTTTGTTTTATCTGTTGGAAAATCATCGATGCTGTATAGACCATCTTCTGGCTCGTCAGCTGGCTCGTCATCACCAGGCTCTGTTTCACCATTACTTGGCTCATCAGCTGGATCAGCTGAGTCACCGTCGTCACCACTACATGCAGCTAATACTAATAATAAAGCAAGCATTAGTGCAAATAGCCATTTTGTTAAGTTTGTCTTGCTCATGCTAAATACCCTCCCTTTTTTTATAAACCCATTTGTTTGTCGAATATTCCGACAATTTATACTCAACATTAATACAATCTGTGTATTAATGTAGGTAACAATTAATACGACTTACCTTCACTTTTCCAAGCCTCACCTCCCTAAAAGGTTTGATAGTCTTAGCTGATTAGTTAAGAAAGCTTTGACTAAGAATTAGCCTCTTCTTTGTCTAGCATCTGTTGCACGTTTCAATGCTTGACCTACGTTATTAACACTTAACATTAATAGTAGAATCATTAATGAAGCCGGTACCCAGATCCACCATCTATGTTCCAATGTTTGTGGATTAGTTGCATAACTTAATAGTGTCCCTAAACTTGGAGTACTTTCAGGGAAACCAAATCCTAGGAAAGATAGACCTGATTCTAATCCAATATTCGAAGCTAAGTTTAATGTCATGGTTACAATTATAAGTGAGCTACAGTTAGGTAACACGTGTTTAAAAATAATTTTAATATTCGATGTACCTAATGTTTTTGCTGCTTGAATATAGTCTAACTCTTTCTCTTGTAACGCTCTTGATCTTATAAGTCGAGCAATTCCCATCCACAAGAAGGCAGTCATAATTAATGAAAAGGTCATAACACTATACTTTGGAACTATGGCAACGAAAGCAATAACAATCATCGTGAAAGGTAGTATTTGGAAGAAGTCCAACACACGCATCATGATGTTGTCAATATGTCCTCCAAAGTAACCAGATACTAAACCAAAGACTACACCAATAATCCCGATTAATGCCGTTACAATAAATGCTATAGCTAGCGAATTACGTGTACCGATAATTAACTGTCCAAAAACATCACGTCCACCATAATCGGTTCCTAAAATAAACTCGTCTCCCGGTGGTTCATATATAGCAAATAAATCAACTTTTACAATTTCTTCTTGATCAAGTACAAGTGATACTCCAAATACATAAGCCGTTATCCCTACTAAAAATATAAGAGAAATTAAAGCCAATTTATCTCGAACAAGTTCACGCCATATAATACTAAAGCCTGATGGACTTTTTATTACTTCCTTTTGTTTTACTTCAACAGCATTTGCTTCCAATTTTTTCACCTCACTGTTTACTAAGAGTTATTTTATTCGAATACGTGGGTCTATAATACTTAAGATTATATCTGAGAGTAATGCTCCAACAACGGCGGCAACTCCGAATAATAAAGTTGTTGCTGTAACTACACTGTAGTCTCGTAGTCTAATAGATTCTATTAACAATTGCCCCATACCTGGATACCCAAATATATTCTCAATAAAAATGGATCCACCGATTAGAAAAGTAATCTCATACCCGAAAAACGCTGCAACTGGTAGTAGTGAGTTCCTAAAAATATGACGATTATAAACTCGTCGTTCAGAAGCACCTTTTGCTCTTGCTGTTAAAATAAAGTCTCTCTGTTTTGTATCTACAATGTCATTGCGCAAATATTGAATGGTATTATAAGTAACTATAAGTGCTGTGGATATAGCAGGTAGCAATAAATGATAAAACTTACTCATAACGTACTCAAATGTTCCCGGTTCTAAACCAGGTTTAACACTTCCACTTGTTGGGAACCAACCGAGCTGGAAACCAAATATCCAAAGCATAACTAATGCAAATATAAATATTGGTGTAGCAAAACCTACGTAGGAATATCCAGTGATTAATTGATCTTTCCAAGTATCATTGTATCTACCACTAGTAATACCTAATGGGATTGCTATTAAGTACGTTAAAATTAACGTTGTTACTGAAAGCCAGAATGAATTGACCATTCGTTGTCCCATCAACTCCGTAACAGGCATTTTAAAACGGAAGGACTGGCCTAAATCTCCTTGAATTACTCCTCCAATCCATTTAGCATATTGCTCATGCCATGGATCGTACCAACCCATTTGAATGCGAAGTTCTTCAATACGCGCAGGATCGATATTCGGGTCAATTGTTCCTGATAGTGCGTCCCCTGGCATCATTTTTGCAAGAACGAATATAAGCATACTCAAAAGTACTAGTTGAGGAATCATTATTAAAATACGACGTAAAGAAAATTTCCACATAGTATCAACCTTTCTCTGGTAAAGCCACTAAATGAGAATCACTTATTGGTTTTAACCCATAAGCTAAACCTTCCTCATCAAAATAATCATTATAGGCTTGTTCATATTCTGTATTAACCTCTTCACGGAAACGTTTCATTTCATCTCGTTTTCTCGGGTCAATGTCTGGAATCGCTGCAACAAGTCGTTTGGTATAAATATGTTGAGGATCATTAAAGATCTCATCTGCGGTTCCTTCTTCAACAAAACGTCCTTTATACATAATGCCGATATGGTCACACATATGTTTGATAACGCCAAGGTCATGACTTATGAACATGTAAGTCAAATCTAATTCGTCTTGAATTTCTTTCATAAAGTTTAGGACTTGTGCTTGAACGGATACATCCAGTGCCGATACTGGTTCATCCGCAATGATTAGTTTTGGCTTTAAAGCGACAGCTCTTGCAATTCCGATACGTTGACGCTGTCCCCCAGAGAACTCATGTGGGTATTTCAAGATGCTTTCTGGATTAAGTCCAACAAGCTCTAAAAGTTCTTGTACACGAATTCTTTCTTCTTTTCTGCTTAGCTTTTCAAAGTTCCTTAACGGTTCTGCTACTATATCGATAACTCTTTTTTTAGGATTTAAGGAAGAATAAGGATCCTGGAAAATCATTTGAATATCTTTTCTAATATCTGTCTTAGCTCTTCTTATTCCAGTTATATCTTTATCTTCAAAAAACACTTTTCCACTAGTGATATGATTTAAACCAATGATTGCTCTACCAGTAGTTGACTTTCCAGAACCAGATTCACCAACTAGACCGTATGTTTTCCCTTTTTCCAAGTTGAAGGTAACACCATCTACAGCTTTCACATGTCCAACTGTTCTTCCAAAAATACCGCCCTTTATTGGAAAATGTACTTTTAAATCTTCTACTTTAAGAAACCCCATGGTGTTCTTCCTCCTTACTCTCTTCTGGGAAGCTAAAATGTTTGTAACAAGTACAACGTACGAAATGTCCTGGTTTTACTTCATGTAATGCTGGGTGCTCTTCGTGCGCCTTTTCTCCAACCCAAGGTATTCTTGGCGCAAAGCGACAACCTTCACGGGGTAAATTTTGTAAAGAAGGTACAATCCCTTGAATTACATGTAGCTTTTCTTGTCCCTCCTGCGCATTTGGTACTGAATTAAACAACGATCTTGTATATGGATGTAATGGTTCTTCAAATAGTGTCATGACGTCAGCTATTTCCACGATTTGCCCTGCATACATAACAGCAACTCTATCTGCCATCTCAGCTACTACTCCTAAGTCATGGGTAATAAGTACTATACCTGAATCCATGTCATCCTTTAAATCTTTAATTAAGTCTAAGATTTGTGATTGAATCGTAACATCAAGTGCAGTAGTTGGCTCGTCAGCAATTAATAATTCTGGTTCATTCGCTATTGCTGTTGCAATAACAACCCTTTGCCTCATTCCCCCGGAAAGCTCATGTGGGAATTGCTCATATACATGTTCTGGACGAGGTATACCAACTTTTGTTAGTAACTCTATCACTTTTTCCTTACGTTGATTTTTAGAAAGTTCTTTATTATGGAGAAGTAAAGCTTCCCCTATTTGGTCACCGATTTCCATCAAAGGATTTAATGCAGTTAATGGATCTTGGAAAATCATTCCCATATCTTTACCGCGAAGTTTATTCAATTTTGAAGTAGCCATTCCGACTATGTTTTCACCTTTGAATAATATTTCTCCTTCCATCTTTGCGCGATTATGTAGACCCATTATGGAGAAAGCTAAAGCACTTTTACCACATCCTGATTCCCCTACTATTGCTAACACTTCATTTTTGTTAACATTAAGAGAAACATCATCTACTGCAGCATAATAATCGTCCTTAATACGGAAAGATGTTTTTAAGTTTTTGATTTCCAATAACTTCTCTGCCAAATTAATCCCCCTAACTAAAAATTGCAAAAATTTAATATATAAAACTCTAGTAAATTAATGATTAACATAGTAAAGAGCAGAAATTCGTGGTGTCAATAATCTAGTATGTATCTGCCCCGTCTAATTAAAAAGTATTAATTTTCAAAAAAATTATGATTCAATTTATTATCGAATTTATGCCATATAGCCTATCTTCGTAATGAAATTGTAATATATGATTTATTTTTTTAAAGTATATATTATTTTCAGAGTTTTAACAAGCTTTTTTTAAACTTTTTATTAAAAGTATTTAGATAATTATTTCTATTAAAAATAGCATAAAACACTTTCATGATGAATTTAATAGGGGTTTCAGAACATTATTATGTGAAGTTTATGTAAAGAAATTTACAAGAGTAGATGGAGGAATTATCTATTTTCTACACAAAAAAAGAAGAAGCCGTGAAGGCTTCTTCTTTTACATAATTATTCAGCTACTACAGATTCAGCTTCTGTTACACCAATTTGGTAACGACGAAGATCTGAAGCAGGGTCAAGTGTGTAGTTCGTTACACGGTTGTTTACAGGAACAAGTACAGAACGATATAGAGTTGGGAACATTGGAATGTTATCAACCATTAGTTGTTGCCACTTGTCGTAAACTTCTTTACGATATTCAGTATCCATAGCTTGCATAGAAGCACCTTGAGCTAATAGCTCATCATTTTCTTCATTAGTCCAACGTGGATAGTTTGCAGGTGAATTACCAGCAAAGATACCTGCAGGGTTCACGTCAGTACCAGTACCCCAAGCACCTTGGTAAATATCGATAGCAGGATCGTCATCTTCTACACGATCATAGAATGAGTTGAACTCTAATAGACGACCATCAACTAATTGTACTTTAAGACCTACTTTTTCCCATGATTGGATGTAGTATTGAGCTAAAGGCTCAGCAGTGTCCCCACCAGACATAGATGCGAAGTTTATTACTAACTCCTCACCATCTTTGTTTTCACGGAATCCATCACCATCAACATCTTCATAACCAGCTTCGTCTAGAATACGGTTAGCTTCTTCTGGGTTGTATGTTGGTGTTTCAATATCAGGATTATGATATTCTGGGAAGAATGGAATGATTAATGTTGTAGCGTTCCAACGTAAACCATTGTAGAAGTTGTCACCTACAGCGTTGTTGTCAACCGCATACCACATAGCACGACGTAGGTTTACGTCAGCCATTTTAGCATTTGGATCTACTTCAACTTTACCTTCATCAGCATTCCATTTACCTAGTTTGAAACCAATATACGTGTAAGCAGCGTCTACTTGACCTAGGAATTCAACATTAGACATATCTGCGTTATCAACGAATTGATCTGTTGGGAATGAGTCAACCATGTCAACTCCACCAGTTTCTAATTCTTGTACTACAGTAGAAGGAGAAACTACCTTCACTGTAACTTTTTCTAAAGCAGGTGTACCTCTCCAGTAGTCTTCGTTTCTAGTTAAAACAACAGACTCACCAGGTACGATAGAATCAACTTTGTAAGGACCGAATCCGATTGGGTTTTTACGAACTGCGTCAGATTCAACCATTTCAGCTACTTCCATTTCACCGAAAATATGTTTAGGTAAAGCATATGGCCAGATTCCTCCAGTAATTAGAGAAGGACCGCCTTCTTTGTACGTAATTTGTAATGTTTTTTCATCGATTACTTCGATACCAGAAATTGTATCAGTTTCACCTGCATGGTATTCTTCCATACCTACAATGTTTTCGAAATCAGATCCGTAACGGATACCAACATAGTCTGGATGTCCAATAACATAATGAGCATAAGCCCAATCTTCAGCTGTTACAGGCTCACCATCATGCCAGTTAACGCCATCTTTAATTTGGAAAGTGTAAACTTTACCACTTTCATCAACTTCCCAAGTAGCAGCTCCATCTTGCGTGTAGGCATAGTTAGCATCAGAGTCGAATAAAGGCTCATCGAACCATGCAATTACTTCATAGTCAGGTGCAGCAGAATAGAAGTTGAAGTTAAATGTTCCTTCAAGTACAGTATCAGAAACGACACCGTAAGTAAGTGAACCATCTTCAAGTGCTTCACCATTGTTTGAAGCTGTCATGCTGAAGTCTTCAATATTGAAGATTCCATCTTCATTTGCTTCAGCACCTTTGTTATCTTCTGAAGTGTTTTCCCCTTTGTCATCAGAAGACTCATTATCGCTATCGCCGCCACAAGCAGCAAGTGCAAGCAATAATACTAGCATTAGAGCTAAAAGCCATTTGCTTGTCTTTTTCATCATAGTTGCCTCCCTATTTTTATAGATATGATTTCCTTGGCCTTTCTTTGGCGCGGCCAAGATTTATTTATTATAAAACCCCATTACCCTCTTCTTTGTCTTGCATCTGTTGCACGTTTAAGTGCTTGTCCAACGTTATTGATTGATAACATTAGAAGTAAGATTAATATTGACGCTGGTACCCAAATCCACCATCTACTTTCAAGTGTTTGTGGATTAGTTGCATAGCTCAACAATGTACCTAAACTTGGTGTACTCTCAGGAAAACCAAATCCTAAGAAAGATAGACCAGATTCAAGTCCAATGTTAGCAGCTAAATTAAGTGTCATCGTTACAATAATTAATGAACTACAGTTAGGTAATAACTGCGTAAAAATTATTTTGAAATTAGAACTACCGAGCGTTTTAGATGCTTGAATGTAATCCAGTTCTTTTTCCTGTAAAGCCTTGGATCTTATTAGTCGAGCTATCCCCATCCATAGGAACGCTGTCATAATAAGAGAGAACGTCATAACACTGTACTTCGGAACAATCGCTACGAAAGCAATAACAATCATCGTAAACGGTAAGATTAAGAAGAAATCTAGAATACGCATCATGATGTTATCAATATGGCCACCGAAGTAACCAGAAATTAAACCGTATGATATTCCAATGATTCCTGTCATTACAGTTACCAGTATCGCAATTGATAATGAGTTTTTTGTACCGATGATTAATTGTCCAAAGATATCACGTCCACCGTAATCAGTACCTAAGATGAACTCTTCACCAGGTGGTTCATAGATGGAGAACAAATCTACTGTAACAATTTCATCTTGATCTAAAATTATTGAAATACCGTATACAAATGCCATAATTAATATTAAAAAGATTAACGAGATTAAAGCTAATTTATCTCGAACTAATTCTCGCCAGATTATTCTAAAGCCAGATGGACTTTTTATCGGTTCATTCGATTTTACTTCTTCTGCTTTTTTGTTTCCCATTTATTTTCACCTCACTATTACCTATTATTTAATACGAATTCTTGGATCAACAATACTTAAGATAATATCCGATAGTAATGCACCTAGAATGGAAGCAACACCGAATAATAAAGTTGTTGCAGTTAAAACAGTGTAGTCACGTAGACTAATCGATTCCACTAATAGCTGTCCCATCCCAGGATAACCAAATATGTTTTCAATAAAGATGGAACCACCAATTAATCCCGTAATTTCAAATCCAAAAAATGCTGCGATTGGTAAAAGTGAGTTTCTTAAAATATGGTGATTATATACTCTTCTTTCAGATGCACCTTTTGCTCTTGCTGTTAATATAAAGTCTTTTTGCTTCGTATCAACAATCTCATTACGAAGATATTGAATCGTACTATATGTTGTTATAAGTGCCATAGAAAATGCTGGTAAAATTAAGTGATAAATTTTGCTCACCAGATAGTCGAACGTCCCTGGTTGAAGTCCTGGTGTCACACTACCGCTAGTTGGGAACCACCCAAGGTTAAATCCAAACAACCAAAGCATAACAAGGGCGAATATGAATAATGGTGTTGCAAACCCAACATACGTATATCCTGTAATTAATTGATCACGCCAAGTGTCATTGTAACGTCCACTAACAATTCCAAGTGGAATAGCAATTAAATAAGTAAAGATTAATGTAGCGACAGATAACCAGAACGTATTCATGATACGTTCTCCAATTAATTCTGTTACTGGCATTTTGAATCGGAATGATTGTCCTAAATCACCTTGCAGAACGCCACCCATCCATCTTGCGTATTGTTCATGCCAAGGATCATTCCATCCCATATTTTCACGAATTTCATCTAGTCTTGCCGGATCTACTTCTGGACCAACTTGACCAGATAAAGCATCCCCTGGCATTAATTGACCTAGTACAAAGATTAAGATACTAAGGACAATTAACTGAGGAATCATGATTAACGTTCGTCGTAATGTAAATTTCCACATATTATCAACCTTTCTCAGGTAAAGCCACTAAGTGTGTTTCCGAAACTGGCTGTAGTTTATAGGCTAAACCTTCTTCATCAAAGTAATCATTATAAGACTGTTCATATTCCGTTTTTACCTCTTCACGGAATTGACGCTTTTCTTCACGTTTTTTAGGATCAATATCAGGAATTGCTGCTACTAAACGCTTTGTATAAATGTGCTGCGGGTCATTAAAGATATCATCCGCAGTACCGGCTTCTACATAACGACCTTTGTACATAATACCGATATCGTCACACATATGTTTGATTACTCCTAAATCATGGCTAATAAATAGGTAGGTTAAATCAAGTTCTTTCTGAATTTCTTTCATAAAGTTCAGTACTTGTGCTTGTACTGATACGTCTAATGCTGAAACTGGTTCATCGGCAATGATTAGTTTTGGTTTTAAAGCAATTGCTCTTGCAATACCAATACGTTGACGTTGACCACCTGAGAATTCATGTGGATATTTCAAAATACTTTCAGGACTTAACCCTACTAATTCAAGCAATTCTTGTACCCTCTTACGTTCTTCTTTTCGAGTAAGATTTTCAAAGTTACGTATTGGTTCTGACACAATATCAACCACACGTTTTTTAGGATTTAGTGATGAATAAGGATCTTGGAAAATCATTTGGATGTTTTTACGCGCCTCAGAGCGACCACGTGCAATATCGGTGATATCTTGACCGTCAAACATTACTTTTCCGGATGTAATATTATTCAATCCAATTATTGCTCTTCCAGTCGTTGTTTTACCTGAACCAGATTCTCCTACTAAACCGTAAGTTTTACCTTTTTCTAATGAGAACGATACACCATCAACTGCTTTAACATGGCCTACGGTTCTCCCGAAAACACCACCCTTAATCGGGAAGTGAACTTTTAAATCATTTACCTCAAGATAAGACATGTTGTTCCTCCTTGCTTTCGTCAGGGAAGCTGAAGTGCTTATAGCATGTACAACGTACATGATGCCCTGATGATACTTCTTTCAGTTCCGGATGCGCTTCATGAGCAGATTCGTCAATCCATGGTATTCTAGCGCCAAAACGACACCCTTCTCTCGGTAGATTTTGTAATGAAGGAACAATACCTTGAATAACATGTAGTTCATCCTGTTTCGCATTTGCATTCGGTACAGAATTCAATAATGATCTTGTATATGGATGTAGTGGATTTTCAAATAATGTTTGCACATCTGCAATTTCTACGATCTGTCCAGCATACATAACTGCTACACGGTCAGCCATCTCTGCTACTACTCCTAAGTCATGAGTAATTAAGATAATACCGGAATCCATCTCATCCTTCAGCTTATTAATTAAATCAAGAATTTGAGATTGAATCGTAACATCTAGTGCTGTTGTCGGTTCATCTGCAATTAGTAGCTCAGGCTCATTAGCAATTGCCATTGCGATCATAACACGTTGGCGCATCCCACCTGATAATTCATGTGGAAACTGATTAATTACATGCTCCGCACGAGGAATACCAACTTTATTTAATAAATCTAAAACTTTCTCCTGACGCTCGTTCTTAGACATGTTCTTATTGTGTAAATATAATGTTTCTCCAATTTGCTCCCCAACTTCCATTAATGGATTTAATGAGGTTAACGGATCTTGGAAAATCATTCCTAAATCTTTACCACGAACTTTGTTTAACTCAGAAGGTGACATATTAGCAATGTTCTTTCCTTTATAAAGGATATCGCCTTCAATTTTCGCACGAGTATGAAGACCCATAATAGAGAATGCTAATGCACTTTTACCGCAACCTGATTCCCCAACGATTGCCAGAACTTCATTCTTATTAACAGTTAAAGATAAATTATCAACAGCAGCATGATAATCATCTTTTATACGAAATGATGTTTTTAAATTTTTAATTTCTAACAGCTTTTCCGACATTCTTAATCCCCCTATTTTTTAATTGTAGGCCCAAGACATTATGCCTTTTTAGGGTGTACTTTTTTATAGTATTTATGAGACACGTTAATCTTATCATTGTTTAAATTATTCTGACAATTTAGTGTTATTGGAATTACGTGATGAAAACTATTATACTACCATTTTTTTAAGATTGCACCAATAATTTAAAAAAAGATTTAAAAAACTTTTAAAAGTTTTTCGCATAAAATCCCCAAAACCCTTATAATTCAAGGCTTTTTGGGGTGTTTATTTTTCGACAAAAACCGATTATTTTTTTATGGTAGTTATATTTAACTACTTTTGTTTTGTAATGTTCAAAATTTTTAGTGTCGTTAAATAACTGTTTTTTCTAAATATTATTAACTGGCATCTAAACCTTTCCATCTTTTTTAAATACAAAAAAGCTAGTTCAAAAGCGATAAATTCGCCTTTGAACTAGCTAGCATACAAAGCTATTATTAATTTTTATTTCCATATAAATGGCATGCCACCCAATGATCTGGTTGATGTTCAATAAATTCCGGCTGGGCTTTGGAACATATCTCCATTGCCATTGGACATCTGGTACGGAATGGACAGCCACTTGGAGGATTTATTGGACTTGGTACATCACCTTCTAGAATTACCCTTTCTCTAGACCGTTCATACCCCGGGTCAGCAACAGGGATTGCACTTAAAAGTGCTTGTGTATAAGGATGTAATGGCTCTTGATACAATCCATCACTAGTTGCTATCTCCACCATATTACCTAAATACATGACCCCAACTCGATCACTAATATGTTTGACCATGGATAAATCATGAGCGATGAATAAATACGTTAATCCTCTTTCCTTTTGTAGTCTTTTCATCAAGTTAACTACTTGTGCTTGAATCGATACATCAAGAGCAGATATTGGCTCATCAGCTACAATAAAATCAGGATCTACTGCTAACGCCCTTGCAATCCCAATCCGTTGTCGCTGTCCACCACTAAACTCATGTGGATAGCGGTTTCTATGATCTGCATTTAAACCAACTGTCTCAAGTAGTTCAATGACTCTGTCTTCACGCTCTTTTTTAGTCTTCGCAAGACCATGAATATCGATTCCTTCTGCAATAATATCTTTTACCGTCATCCTAGGGTTCAAGGAAGCATAAGGATCCTGGAAAATCATTTGCATCCGTCGATGTATGTCTCTTTGTTCCTTTTTCGATCTTTTAGCATGGACACTAGCACCTTTAAATACTACTTCACCACCGGACGCTTGATATAATCCCATAATTGTTCTGCCAGCAGTAGATTTACCACAACCCGATTCTCCTACAAGGCCAAAGGTTTCCCCTTTAAAGATATCAAACGTGATACCGTTAACAGCTTTTAATTCATTTTTACGATCTACTTTAAAATGTCTTCTTAAATCTTTTATTTCGAGTAATTTCTCTTTTGTATTAGCCATGGACTTTCGAACCTCCTACATTTACATATTCTGGCGGTTCTACTTTTGGCGCTCGCTCATCTAGTAGCCAACAAGCTGTCTTTTGGGTTGCCGATAGTTCATAGTATTCTGGCATATGTTCATTACAAGCCTTCATTGCATATGGACAACGTGCCGCAAAAGGGCATCCTTTAGGTGGATCTGCTAAATCAGGCGGTGAACCAGGAATTGCTTTTAATTCTTCATCATTGCCGTCTACTTTAGGCATTGATCCTAACAGTCCCCATGTATACGGATGTTTTGGATTATAAAAAATTTCATCTACAGACCCGGTTTCTACTATTTTACCTCCATACATGACTACTACACGATGAGCCGAATTGGCAACTACACCTAAATCATGCGTAATAAGGATAATGGCAGTACCGGTTTCTTTCTGTATCTCTTTCATTAAATCTAGGATCTGCGCTTGAATCGTTACATCTAATGCAGTTGTAGGTTCATCCGCAATTAATATCTTCGGGTTACAAGCTAAAGCGATAGCAATCATAGCTCTTTGTCTCATACCACCTGAAAACTCATGCGGGTATTGTGTTATACGCTTTTCTGGGTTAGGTATACCAACAAGCTTTAGTAATTCCAATCCCCTGTTAAATGCTTCTTGCTTAGACATATTGTGGTGCTTAATTAATCCCTCTGCTATCTGTTTTCCAATCGTCATTGTTGGGTTTAGTGATGTCATCGGGTCCTGGAATATCATCCCAATTTCTTTTCCTCGGATGCTTTCCATTTGTTTTTCGGATTTTTCTATTATATCTTCACCGTTAAATGTAATCGATCCACCTACAAATTTACCAGGAGGCATAGGAATAAGACGCATTACAGATTGTGCGGTAACACTTTTACCTGATCCTGATTCTCCAACGATTGCTAGCGTTTCCTGTTCATGTAAATCAAAAGATATATCCCTTACTGCCTTCACTTCTGCATTGTACGTATTAAACGATACAGACAGATTCTTAACACTAAGTATTTTTTTCATTTCGCATCCTCCTTCCTACTTCCTTTCTTTCGGATCAAGTGCATCTCGCAGCCCATCACCGATAACATTAAACGCTAGCATCGTTAAACAGATGAAAAAGGCTGGAAAGAATAACTGATATGGATAATAGTGGAACGAACTTAGTGCCTCACTAGTCATAACACCCCAACTTGCAAGTGGTGCAGGTACTCCAAGTCCAAGAAAACTCAAGAATGCCTCTGTAAAAATAGCAGACGGAACTGTTAAGGTTAACGTAACAAGAATCGGACCTAATGTATTAGGAATCAAATGTTTAAATAATAATCTGGATTTACTAGCACCTAACGCTCTTGACGCTAATACATATTCCTCTGACCTTAGTTGCATTACCTGTCCTCGTACTATTCTGGCCATATTAATCCAGCCAGTAATAACCATGGCAATAATCATCGTCCATAACCCTTGGGGAAGTACTACCATTAGTAGAATTACAACGAGTAGGTATGGAACACTTGAGAGAATATCTGCAAACCTCATGATATACTCATCTGTTTTTCCACCGACAAAGCCAGCAAAAGCCCCTAATATTACACCAATGATTAAATCTAATGTCGCTGCCATTAGACCAATAAATAAAGAAATCTTCGCACCTTCCCATGTTCTCGTAAATATATCTCGACCTAAACTATCTGTACCAAACCAGTGCTCTGCAGTTGGAGTTTGGTTACTATTAATTAAATCATTAGCTTTATAGTCTTGTCCTGAAATAGTTGATCCCATTAAAGCCATAACTGCTAATAATACAATAACGACAATTCCAGCTATCGCAAGTTTATTTCTACCAAACCTTCGAAAAGCATCTCTCCAAAAGGAGGTACTTTTTCCAACGATACGTTCTGATTCTTCGTGATCAATATGAAGGGGTTCAAAATCTACGTTTGTTAACCGTGGTTGTGCCATTATTTTTCACCCGCCTTTGCAGCTACTTTAATTCTTGGATCTACTAATCCATAAATCAAATCGACAATTAGGATGGAGAATAATAGTAGCACACTATAGAAGACTGTAGTTCCCATAATTACCGTGTAATCACGATTCGTAATACTCGTCACAAACTCTCTACCTAGACCAGGGATACCAAAGATTTGCTCGATAACAAAACTACCTGTCAGAATACCTGCTACTAATGGTCCTACATAAGAAATAACTGGTAGCATCGCATTTCGAAGTCCATGTTTATAGGTCACAATACGTTGGCCCATTCCTTTTGCTTTAGCTGTTTTTATATAATCAGAGTTAAGGACATCCAGCATACTTGATCGCATTAATCTAGCAATAAAGGCTAGAGGTGTCGTTGCTAATGCTAATGCTGGTAGTATAGAGCCCCAGAATGTTTCCATTCTTGCAATCGGGAACCACTCAAGTTGGGTAGCAAAGATGTATTGCAAAATAGTCGCCATGATGAAGCTAGGGACCGAAATACCAAGTACGGCAATTACCATTGCAGAATAATCACCAAATTTATTATGTTTTAATGCAGCAAACACACCTAATACCACACCTATCGCAATTGCAACAAATATTGCCTCTAAACCTAAAACTAACGAGTAAGGAAGGCCACGTAAAATTATATCCATGACTTCTTGTCCTTCATATTTAAAAGATGGTCCGAAGTCAAACGTTATTGCCTTAACTAAGTAATCGGCATATTGAACATAAATCGGGTCATTTAAGCCGTAGGCATCATTCATTTGCTGCTCAATAGCAGGGGGAAGTTTTCGTTCAGAAGCAAATGGTCCACCTGGTGCAGCTTTCATGATGAAAAATGTTACTGTAATAATTAAGAAAAGGGAAAGTAGAATATATGCCAATCTTTTTAACAGATACTTCGCCAACAGGTACACCTCCAATTACTTGAAATAAAAAAAGGGGAGAATTAAGCCCCCCTTTCACTATTCTCTTTCATTTCAAAAAAAGAGAATAAGTTTTAAATATGCAAAGAAATACTATTGTTGCTGTATTTCTCATCGGGAGTCTAATTTTTGCGCTAATTACATATTCAATTGTTATTCTCAAAATATGAGGAAAACTTCGTAATATTATAAAAATTATTCCCATAAAGGAAGCAACCAAGATAGTAGACACATTTATCCATGCGTTTCCTATCTTGGTTATTTGCTTCTTGTTTTTAAATTGTCATTGGGACTTATTTTTCAATATAGCCCCACTTGTATTGAACCCCACCAAGTCCGGATACTTTCACGTTTTTCACATAATCTTGATTAATCCAAACGTTTGTATAGAAATAAACTGGTGCAATCGGCAATGCTTCCATAAAGATTTCTTCTGCTTGACGTAGAATTTCTTTACGAGCAGCAGGATCTGTTTCAGTTCTTGATTGAGCTAATAATTCTTGGTACTCAGCATCTTCCCAGTTCGTGTAGTTATTTCCACCAATAGAGTTGAAGATTTCTAGGAAGTTAATTGCATCGTTAAAGTCTGCAAGCCATCCCATACGTCCAACTTGGAAATTACCTGCTCCCATATTGTCTAGGTATACGTTCCATTCTTCATTGCTTAGTGTTACGTCAACACCTAGGTTAGTACTCCACATGTCTTGCACCGCTTGGGCAATTGTAGCATGTGCTTCACTAGTGTTATAAGAAAGTGTAATCGGAGGAAGTTCATCCAAACCAAGCTCTTCTAGTCCAGTTTGTAAGTACTCTTTTGCTGTTTCTACATCGTTATCAGCAAAATATCCTTCTGTGTTTTCTTCCCAGATTGAAGGAGGTACTAGCGCCATCGCTGGTTGCTGTTCCCCTTTCAAAATGTTTTCAACAATACCTTGACGATTAATTGCTAATGCAAATGCTTTACGAATATTTACATTGTTAAACGGCTCTTCTTCCGTGTTAAATGCATAATAGTACACTCCAGCAAGTGGAGAAATATTTAATGAACCTTCTTCTTTTAACGCCGGAATTGCAGCTAATGGAACTGAGTCAGTTGGTGATCCAACCCAATCTAATTCTCCTGCATTGTACATTTGAAGTGCGGTATTTTCATCATCAACCATAACCATATTAATAGTTTCAAGTTTTACAGTATCTGCATCCCAATAATCTGGGTTTTTCTTAAGTACAACCTTGTCATTGTGCGCCCAAGAGTCAAGTAAGAAAGGACCATTTGTCACATAATCATCACCTGCTTCAAGTGCCCAATCAGGGTTAGCTTCAGCAACACTTTGGTTAACTGGATAATAAGTATAGAAAGCTGTTAAATCTAAGAAATATGGAGTTGGCTGTTCTAGTGTAACTTCTAGCGTTTTTTCATCTAGAGCTTTTACACCTACATCATCTAAAGACGCGCCCTCTTCTTTTGCAGCTTGAGCGCCTTTAATTACATATAATTGATATGCGTAATCCGTATCTGGGTTATCTGGATTTAATACCCATTTCCAAGCAAATTCGAAATCGTTCGCAGTTACAGGGTCACCATTAGACCAAACTGCGTCATCACGGATTGTAAACGTATACGTTAATAGGTCCTCTGATACCTCTGGCTCACTTGCAGCCATTGCAGGTTCCACTTCACCTTCCTGATTAATACGCATTAATCCTTCAAACACTTGGTCTAATACTGCTCCAGATGTTGTATCTGATGCAAGACCTGGATGTAGCGAAGGTGGTTCTTCTCTAATATTTATATTTAGTACTTGTTCAGCTGTGTCGCCTGTTTCTCCTTCAGTATCACCTTCAGTGTCTCCACTAGGTTGTTCTGTTCCTTGATCTTCACTATCACTATCAGCATCTTCACCACCGCTACAAGCAGCTAAAAATAAGCCTATAGCTAGTAAAAGAACTAACAGTAATGACCATTTCTTAAACTTCATGTTAAGACCCTCCTATTTTTAAAAGATTGTTCAAACAATTCAAGATAGTCCAAATCTTGAACTTGTTTTTCCATTATACAACCTATTCAAAAAATTTTCATCATATTTTATTAAAAAATTTTATTTATTATAACTAATCTACCTATTTAATTAATACTAAATACTCATTATTACCCAAATAAATAGTTAATTCATCCTCGGTCAAATGGATTATTTTTAGTAAAAAAAAGACCACTTTCCTTATATAAGCCATAGGAAGTGGTCCTAAATTAATATTTTATTTAAATAAATTGGAAAAGAAGTTTCCAATAGCATCAAAGAGTTGCTTGAAAAAGTTACCAACATTATCCCAAAATCCCTCATCCGCCAAAATATCCTCAAGTTGTCCTTTAACTTTGGAAGCAATATCATTTAACTGGTTCTTCACTTGATTGAAATCAATATTTAAGTTTCGCATTTTCTCAAACAAGTCAATTAGTAACTGTCTATCAGCTTCACTTAATGTAATTTCTAGTTTATCAAGTTGTTCTTGAACAATTCGTTCAATGTCCTCTAATGAAGCTGGCTTTTGTTCTGCAATAGCTTGTTTAATTTGTGTTATTAATTCACTAACTTGTTCTGAAGTTAATCCTGAATCTTTTACTAGATCTGTGGCAACATTAAGCTCCTCATTCGCAAGTTCCATTCTTTCCTTATCAAGCTCTACACCTTCTGCATCATATGCTTTATAAATTCCTGTTAATGCAGAATGTCCTGTAACTTTAACCGGCGATGCAACAATAACAGTAGCATTTTCTACCCCTGCAGTTAATAATGCGTTCATATACATTTCACTTGTAACTTCAGTAATATTTTCTGGAGTGATAATGGAAACATTCAAACCAGTACCATTTTCTTCCATTGTAATTTTTGCAGAAGAAAACATTCGAGATTTAGCGTTCCCACCAATATATTTTGCAAGATCTTCACCAGTAACGGTATAGCTATCCACCATTTCCGGATCACTTATTTCTAATAGTTTTTCTGTTTCTACTTTTTGCTCATCCGTTAAATTCCCACCATATACAACAATTGGCACTCCGAGCTTCTCATTTATCCCTTCATCAGCACTTACAGGTATGACAAAGACTAGCAATAAACTCATTATCAATGTAAACACCATTGTTAGTTTCATCGATCTATTCATTTGATTAGCCCCTTTCCCTCTATCATTTCCACTACTTGTCTATCAAAATATTACTCTTTCACTTTGATTATACCCAATATCACAAAAATAACACCTTTTATCTAGGTAAAGTTTAACACTTTAAATTTATTTCGGTTTTCGGTATATTTAAGTTACGAAATAAATTTAAGAAGGAAGGCTTTTGCAATTAATACTGAAAACACCAATGTTAAACGCAATTTATTTATCATGTGGTTTGCCAATTTCTTTATAGCAGGTAGTACCACGATGGTAATACCGTTTTTATCCTTGTATATTGATTCTTTCGGTTCATTTTCCGATGTATATGTTCAAAACTGGTCCGGATGGGTATTTCTCGTTACATTTATCGCAGCTTTCATCTTTTCTCCTATTTGGGGTAGGGTTGGGGACAAATATGGTAGAAAAAAACTATTAATCTTCTTTGCTAGTGGTATGGGAGTATCCGTATTTTTAATGGGCTTTGCTACCAATGTATGGCAATTATTAATACTTAGATTATTAATGGGGATTTTTACTGGTTTTATCCCGATGTCCCAAGCGTTAATTGCAACAGAAACACCGAAAAATGTTGCTGGTAAAGTTCTAGGAACATTACAAACTGGTAGTATCACAGGTTCTTTAATGGGACCCTTACTGGGAGGAGCTTTAGCTGATGCGTTTGGTTTTTCCACTACCTTTAAATGGGTATCGATCGCTATTATACTTTCTGCACTTATCGTATTATTTGGTATTAAAGAAAACCGTTTGGAATATGCAGCAGATAAAGAACATAAACTTTACTCTCGTAAGGAAGTAATCCTGCATATTATTAAACATCCCGTACTACTTGTTGTCATGTTAATTTCAGCCCTAGTACAGATTGCTCACTTTAGTGTTCAACCTATATTATCTTTATATGTAGAAGAAATCCATGGGGCAGCTAACATTGCTTTTTTCTCAGGGATTGCGTTCTCAGCAGCTGGTGTTGGTAATTTGTTAATGGCTCGTAAATGGGGAAAACTAGGTGATCAATATGGATATATTAAATTCCTTATTGTTCTATTATTTGTAGCAGGGATTGTGTATATTCCAGGAGCATTTGTTTCCTCTATATGGCAATTAGTTATAGTTCGTTTCTTACTAGGTGTATCGATCGGTGGAATTATCCCACTTCGAATCGCTTATATACGGCAAGAAGCACCACTATCTATGCAAGGAGAAGTCCTTGGTTATAATACTAGTCTCCGATTCTTTGGGAATATTATAGGTCCAGCTATCGGAGGTTTTATTGCTGGATTATATGGAATTTCAACCGTATTCTTTTTCACTAGTGCTTTACTTCTATTAAGCGGGGGCTTCTTACTTGTAGCATGGTATAAGCATGAGTACGCTTCTCAGAAGAGCCAAACTATTTCTTCTCACTAAATTAACTACGAAGCTAGTACTAGTTTCGTAGTTTTTGTTTAATTTTTCAGATTCCCTCTTTTTATTTCTATCATCCCGTTGTAAACTATTCGTATTGCTTATTAAGAAAGAAGGTTACAGCTTGAATAATCATAATGCAAAAAAATTAACGTTGTTCGCTATTACTTGGCCTATCTTTATTGAAATATTACTCCATATGTTAATGGGAAATGCAGATACATTAATGCTAAGTCAATACTCTGACAATGCAGTTGCTGCGGTAGGCGTTGGGAATCAAATTTTATCCGTTGTTATAGTTATGTTCGGCTTTGTCGCACAGGGCGCCGCAGTATTAATCGCTCAAAATATAGGAGCAGAGAAACCAAAAACAGCTGGGCAAATTGCATTGAACGCTTTAGGAATGAATTTATTATTTTCACTTGCACTTAGTATTGCCTTATTTTTATGGGCAAAGCCAATCTTAACCATGATGGATCTGCCGCATGAGTTAATGGACGAAGGTTTAGCTTATATGCAAATTGTAGGTGGTTTAATCTTTGTTCAGGCTTTAATTATGACTACTGGGGCAATTCTTAGAAGCTACGGTCATACAAAGGATACGATGGTTGTCACTATCGGAATGAACATCCTCAATGTAATTGGTAACTACTTTGTTATCTTTGGACCTTTTGGTTTTCCAGTACTTGGTGTGGAAGGGGTTGCCTATTCCACTGCAATTAGTAGATTTATAGGATTTATTGCACTTGTGATTCTATTAATCAAACGAACAGATGGTGAGCTTAACTTTAACAATCTATTTCGTTATGAAAAAAGTCATGTTAAGAGTTTGTTAAAAATCGGTATCCCATCAGCTGGGGAGCAACTATCCTATAATGCTAGTCAAATGGTTATTACGTATTTTGTTGCACAGCTCGGAACTATTGCAATTACAACTAAAGTGTATACTCAAAACATCATGATGTTTATCTTTTTATTTTCCGTTGCCATTGGTCAAGGAACACAAATATTAATTGGCCATATGATTGGTGCAGGGAAAATAGAAGATGCCTATGAACGAGCACTTAAAAGTTTAAAGATTTCTATTTTTATTTCCCTAGCGACAGCTGGTGTTGTTTATCTAGTCGCAAAACCATTCTTAGGGATATTTACAGATAATGGATCCATTATTGAAGCAGGTACGATGTTATTACTTATGACGATAGTATTAGAACCAGGTAGAGCATTTAACTTAGTTATGATTAGCTCCCTGCGTGCTGCCGGTGATGTGAAGTTCCCTGTTTATATTGGTATAATGGTTATGTGGGGTATCAGCGTAACGTTCGCATGGTTCTTCGGTATTTTCCTTGGACTTGGATTAATTGGTATCTGGATTGGTTTTATTGCAGATGAATGGTTACGAGGCGTTTTAATGCTAAGACGTTGGAAACAACGTAATTGGGTTAGAATGAGTTTTGTAGAAAAAACTAACGACTGATGATAAGCATGAATATTGAAATGATGATTGGGCAATGCTATCATTCAATCATTCCATTTATTTTTTTGGAAAGAATGTGATACTACATGGGTATAGTCGTTGTTGAAATATGTGACGGTAATGCTATAACGGCATTAAACTTAGAAGAACTATTAGAGAAGGAATTTCCTGAGGTTGCAGTCCTTACCTCTGATTGCTTGTCTTTTTGTGGATTATGTCGTGTTAAGCCGTATGCATTAGTGAATAATAGACGTATCTTCGGAAAAACACCAGAAGAATGTTTAGATAAAATCCGTACAGCTATAAAAGAAGAACTAGCCGTTTATCAATAGGCTAGTTCTTTATTATTCGACATTCTTTATTCCCCGGGAAATATTTTGTCAAAATATCGTATTTTATAAGCTTGATTTAAATATTTCAACTGAATCTTGTTTCGTTAACTTTTTAAAATTGCCATATTCTACATTTGCCACGACAGTCTTCTCTGCCATTAACTCTACTGAACTTTCATCAATGTCGTAATCAGCTAGCTTAGATGGCGCGCCGATACTATTCCAAAATTCACGTAGCTTATCAATTCCCTCTAACGCAACTTCTTTATCAGTTTTTCCTTCCGTATCTACTCGGAATACTCGTACAGCCAGTTTCTTAAAGCGGTGTACATTATTTTCATCCAATACATGCTTCATCCAGTTCGGGAATAGGATGGCTAATCCGCCACCATGTGGAATATCATGAACGGCACTTACCGCATGCTCAAGATTATGGGTTGCCCAATCTCCTCGGAATCCTATGTTCAGCATATTATTTAGCGCTAACGTCCCTGCAAGCATAATGGTTTCTCTCAGTTCATAATTTTCAAGGTCGTTTAGTAATTTCGGTGCGGTTTCCATAACGGTAATTAGAATCGATTCACAGAATCGGTCCTGTATTAATGTATTTGTTTCTTGGTGGAAATAATGCTCCAATACATGAGACATCATATCCACAATTCCGTAAATTGTTTGATCTTTTGGCACAGAGAACGTATGAACTGGATCTAGAATAGAAAATTTAGGATAGGTGTAAGGAGCTAATCCCCAGCCGTGCTTTTCATTCGTTTCCCAGTTTGTAATAACAGAACCACTGTTCATTTCAGACCCTGTTGCAGAAAGCGTTAATACTGTACCGAATGGAAGTGCATCGTTTGCTGATGCTTTCTTCGTTACGATATCCCACATATCTACATCTGTCTTAGCGCCGACAGCTATAGCCTTTGTACAATCAATCGTACTTCCTCCACCTATGGCAAGTAGAAATTCTATTCCTTCTTGTTTACAAATCTCCACTCCCTTACGTACAGTTGAAATTCTTGGATTTGGTTCTACTCCAGGTAACTCAAATACTTGTGCATCAATTTCAGCTAATTTCGCTAAGACATTATCATAAATACCATTTCGTTTAATGCTTCCTCCACCATAAACAATCAGTACCTTCGTTCCATATTGTTTCACTTGCTCTGGAAGTGCATTTAATTGCCCTTTACCAAAAATTAATTTTGTTGGGTTGTAATATGTAAAATTATCCATTATCTTGTCCTCCTTATGATTTCACTACAATAGCATCGATTTCAACTAGCACATCCTTAGGTAGACGGCTTACCTCAATTGTTGCGCGTGCTGGATAAGGCTTTTGTAAATAACTACCATAAATTTCATTGATAGTTGCAAAATCATCCATTGAAGCTAAGTAGATGGTGAATTTTGCCACCTGTGAAAAGTCAGTACCTGCTTCTTCTAGAATATGTTTTAGATTATCCATAACTTGTTTAGTTTGTGCCTCAATTCCAGTTTCAACCAGACCAGTTTCTGGATTTATACCAATCTGTCCGGAAACAAAAATTAGGTTGCCTGCTTCAATTGCTTGTGAATATGGCCCGATGGCTGCTGGTGCTTTTTCTGTGAAAATTTCTTTTGTCATTTCAAACCTCCTTATCTTTTGCATTACAACTGTATTTCTTAATTTAATTCTATAAGCTGCAATTTATTAAAACAAATTTTTAGCTTATGAATGATTTAGTTGGAAGAATTAATCTCCTCTAGATAACTCATAACAGACTGTACATAGTAGATATCCCCATAACAAGCATTGTATTGTTTTGCTTCTTTACGTAAACAAGTATAAATTGACTTATCCGGGGCATTTTCATACATTTGTTTTGAAAATTGGATAGCTGCTTCTTGTGAATAAGTTCCAGCAGTGTTATGGACATATGATATAAAGCCCTTACCAAAATTGTAGGACTGTATAGCAAGTTCTAAATCGTAGCCTGCTGCTTTAAGCGTTTCTGAAAAGTAGTAGACTCCTTGCTTAATGGAAAGTTCTGGATCATCTATACAACCTATTTGTCCGCAATAGCTTTCAGAGGATTGCATAGGATCTGTTCCTCTACCACCTGATTCTTGCATCATCATGGCTAAAATGACATCCACATGAGTAGCTACTTGGTATTCTTCTGCATATTTTTCTACTAGTGGTTTATATTGAAGAACTTCTTCACTTACCATTGGTTCTCTGTCTTCTGAAAAAATAGAAAGTAATATAAATATGGCTATTAACCCAACAACTATATACATAGTTTGCTTAATTGCTTGTTTTGTTTTCTTCTTCATTTCCCTCAACCCATACGTATAATATAGTTATCCACAAATTCTTCTGGTTCACTGTCAATATCTCGTGTTTTTTGTCTATTTCCAATACAAAATATTGCGTTTATCCTCAAACTATCCACAAATTGTGTATAACTATCTTTTTATCTTGTACTAGCCGACCCCGCGAACGAAAACTTGTCACGATGTAGCCTTCTTTTTAAAGAGTACTTTTTCCCGCCATTTGCCGAATTTAAAGTAGAGAAAGGCAAAGACACTACTAATGACAAAACTAACGCCCATTCCGATTGCTATCCCTGTATCTCCTAGTAGCTTGGAGAATAGAAATGTTAGTGGATATCTTAACACCCAGAACGATAGAATGTTTAAAATAAGCACAGGATACATGGCACCCGCAGCTCGAACTACGCCGTTTAAAATGAAGTTTATCCCCAAGAACGGATAACATAAAGCAATAATCTGTAAGTATTTTGTAGCAAATTGTACTGCGTCTTCCTCTCGTATAAATAAGCGTACTGCATACTCTGCGAATAATACTACTAGTAGACCAACTATAACCATGACCGTAAAGTTATACACAACACCATTTCTTGCAATCTTATTAACACGGTCCCAGTTTTTCACTCCGATATTTTGACCAGCCATACTACCGACAGCTGTTCCTAAGGCATGCGCCGGAAGCATTATGATACTATCTAAACGCTGCGCAGCACCAAAACCACCAACAACAGATGGTCCAAATGATGTGACAACACTCATTATTGCTGCTGATCCAGCCGAGATAACGGACATTTGTAACCCTGATGGAATACCGAGATGAAGTATAAGTTTAATCTCCTCCCATCGCGGGAGCTTCGGTAAGGTAAATGGAGCTAATTTTTTCCTCAATACATGAATGATTCCATAAAGAAATGCAAATCCCTGCGAAATAATCGTCGCGAACGCAGCACCTTCTACTCCAAAATCTAAGACGGATATGAAAAGTGGATCCATCACTAGATTTAACAAGACCGCTATTGTTACAAATCGGAGTGGTGTTTTACTATCTCCTAACGCTCGTAAAACGGTACTAATAAAGTTATAACCAAATAAGAATAGCATCCCTAGGAAGTTAATTTGTAAATAAGATTTTGCTAAATGTAATATTTCCACTGGTGTACCTAATAGCTTCAGTAATTCTTCTGCAAAAATAAAACCAATTATACCTAAAGATATCGCCATGATTGAAAGTAGTACGACAAATGCATTTAAATATCGCTTTAAACCATCTGTATTTTTCTTCCCTTTTTGTTGGGAGAGAATGGTTAATGCCGCATTGTTTAGCCCAATGATAAATGCTAACACTGTAAAAATAAGCGTACCCGAAACAGCTATGGCACCTAATGCATCTGCACCTAATAGATTACCAACCCATAAACTATCTACTAATTGATAGGAGGTCTGTAGTAAATTAGCGAGCATGATTGGTCCAGAAAAGACCAGCAATTGTCTCCAGATATTCCCTTCCGTAAAATCATGTTGCTTTTTCAACGTAAAAACAACCTTTCATTATCATTTTTCATCATTATTGTAACACTTGAATTAGAAAAGGGAAGATTATCAGCTCTCCTGAAAATCTTCCCTTAGTTAAATTACTTATTTCTTCCCTGTACTTTCTCTACTGGTTCCCGGTTACCTTTAAAGATATACTGGTAAACCAATAACAGAACAAACGCTACTAGACCAATGATATCTGTATGACCTTCTGGATACATAAGTAAGAGACCCGTCAGTACTGATATCATTCTTTCAAATATATTTAAATGTTTGTACCAGAATCCGATAAGTCCAGCACCTATTGCAATCATACCGGTTAGTGCCGTAATTAATATCCAAATAACTCCACCGATAGTCGTTTCAATCATTAGCATTTCTGGATTCAATACGAACATATACGGAATAATAAACGCTGCTATCGCAAGCTTCGACGCATTAAATCCTGTTCGTATCGGCTCCCCACCAGATATTCCGGATGCAGCAAATGCGGCGAGCGCAACCGGCGGTGTGATGTCCGCTACGATACCGAAATAAAAGACAAACATATGGGCAGCTAATACTGGTATCGCAAATTCCAGCTGATCATTTAACGCCAAGATGGCAGGTAAAGCAATCGTTGATGTAATAATATAGTTCGCTGTAGTAGGTGAACCCATTCCCAATATGATAGAAGCAATCATCGTAAAGAATAACGTTAATAATAATTGGATGTTAATATTTGACGTTAATGCTCCAGCAATATCAACTATCCCATTACCTAGTTTTAATCCAAGACCAGTTTTTGTTACGACACCTACAATAATACCCGCACTCGCAGTAGCTGCTGCAACACCTAATGCTGTACGAGCACCTGATGTTAATGCATCTACAAACTTTCTAGGAGTCATTCTAGTCTCTTTTAAGAACATACTAACGATAATAGCCGATGCTATACCTAATAGAGCCGTTCTATTAATACTGTAGCCCATGAACAAGAACACAATAATTACTAGAATCGGAATTAGTAAGTGGATTTTCTTTAACACTTCTCTTTTAGGTGGTATCTCACTCTCTGGAAGTCCAGTTAATCCCGTTTTCTTCGCTTCCAAGTGAGTCATGATCCAAATTCCAGCGAAATATAAAATTGCAGGGATTAATGCCGCTTTAGCAATTTCCCAATACGCAACTCCGGCGAACTCTATCATTAGGAATGCAGCAGCACCCATTATCGGCGGCATAATTTGCCCACCAGTCGAAGAGGCAGCCTCTACCGCTCCAGCGAATTCTTTACGATAACCAAGGCGTTTCATTAACGGAATTGTATAAGAACCTGTAGTAACCGTGTTCGCTACAGAACTACCTGAAATCGTACCATTTAATGCACTAGAGAAGATCGCCACTTTTGCCGGTCCACCAGTTCGTCTTCCAGCAAGTGAAATAGCTAGATCGTTAAAGTACGTACCGACACCTGTTTTAACTAAAAATGCGCCAAACAACAGGAATAAGAATATATATGTTGAAGATACTTTCAATGGTGTACCTAGTATACCCTCTGTCGTAAAGAACATCGTATTTACTAATTGGTTTAAGCTTAGCCCTCTATGCCCTAACATACCTGGCATGTAAGGTCCTAATAAGGAATAAAGTAAAGCTGCACCAGCAATAATTGTAATCGGAAGTCCTACGGCACGTCTTGTTGCTTCAAGCGTCAAGAGAATCGCAATTCCACCGATAATGATTTGTGCTGTTGAAATCGAACCAATTTGTTGAACAATTTCATTATAAAATACTGGCCAATATAAGCAGACTATTAGCGATAAACCTGCTAATACATAATCGTACCACGCTATTTGCCGTTTATTTCCATTTTTCTTCGCAGGGAACAGTAGAAAAATTAATACTAATGCGAAGCCTAAGTGAATAGTACGTTGAATGTAAGCAGTATATGCCCCAAAGTAACCTGTATACAATTGGAATAATGAGAAAGATAATAAGAGAACAAATACAATAATGGCAGCCGCACCTTTTAGGTTACGAGTATTTGATTCTTGATCATATTTCTGCATTAAGGCTTCCTGTTCTTCCGCGGTTAATTCCGCTTTAACGTTTTCATTTTTTTCACTCATGAATTTTCACTCCTTTCAATATTTGCCATAAGGAAAGCTTATCTACTTTAAGAGTAAACTTAGCGCCTTTCTCAAAATAATCGTTAAACCACACCATATGTTCACCCTCTTTACCCCACACTAATCGATGTCTCGGAACTGTTTTTCCGTTGCGTAAATTAATATAAGGAAAAACTCTATTCATATCTTTTATATGAATCTTTTCATCTTCATATACAAATGTTCCACCATCTATATCATTAGCAGGCATACCAATACCATAATGCTCATAAATAATTTCATTTTGCCTAATCGAATCGTCCGGTAGAATCTCATAGATTTCGACTACGTCAGTCAAGTGTATGGAATGTGTAAATATAATTTGAAATGAGTCCCCTTCTTCTATTGGAAGGTATGCCTCAATGTGACTTGTATTTTGTGTGTAAAATACTAAGGCATTTCGGAAAGGAACGAAAAGTATTAATGATAGGACAAGCAGTAGGAGAAAACTAATAATATATCGTTTCTTCATAGACTTTTGCAAGCAATCACAACCTAAAAAAATGGGCAGCCGGCTATCAAGCCCTATTCAGGCAAAAAGCCGGCCACTCCATCATACTATATTTTAACTTTTTTAGTCTAGTAATCCTTCTTCTTTAAAGTACTTCTCAGCACCTGGGTGGAAGTCAATTCCAATCCCATCAAGTGCAGATTCTTTCGTAATCAACGCACCTTTAGCGTGTGTAATTTTATCCGCATTTTCATAGATAGCTTTCGTCATTTCATACACTTCATCTTCTGATAAACTATCTGTTACAGCTAGCATTGCTAGAACTGCAACAGTCGTTACTTCACTTTCCAGACCATATGTTCCAGCTGGAATTGTATCCGCTGCATAGTATGGGTAATCTGCAACTAATGCATCAATTTTATCTTGTGCAATTGGAACAATTGTAATATCTGTAGTAGCAGCTAAACCTTCTACACTACCAGTTGGTGTGCCAGCAGTAATGAATGCCGCATCGATATTTCCATCTTGAAGACCATCAGTAGACTCATCAAAGTCTAAGCTTTGAGGCTCTATATCTGCTTCAATGTCTAGTCCGTGAATTTCTAAGATTTGTTGAGCATTAACATACGTACCTGATCCTGGTGCACCAACAGATACTCGCTTACCTGCTAAATCCTCTACAGATGTAATACCAGAGTCAGCTGTTGTTACGATTTGAATAGTTTCTGGGTATAAAGATCCGATAGCTAATACGTTATCAACTGGATTTCCTTCGAATGAATTCGTTCCTTCTACTGCATTTGCCATTACGTCTGTTTGTGTAAATGCAATATCTGCCTCATTTTCTTGAAGTGCAGCAATATTATCAGCTGATGCACTAGAAGATGATGGAGTTACGTCTAAATCTGTTTCATCTGAAATAATACCAGCAATTTCGCCACCAAGCGGGTAATATGTACCACCCGTACCACCTGTTAGCATGGATAATTGTGTGCTACCACAAGCAGCTAGAACTAGTGATAGAACTAATAAAATGCTTATTGATAGAATATACTTCTTCTTCATTAAATTTCCCCCTTAATTAAATTCCTAAATTTTATTCTACTTAAAAGTACCTATTATTGTCAAACTATTAATAAAAATGAAAGCCGTTTCAACAGTGAAGTCTCTTGAAAAAACAACCTTTGAAGGTAAATTTTAATTTTATTACAAATTATCAAAATAATATGATATTATATAGGCAAATACCTATATTAAATTATAAGGAGATGATATGCATGATGCAAGTACCATTACTGGTCGGGTCATTATTAGAACATGCTGAACAGTTCTTTTCAAAGAAAGAAGTAATCTCACAGACCCATGATAAGCTTCATCGGTTTACCTACGGTGAAATTGGCCAACGAACGAGAAGATTAATGAGTACACTAAATGAACTCGGCATCAAAAATGGCGACCGGATAGGCACATTAGCATGGAACCATCATAGACATCTAGAAATCTATTTTGCCGCACCAGGTATGGGGGCTGTCTTACATACTATCAATATTCGCTTATCCCCTGAAGATATCATCTATATTATTAACCATGCCGAGGATAAGGTTTTATTTATTGACGAAGATATTCTACCTCTCATCGAACATATACACACGCATTTAACTACTGTTGAAGCTTTTGTTGTGATGACGGATAAAGCTGAACTTCCGGACTCTACTATTCAACCACTTTACTCCTATGAAGAATTACTATCAATTGGCGACCCAAACTATGAATTTGCAAAAGATATTGATGAAAACCAACCAGCAGGAATGTGTTATACGTCTGCAACAACTGGTAAACCAAAAGGTGTGGTTTATTCCCACAGAGCTATCGTCTTGCATAGCTATGCATTAGGACTTGTTGATACTGCAGCGATTTCAGAATCTGATGTTTCCATGCCTGTTGTACCACAGTTTCATGTCAATGCATGGGGGACTCCATTTGCTTGTACTTGGTTCGGCTCTACTCAAGTGATGCCTGGGCCACGCTTTACACCGAAACGATTAGCAGAATTTATTGAACGGTTCAAAGTCACGATTACAGCTGGAGTACCAACGATTTGGCTTGGATTACTAAAGGAACTAGAACAAGGAAACTATGATACCTCTAGTCTACGAGCTGTTTTATGTGGTGGATCAGCTGCTCCACTTGGCCTAATTAAAGCTTTTGAAGAGAAACATAAAATACCATTTTATCATGCATATGGCGCAACGGAAACTACTCCATTAGTAACGATTTCTCGTTTAAAAAGCTATCAACAAAATCTATCGAAAGAAGAGAAATTCGCCGAGCGTGCAAGACAAGGTATTCTCGTACCTGGTTTGCAAATGAAAGTAGTCGGAAATAATGGTGAAATCGAATGGAATGGGAAGGAAATGGGAGAATTACTATTAAAGGGCCCATGGATTGCAGACGAATATTATAATGATGCTAGAAGTGATGATGCTTTTATAGAAGGTTGGTTCCATACTGGTGATGTTGTAACAGTTGACGAAGAAGGAACGATTAAAATTGTCGACCGTACTAAGGATTTGATTAAAAGTGGTGGCGAATGGATTTCTTCGGTCGAAATTGAAAACGCTATCATGGCGCATGATGCTGTTTTTGAAGCTAGCGTAGTAGCTATTCCAGATGAAAAATGGCAAGAACGACCTGTTGCATGTGTTGTGTTACACGAAGGATTAGAAGAAAAAGTAACCAAAGAAAATATCTTAGCGTTTTTAACACCACATTTTCCAAAATGGTGGTTACCGGATGATGTTCTCTTCTTTGAAGAAATCCCTAAATCTTCAGTTGGCAAATTTCTAAAACGTGAACTACGCGAACAAGTAAAAGCAAGATACAGTCCACAAGGATAAAATAAATAGCTAGGGGTCACCTCGCAAGTTGACACCTAGCTGATTGTTTTCATAAAAAACCAAATCATTTATTAACTTGACAATATTGGGAAAATTTCTTAGAATAGGATAAATTAGCGAAGGTGTCGTTAATTAGTTCGCTAATTAAGCATGACGTACGAATTAAATTGACAGAATTTTCTTTACTATAAGATTACTATACTCATAAAAACATAAAAACATCTTACTCTAGGGAGGGAAGATTGGTGAAAATAAAGGTTGCTGTATTTGGAAGAGATATCTTAATCGATCGGTTTCAACAATACCTTTCGAACCAGGATGAAATGGAAGTAATTCCATTTATTTATAAAAAAGCAAGTGAAGCTTGTGAACTTATCGAAAAAGCATTCATGTGTGATGTTTATTTATTTTTAGAAAATCTCCCATATTTGTATGCAAGTAACAAGATTAAAAAGAAGCGTTTACCAACGGTTCAAGTTGATTTTGATGAATACATGTTACTAACGTCTTTCTACCATTTAAAAAACACACACAATCAACAACTTCGCAGATTATCAATTGACGTCCTTGATGACTGTAGTGTTACAGAGGTATTATCGGAGTTAAATTTAGCAAGTGATGGCATTTATACATATAGTTATAAACATGAAGATGATACGAATGTAAGTAAAATCGTGGATCACCATAAACAGCTTTGGGATGAAGGTAAGATTGATTATGTACTTACCTCTTTATATGAAGTAGGGAAAGATCTACAAGAACAAGGTATTCCTACCTATCAGATGGATATTCCAAAACGAAATATCGATAATGCGATAGAAGAGTGTAAAAACATGACAGTCTTAAACATGAGTAAAAGTGCTCAAATTGTTGCAGGTTATATTCGTATAAAAAATAGAGAAAAGATAAAGGAAGAAAAAGGAGAATTACACCTTAAGGAATTACATCTTCAACTGTATCAAATTTTACTGAAATTTGGACATAAAACATATGCATCCGTTTTAACGAATAATGAAAATCAATATGTTGTTTTCGGGACTAGGGGCGTCTTAGATCATATTACAAATCATTTTCGAGATTTCCCACTAATTAAAGAAGTCGAAAATGCCCTAAATACCCCAATTGAAATTGGGTTCGGTTTAGGTTTAACAGCAAAGCAGGCAGAGGATCATGCAAAAATCGCATTGGATGCATGTACACATAACACGAATAGCAGTTGCTATATTGTAAATGATCGTCAGGAGACAATTGGTCCTTTAGGTATTAAAAAGCATTTCGATACTTCTCGTCTTTATCAAGCACTTATTCATAAGGCGAAGTTAAATAACGAGCTCTCATATAATTTTATTGATTTTGTTCAACTACGTAATAACGAGCCTTTTTCTTCTAATGATATTGCAAATTATTATCGGGTTACGAAAAGAAGTGCAGAACGTACGGTGAATAAGTTATTAAACGGGAATGTGATTAAGATTGTTGGCGAAGAAAAGCCTTATGTGAAAGGTAGACCTAGGAAGCTTTTTCAAATAGATATTTGATAACTTGTTTAGCAAGTGAATTAGCAACGTAATTCACTTGCTTTTTTATTTAACAACGTTTTTACACATTTGACAACGAAATAATCGAACCGATAAGCCTATATTTGAAACGGACTCCAACAGTTTTTTAATTCTAACATAGAATCGAGGACTAATTTTACCGTTGTTATGATACCCTTTACTTAAATTCTACTATTAGTTTCTTACAACATAGGTAATAGCATTTGTTTTTAATAATACTTCTTTTTCATCACGAACAATTTTATATTCTAACGGCTTAACTAGCATGTTTAAGACTTCCCAACCTTCATAACTTCTATTTAATATATTTACCATATCTTCAGTATTGATATTTATCTCCATCATAGCATCTAGCTTTTTGTTTGATTCTATATCAATTTCTTCCACTTCTGAATTAATAATAATACAGTTTATTCCCTTATTTTTTGTACCTGATGCCATTTTTCTAATAACACATTCCAATATTTCTTCTGATTCTACGTGTTCTAAAGTCGATACAGCAACTATGAAGTCATATTCATTTTTTGTAATATCGTATTGTCCTATATCCGCTTTTTTTGTTTCGATTACGTCTGATACGTTATACTCTTTGCTATAAAATTTCAATTTGTCTAATGCTGAATCTAATATATCTACGCAAACGACTTTTCCATTCTTATTTTTTATTCCTTGAGCAATTGGGATACTATTTCTCCCCACTCCTGAACCTAAATCTAGTACCTGGATATTTTCTTGATTATGAAATAAAGGTAGTAAATCTATTACTGTTTTAACTGGTTTAAATAACCAAGAACCTTCTTCAAATAATTTGTAGTTCTCATAACAAAAATCATGATATTTCTTTTCTTCCTTACGAATTAATTCAAGCCTACTCAAGTGTACATCCCCCAATAATCATATAAATATTGCAGCTACAAAGTCTAAAATAGTATAGTAGCAGCATTTCCTGATTCTTATTTCGAACATTAATATGCATAACATAAAAATTATTCTGTATTTTTAAGTTGCAACTTTATCTTCATTACTCATTCACGCCTTAAGATTGGGGTCGTTATTCCATAATTCTAACTTCAACCTAAATGTGACATATATTCATATGCTGTAATTCCATATACTCGCTTAAAATGCTTATTTAAATGAGTTAAATCAACAAAATCACATTCAGCTACTGTTTGATATATATCTTTATGTTTATCTATTAATTGCTTGGCACGTTGAATCTTACAGTTAAGAAAGTATTGATATGGCGTTATACCAGTATGAGACTTGAACAAACGAATAAACTGAAATTTTGATAGATAAAGTTCCCTGCTTATCTCATCAAGTTTGAGAACATTCCCTAAATCAGAACGAAGCATATCTTTCGCTTTATTAATTAGCACATTATCTTTCGTAAAAGTAGTTGAGAGATTTGTTTGAATAAGCGTATCTGTGAGGGATATGAATAGTTCACTACATAATGCCTCATCTTGTTCTTTTAGTATGGCATTAGCTAGACTTAATACGCGTTGCTCAAGTGTATAATCATACACTACCGGGGTCTCGAAACTTACCATGTCTTTGTTTCCCGATACCTCTAAAAGCAACTGTGGATCAATATAAAGTATAACATAATCAAGACCCGTCTCATCGTGTGCCATTCCGTCATGTGTCTGTTCTGGATTAAAAAGCATTACTCCATTAGGATAGGATAATTGTAAACTGCCATCCAGGTTATAATGTTGAATACCACGCAAGGTTACACCAATTGCATACTCCATATGACAATGCTTTTTATACTTAAAATCAGTGATACTAGCAGACAGCGCTGTAATATTAGCAGCCTTTTTATAGAGAAATTTATCCACATTATTCACCTCTTTAAAATCTATCTATACCCATATCATGATGGTAGCATAGACTAATCCTAATGCCATGATTACATTAACAATCCTTGTATGCTTTTGTAAAAACTTTTTGAGAATTGTACCGAAAAGAAGCCATGAAAATAATGCTATAAATCCAATAATAGTTATCACGATAACACTTAACGTAACAGTAAGTGTATCGGTATGGTAGGTTAAAACAAAGCTAGGAATAACCGTCATAGTAAATACGATTACTTTCGGATTTAAAAACTGCATAAAGAACCCTGTAGAAAAAGTACCGGTTTTGTTGTCTGTTGATTCTGATGTATCCATTTTATAGATTTGATAAGAGAGGTATAGCATATAAACTGTACCGATAATCTGCATACCTATTATAATTTTTGGAATAACGGTTATCATCACTGTATTCAACATTGCAGATATCGCAAGTAATAAGCCAAAAGCGATTATTGCTCCACATGTATAATTCATTGCTTTTCTGGGCCCATAATTATGTACAGTAGATAAAATAACTATATTAGTCGGTCCTGGAGTGAAAGTTACAATAAAGCAGTATATTATAAATGATGTCATATCCATGGTGAAAACTCCTTTCAGTGTTTTCACATAAATATACTTCAAAAAATAAAATTGGATATAGTATATTATTGCAGAATTTAAGAAAAATCAATTAGATTACTACCTATTAATCCATTCTATTTCATTTGGTAAATATCTCTCGCCCATGATACCCCTCCCTTAAATATAAGATTTATATATAACGTATCCTCACCAATTGACAACTAGTAAAAAAAGGCTCCGTCATATTCTATGACGAAACCAAAGTTAAATGATTGTAGTACTTATTTCCCCTTCACAAAAAACTTAATTTCAGATTGTATGTTGCAATTTCAAATTTTTATTCTAACGGGGCTGTTCACTTTTTAATAATACGAAATAC
Organism: Ornithinibacillus jepli; assembly: GCF_047228935.1. NCBI lineage: Bacteria > Bacillati > Bacillota > Bacilli > Caryophanales > Bacillaceae > Ornithinibacillus > Ornithinibacillus jepli. The sequence goes on from NZ_JBFEGG010000002.1 coordinate 168,181, forward strand.
GAAGTTATTTTTTTAAAACCTTATTATATACTCAACAACTCTCTCACATCATCTTCACTTAAAGAGGATAACATCGTTTCTCCTGGTTGAATTACTTTGTCGATGAGTTCTCTTTTCTTTTGTTGTAATTCATATATTTTTTCTTCAATCGTTCCTTCGGTAATAAGGCGGATGACTTGGACGACATTCTTTTGGCCAAATCGGTGTGCCCTTCCTGTTGCTTGGTCCTCAACTGCTGGGTTCCACCATAGATCATACAAGATAACTGTATCTGCCCCAGTTAGGTTCAGACCGGTACCACCAGCCTTTAAGGAGATTAGGAATACGTTTCTTTCCCCATTATTAAAGCGTTCACTCATCTCGACTCGTTCACTAGAAGGGGTTTGACCACTTAAATAAAAATAATCAATTCCCGCTTCCGCTAACTTTCCGATAATAATTTCGTGCATGCTAGTAAACTGAGAGAAGACTAACATCCGCTTTCCATTTGCAATCGCATTGTGAATCGTTTCCATTAATAACTCAAGTTTCCCAGACTGCCCCTCATAATTCTCAATAAATAAAGCAGGGTGGCAGCAAATTTGTCTTAACCGAGTTAATCCAGCTAATATTTTCATTCGGTTTTGCTGGAAGCCACTTTCTTTGATTGACTGAGCCGTTTCCTGTTGTAGTTGTCTCAAATACCCAACATATAGCTCTTTTTGCTGGTTTGTAAGCTCTGACACACTAACCGTTTCAATTTTATCTGGTAGCTCTTTTAAAACATCCTTCTTTAATCGGCGTAAAATAAATGGCTTCGTGATAGCAGCAATTTTTTCATGTGGAAGCTGTTTGAACGTCTTTTGATTTGGCATTAGTCCTGGTAAAACAACTTGGAATATCGCCCATAGTTCATCAATCGAATTTTCAATTGGTGTCCCACTTAACGCGAATCTCCTACTTGCTTTTATTTCTCGGATCGCTTTTGATGTTTTCGTTGCATAGTTTTTTATAAATTGTGCCTCATCAAGTATTAACGCTTGGAAATCGAGTTCACGATAATGCTCAATATCCTGTCTCAATGTTGCATAGGAGGTAATCCACACATCTGAATCTTGATATTGATTGATTCGTTCATGACGTTCCTGTGGAATTCCCGTCATAATTGTCACTTTCAAACTAGGTGCAAACTTTTCAAATTCATTTTTCCAATTGTACACAACAGATGAAGGTACAACAATTAAATGTGGGTTTTCCCCAAGTTCTGATGCAAGATAGGCTATACTTTGCAAGGTTTTTCCTAATCCCATATCATCAGCCAGTATTCCGCCTAGACGGTAATGGCTTAATGATTTAAACCATTGATAACCGGTATTTTGATAGGTTCTTAATGATGCATTCAAATTACTAGGAAGCTCGTAATGCTGTTCTTCAGGTTCCTTTAATTGATGAAGTAATTGTCTAAAGGCAGGGTCGTAGCTTTTCTTCGTATCAATTAAATCGTCGATCTGTGTTCCTCTATAGACTGGCATATGAATTTTTCCGTCTTGCACATCACTTTTCTTAATGTCCATATCTCGGAAAAAGTTTTGAATGGATATGAATTCTTCCCCTTCAAGTGACAGCATTTCTCCACTTTGCAGGCGATAGTAACGTTTCTTCTCGATAACAGCATCTAGAATTTTGTTAATCTCCTCATCATTTAACCCTTCCATATCAAAGCCAATCTCTAACAGATTGCTAGACCCTTCCATTCGGACACTAGTTCTTGGAACAGGCTCATTTTCGATAATAAAGCTTCGGACCTCTGAAGTTAAGAATAGCTCAACATACTCATCTAACACAGGTAGAACTTTATAAAGGAAATCATATAGCTCCTCTTCATCTGCATCGATAAATAATTCCCTACCATTATAATGAAAGTTCGCATACTCAATGAGCTGCATAATTTGTTTTTCTTTATCCACATCTCGTATAATGATGACTTCATGATCATCGCGACCACTAAATGGATCAATGATATGATCTCCGTAGTGATATTCCAATCTTCCCGTAATCCATTCATCCTTCGCTTCCAAATACAATTTCGCTCGTAATGGGAGCTGGATAATCTCTGAAGATACTTGATCCGAAATTTCTACCTCCCCAACTTTTTTCAATGATGGGAGTACTTCAGATAGAAACGTATCAGCTTGTTTTTTTGAAATCGGTAATTTTTGATCAATCTTACCAAAGGAACTAACGAGCTCTAATATTGGGATTTGTTCTTTTAATGGGAAATAAAAAGTACCTTTATAGAACAATATCTCATAATTTTTTAAATATACACCGTCTTCAACCTCGTGCATTGTTAATAGCAAGTCATTCCGTTCATTTTTATTTAAGGCAAAGTGATATGGTAATTTCCCCTTCTCTATCGTTATATTAGAAAAGGTCTGGTTATTCCCTTCAACAGTAAAGTCACGGCTAATTAATTTTTCTATTAAGTTTTCAGCGACTAACGGGGGGACAATTAGTGACCGCTTATCGTTCACATTTCCTCTATAATGATAAACATGATAGCCATCGTATATCTTTTCATTCTTTTGAATCGATCCAAGGATTTCAAAAATCTCCCTATCTTGAGGAAGTAAATCGTGTTGACCAGGGGAATAACTAAACATTTTCGTAAAGAAGTGTTCATTCCCTTCTAGCACATCACGTAAAAATTCATGAATATCTTTTACTACGTAATCCCTATTCGTTCCAGCCTTTAATTCTATTAATAGATTTTTATCATAGGACCATTTCATAATGTATTCTACATGTAGTTGTTCTTTTTCTGGAAGAATGTCGGTCACATCTGAGGGATCCCCAATATTACTAAGCGCACGAATAAAACGATTCGTTAAGTCATAATCGTAGTTCGATAATGCTTTCATTTCGGGTACTTCCTTATTTACAATACCAATCAAGGTCGCGACAATATGCTTACAAGATCCGAATGATTCAAATGCTGGACAATCACAATAAGTATCCACAGAACCTCTCTCTAAATCTTTCATATTAATCTCAACAAAATAATCTTCCGTTCCACGAACCGTCGCCGTCCAGACATTATAATTCATGTCATATGCTAAGTCGGTCACATTACCACGATTATAATATTCTAATCCACGTTTATAGATTAAAGATGGGAACAGTCTTTGGATATTTATATCACTAAGTTTTTTCAAAATCTATTAACCTGCCTTTTAGAAAAGCTCCGAGTACCCGAAGCTAGACACCTCTGAATTTTACTTCTTGCTAATATGAATACAATGCTTTTCCCTATATTGTATAGGAGATTTCTATATTTTTAAACTATCTTATTCTATTAATTAGAATGGCGAAAAACGGGCTAGATTATACTAAAAAACGAAGCAAATAATTAAATTTGCTCCGTTTTCATTTTGTTTTGTTCATTTCTCGCTTTAAATACTAAAGCTAGGTAGACAATCATCGAAATGAAAATCGAACCAGCTCCAGTAATATAAATCGTACCGTAATTGAAAAGGTAGGCAATTTGCCCGAATGTTAACGCTCCAAATCCAATACCTAAATCGAAGAAAGAGAAAAAGGTCGCATTGGCCATTCCTTTTCGATTACCTGGCGCCTTTTCAACCGACCAAGCTTGTAATGCAGGTTGTACAGATCCAAATCCTAAACCATATAATCCCCCAGCAAATAGGAGTACAAAAGTGCTAGGTAACCAGGCTAATAGAATCATAGCTACTAGAATCATAAACGTTCCTGGTAAATATACATATAAATGCCCTTTTTTATCATAGATTTTCCCAGCAAAGGTGCGGGAAATAAATAGAAATGCAGCGTAAATAAAGAAGTATAGTTCAATACCATCAACTTTATGCTCGATAGCATGTAATGGTAAGAAGGTTGCTATTCCACCAAATGTAAAGGTAATAAAGAATACTAAAATAGATGGCTGTATTGCTGATTTTTCAAATATATCAAATCTAGGAGTAACTACTTTATCAGTTCTTTCTTCTACTTTTTTATACCGAACCTTTGAGGAAAGAAGAAGAGCAACTAACCCTAAGCCAGCACATATTAAAAATAATGTTGTAAAGGAAATTTTCCCTACTAATGCAAGTCCTAATCCTGGTCCGAACGCTAATGCGATATTTCCCGAAAGGCCAAAATAACCTAAACCTTCTCCACGTCTACTCGCAGGGACGATATCAGTTGCTATCGTTCCTGTCGCTGTGGTTGATAATCCCCAGCCAACTCCTTGGACCACTCGTACAACAAATAGTAATGCAATACTTGCAATAAATGCTAAAGAACCAACGGAGATAACAAATATCCCCAATCCAATCATATAGATAAATTGGCGACCTTTCGTCTCCAGTGCGTGACCTGCATATGGTCTTAATAATAATGCAGAAAAAGTAAAAATACCGACAATAATACCGACTAATTGATCACTTCCACCTAATTCTTTTACAAATAAAGGTAGTGTCGGCAATGTCATCTGAAATCCAAAAAAGATAAAAAAATTAGCCAGACATATTAGAATAAAGTCTCGCGTCCAAATCTTCTCTTTTATCACTTCATCTTGTTGTACTTCCAGTTGTGCACCCATCGTTATCTCCTTTCTTTCGATACTCGAAATATATTATACATGAGTAAGATTAGAATGAAAATGGGTAGGAAAAATAAATTTGGTTTACGTTCGTTATAATATATGTAAATTTATGGTATAATTAACTGTAAATTAAGAGCCCAGCGGCCACTGGACTCTTCGATAAGCGGTTCCCATTTGGGCTTAAGCTATTTAGACTGGAATAGACCCTCCTATAAGGTTGGGTCTATTTTAATTTCTGTTTATCATACTGAGAACTAACGCTATTAGCGTTAGCAGTAGTGTACCAAAGTTGCCAAGTACAATCATTACTTCATAAATCCTCAGTGGCATCACCTCCACTTAGTAAAGATGAGCTAAACCCACTATGGAACATTATCTTGTCCTTGATTATAGCACATCGAGAACAAAAACTCGAACATATATTCGTATTTTTGTTCTCGTTTTTTGTTTGTGTATGTTATCATCGGGTAAATTTATTACAACTTCGGGTAAACCTGGACAGTCTTCTGGTCTTTTATATTAAAATTCGGGTCATTTTCGAAAATCTTCGGGTTTTTTCATATCCAACCAGAATAAAAAAAGCCCCGAGCCAGATACTCGGGGACCTTACCTTTATTCCGCAATCACGCCACAAGCTATCCGGTCACCAGCATTACCGGAAGGCTGTGATTTATAATCGTCTGGGTTAGAATGAATCATAAGGGACGTACCACCTTCACGTAATAATGAATTATCTTTGCCCTTTTGTAATGTCACCATATCCGCTACCACTGTGGTTGTGACTGTACCATATGCCTTTACTTGAATATTAGGTAAATCTCCAGCATGTGGCCCTTCTGGATGGTCGAAACCATGCTTTGCTTTTGTTGGATTAAAATGGGCTCCAGCTGATTCAAATGTGGGTGTTTCACAGGATCCTTTCTCATGTATATGAAATCCATGTGTTCCTGGTGGTAAATTGGAAGCGTCTAAACTAATGCTTACGCCATCTTTTGTTTCTTCCAATTTTGCTTCACCAACTTTTTCACCATCGTTATTGATCAAGGTCACTAATAGGGGGCCCATTGTTTCCTTTAACATTCCAGTCGTTTCAATACTCGGATTCTCTTCTTGGCTAGGTTTATTGTTAGTCAAAATAAAAGCCAGAAATAATACAACTACTATTGAAAATAATACAACTATATTTTTTCCATTCATTTTTTTCCCTCCGGTTGTATGTAATCTTTTATATTGTTTACATGAATCAAATGTGCTAAACATATAATAAGAACGATTTTTTAAAATGGGGAGGGGATAATATGGGAATTTTTGATGGCTTGATGGGAAATGCATCGGAAATTGATAATAAAACCATAGAAAAAGAATTAGGAGAATTATTATCATCATCGGAACAGGTGGAGCATGCTTATAAACTGATTCGAGACCTTTTCGTGTTTACAAACAAACGTCTTATATTAGTTGATAAACAAGGGGTAACAGGGAAGAAAGTGGAATACCATTCCATTCCTTATAAAAGCATTACACATTTTTCCGTAGAAACTGCTGGTACGTTTGATTTAGAGGCGGAATTAAAGATTTGGGTCTCTAGTACCTCGACACCTATTGAAAAAACATTCAATAAGCAATTAAATATTTATAAAGTACAAAGTGTACTTGCAGAATATGTATGTTAAAAGGAAAGCTGGCCATCTAATTTGAAGATGACCAGCTTTCCTTCTTTAATTATTTATACAGCTGCAACTTTCTTTGTAGTTTTACCTACTGGTGTGTGTGCTTTTAAGAAGGGAACTACCCATCTATCTAAGCCGTATCTTCCTGCGTTGAATCCTGCTACTACTAAGAATACTGTAAGTAGAACCATTTGTGCGTTTGTGCTTACTGTTCCACTGAATAAGAATGCGAAGTTCATTGTCATACCCATTAATGCTGCGAAGTTAGTAAAGATGCCCAAGATAAGGGCTAATCCTACTAAGACTTCTCCCCACATCACCATAAAGCTAAAAAGCTCTGCATTTGGAAGCGCAACTTTTTCTAAAAATACTGCCCACCACCCTTGTACTGCAGGATGATCTCCACCTGCACTTGCGATGGCACCTTGTAAGAAACCACTTGCATCAAATCCACCACCACTAATTTTACCAATCCCTGCTGTTAACCATGCATAACCAATATAGATACGAATGATTGCTAGAATCCCTGCTGCTACTTTATTTTCTCTAATGAATTTTAACATTTGAATCCATCTCCTTTTATCCATTTTATTTGCTCACTATTTCACAATATATTGTAAGTGTGTTTCCTTATTACACTTTGATAATAGCACGTAAAATTTATTGTGTAAATATATTTTGTGCATTATTTCACATTATCCTTTACGAAATTGTGAACAAGTAAAAATAACCCATCTTTTACCACTCCAATTTAATTGTTAGAATAATAATTAATAGAACATCACTTTCTCTATTTATAGTAGAATGGGGTTGAAATTTTTTAGAAACCTTTTACGTTTCAATTCGTATTACATAACGGTCAAGAAAAAAAACTGTATATCCAAAATTAGGAGGAATACAAACATGGAAGTTATGCTTACAGTCGATGGATTGAAAAAATCCTTCAAAGACAAACAGGCACTTAAAGGAATTTCCTTTGAAGTAAGAAAAGGCGAAATCATGGCGATTCTAGGTCCAAATGGTGCCGGGAAATCTACTACAATTAGAAACATTATGGGGATTATGTATCCTGACGAAGGTTCCATCACCTTCCACAACCACCAAGGAAAAGAAATACCGCGCAACAAAATAGGATATTTACCGGAAGAACGTGGTTTATATAAGAATGTAAAAGTAATGGATATTTTATTATACTTAGCTGATTTAAAAGACTATCCATTAGATAAAGCAAAAGAGCGCGTTTTAATGTATTTAAAACGGTTTGATTTAGAAGGGAAAGAAAATGTTTCCATTGAAGAATTGTCAAAAGGTATGGGACAAAAGGTGCAATTTATTGGCTCCATTCTGCATGAACCAGAACTTTTAATTTTAGATGAACCATTTTCTGGGTTAGACCCTGTTAGCCAAGAGTTATTTAAAGAAGAGATTCGTAGTTTAGCTGATAAAGGCACTGCGATACTTTTATCTTCTCACCAAATGAATCTAGTGGAGGAAATGTGTGACCGCTTATTTATGATTCAAAATGGTCAAAAGGTCATATACGGAACATTAGATGAAGTGAAAACGAAATATGCTAATTTCAAATGTACGATTCGTGGAAAAAATGAACTTACAGTTTTAGAAGGCATTCCTTCTGTGCAACGTGTAGAGGAGAGAGATGAAACAGCGATTCTTTATCTGAATCCAGATGTTGAACCAACAAGCTGGCTAAAAAATCTACCAACAGGTTTACGTGTGCAGGAACTAAAAATTAATCGTATTTCACTACATGAAATCTTCATCGATATTGCGACGAACAGGAATTTAATTCAGGAAGCAGGTGATTTAGATGCGTAATTCCATGAAAGTAGCAAAATGGGAAATAAAACGGAACTTGAAAAATAAATCATTTATTATCGGGTTATTTTTGACACCAATCTTAATTTTAGGGTTTGGTTTATTAGGAAGTTTATTTGGATCTGATGGTGATAATGAAGAAATAACGATATTTGTTAATGATCAGATAGAAGTTTTTGATTTATTAGTAGAATCAACTGAACAATATGAATTGGACTGGGTGTTAAATCGAACTAATTTAGCTGAAAATGAAATTCAGGATGAGCTAGAAAAGGGGGAGAATACAGCATACATCTTCATTAATTCGGAAAGTTTAGAGTCAGGTAGCATTCCGGTTTACACGACTGAAGATATGCCATCAAGTTTCAGTGGGGAAGTTAACCTGCTAAGCAGTGCATTACAACAGTATAGATTATCTCAATTAGATTTATCTGAAGAGGAATTAACCATTATATCTACTGGGGTAATGTTTGAAGAAGTATCTGTCGATGATATTGCTAGTGGAGATGGAGAGCAATCTGTTATAGAGGAAAATCCTTTGGAAAAATTCGTCCCTGGTCTTTTTGCAGGAATTATTCTATTTGCTATCGTGGTAACTGGTATGATGATTTTCCAAAGTGCTTCGCAAGAGAAAAAAGATAAAATCGCAGAAATTATTCTTTCATCCGTTACACCTGGTGAATTAATGAACGGTAAAATACTCGGTTATTTTGTCCTTGGAATAATCCAAGTAGCTGTCTTACTTATATTTGTCGTACCATATGCAGCATTCCAAATAGATGAGCCGGTAATTGAGTATTTACTAGTTCCACAAACATTATTATTAGTATTAATCGCTATTTTAGGTTACCTACTATTTGCAGCAATTTTCGTTGGAATCGGTGCAACGATGGCTGATATGTCGACAAGTGGGAACTTCCAAGGATTAGTGATGATGCTTCCATTCTTATCGTTTGCTTTAATTGGACCTGTTATAGGTGATCCGAGTGGTATTGTTGCGAAAGTTGCATCTTTCGTTCCATTCACCTCTCCTGGTGTGCTCATTATGCGTCTAACTGTTTTAGATGAATGGCCGTGGATTGAAATTATGATTGCACTTGCTGTTCTAATTATTAGTATTGTTATCTTTATGAAGCTTGCTGGGAAGATCTTTAAGGTAGGAATTTTAATGTATGGTAAAAATGCAACACCTGGCGAGATTTGGAAGTGGATTCGTTCGTAAAGTTTTATAGCGGCTGAGACAAAAGTTTTTTAGTCAAACGAATAACCGAATGTAGTGCACCTACGACGCACCGGAAATATACTGCGCTTTCCGCGGGCGGCTGGTGAGCCTCCTCGTGCTAACGCACTTGCGGGGTCTCACCGATGCCTTTCCTCCCGCTGGAGTCTCCGTATATTTCCGGTGCTAGTATGGTGAATCATCCGGCTTTACTTCTGTACAATTTTGTTATGTCCCAGCCTCTATTTTTTTATAATTCATACTCCCACTCATCCCGAGCTATTAAATAAAGTGTAAGGAGGATATTTTCTTGTTCGGTAAAATGCTTACCACCAATTTCAATTCCTACTTTAGGAAAAAGCTTTTCAGCTAAATATTTAGTTAGCCGCATTCTTTCGGTTAGTTTGACGTTCAGGAATTTTCTACTATAGGCTTTTAATAATTCCCATTCTTTATCTCCTAAAGATTTTATTGCCCACTCCTCTAATTGGAGACTTTCTTTCGTTAGGCCACGTCTTTTAATTTCTTTATCAATTCTAGAAGTCTTTTCTTTTTTTGCTCTTCGTTCATGAACGACAATCGTGCCCGCGACAATATCGCCGAGTCGTTTATGCTTAGAATGGAAGAAGATGAAAATCATCCCTACGAAATAAGCAGATGGAAGCATATCGATAATGCGAAGTAGGTTTCGGATTAAACTGGATAAAAGGGTGAGGCTATGTCCATTTTCTTGGATAGCTCGAATTCCTACCCACTTTTTACCGAGCGTTTTTCCGCTGAAGAAATATTCACATACAAAGAAGTAACCCCAATTAATAAAAAATATAACCGCAATGGCGATCGCAATTGGTAGCCACGAATCCGCAAAGTAAAATGCATTGGAGAGGTTTGTCATCACTAAAACAAGATAGATTAGTATATTCGTTATAATAAGAAGAAGTTGATCAATAAGCATAGCTGCTCCGCGACTACCTAATCCTGCTACCTGATATTGAAGGGAAACGAATTCGGGTGTTTTTATATCGATTTGATCTTGGTACATTCTAAATCCCCCTGTTGATGTTTCGCTATTCTATAATTATACTTAATGTAATGATTATTCGGAAAGAAGGTTCTGCTTTTGGATATTAAACAATTTATTAAGCTCCATCGTGAGGATTGGAAAGAGCTTGAGCACTATATAACACTATTAAGTAAAAGTAGAAAACATATATCGAGTGCAACTATTTCAGAGTTTGACCGTCTATATCAGAAAGTAAGTCAGCATTTATCCTATAGCCAAACCTATTTCCCAGATGATGATGTTACCTTTTACATAAATGAGCTTGTTGGTAAATCTCATAATCTACTATATAAAAATCAAGTGACTAGTGGTAAACAAATTCGTGATTTTTTCACAAAAAAGTTTGTTGGTCTATTATTTGAGCAATGGAAGTTTATTATCACTGCTGCCTTCTTATTTTTTATCGGTGGTCTTGCTGGATTTCTTGCAATTATGGAGGACCCACTACATTTATACTCTGTTTTACCTTCTGATGTATCACAAAATGTTGATCCAGAACGTTTAGGTGAAGGTCATGATGCTGTTGATTCTTCGCTTATGTCCGCTGAAATTATGACCAATAATATTCAAGTTGCCATCTTAGCATTTGCTAGTGGGATTACCTTTGGTCTTTTGACTGTTTATTTAATGGTATATAACGGACTCCTCGTTGGTGCGCTAGCTGGGCTATTTTGGCATTATGATATGTCTTATGAATTCTGGGCTTATATCGTACCACATGGGATGATTGAATTAACGGCAATTTTCATCGCTGGTGGTGCTGGACTTCTTATGGGCTATAAGCTTTTTGTACCTGGTTCTTACTCCAGAGCCTACCAGTTAAAATATCACGGGAAACGGTCCGTCCAGCTCTTTCTCGGTACCGTTCCACTATTTGTGATTGCGGGTATCATTGAAGGCTTTATTACGCCAGCCTCTATCTCACTGGAAGCAAAATATATTGTTGCAGGAATTACCGTCATTGGTATGATTGCATATACCGCGTTAGGTAACGTATTACTTAATCAAAAGCCTAAAGTAGGCCTTGATTCATAATTTGGATGTATTGGGAGACGGCATCAGTTGCTAGCCGCTCTTCCTTTGCTTCTACCATCAAAAATCCTTGTTTTTCCCATTTTGCCTTTTGACGCTTCTTATATAGAATCTGTTGTTGGGCAACACCTTTAATCATCGCTTGATTAACATCATTTATTTCTGTTTTTGCCCGTTCCACTAGCAATTCATCTTGTACCGTTATTAATAAGAATAAATGACGCTTCTTAATTCCTTCAAAGTAAAACAAGGTCCGGTCTTCCTGAAGGAATGTTTGCATATCACTAAATAATAAAATTAAGCTGCGCTTTTTCTGTACGGCTTGTAAGTAGTTTAATGCTTGTAGATAATTAGACTCTGAAGCATCTACCTTCACGTTATATACAGCATCTAGTATTTTAGTAAGCTGCGCCATTCCTTTATCTGGTGGGACAAAGACAGATACTTGTTTAGAAAAAGCAATGACTCCAACATAGTCCCCATTTCCGAGTGCTGCAGCAGCCACTGTAATCGAAGCCTCGAGTGCCTTTTCTAAACGATTAGACTTTTTAAGCTCGGCTCCCATCATACGACCACAATCGATTAACAGCATCACGTGCTTCCCGTGTTCAGGTTCAAATTCGTTTGTCATCACTGCTTGTAATTTAGCCGTCTGACGCCAATTAATTTTTCTAGGGTCATCCCCTACTACATAATTTCGAATTTGCGAAAATTCACCTACACCACTTTTTCGTTTCCGAACTTTCATTCCTTCATGCATTAGGTAGTGTTGGGCGTCTTCCAAATACTTCTTCGTCTCCGTTAAATCTGGAATTACCTTGACCTCATCTACTATGGTTACTGCGGTTTGTTTTTGCCATAGTCCGAGAGAGCTAGTGAACCGAGCGTATAGTTTTTCTAATGGATATAAACCACGAACAGGAGCAACTATATCATAAGTCGCGGTCACCTTCTCTGAACCAGGCACCTCTATTTCCAAAGGAAAATTCGCCCTAAAAGATTGTGGTATTCCATCAATTAATACGATATGACAATTTTGAGTAGCATGATTTTCTATCTCGATCGCAACCTCATAAGGTAGACCTCTTTCCAGTTGCTTCGTTATGTTTCGTTTAAAAACTAGTTGGCTACGTTTTGGTGTGAACAAGACGTCTACTAAACTAATAAGCAAGAACACTATATTTATCAATATGACGGATATCCAGGATGAGCCACCAAGTGTTAACAACGTAACCATTAACGATATGACAGCATATCCGATAAGAAATTTTCGAGTTGGAACAATCCCTCTATCTTGGAACAGGAACCGATCCCACAAGTTCTTCAATAACTTGGTCAAGTGTAACTCCCTCCAATTCCATATGTGGAGATAGCTGAATACGGTGTCTTAGTGCAGGTTTTGCAACCATTTTTACATCGTCTGGTGTAACATAGTCTCGGTCAGATAAATATGCCCAAGCTCTTGCCACCTTACCTAATGCAATTGCTGCACGAGTACTTGCTCCAAACCTGATAGATTCGGATTCTCTTGTACGACGAACAATTTGCATAATATAAGCTAATACTTCTTCACTTAATGTAACAGCCGCAATCTCATTACGAATGGAAAGGAAGGTTTCCATATCTATAACCGATTGAACTTCCTCAAACAAGCTCTTATCTTCCAATACATGTAATAAAACCTTTGTCTCCTCTTCCAAAGAAGGAAACTGAATGTGTAATTTTAGTAGAAATCGGTCCTGTTGAGCTTCTGGAAGTGGATACGTTCCTTCAAATTCTATCGGATTTTGTGTAGCTACAACAAAGAACACGTTTGGTAGTGGGTAGGTTTCTCCTTGGATTGTAACTTGTTTTTCTTCCATCGCTTCTAAAAGTGCAGCTTGTGTTTTCGCTGGAGTACGGTTAATTTCATCCGCTAATAATACATTTGCAAAAATTGGTCCTTTTAATGTTTGGAATGAACTATCTTTCATATTGTAAATCGTACTTCCAGTAATATCACTAGGTAGTAAGTCTGGTGTAAATTGAATTCGGTTAAATTCGCCACCTAAAAGATTTGCTAGTGTCTTTACCATTTGTGTTTTACCAGTTCCAGGCACCCCTTCTAATAGTACATGCCCGCCTGACAATATAGCTGATAATAACAGACGTAGATTAGTAGATTGACCTAAAATACGTTTTTCATAGTTTTCGATTAAGGATGTTAACTCACTTCTCATCCTAACTCCACCTCTTTCCGTAAACGATCAATACGTTTTGACCATAATAAGTATTCTTGCTTTGTTACTTCATGTTTTTGTAGTACTGCATCTATTTCGAGTAAGAAGGAATTTAACTCCTCCTCCTTCATCATCGGTAACTTTAGCGATAGTTGCTCCTTCAAATCCTTCCAGTCCTTTTGGTAGGAAATCCCCCATTTTTCCCGAAGGATTAAGCGTAAGTACTCAGCCTGATCGTTTAATGATTCGATATAAGCTTTGCCTTTTTTATACCATGCAGCAAGTGCTGTTATTCGCTCATCACTATAGCGAACGTACTCTTCTCTTAGAACTCTAATTGGTCCAAACCGCTTGCCCTTATACCATAACCAAAGTAACGTAAATAGGATAAGCTGGATAGATGCTACTAGTAACCACATTGGATAAATGTCGGTAATAGACTGTGAGGCTGTGGAACGATGTGAATATTCATCGAAACGTATGCTGCTCCAGTTCTCCTCTTCCATTAAGCTAAATAGGACGTTTAGGTTTTCTGCTTCTACTATATATTGGTTCGTCACCCAATCTGGTGAGTTTACCGCAATAAGATTCCCATTACCATAAGCTCTCTTTATAGCTACGACTCCTTGATCGTCCTCTAATATAACTTCATCTTCACTACTTGGTAATATTCGCATTTCGGAAAACATCGTCGTTTCAAATATTGCTCCGTATTTATCTTCTATTACTACAGTATCTTCTGTTGGAGTCGCATATGTGGTACTAATTTGAAACATACCTTCTAAATTATTTTTCAATAAAAGAATCGTATTTCCCGCTTCCATAAAAGAAATATAGTCATTCATAATTCTTTGTTCGGAAATTAAAGAAGGTTCAACCATGATGAGAAGCTGATTATCACTATTTTTCAACTTACTAGGTACTCCTTCAAACCGATCAACGGAATCCACTTCTTCATTTAAATATGTATAAAAGCCTTTCACCCCTAATGGTGATGGGGATGTCGATAAGTAAGGTGGGTATTCCTTAAGCTGGTTTGCACTTAAAAAATAGCTTAATGTAACAAAAATTAATAGTACTACTAAGAGCAAGACCCACGTCTTCTTTATTGATTTTTGCAATATCGAGTGCCTCCCTTAGCCTTCTACCTTTTCTTGATCTGGTTCCGTAATCCACTTCATAATGGAATTTTTATACGAAACATAGGACGCTTTATTTACTTGTTGTTCCCCGTAAACAACTGCATCAAAGATACTCGCAAGCTTATAAAAGTTTTCTGCTCTATCGTTTTCTAGCTGTTTGATTTCCTCATAATACTCCCAGTTGGTTTTCCAGATGCGTGCTTCTACAAAACCTTTTTCATGGAAATTTAGTAGTAGCGCTAAAAATAAATGTCTAGTTGCAAGCTGGAGATTCTCATCTCCCTCGTTCTTACTAGCTTCAGACAAATGATCAAGGTATGTCCAATTCTTTTCCTCTTTCGTATAAAGAGATTTGCGTTCCTGATAATATAGCTTCCTCCGATAAGATCGCACAAGGAAAAAAACAGCACTTACTACTAAAATAATGACCACAACCGTCATGATAACCATTACACCTGTCGCCAACCCATTTGCTGGTGCTAAAGAGCCAAATACCTTACCAAGAAGCTCTTCTAACCATTCCAATACAGAGTCCCACCATCGTTCTATGAAATTACGATTATCCTCATAATAAATCTGGTATTCGTCAGTATGGATTATTTTTTCTATTTTATCTCTTGCTTGATCCAAATCAGTCATATTCATCACCTTAAAAGTTTAAGCTTATGCTTTAGGAGTATCATAGTCTTCAATCATATCCATTAAGTCATCACCATCATTACGAAGCTTTAAGTCAAAATAGATTAAACCATATCCTACGGAAAAGAGCATTGTTGTAATCATCGTAATGATATTGAGTAGCACCGTATATAACACACTATAGCCAAATAGCATCGTTAAAATCATTTCAAATACGGAGCTAATAATGATTGCAATCAGACCAATCACTACGATTAACCCAAAAGTACGCCAAAAGTTTCTTCTCGTTAGATCCCAACTTCTTCCAAGTCCTGGGGCACATCGTTCAAATACAACAGCTGGTAAGTACAATCCCCATCTTGTTAAAAGATAAGCAATAACAGCTGCAGCCCCAAGAAATAAAACTACACCAAATGTTATGCCTACTACTGGACTAAACACTGCCCCTATCGAAGAAATTATCGTAATAATTAATATTGGGAAGAAAATTAAGCCAAACACGATAACACCGAATAATAAAGAACTAGCAAAGATCGGCCAAAATCTACTAAATGCTTTTTTAATAACCGTACCTGCTGTAAATTCTTCTCCTTTTCTAATCGCTTTAATTGCTAAAATAACTGCCGCCTGTGCAATTGGATATAGCACTATCGTTGCAAGACCACTAACTATCGTACCTAAATCTTCAGCTATTGTTGTCGTTCCATACAACGCCTCATCTACTGTATTCGTAAGTTGCTCTAAGAAGGAGCCACCACTTGCCACATCTCGTATAAGACCAGATCCCCCTATTAATGAAATAAGTGCTTCTAATAATACAATAGGACCTACTACTATTAAAAAAATAAGAAAGAACGTAGCAAAGTGATTTTTACTAATTCTAAACGTAAGGTCTAGCACTGAACCAAAGCTCTGTGGTGTAGATGATTTATCTTTCATATGTATCCCCCTAAAATTGAAAAGATGAAATATTTTACATATACTATTTATTTTAACATTAATAGTAAATTTATTGAGAATTAATTGTTTGTAAAATTCTGTTTGAGTGGTGATAATTAATATTTATAATTACAATTGAGTCTCTACTAAAAACAATCCACATCACTAATAAAATGAAATGGATTGTTTAAGTCTAGTATTATTGCGCGGTGTAGCCTCCATCTAGTACTGCTGCTTGGCCGGTTATGCCTTTTGCTTTGTCGCTTGCTAGAAATATAGCGTAGTTGGCTATTTCTTCCACGTCTAGTAGTCGCTTTTGGGGAACGAGTGGGTAGATTACTTCTTCTAGTACTTGTTCTAGTGGGACGTTTCGTGTCTTCGCCAAATCTTCTAACTGATTTCGAACAAGTGGTGTGTCCACATACCCTGGACATATTGCATTTACCGTGATGCCTTCTTCAGCGCCTTCTAAAGCACTTACCTTTGTTAGCCCAATTAAGCCGTGCTTTGCGCTATTATACGCTGCTTTACCTGCAAAACCAATTAACCCATTTATGGACGCCATATTAATAATCCGTCCACTTCCCTGTTGTTTCATCAATGGAAATACATGCTTTGTAGCGATAAAAGGGCCGACTAACATGATTTTAATCATGCGTTCAAATGTTTCTGTCGGGAAATCTTCAATTCTGGATACATGCTGCATCCCGGCATTATTGATTAGAACATCTAACCGACCATATTCCTCTATTGACTGATCAATTGCGTCTTTTATTTCCGTTTCACTAGTGACATTACACTTCTTAGCCGAAACTTCAAGTCCCGTTTTCTTAAGATCCGATACTACTTGATGAAGTTTTGGTTTATTCATATCCGAAAATATTACTTTTGCACCATGCTTAGCAAACTCCGTTCCAATTGTATATCCAATACCACTTGCTGCTCCTGTTATAAATACTACTTTATTTTCAACCATCTTCATCCCCCTAGAAAGTTTTCCAAAAATCTATCCTTACCATTTCTCTCTAGACGGTGAAAAGTCCTGCCAATATAATGCAGAAAAAATTTGTTTAAATTTAGCGATTTAAGGAAAATCTTACATTGGAATACTTTTTAAGGAGTCTATCATGAAATATAGCAAATGTCTTATTTTATTTAGTACGTTTTTGTTTTTGTTTTTCTTTTCGTTTTCTTTACAAGCTCATGCAGAAATCTATGAAGTAGAAGTAGATTGGTTAAATATGCGAAGTGAGCCAACAACTACTGCCTCCATTGTTGGAAGGCTATCTCATGGCAATAAAGTTTCTATCTTTCAAAAAAGAAATGGTTGGGTTCAAACTTACTATAATGGGGAAAAAGTATGGGTAGCTGCACGACATTTAGCTCCTGCTCATGAGGAGAAAGTTTTTCTTGCAGAAGGATTATTATCCGGATATACGATTGTCATTGACCCTGGTCACGGTGGAAAGGACCCTGGAGCAATTGGGCATAATGGCGTATTGGAAAAAAACTTAATTTTGGAAACATCTTTAAAAATAGCGAAGGCTCTAGAGGATAATGGAGCTAAGGTGATTTTAACGAGGGCAGATGATTCCTTTGTCACGTTAAGCGATCGAGTTTTTATTAGTAATCAAAATTCAACCGATGCTTTTATCAGTATTCATTTCAATGCATTTGACGCTGACTATGTTGGTGGTATCAATACGTATTATCACATGAATGGCAAAAGGCTTGCCAATGAAATTCAGATGGCACTTTCTAAAGAGGTTCCTTTGAAAAATCGAGGAGTCATTCAGCATGATTATCGGGTGCTTCGAGATAATAAATATCCTGCTGTATTACTTGAACTGGGCTTCATAACGAATACAGCAGAATTAGCAACCTTACAAACGGATGATTACAAAGATAAAGTTGCCAGAGCGATTTCAATAGCTTTAATTAGCTATTTTTGGAATCAAAGATAAAGAGATGTCTCAAATAGGGAATCTTCCCTCTAAGACATCTCTTTCGATTATTTAATCGGAATATTTATGATTAATCTTGGTCGTTCATTGATTGGATGATAACCTGCTGGGTAAATTTCTAGATGTTCTAACGACGCTTTCTCATCTACATTGTACCCATTTTCTTCAATCCACTCATACACTTTCGTATAGGAATCACCAACATTTTCTTCTTCACTATGCTTATAAGTTGCATACGTCAAACCAGGAACTGTAATTCGTTCCATTCCGTCTGGGAGTTCCCCAACAGAATCTAGAACTTTACAGCAAAGATAGTATGTAAAACCTTCCGCTGAAACATCATAAGAAATACCGAAAACTGATGACGTATCTGTACCATTAGGTAGTTCCTCTAATCTCTCACGGAATTGTTGCATAAAAGTCCGAATCTCTCCAGCCTGAGCTTGCTTAAATGTACCTTCCCAGCGCACACCAATTGCATCAAAACTCACTCGCTCCGTTACCGTGATCTCCATCTTCTTCACTCCAGTGATATTTTATTTCTTTTATACTAACCTTGCATTTAGAATATTTCAACTATAAATACAGATTATTCCTAATATGTCGTTTAGTTGTTTGGTTTCTACTTTATAGCCATTTTCTTTTATCCATTCCACTAGTAGCGACTTATCGGCATAGTACTCATCCTCTATTGCGTCAATTGCAATACGATTACCCGATTTTTCAAATCCTTCTAGAACTACTTTGCGGTGGGTTTCATCTGCAAACATTAAATCGGCAATGCAGATTTGACCATGTGGCTTTAACACGCGAATCATTTCGGCTAAGGCAAGCAGCTTCTCCTCATCAGGAAGATGATGTAACGCATAGCTTGAAACAATGGCATCTACCGATTGATCTAATAATGGTAAAGCGTGGAAATGTCCTTTTCGTGTCTCTATTTCTGGATGCTTTTCTCTACATATTTCAAGCATTTTTTCAGATTGATCAATTCCTATAACCTTATTACCATTAGTTAAAAATCTAGAACCTAAATTCCCTGTCCCAATTCCGATATCTACAATAGTACTATTTGGCTCCAAACGGACTTTTTCAACTACTAAACTAAGTGCTTCATCATAGCCCTCATGTACATTAAAGATATGTCCTTCTTTTTTAATATGGTCATCATAATCTATTGCTTGTTCATCGAAATTCCAACGGTCATGCCATTTATTCCGAATCTCCTTCATATTTTTTAAATGATTGGCCAGTTGATGAATGGCTTCGAACGAATTGGGTGCAGTAGATTTTTCTAACATTTGATCAATTGTTTCAATCATGTCACGCATCTCTAACCACTGTTCAAAAAGTGCTGAACGTTGGATATCAAGATATTGTGTAATACTTAATTCTGGATTATCTAGTATCGTTTTTATATCTCTTATAGAAACTCCTATTTCTCTTAACGCTAAAATAGTACTCAGTCTATAAAGATCCGTTTCTGAAAAATCACGATATTGGTTGCTTTTATCTTTTTTCGGTGTGATTAACCCTTTCTCTTCATAGAATCGTAATGCCTTTGGTGTTGTATTTAAAAACTTTGCGACTTCTTTAATTTTCAACGTGACCGCTCCCTTCCCCTTCACTATAAACGTTACCCTTAGGGGAAGGTAAAGACTTTTTTTAAAAATAATTTCATCTCTGTTATAATGTTAGCGAATCCGACAAAGTGAGGGATAAGAATGAACGAGCAAATAAAAGAGATTGCTGAGACGGTTCAAGAAAAATATGGACTTGATCAATATGTTTTAAAAAGAAATCATATTTATATGGAAAAGAGTTTAGATAGTCAAACAAATTACATACTTTCACTAGAGTTATTCCCTAAAGAACATGCTGAAGGCGAAGGAGATTATAATCCAGCAGGAACGGCCGTCATAGAAATGAACCTTCATACGAAAGAGCTGAAGCAAATTATTTTTGTAAACAACGTATCCTTTGCAAGTGGTGATGGGTTTCCTTCTCCTGAAATCGAGGATGTGATCGAATGGGTAGAAGAAACGACTGGGATGATGTTCGGAAGACAATTTAAACTTGTCCATGAAGACGAGACAGATTTTGCTTTCCAGGCAACTGTAGATAATATGGAGGTTGCACCAACTGGTCATATTGAATTAACTTATAATGATGACAAGCAACTAACGCAATTTTCCATTGATGGTGTGTTCCCGTCAGAAGAAGATGTAGAATGGGAGCCATTTTCTTTAACAAAAGATGATTGCATAGAAGAGATTAAGCAGCATTTAGCGTTAATAGAAACGCCAATCGAGGTAGAAGAAAAATGGATGAAGCTTTGGACCTTTAAGCCTTTTTACATCCGAAATGATAAAACCAAGATTATTTTACCCGAAGCTGTTTATCAATTAGATACGTATAAAGATTTTCATTTAAAGTTAGAATGGAATGAACCTATTGAAAGAAAATTCGACCCTATGGAAATTGATTTTTCAACGGAGATTACGTATGAAGATGCCGTGGCAAAAAAACAGATTAAGCATTTGACCGATAAAGAAGTACAAGCATGTGTAGAGGAAACGCGAGACTTTTTAAGTAGTTTATATCCGGATGATTCCGGTAAATGGACACTTACTGGTATGTACCCAGAAAAGGATTTTATTATTTCTGAGCTTAAAACTGAATCTCTGAAAGCATTAGAGCGCAAAATCAAAATTATTATTCACCGAGAAAGCTTGAAAACAGCTAATTACTGGGACAGTAAGTTTCTTTTAGAGGTCTTTGAATCGTATACAGGGGCAGAGGAAGCTAAAATTGCGGAAGATGAAGCATTTGAAAAAATGATTAGCCATATTACCGTTACACCTGTTTATGTAAAGGAAGCTAATTCTGATCAATACTATCTTTGTGGAAAAGTAGATTGTGATGTAGTCTTGGATAGTGCGACTGGGGAAGTTATTGGAATAGATGATCTTTAGTTTGGTGCGTTTGGAGGTATCTGTTACCTTTTGGATGTGCTTTTCTCGGGATAAGGGCTTAGACAGCTGTTGTCAGTTACCTTATAAAAATGCTTTTCCTGGATAAGGACTTAGACGACCGTTTCTTGGTACCTTTTTATGCTGTTGTTTCCGATAATTGGGCTTAGAGCAATATTATCGTTTCTTTTTTCATCGGCTAAAATCCGAAAAGAGGCCAGAGAACTCTCTCCCCTATTTTTTAACTACCATTCCATTATTTACATTTGTTTAAGTGGGTACTCTTTGAATACAAAGAGGGTAAACTTCTAAAACTAACCATAGGTAAGGGCACTCACCCATTAACAAGACAATTTATTGACAGATTTTCGAATTAATGATTAAATTAAAATATAATTTCAAAGGGGAGTAGCTTTAACAGTTATGTCGTCATTTCAGAGTATCTTGTATACTCTCGGCATTTCT
Organism: Ornithinibacillus jepli; assembly: GCF_047228935.1. Taxonomy (NCBI): domain Bacteria; kingdom Bacillati; phylum Bacillota; class Bacilli; order Caryophanales; family Bacillaceae; genus Ornithinibacillus; species Ornithinibacillus jepli. Next base: position 189,947 of record NZ_JBFEGG010000002.1, read on the forward strand.
GGCAACTCGGTGTTGTTAGCAAGACCTTTGCCGACTTGGTAAAGGTCTATTCTTTTTTAGAGGCCTTTACCATGTCAGGTGGTTAAGACCTCTATTTTTTATGTTGGAAGGGAGAAATTTTACGTGGAGTCAATTTGGTTAGAGTATGCCTGGACCCTATTAATTTTAATTGGGCTAGAAGGTATATTGTCTGCTGACAACGCACTCGTTTTAGCAGTTATCGCAAAACATTTACCAGAAGATCAGAAGAAAAAAGCTATTAACTATGGTATTTTTATGGCGTTTCTATTCCGATTCGCAGCACTATTTGCTATATCTTTTATAGCTAATGTATGGCAGGTGCAAGCAATCGGTGCCGCTTATTTAATTTATTTAGGTTTAAAACATGTTATTCAAGATCACTTTGCAAAAGATAAAGGGGATAAGAAGGAAGCTGAGAAGGAATCTGCTGGTAAGGGTTTCTGGCCAACTGTAGGTAAAATTGGTTTAGCTGACCTTGCATTTGCTATCGATTCTATCCTAGCTGCGGTTGCACTTGCAATCGTTCTGCCAGAAACTGGCCTAGGTCACTTCGGTGGAATGGATACAGGACAATTCCTAATTGTTGTATTAGCCGGTATCGCCGGATTAATCTTAATTAAATTTGCAGCCGGATGGTTTGTTCAACTGTTGGATAAAAAACCTGGACTGGAAACAGTCGCTTATCTGATTGTTGCTTGGGTCGGGGTGAAATTAGCTGTTATTACTTTAAGTCATGACAGAGTACACATCCTACCACATGAATTCCCACATAGTACTGGATGGACAGTTGCTTTCTGGGGAGTACTACTTGCAATAGCCATTATCGGTTGGTTTGTGTCTGGTAAATCAGATGAGAATGTAGAAAACGGAGATAGTGAAGTAGTCGAAGAAGTTAAAGATGATGTAGTAAACGAAGAGAATGAAGAGAACAAAAATAATAAAGAAGTTTCAAATGAAGGTTCATCATCTGAAACATAAAATATCAAAAAACCAAACCCGTATTACAGTACAGGTTTGGTTTTTTTACATTGACTCTGTGGCTCTACTTAGCTTAAACACAGTTCTCCGTTATTTCTCTCTACTCAGTGCTCTCCGGCGATCATGTAATACCATCAAGATGACAGAACCCATTAATACTCCTAAAACACTACCTAATTCTGTAGAAATCACATGGGCTATCGGAGCTTCCAGTACAGGTTGTGCATCTGGTCGGGTCGAGGATAATCGATTGAAGAGATTAAATGAGAACAGCATTCCTGACGAAACCCACGCTGCTATCATAGGAGGATAAAAACTCCTCGAACCGCGGCCAGTTGTCAGAACCAACACTCCCCACGCTCCAGCAAGAGCCCAGACACCTGTACTAAGCGATAATAAGTGCCACCATAAATCACGACTTTCTAACAGGCTATGGTTCATGCCTATCGTTCCACCAAATGACCAGTATAGTTTGATCACTCCAAGTAGAACACAGCCTGTCGCAACAAGCCGGGCAATTGAAACTTGAAGTTTTTGGCTATTATGTGGAAGTGATTCCATGTGTAATGGACCGATAATTGACTCTGGCCAACGTTTTCTAACGTATCCAGCTACTGCGAAAGGTAGGCAGATTCCGACACCAACCAATGAGATCATTACCAAAACCTGCTCCAATATCCAAATATCAGCTGACCCTAGCTGCTGATCACGTATCATAGCAGCAGGACCAAGAACTGGTGCTAGCAATACCATAGGGACGAGCAAACCTGTACCTACCCATATAGGTAAGGCAACCAACCAAGCGGGTAGCTTTTCTCCCCATTTCATACTAAATGCTAAAGATAATAGGATACCAACAAGAGCAAGAACCAAGGTTACGGCATTTGCAGTTCGCCAACTAGGGTCACCCATATGATCTGTCGGCATGAAGAATCCAAATGTCCAAGCAATTTTTATTAACAGGTAAGGTGATATTGCTATTGCCGCAGCATAACCCCAATTAATTCTACGCTTTCCTACAAATTGATAACCACGCTTTTCTTTTACTATTGACATAGGAACACCTTGACTGGATCCCCATGACGGTTGATAATTTCTATCTCATTGCCCTTTAGAAACCTCTTTTCGACTGGTTCTAGTGTCATATCATGTAACGCATATACCATTAAATTCCCCCTCATTCTTCTTCCACTTATTTACCATTAGGTTAAATGTCTAATATTCAAAATCTTATACGTATTTTAACATATATTAACAGCCATCTATACTATATTTTTGAAAATCATTATTTGAATATAACCATAAAAAATAGCCCTCTGCGCTCATATGAGAACAGAGGACTATTTTTTATGAAATGGTGAAATTACACTTTTATTTAACCTTGAACAAGGGTTGAAGTACATTTTCTACAAATCGTCAAACCCATTCAAATCACTAGTTTTCGTATACTGCCTTGATTTTTGTTCAAAGAAATCTGTTTTCGTACCATCTATATTATCTACATAGGCACGAATCCATCTCATCGGATTTTCCACAAAATCTGGATATATCTCACTTAACCCAAGCAGACGCAACATTTTATTTGCGCGGTATTTTATATAGCCAAACATTTGATCAAGCTCAATTCCTTCCACATCTGCAAGTACATACGTTGACCATTCGATTTCCATATCGACTGCTTTTCGAAATTCTTCATATACCCATTCCATGAAGTCCGCATGATTATGTTCTGGGTATTCAGCTAATGTCGCACGGAACAGCTCCGAGATAAATTTACCATGCTCAAGCTCATCCCGGTTGATATAACTAATCATCGTTGACGTTCCAACCATTTTATTTTCCCGTGCAAGATGATAAAAGAAAGCAAATCCCGAATAGAAAAAGAGTCCTTCCAGTAGCGATGTGTAAATAAGTGTCTTTAATATATTTTCAACCGTAGGCTTTTCTACAAATGCATTATAACCTGTTATTAAACGTTCGTTCCGTTTTAATAAAATAGGGTTCTTTCTCCCTAATTCAAAGGCTTCCTTCTGCTCTTCTAATGAAACGACCGATGATAATACATAGGAATAGCTTTCATTATGAACTGCTTCCTGCTGCGAAATTACCGCCAGGATAGACTGAACAGATGGATCGGTTGCATATAATGACAACAATAATGCGGTTCTCGTTTGTGGTGCATCTAGTGTTGACAAAAGTCCTATAATTTTCAAATACGCATCCTGTTCTGTCCTAGTTAGCATCGGGAACTGTTTAACATCGGAAAACATATTGATTTCGTCTGCTTGCCAATAATTCCCAACCAATCGCTTATACATCTTATACCAATGGGGATATTTAATATCATTCCAATTAAGGATACCACTTGATTTTCCTCCAAATACTTTCGTTGCTTTATTCGGATTACGCGGCTCCATTGTTTTGGCTTTTTCAAGCAATGTTTCTGCCATACTGTAAAACTCCCTCCAGCCAATGGTCAATCTTAATCTCTTGTGACCCTCTTGGTGATTGTTCAATCTTTAATCCTTGCCACTTACTTCTGTAAAACTTCGTTAACTTATCTACAGCCCCACAAAAGTATTGAAACTGGGTATCTCCTGTTCCGAAAACAGCTATATTATCCGGCTTATAGCCTATTTCTAAAACGAAATCCTTTACTTCATCAGGTGTGCTGCCATTATCCCAAGTAAACGTCCCTAGAAAGACTACATCATAATGGCTTGGGTTAATTGGTGGATCAATACCAATTCGATGCATGTCCACCCACGCTCCCCTTGTTAAAAGCTTTCTTTGAATTAATTCCGCTGTTTCTTCGGTATTTCCGCTAAACGATAAATAAGCTATTAAAGTCCTCAACTTGAACACCACTCACATTCTTCTACATCATTAGAGGTAGAACGTACATAATAGGTTGTCTTCAAGCCTTCTCTCCATGCTTGAAGGTGTAAATCAAGTAGCACGCTAGCTCGAATCGTGTTTGGAACATAAATATTAAAAGAGATACTTTGATCAATATGCTTTTGGCGTGCTGCATTCTGCCTTACCGACCAGCGTTGATCTACAATATAAGCGGAACGACGATATACGTCGTACGTTCTATGATCTAACTCTGGTGCAGCCGTTGGAATTTTGAAGTCCTTTTTCTCTTCGTAATAAAACGGCTTAAAAATTGGATCGATACTTGCTGTTGAACCTGCTATCATCGCAGTCGTGGAGTTCGGTGCCACTGCCATTAGATATCCATTTCGGATTCCTTTTTCTTTTACAGCATTTTTTAATTCCTGCCATTCCTCATTTACATAGCCTTTTTCATTAAAATAAGCACCTGTATTCCACTTACTTCCAGGATATTCCGGGTAATGTCCTTTTTCTTCACTTAGTTCCATACTGCTTTTTATCGTTAGAAAAGCAATTTTTTCATAAAGCTCATCTGCAAACTGTACTGCTTCTTCTGATTCCCAAGCAATACGCTTTTTCGCAAGTAAATGGTGCCACCCAAATGTACCTAAACCAATTGCGCGATATTTTTGATTGGTTCTTTGTGTCTGAATAAGCGGCAATGTATTGATATCGATAACGTTGTCCAGCATGCGCACTTGAATTTTAATCAAGCGCTCTAGTACTTCATCTGGAACTGCTTTACCTAAGTTGATAGAGCTTAAATTACATACAACAAAATCACCCGGCTTATATCGTTTCATGATATAACCATTCTCATCAGTAAATTCTTCTAGAAATTCGGTAGGTGATTGGTTTTGCGTTATTTCTGTACATAAATTAGAACAATAAATAATACCAGTATGATTGTTACTATTTTGACGGTTCACTTCGTCACGGTAAAACATAAATGGTGTACCTGATTCTAGCTGAACCATCATAATTCGCTTCATAATTAAAATTGCTGGTATCTTTTTCTTGGACAGCTTCTCATTTTGAACACATTCTTCATACTTTTGTCTAAATGTGCCATTGCCTTTTTCCTCGTCATAGAAATCTTCAAGAGAGTATCCCATTACTTCACGAACCTCATGTGGATCAAATAGGTACCAATCCCCACGCTTTTCCACCTGTTCCATAAACAGGTCAGGGATACATACCCCAGTGAAAATATCATGGGCACGCATGCGGTCATCCCCGTTATTTAGCTTTAAATCCAAAAATGCTTCAATGTCTAGATGCCAAACATCTAAGTACACTGCAATAGCACCTTTTCTTGTCCCTAGCTGGTCAACACTAACAGCCGTATTATTTAATTGTTTAATCCATGGAACAACACCACTACTCATCCCTTTAAACCCTTTAATCGAGCTTCCACGAGCACGAATTTTGCCCATGTATACGCCTATTCCTCCACCATTTTTAGAAAGCTTGGCAATATCGGTGTTGCTATCGTAAATCGATTGCAGGCTATCATCGACAGTATCGATAAAGCAGCTTGATAATTGCCCATGGGTTTTACCTGCATTTGCTAAAGTAGGCGTTGCAACGGTCATATATAGGTTACTCAATGCCCAATAAGCTTCTAGTACAAGATCCAAACGTTTTGTCGAGTCTTCATCTTGCATTAAATGCATGGCAATAATCATCCAGCGTTCTTGTGGTAATTCATATGTATGTTTGTCGTGATTGGTTGCCAAGTATCGGTTTGCTAGTGTATATAAGCCTAAATAAGTAAATTGTAAATCTTGGTTTGGATTTATGTTTTTTGCTAAAGTATCAACTTCTTCTTTTGTATACTTTTTTAGTAAATTTGGTGTATAAATTCCTTCTTCAGTTAACGCTTCAATTAAGTGATAAAAGTTTCCATATTTTAATTCCGGGTCAAAATTACGATTATTCGCGGCCTGATAATATAGCTTTTGCAGTAAAAGACGCCCCGCTACAAAAGTCCAATTTGGATTTGCTTCATCTATATTTTCTAACGCTCTTTTAATCAGAACATCAATTGATTTTTCAAACGTGTAGTCATCGGAAATAGTTGTATTTAACTCCGATATGTTTATATGTAAGTTTTCTGTTGCAAATTGTAAAATGTGATTAAGATAATCTTTTGGTGATTTTACTGTTACCATGATATTTCCTCCTAAAAAATATATAAAAAACCGCTCACCTTAGGGATGAACGGCATAAATAAAAACGACAGAATTTATACAAAAATGTATGATTACTCCATCGTCTCACGCTCTTTCAACCCGAAGAATGATGAAACTATAAGTTAATGGCAGGTCTCCTGGCTTGCGCTTCACTCTACTAAAGTCCTTCCCATATCCTAGATGCATCGATACAGTGGATTTCTCTTTCGTCGGCACTTACAGTTGCGGGGACAGCTCCAGATTTTCACTAGATTCCCTATTAAGACAAGTATGTCACCATTGCTTATGGCACTATATATAGTATGTATATTTATTGAAATCACAATATATTGTATTATTACCCTATCATAGTTCTAATCTTTTTGCAATCTATATATTAATAGATTTTTAGATTTTTACATAAGAAAAACCTCCAAAGCTTGGTAGTAATAGGGTAAATAAAAATAATTTTATTTCTTACCATTCGATAAAATTTTCTCGATAGTAGAACATGTACAAATAAAAAAATACAAATCAACGTAATACCCTATCCCAATAAACTGGCAAGGCATAGTTTCATTCAGTACAATATTAAATAATACTCTCGGGTGGTGAAATAATGGAAAAGATCATCGATTTAATACAATCATCTAGTTACACGATTGTTTTCACAGGAGCAGGAATGTCTACCGAAAGTGGATTACCTGATTTTCGATCAAAAGATAGAGGGCTGTGGGAAAAATTTAACCCTGACGAATTAGCAAATGTACATGCATTGGAGCACAGCTTTGAAGAATTTACGGAGTTCTATCAATTCCGACTAGGTGAAATAAACAAATACAAGCCACATGAAGGTCATTATATTTTAGGAAGATGGGAAAAACAAGGTCTTATCAAAGGAATTATTACACAAAATGTAGATGGATTTCATCATGATGCAGGGAATGAAAATGTGATGGAGCTTCACGGTACATTTCGGAAGTTTTATTGTAATCGATGTAAAAGAGAACAGAAGAGAGAACGGTATATTAATGGGGAGCATCAATGTTCCTTCTGTGATGGATCTATTCGCCCAGGAATCGTTCTATTTGGGGAAATGCTTCCTGAGGATGTTTTTTATAAGGCAGAAATAGAGACTGGCAAGGCGGATTTGTTTATCGTCCTTGGGTCTTCGCTAACAGTTAGTCCAGCAAACATGTTTCCAATGATTGCAAAGGAACATGGTGCTAAGCTGATTATTGTCAATAGAGAGGTAACTCCGATGGATTACTACGCAGATTTTATTGTTCGGGATAAGAGTATTCGAGAGTTTTTGGTTGAGATGGATTTGAATTTGTAGGATCGGTTTTTCTTTTTTTCTCATTGGTAAGAATTAGCACGCGAGATATCAATATACCACACCGCGTACGCCTAATTTCTCTATCATTCCATTATTGATAGTTCAGGAAGTGACCTGTTACTCCTTGTCGCTTCCTGAATGGTTTAGTTTCCTTGTTTCGTCCATTATAATTGAGAACTATCAAATTAATTGTGAGACCGGTAGTTACAATTATCTTTGTTTTTCTACCTCGGCGTAAGTGGAGTAATCTTTTTTAGTAATAGTCCATCCAGTAAAACCTAATAGGATATTAATAAGTGGTACTAGAAAAACGAAGAATGCATATGGAATAAATTCCGCTGGGGTAATCCCATACATCCCCGCAATAAATACAGCTGGTACACCCCAAGGGACTAAATTGATACCTACTGTCCCAGCAGCCTCAACAGCTCTAGAAAGATTTATCGTATCGATATTCATGGACTTAAACTTGCCAACAAAGGTTCTTGCTGGCAAGATAATGGATAAATATTGTTCTCCTGTTGTAAATCCAACCAAGAAGCTGGAAAGAATGGTAGATCCTATCAAAGAACCAGTTGATTTTACTTTCTCCATGATTGTTCTTGTTAGCACTTGAAACGCGCCTGTTTCTTCTAATATTCCACCTAGAGCCGTTGCAAGTATTACCAGTGCAATCGTTTCAAACATCGCCATAAAGCCTCCACGGTTCAATAAGGAATCAATAGCTTCACTTTCTGATTCCCCAGTGAAGCCATTAGTCATCGTATGAATAATAGTAGAAACGGAGTCACCTTGTACTACGATTGCTAGTAAAGCACCTAGTAAGCTCACACCAATTAATGCTGGAATAGCTGGTACTCGCTTCAAAATTAAAATTATCGTAAGTATTGGCATGACAAATAATAACGGATGTATGACAAAAAGATTATCTAATCCTGTTTTTATTTCTGTAATAGTATTCACATTAGCATCACCATTACCAATACCGGAACTACTAATCACCCAAAATATGACGAAAGATAAAATAAATGCCGGAATCGTATCCCATAGCATGTGCCTAATATGACTAAATAGATTGGATTCTGCCACCGCGGGAGCAATATTCGTTGTATCGGATACTGGTGACAACTTGTCCCCAAAAAACGCACCTGATATAACCGCACCTGCAACTATACCAGCAGAAAATCCAAGTCCTTCTCCAATGACCATAAATGCCAACCCAATCGTAGCGATTGATGTAAAAGAACTTCCTAATGTCAACGAAACTATACCAGTTACTAGGGCAACCATCGGTAAAAATATGTCAGGCTTAATAAATGAAAGCCCATAGTAGATGATGGTTGGGATTACCCCACTTGCAATCCAAGAACCGATGATTGTACCGATAATCATTAATATAAATATAGCTGGCAAAGCACGTTTTACCCCACTTACCATCATGTTTTGAACGTCTTCCCATTTCCAGCCACAAAATATACTAATCATCGCTGCTATGATAATGCCAATTATTAATGGGAAATGCATACTAGTCTCCCAAATAAAAACAGAAAAAGACGCGCTCACAATAATAGTTATAATTGGTAGTAATGCGAGTAATACTGTCATATTCTTATTCATAAAAAATCCTCCTCAAAGATGCAGATAAATAAAAAAAGCTTCTATCCCCATAAAAAGGGACGGAAGCTCCGCGGTACCACCCTAGTTAGCAGAATACTCTGCTCACTTGTATTAGATAACGGCCGAAACCGGATTAAACAGCTCCCTATTTGTACTTCGTTATACACCTTGCCTGATTCACACCAACCATCAGGTCTCTGGTTTCAAGAATTGTAAAAACTACTATAATAGTTCATTGCTTTTTTACTATGAAATTGTTCAAAAGATAGAGTAGACAACAAAAAGAGCTTCCATCCCCAAAAAGGGACGGAAGCTCCGCGGTACCACCCTAGTTAGCAGAATACTCTGCTCGCTTGTATTAGATAACGGCCGAAACCGGATTTAATCTGCTCCCTATCTGTAATTCACCATACACCTTGCCTAGTTCACACCAACCACTAGGTCTCTAATTTTCAAGAGTCGTACAAGCTACTATGATAGTTCAACGCATTTCCTTCATGAAATTAGACTTATCATATTCCATCTTCTTAGATATGTCAATGGAATATTTCCTTCTCTTTCGAAAATTTGATTACCCCAACACTGCGCGGTCGCTTTCAAACTGCTCTCCACGGATGCGCTGGAATTCCTTTAATAAATCTTCAATCGTTAAATCTTGTTTTTTGCCACCGTTAATATCTAAAATAATTTGACCTTTATCCATCATGATTAACCGGTTGCCTAAATCAAGCGCTTGTTGCATATTATGAGTAACCATTAGTGTGGTTAATCCATGCTCCTCCACCACTTCTTTGGTAAGCTTCGTAATCAGTTCAGCTCGTGACGGGTCAAGGGCTGCGGTGTGCTCATCAAGCAACAAAATATTCGGGTTTGTAAATGTCGCCATTAGTAAGGATAATGCTTGTCGCTCCCCGCCAGACAAAAGTCCAACTTTAGCGTTTAAGCGGTCCTCTAATCCTAAATTCAATGTATTTAAATGTTCTCTAAAATCTTTCTTCCGCTGTTTCGTTACGCCCGGTTTTAGTTTTCTTTTCCGGATGCGTGAATATGCCATTGCTAGGTTTTCTTCAATAGTCATAGAAGGTGCCGTTCCTGCCATTGGATCCTGGAATACTCGGCCAATATAGGCTGAACGTTTATATTCAGGAAGTGTCGTTACGTCCTTGTCACCGATAATTACTTCCCCAACATCTGGAACTAAATTACCAGAAATCACATTCATTAAAGTTGATTTCCCGGCACCATTACTACCGATTACGGTGACAAATTCTCCTTCTTTAAGCTCCAAATTAATTCGTTGTAATGCTTTCTTTTCATCAGGAGTGCCTTCATTGAATGTAATCGCTACTTCTTGTATTCGTAACATTAGGCACCCTCCCTTAACTCTTTCAGTTCTGCACGTTTTTGTAGTCGCCGTTTCTTTTCTTTTCGAGCTTGAATGATTTTAGGGGAAACTAATGCAATGATTACAATAAAGGCTGTAATCATCTTCATATCTCCAGTATCTAGAAAATCCACACGAAGGGCAATCGCAACTACAATCCGGTATAGAATTGCTCCACCAATTACAGCTATCGTTGCAATAGCTATTGTCTTCTTACCAAATAATGCTTCTCCGATAATAACAGATGCTAAACCAATAACAATCATCCCAATCCCCATATTAACATCAGCAAAACCACCATTTTGGGCAATTAAGGCACCACTAAGTGCAACCATCGCATTAGATATCCCGACTCCTAATACGATTAAATTGTCTGTGTTGGCAGATAGACTTCTAATCATTCGTTTGTTATCCCCAGTTGCTCTTAATGCTAAACCAACTTCCGTTTTCAAGAATGCATCGGTGAAAAATTTAATGAACAATGTAACGATAATCATGATAAATAATATTACCCATGTTGCTGGTGCACGGCCTGTAAGAATTGCTGACCATATCCCGTTTAAAAACTCATCCATTCCCGCTGGCCAAATATCCCGAAGTTGTGAGAATACCGTTGATTGATTGTGTAATGATATGGTAGGCTGTCCCATTATTCGTAAATTTATGGAATATAATGCTATCATCATTAGGATCCCGGATAATAGGGCATTAATTTTCCCCTTCGTATGAAGAAGTCCTGTTAAACATCCTGCAATAAAGCCGGCGACGATAGCCATTAATGTAGCTATAATTGGGGAAATACCATTTGCGATCGAAATAGCCGCAACACCTGCACCGGTTACAAAGCTCCCATCAACGGTTAAGTCGGGAAAATCTAATACTCGGAAGGTTAAATATACCCCTAAAGCCATTAAGGCATAAATAACTCCAGATTCAATCGCATCAAATATAGATAAAGCCATGTTTCATTTACCTCCTTTTCCACTCACTTACAAAAAGTGGAAATAACTCATTCATTAGAATAGAGAAGCAGGCCAGTAGCCTGCTTCAAAATTGGACTTATATTAAGATAAATTCGTTTCTATTACTGTGCTGTTTCTTTAAATTGAGCGGTTTCATCCCATTCCGTATTCCACTCAACCCCTTGTTCTTCTGCAGCACCTTTGTTGATGAATAATTGAATTTCAGGTGGGTATTCAACTGGAATATCTTTTGTTGATTTACCATCTTTCAAGATTTCAACCGCCATTTCACCTGTACGATATCCAATTGTGTAATAATCAATTCCGAACGTTACGAATCCTCCCTTTTCTAATGAATCTGGCTCTCCTACTACTAATGGGATATCTTGCTCATTCGCAACTGCTACGACACTATCAAGAGCAGATACTACTGTGTTATCCGTTACAATATAGAATACATCTACTTCACTTACTAAAGAAGTTGCTGCTTGTTGAACTTCATTTGAGTTAGCTACCGTACGTTCTACAAAGCTTAGAGAAGTCCCTTCACCAGCTGCCCTTACAGCTTCAATTTGTGTGACAGAGTTTGATTCACCCGCATTATAAATTAAACCAACAGATGAATTCGGGAAGTACTGGTCAATAAAGTTCACTGTTTCTTGAATCGCGTCTGGATGCAAGTCGGTCACCCCAGTGATATTTTCCCCAGGTTCATCCATTGCTTTTACTATCTCAGATGCTACAGCATCTGTTACTGAAGTGAATACGATAGGAATATCTCTTGCATCTTTAGTTGCTTCAAGCGCCGATAATGCTGCAGGTGTTGAGTTAGCAAATATCAAATCCACATCATCTGCAACAAAGCCGTCCGAAATTGGCTTTAAGTTATTTGGATCACCTTGAGCGCTTTGATAGTCATACTCTACTTCAAGCCCCGCTTCTTCTAAGGCAGCTTGAAACCCTTCGTATGCCCTATCCAATGATGGATGCTCAACAATTTGCGATGCACCGATTTTAAATGTATCGCTACTTCCATTAGTAGTACCACATGCTGCTAAAACTACTAAACTAATAATTGCTAAAACGATTAATTGAAGCCCTCTTTTCACTCTCTACTCCCCCTTAGACTCTTCTAAACTATAAGTATAATTTGAGAAATTATAACATACTGAATACTTAAGTCAACCCTATTTTTTGATAATTCTTGCTATTTGCAAGCGCTTACTCTTTTATTCTGTTAATGCTTTTCATGATTTAATTTTATTTCTGATACCTCCTCATTAAAAATGGACTACTTTTTCAATACCTTTTATAATTCGCTCTGGTGTCGGTAAATAATGATTTTCTAAACTTGAGAATGGGACCGGTACATCAAAACCTGTCACCCTCTCCACAGGAGCTTTTAAATATAGGAAAGCCGTATCATTGATGATGGATACAATATCATTTCCTAGCCCACCTGTTTTTTGTGCTTCATGTATAATAACTGCTCTACCTGTTTTTTGAACAGATTCAGCAATTATCTCCTCGTCAATGGGATATAATGTACGGAGGTCAATCACTTCACAGCTAATGCCGTTTTCACCAGCCTGTTTAGCTACTTTCTCCACTAAAGGCACCATTGCTCCCCACGTGATTAACGTGACATCATCACCATCCAAACGCTTTTTACCCTTACCTAATTCAACCGTATAATAATTATCTGGAACCTCTTCTCGGAAGGAACGATAACTATGCATTGGTTCCATATAAAGTACTGGATCTGGATCCTCTACTGCTGCAATTAGTAACCCTTTTGCATCATACGGAGTTGCTGGACAAACTACTTTAATCCCTGGCATATGGGTAAATAAGCTCTCGGCACTATCGGAGTGAATTTCTGGCGCTCTTACCCCAGCTCCAAAAGGTGCACGAATAACCATTGGTACAGAGAACCTCCCCATCGTACGAGACCTAATTCGCGACACATGGGTCATGATTTGATCATACGCTGGGTATATAAAGCCCATAAATTGAATCTCTGCAATCGGTTTAAATCCGTTGACAGCTAGACCGACAGACGTTCCAATAATTCCGGACTCTGATAAAGGCGTATCGATTACCCGTTCTTCACCAAACTCCCCTTGTAGTCCATCTGTTGCCCGAAAAACACCACCATTTTTCCCAACATCTTCCCCCAAGATCAGGCTCATTTCATCTCGCTCTAAAATGGTTCGCATACCATCATTAATCGCTTGTATCATCGTCATCGTTCTTGTCGCTGTTTTCTTCGTTTCTGTAAAGTCTGTCGTCATTCTACTTCCCCCTTAACAGTTGAAGATAGGACTCTTTTTGTCTAACTAGCGAATCTGGGAGCTTTGCAAAAACATGGTTAAATAAATCTTCTACATTCGGCTTTGGATAATTCTCCATTTCTTTTACCGCTAATTCAATTTCATGCTCTATCTTTTCATGGGTAGATTGGATAAAGTTTTCTTCCCAAAATCCTTCATTTTTCATAAAACGCTCCAAACGAATTAAAGGATCCACAATATCTTTTCCTTTATCCTCCGGACGATATTTCGTTGGATCATCTGCTGTTGTATGGGCACCGGTTCTCCAGGTCACCGATTCAATTAATGTTGGACCGCCCCCATTTCTTGCACGTTCAGCTGCCTTTCGCATTTCAAAGTACACAGCAAAAAAGTCATTACCATCTACTCGTACACTTGGAATTTCATAAGCTACTCCTTTTTGAGCAACGGTTCTGGAATTCATTTGTCGCTCAAATGGTACTGAGATAGCATAGCCGTTATTTTGATTAAATAGTATGGTCGGTGTTTGAAATACACTAGCAAAGTTTAACCCCTCATGAAAATCCCCTTCTGATGTAGCCCCATCTCCAAAATAAGCGATTGCAATATTATTCGTTCCTTTTCGCTTCTCAGCCCAAGAGGCCCCTACTGCATGGAGTATTTGTGTGGCAATCGGGACAGCAGCAGGAAATATATTTTTCCCTTCTGGTGGAATACAACCTTCTAATCTACCATTCCAATATAAAAATGTCCGTGTCATATCTGCCCCAAACGTCAGCATCGCACCATGGTCACGATATGTAGGAAAAAGCCAGTCATTTTCTCGTAAGGCAAGCGCGCTACCTACTTGGGAGGCTTCTTGTCCTTGAAATGGTGGATAGGTTCCGATTCTCCCTTGTCGTTGTAAGCTTTTTGCCTTTTTATCAAATGTGCGAATGCGATACATATGGTAGTAAGCCTTTTGTACAAGTTCTTGATCAATCAAGGATTTACTAGCTGCATCAAGTAAATTACCTTGGTCATCGATGATTTGCTTTAATGGATATCCATTCTCCATCAAATAACCTCCAATACCGGTCTTTTAACCTATTCTTGTTAGCGCTTACACATAATAATATGACGTTATTTCAACGTAATTTTATCATTATGTAATATATAGGTCAATTCATTATTTGTAAAATATAAACTTTTCAAACTAATTATCACTTACTACTGTTTCTATTGATGTTAACCCGAATTTTAACTGTGCCTTTGCAGTCTGTATCATATTTTCCATTAATTCTTGCACACTTGGTATGTCTTCCATTAACCCTGCAACTTGGCCACCATTGATAAATCCTCTTTCTAGATCCCCATTGATAGCACCGATTAGGTGATGCTTTTCCGTCGTAAGTTCACTAAACTCCTGTAACGTAATACCATTTTTCTCTTTTTCTAATAGATTTCTAACGTAGGCGGTGTCTAGTACTCTTCTGATTCTGCCTAAACTTCTACCGATAATGACAGCATCTGTACCATTTGCTTGAATGAGCTGATTTTTGTAGTTCTCATGGAAAGGAGCTTCCTTCGTAGCGATGAAACGCGTCCCGATTTGTACTCCTTCTGCCCCTAACATTAGAGCAGCCGCTAATCCTTTCCCATCACCTATTCCACCGGCTGCGACGACTGGTTTGGTCACGTTTTGAACAACTTGCGGGATTAACGTGAACGTGGTTAGTTCTAAATTGGAATTGATTCCGGCAGCTTCATAACCTTCCGCTACTAATATATCTGCACCTGCAGCTGCTGCTTTTTGGGCATGTTTAACAGATGCTATAATCGCCATTACTACTTTCCCATGCTCGTGAAGCTTCGGTATATACGGGGCTGGATTTCCAGCTGAAAGAGAGATAACCGGCACGTTATGTTTAATACATAGTGCAATTAAATCATCTACAAATGGCGTCACATTTATTGCAATATTTACCGCAAATGGTTTAGTTGTTAATTGCTTCGTATCAAGGATGATGCTTTCCACCTGTTCAGGATGCATCGTTCCACAGCCGATCGTACCTAGTCCCCCTGCATTCGAGACAGCTGATGCTAGTTTAGCATTGGATATATTACCCATGCCTCCTTGTATAATTGGATACTTAATATGTAATAGCTCGGTAACGATGTTCATTTCTCCTTGCTACCTCCCCTTGAACTTAGGTGTTCGCTTTTCACTAAATGCTTGTAATGCTTCTAATCTATCTTCAGTAGGAATCGTGAGTTCATAGGCCTTTGCCTCAATATCTAAACCAGTCTTTAAATCGGTGTTCGTCCCAAGGGTTATCGCATACTTTGCTTGTGTTACTGCTACTGGGCCATTCTGTAAAATCTGCTTCGCCAACTGTTCACATTCTTTTAGTAAAGCGTCCTTTTCTACTACTTTTAATAAGATCCCCAGTTCCTTAGCCTCAATGGCTGTGATCTTTTTCGCAGTAAGAATAAGTTCTTTTGCCTTCATTTCACCTATTAATCTAGGTAGTCGCTGCGTACCACCAGCCCCCGGAATAATCGCCCAACTCGTTTCTGTAAGACCCAGTTTGGCATCCCTTGTTGCAAAGGCAAAATCACACGCTAGCATCAGTTCAAATCCCCCACCAAAGCAATATCCATTCACTGCTGCAATAGTTGGCTGTGGTAAATTAGCGATTGAATCAAAACAGTCACGGATCGCTTTCACATTTCTTCTGACTTCTGGTTCCGTTAACGTCTTTCTTTCCTTTAAATCTGCTCCCGAGCTAAATGCTTTCTCCCCTGCTCCAGTAATAATAACGGCTCTTATATCGCGGTCAAGGTGAACTTGATTTACTGTATTTTGTAGCTGTGTAAGCATTTGATAGTTAAACGCATTTAAGGCATCTGGACGGTTTAACTGGATATATGCGATATGGTTCTTTTTTTGGAAAAGGATGGTTTCCATTGGTTTCTCCTTTCTTTAGGTGTGGTTTTTCTCGTTGGTATTGGCTGCGAACTGTTGGTGTAGCATAATTCAGGTTGATCGTCTTCTCATTTCAGTTGACAGCTACACCAGTAAATAGACTACATCCCCTCTACAATCACCGAAATTCCCTGCCCAACCCCAATACACATCGTCGCTAACCCATACTGAACATTCCTTCGCTTCATTTCATGAACTAGTGTCGTTAATATCCTTGCACCACTAGCTCCAAGTGGATGGCCAAAGGCGATTGCTCCACCATTTACATTCACAATCTTTGAATCAAGTTCTAATTGACGGATGCATTCAATAGATTGAGAGGCAAATGCTTCGTTTAGTTCTACTAAACCAATGTCTTGAATAGATAGCCCTGCACGGGTTAACGCTTTTCTCGAAGAGTAGATTGGACCTAGCCCCATGATGGCTGGCTCAAGCCCTGCTGTTGCTCCTACCACATACCGAGCTAGTGGTTTAAGACCTAGTTCCTTCGCTTTATCCGCACTCATTAATAAAAGTGCAGATGCACCGTCATTGACTCCGGAGGCATTTCCTGCAGTTATCGTTCCATTCGCAAATAATGGCTTTAGTTTTCCTAACTTTTCTAGCGAAGTATCCAGACGCGGATGTTCATCATGATCAATCCGTATTTCCTTCCCTTTCCGGTCATAGTAGACAACCGGCACTAGTTCACGGGAGAATTTATTTTCCTCTATCGCTTTTTTCGCACGCATCTGACTTTGATAGGCAAACTGATCTTGTTCCTCTCTACTAACCCCGTAGTGCTTTGCTACATTTTCAGCAGTTTGCGGCATGGAATCGGTGCCATACATTTCCTCTAGTTTTGAATTAATGAATCGCCAGCCGATCGTAGTGTCATAGAGTTCCAAATTTCCTCTAGGAAAATCTTTATCTGGTTTCGGCATAACAAATGGTGCCCGCGTCATGCTTTCCGTACCACCCGCAATGAAGCAGTCACCTTCACCTACCGCTATCGCTCTTACCGCATACATGACCGCATCTAACCCTGACCCACATAGACGATTGATCGTTGTCCCAGAAACCTCGACCGGAAGTCCTGCAAGTAATGCAGACATTCTTGCTACATTTCGATTATCCTCGCCAGCTTGGTTCGCGTTTCCTAACACAACCTCTTCAATTTCATTTGGAGGTAAGGAAGGATTTCTATCTAACAATGATTTGATAGCTATCGCACCTAAGTCGTCTGGGCGGATATTCTTTAATACACCTTTATATTTACCAATAGGCGTTCTTAATGCATCGACAATTACAACGTCTCTCATTTTTTAATCATCTCGCCATCTTTAGAATAGTCATAGACCCCACGTCCTGTTTTTCGACCAAGCCTTCCTGCTTTCACATATTGCTCTAATAAAGGGGCTGGTCGGAATTTTTCTCCTAACGTTTCATGCAAGTATTTTAGGTTATTTAACCGCGTATCAAGCCCAACGAGGTCGCCAAGCTCAAGTGGCCCCATTGGGTAATTCAGACCCAGTCTAATCGCTTTATCAATATCCTCCGCACTAGCAACCCCTTCTTGAAGCATATAAAATGCTTCATTACCAACCATGGCGCTAATTCTGCTTGTCACAAATCCTGGAAACTCATTTACTTCCACCGTATCTTTATTCATTTTTTCTGCTACCTCGCGAATGACTTGGATGGATTCACTATTTGTTTCTAGCCCCTTTACTATTTCAACAAGTTTCATTCGATGAACTGGATTAAAAAAGTGCATTGCGGCTACTTGTTCTGGCCTCTTCGTATAGGATCCTAATTCGGTTGGGCTAATCGTAGATGTATTGGATGCAATCACGATATGGTTAGGTGCATGGGTATCGACTGTTTCTAACACATGCTTTTTTAATTCGCGTTTTTCAGGGACTGCTTCGATTACAAAATGGGTATCACGTACTGCAGTAGCTAATTCTAGTGAGGTATGTAAATGGTTAAATACATTGGTTACTGCTTGAGCAGTTAGTTTGTTTCGGTCAACTGCTTTTTCTGCTAGGTGGTGTAATTCGGTTAGGGCATTTTTTAGTTGTTGCTCGGATATATCTACTAATGTCGTTTGAAAGCCGGCAAGGGCAGAGACATAGGCTATGCCCCGCCCCATCACACCAGCTCCAACGACGGTTATTTTTTCGATCGTCATCAGTAAGCATTCCTTTCTTTTAGATCCTTCTAAAAGATATCTTTACATGGAGATATGCTTTTGGTAATTCTCTGAGCTGTCCGAACACACGGAGACTCCTGCGGGAGGATAGGCCTAGGTGAGACCCCGCAAGATGCCCCTGCGTCTGCAAGTAACGCTACGCTGCATGCTTCCTCGGGGCAAGGCAGCAAAGAAGTTTACTCAAGTAGTAGCCTGGCTCGCCAGCCGTCCGCGGCAAGGTAGACACTGCGAGGTAGTTTCGAGCAGATGTCGCCCCTGTGCTGGAAGTAAAAGCTGAGTGTGTTCGGACAGCGGATTCGGCAAGGAATCTATCTTTACACTCCAAACGGATTAATTGGTTTTGGTCCGTAATAAGCTAGGACGCTTTTGTCTTCCATGTATAAATCTAATGTTTCAACGGTTAGTTCTCTGCCGAATCCGGATTGTTTGTAGCCGCCGAATGGGGTTCCTGGGAAGGCGGAGAATGGGCTGTTAATCATGACAATCCCTGCCTGAATTTGGTGAGCTACACGAGTTGCTCTTGCTTGGTTTGTTGTCCAAACTGCAGATCCTAAGCCGTACTCCGTATCATTTGCCCGCTTAATTACTTCACGTTCATCAGAGAATTTCTCTACCACAACAACCGGCCCAAAAATTTCTTCGCGAACAACCTTCATATCTGGTGTAACATCGGCAATAATAGTCGGCTCATACCAATAGCCATTTTCAAAGCCTTCTATTTTCAGTTCTTTTCCACCAGTTAAAATTGTCGCACCATCTTCACGAGCAGATTGCACATAAGAATCAATCGTTTCTAACTGACCTCGGCTAATGATAGACCCAACATGAGTTCCTTTATCAAATGGATCACCTAGCTTTAACTTCTGTGTTCTTGCCACGAACTGATCCATAAATTCATCATATATATCTTCATGGACAAAAAGTCGTGATCTCGCTTCACAAGACTGACCTGTATTGAAGAAAATCCCAAATAAGGATCCTGCAACAGCCGCTTCTAAATCTGCATCTTCAAAAATAATGCTCGGTGACTTCCCACCTAACTCCAGTGTCAAACGCTTCAGCGTACTAGACGCCTTCTCCATAATGTCTCGACCAGTTGGTGTTGAACCAGTAAATGCCACCTTATTAACATCTTTATGGGTAACTAAGTAATCCCCAACAACTTGCCCAGCACCAGGAATGGTGTTTACCACTCCTTCTGGAACACCTGCCTCGTGACAGATTTCATTTAAAATTAGTGCTGTTATCGGTGTTAAGCTTGCTGGTTTTACAACAACCGAACAACCGGCAGCAATCGCAGGCGCAATCTTCCAAGCTGCCATCATCATTGGGTAATTCCACGGAATAATTTGGGCACATACTCCAACCGGCTCTTTATGTGTATAATTAAAAAATCCGTTCGGCATATTGTTTACCGTTCCTCTATGTCCAACAATTGCCCCTGCATAAAATTCAAAGTCTTCTATTGCTTGATTTATTTGGACTTGGGCAGCACCAAGCGCTTTTCCACTATTTAGCACTTCTAGTTCAACTAATTCATTAAAACGACTCTGCATAATCTCGGCAATTTTATTTAGTACACGAGCACGTCTACCTACTGGATATTTACGCCACTTCCCATTATCAAAGGAATTTCTAGCAGCTTGAACTGCTCTTTCTGCATCTTCAATTTGGGCTTTTGCTATAGTAGCAATTACTTCCCCTTTTGCCGGATCATACGTTTCAAACACTTCACCTGATACACTTTCTACTCGTTCACCATTAATAATCATCCCATAATGACTTCGTTTCATTTCTCCTACCGATGCAATTTTATCGGATACTACTTGTTCCATTTCGTTCTCCTCCTTATTTCCCTACAAAATTGGGTTTTCGTTTTTCGATAAACGCTTGGAGTCCTTCTTGGTGGTCCTGTGATAAGCCCGCAATTCTTTGGGCAAAGGCTTCTTGTTCTAAGAAAGTTTCATAGTTTGTGTGCATACTATCGAGCATATATCGTTTAATTTGGGAAAATGCTTTCGTTGGAAGACTTGCTATCTGTAAAGCAAATTTCTCTACTTCCACGTCCCATTCTCCCTCGTCCACTACTTTTGTAACTAATCCAAGTCCCATAGCTTCTTCAGCATTCATTGGTTTTCCTAGTGTAGCGATTTCTAATGCTTTGGCATAACCAACTATGCGAGGTAGCATATAAAGGAAGCCTGAATCCGGCACTAACCCGATATTCATAAAAGCACTAACCAATTTTGCCGTACTTTTCATCACTCGAAAATCACAGGCAAATGCCAAACTCATCCCTGCACCAGCGGCAGTCCCATTCATTGCTGCAATAACAGGCTTTAGTGTTTCCTTAAGTGTTTTTAGCATCGGATGATATCGTTCTCTTAAGAATTGTGCATGGTTCGTATTTTCATCCACTCCAGCTAAATCCTGGCCCGAACAAAATGCTTTCCCACTCCCAGTTATGACAATGCATTTCACTTCATCATCTTTTGCAGCCTGTTTTAATGCTTTGCCAATCTCCTGATTCATCTGTTCCGTAAACGCATTATAAGCTGTAGGGCGATTAAGAGTTATGGTTGCCACATGGGTATTTTTCTCATATACAATTGTTTTAAAGACCATACGATCACTTCCCTTTAAACGAAGGAGTGCGCTTTTCGGTAAATG
Source organism: Ornithinibacillus jepli (assembly GCF_047228935.1). Taxonomy (NCBI): domain Bacteria; kingdom Bacillati; phylum Bacillota; class Bacilli; order Caryophanales; family Bacillaceae; genus Ornithinibacillus; species Ornithinibacillus jepli. The sequence continues at coordinate 211,446 of NZ_JBFEGG010000002.1, forward strand.
CACACATTCCTTCTTTTTGGTCTTCTGAGGAAAAGGCGAGATAAAAGTTTTTCCGTTCTAATATTTTCCCCTCTTGCAGCGTTACATCCGCTGCTGCATGCACCGCTTCTTTAATTAGTCGTATAGCAATTGGGGCCTGCTTCGTCAGTTGGTGAGCAAGTCGCATCGTTTCCTCTACAACTAGTTCCGGTGCAACAATACGGTTAATTACACCATAATGTAAAGCTTCTCTTGCCGTCATTTGTTCCCCTAGCCATATCCATTCCAATGCCTTCCTAACACCCATCGCCCTTGTTAAAAACTGAGTTCCTCCTGCCCCCGGTAGGACACCTAGCTTCACTTCTGGAAAACCAAACTTGGCATCTTCACTGGCTATGATTAAATCACAATGTAGGGCTAGTTCAAAGCCACCGCCTAGTGCAAAGCCATTAACTGCAGCAAGTATCGGTTTTTTGATTAAACTTATTTTGTCCCATTCAGCAAATGGATTTAAGAGCTCTAGCGAAAGCGGTGTTTCGTTCATCATTTCTTCAATATCCGCACCTGCTGCAAACGCCCTTTCATTCCCCTTCAAGACGATTACTCGAACCGAATCATTACGATCAAAGCTTTCTAACTGGGAGACAATTTCATCCACCATCTGCCTGTTCAAGGCATTTAACACCTTTGGGCGGTCTAGTTGAATGATACCGACGCCATCTTCCGAATAAACGTTGATAAATTTATTCATGTACCTCTTCACCAATCATAAGCGTGACAATATCGCCCGCAAATTTCATGACATCTCTACCCGAAGCCTTCCCTTCATCCGTTCTCATAGCCTTTTGTAGGGACTCATGGTCGTCATAATACATTTCACACAAAAGGTAATACTCGCTTTCTCCCATTGGGGAACCTACTATTCTCGTAACCTCCATTTTCCTTAATCCTGGAATTTTACTTGTGATTGGTGCATGGGTGTTGAAGTAATGTTCATCAAACTTTTCCTTATCTGCTGGCTGCTTGTATAATGCAATAAGTTTTACCATTCTTTTTCCTCCTAATAATTAGTATGAAGTGGTTTTACCACTGGTTTCATTGCCTCAAAAGGATTCCTGCAAGCACTACAATATAAAATGCTCCTGCATGCCGTTGGCCCGAATACATTCTCCATCGAAGTGTAGTCAGAGTCACAGTACGGGCAGTTCACTGTCCATTCATCACCTGGGCGGTAATTTTCAGGAGGTGGTGCAATCCCGTGCTTCTTTAGCTCCTCTTTCCCTTTATCTGTAATAGCATCTGTTGACCATTGATGCTCCATCGTAAATTTCACCTTACATTCTGTAACCCAATCCAGTTCTTCAACTGCCCTTTTTACTTTACCCTCGATAAAATCTAATGCCGGACATCCCGCAAACGTTGGAACCATTTTAATTTCCACATGACTTTCATCAATCGTTATACCGTGTATCATCCCTAAATCATACACACTCACAGAAGGGAGTTCCGGGTCATCGACAGTTTTGAGCACGGCATAAGTTTCTTCTAATCTAGTAATCTCTTTCAAACGTCTCTCCTCCTCTCCTTCATATTTATTCCTTTCATGTCCAAGTAATGCTTATTACCAAGTTGCAGTTTTATCACTGTTATATACTTCTGCCAATGTATCAAGTGCCTGCTCTAAATCGGCCGTATGCTCTTTGTTTCGACCATTTCCATATTTCTTTCCAAGTGGTCGTTTTGGCATTTCCACTAGAACTTCTTCTACTTCCTTAATCCACCTATCCTTCATATCCTTTTCACCTATTGCAATTAATTGATATTTTTTCATATCTGATGATAAGGAACCTAGCTCTAGTACATCGGCAAATTCATCCCAAGCTTCTTCCACACGATCCTGAATCCGTTTCTTTGCTTCAACAGTTGCGTTCTGAAGCTGGCTCATCCAAATCTTCCAATGTGCCAAGTGATATGGATGCTCCATTAACACTTTTCTTGCTACATGAGCAAGTGGTAGATAGGAGCTGTTTGCAATCGCTTCCAATTTAATCTTTTTGAAAGTTTCATAGAAGTAATTCCTTACTACTGCTAATGCCCAGTCATAATATGGCTCTTCTAAATACTTCCCTTCACCATTGCGTTTTTCCAAGTAACACCCATTACGGCGTTCTTCTGGTTTACGATCATGTGCTAAAATATCTGCATTTCCTTCGCCTAAATCTTCTAACAGGTTATAGTACATGACCGCGTGCCCCATCGTATTTTGTGTGATGGAGGAATAAGCAACATCTTCTTCAATATGTGGTGCTAACCCTAGCCACTCTGATCCTCTAAAGGAGATTAGAAAGTCATCATCTGCTAGCTGAAATAATAGCTCTCTTAAAGCTTGATAATATGAAGCATCTTGTTTTGCTTGTTCTGGTGTTTCGATTATCATGCTCACTTTTTCTTCACCTCTTTCCAAGACATGATTTCTTTCTCATCTAACATGCCTTGCTCTTTCTCCTTCCACTTTTGCCGAAGATAGCCATATCCCTTCGTTGTACGATACTCCTTATTGTCCAAACGTTTAGTTATACTCTGTCTTTCTTCACTGCTCATTTTTCGGATATCACTTTGTTTCACGACCCAAATATCCACAACATCTTCCCGTCGCATGAAGTTTTCCTGTGCCATCATCATGGCCATTTCTCTATTTGGAGCTAATAAACTAAATTGGTGTTGCATTGGTGCTTTATTGCCTCTTCTACTAAACACTTCATAAACCTGATAAAAATCGGATTCCTTAGTCATTTACATTCCTCCCCCCAGTTACACCGTGACAGGTTCCTCTCTAAGTGCTTGACGTACCCAGCGGTTATTGCTGTATGCAATCTCCCTTAGGCGCAGGCGCTCTTTTGATTTCGGCCCTTTGTTGCGAATAATTTGCTTGAATTCATCCCAGTCAGGCTGTTTATACACCCATTTTTCTTCTTTTTCATCATAGTGAATCGTGTCATCCGGAACTGTTAACCCAAGTGAAAATACTCTTGGTAAATATTTTGATAAAAATGCTTGGCGTAATTCCTCATTCGTACTCTTACGAATCTTGTATTTAATCATGATGTCTTGTTTGGAGGACCCTGTTGTTTCAGCAGAAGCTGGTCCAAAGAACATCAGAAGTGCTGGCCACCAACGGTTCAGTGATTCTTGTAAAATACTACGTTGGTATTCGTTCCCTTCAGCCAGTGCCATAATAATGGATTCACCATGCTGTGCATGAAAAACTTCTTCCTGACAGATGCGTTGTAATGCCCGTTGGTATGGACCATAGGAAGCATCTAACATATTCGTTTGTGACATGATCGCTGCCCCATCAACTAGCCAGCCAACCATACCAGCATCAGCCCACGTTTTCGTCGGCATATGAAATACATTATGAAACTTTAAATCACCATTTAATAAATCTTCCATTAAGTCTTCTCGTGTCTTCTCGTAAGGTTTCATTAAATCTTCCGCAACACGCAATAATAATTGGCCATGCCCCATTTCATCTTGAACTTTAGCCATAATGCCAAGCTTTCTTTTCAAAGTTGGAGCCTTTGGAACCCACTCTTTTTCTGGTAGTGCCCCCATAATTTCGCTAATGCCATGCATGGAAATAAGCTTAATCAGTGCCTGACGATAATCAGCAGGCATCCAGTCATCTGCTTCAATTTTTTCACCTGCTTCAATTCGGGTCATAAATGCATCGTATTTCTCTTGATCGTGCTCTACATAAGCAGTTGTCTTGGAATCTCCATCTTCCACATAGTTATACATCGTACCACCCTTTCATAACGTATCTTTAACGTTATGATATCAAAGTGTCATATGTATGACAATACGATAATTTTAAATTTTCATAATTTAACCCGACACTATATGCTGTAATGGTTTTCTATATTACAAATTCCATCTCCATTGAATTAGCAGATGACAGATTTTTATAGAACGTTTTATATTTGTTATTTGACGAAGTTCTCGGAAATACCTATTCATTTCCCACCATTTTTGTTAAAATTTGAACAAATGAAGATTACATATGAAATGTACATAAGAGAGGACGTTTTAGTTGGAGAAGCAATTTAATACAAGGTCAATGATTTTTACTCTTTTCGGGGATTATATTAGACATCACGATAACGTCATTTGGATTGGAAGTTTAATACGATTGCTTGAAGAATTCGGGCACAATGAACAGTCTGTCCGTGCAGCAATTTCCAGAATGAGTAAGCAAGGATGGGTACAATCTGAAAAAATCGGAAACAAAAGCTACTATTCCCTGACCAAACGTGGTAAAGCAAGGATGGAAGAAGCGTCTAAAAGGATATATAAAACTGAGCACCCTTCTTGGGATGGCAACTGGCGCATACTCGTTTACACCATTCCAGAGAATAAACGCCATCTGCGTGATGAGTTAAGAAAAGAACTCGTATGGAGTGGTTTTGGCTTATTGTCTAATAGTTGTTGGATTACACCGAATCCTTTAGAAGAACAGGTCCACCTTCTAATTGATAAATACGATATTCATGAATATGTATCCTTTTTCCATGCATCATATATCGGCACGAATAACGAAGAAGAACTCGTTCAAAAATGCTGGAATCTTGATGAGGTGAATGATAAATACCAAGCATTTATTCAAGAATATAGTCAAAAATATGTTATCGACAAAAATAAAATCGAAAAAGGTGAACTTACAGATGGGAGTTGCTTTGTTAAATCAGCACTTTTAGTTCATCAATACCGTAAATTTCTATTCATTGATCCGAACCTGCCTCAAGAATTATTACCGAAAAAATGGTTAGGAGACTCTGCTGCTTCCTTATTTACGGATTACTATAAAATGTTAATCGATCCGGCTAGACGATTTTTCAAGGAAGTCTATGAGCAAGGGGAAATAGATAAATTACAAGAAAGCTTGAAAAAATAGGAGTACAGGATTGAACAGGATAATTTTTAAATGAATAAAACTGCATCTCCATTTAGAATATTTCTAACTTGGGGTGCAGTTTTTTTTATAAGATTATGTTTGTTGTACTAATAACGACGATACACAAGTAGCAACTTTTTTCTCATCCTGTATGAGGTCTGCTACTACATACGCTAATGTTCTCCCCATCTTTTCTACTTTAGCTATTACCTCTATTTCTCCCTCGAAACCTGGTCTATGGAACGTTGTATCTAAATCAATAGAAACAAACCCTTGTGTATCAGTTAGTTTCGAAGCAATCGCATATGCCATTAGGATATCTGCTGCAGATGATAGAAACCCACCCATGACAACTCCTAAACCATTTATAAATTTTTTATCGACTTTCCAAACACCCTTAGCCACACCGTCTTTTGCATAATCTACTCTCACCTGCATAGTTAGATCACAAGGTGGAGGAGTTAATCCGTTAGTTACTACTTGTTGCAAGTCTGTAATTGAATATTTCATTATTCCCACTCCTCTATTTCCTTACAATTAAACATAAAACAATAATTTAACAACCGTTTTATAAACGTTTACTAAAGTTTAAATTCTATATCATTCATTGTCAATATAATCTAAATTCAATTAACTTAATATGAATTCTATTTATTATGATAAACGGGTATTATTAACCGGTTACACCGCAAAAATACAGGTTAAATGTATGGAAAGGTGCTTTATTTTTAAAATTTCAGAAATATGATTGACTTTTATTTATAATATTCTTATTATTTATATATCGATATTTTGATTAACGTAAAAATAACGTTATAATTAATAATCGTGAAATTTAAGATATAATTTTATCAAAAGGGAGACATACAGATGGAAGAAATAGTCGATATCACCATAATCGGTGCAGGGCCAATTGGTTTATTCACTGCTTTTTATGCTGGGATGCGGGAAGCTAGTGTAAAAATGATCGACAGTATGCCTGAGGTGGGAGGACAATTGGCAGCTTTATATCCGGAAAAGTATATATATGATGTTGCTGGATTTCCTGGAGTTAAGGCGAAAGACCTCGTGAAAGAGCTTCATAAACAAGCATTAACCTTCTCACCAACACTATGCTTAAATGAGCAAGTACAGGATATTATCCGATTAGAAGATGGCACTTTTGAAATTCATACATCTAAAGCCACTCATTGGTCTAAGAGTATTATTCTATCTGCAGGTGCCGGAGCATTTGAGCCTAGAAAATTAAAACAGGACAATGCTTACCTTTTTGAAAACAATACACTGCACTACTTTGTGAAAAATTTGGAAAGTTTTCGTGATAAAAGAGTATTAATATGTGGTGGCGGAGATTCTGCAGTTGATTGGGCACTTGCATTAGAAGATATTGCCAGTTCCGTCACCATTGTCCATCGCCGAGATGCGTTCCGAGCACATGAGCATAGTCTAACACAGCTAAAAAATTCAACTGTCATGATTCAAACTCCCTATGAAGTTACTGAGATTATTGGGGATGCTGGTCAAATTAGTCGTGTTAAGATACAGAAAATCAAAGAGGATAATAGAAAGACTATTGAGGTAGACGAGGTTATTGTTAATTATGGTTTCATAACCAATATTGGTCCAATTAAATCTTGGGGATTAGATACCACTAAAACAGCTGTTATCGTAAACGGCAAAATGGAGACGAATATTCCGGGAATCTATGCTTGTGGAGATATTTGCTATTATGAAGGGAAACCGAAGCTGATTGCTACTGGATTTGGGGAAGCTACAATTGCAGTGAATCATGCAAAATCTTATCTAGATCCAAAAGCAAAACTAAGTGTTCATAGTACGCATCTATTCTCTACGGCTAAATAAAAACGAGGATGTTTCTATAAGGGGTAACCTTTCGAAACATCCTCTAATCCCTTCTTATTTTACACCTCGTGTATCTACTTCATACCATTCCTTCGATGATGTATTTAAGCAGTCTTGTATTTTCCGAAACTTTACTTTTGGAATTTTAATTTTAATGTAATTTGCCTCTTCTTGGGAAAGTCTTAATTCGCGTATGCTTCTTCCATCTTTGAAAGACTCGAGTAAGAATTCATCAAATGCTTCTTTATTAGATAACATGAATCTCCCCCCTTACGCTTTATTAGAGACTACTGCTCGATTTTTTATTTTCTTTCCCGAGAGAACTATGGATTCATTCACTAATACTTGCATTGCATCTACACAATACGGTCTTAAGTGATCTGAGATATCTATACAAGAAAGCTCTGTACATCCCAAAATGACACAATCACATTTCTCATTCTCCATCAGATTAGCAATAATTTGTTCAAATCCGTATACATCAACCGGTTTATCTGCTTTAAAGTCATAAATCGTCTGCATAACTTTTTGTTGGTCATGCACATTTGGAATATGAGCCTTCATATTATATTTATGACATTCTTCCTGATATATACCTGTATTTATCGTCCCATCAGTCGCTAAAATTCCTACTTTCGCATTACTTCCGAATTGCGTACGGATGAAGCTTACAGTTTCTTCAATCATATTAATAATATTGATGGAGGTCATTTCTTGCATTTCATCAATAAAATAATGTGATGTATTACACGGAATAGCAATATTATCTATTCCAGCTACTTCAAATATCTCAAAATCTTTTTTAACCGCCTGTAAAAATGGTTCTTTATTATCTTCCAGTATGGCCCTTGTCCGATCTGGAATCGTGGCATGGTTAAGTACAACCATGTCAATGTGGTCTTGGTCCTTTGAAGCTACTGTATTTTCAATCACTCTTTCAAAAAAAAGCGACGTTGCTGCAGGTCCCATTCCACCTAATACTCCGAGCTTTTTCTGTTTCAATCAATCCACCTGCTTTGTATTCTGCTGTTACTAGAAAGTTATTTTACTTCAACATTTTCTTTATTTAATGCTTCTAATGCAATACCAGCACCATAATCCATACCTTGGCAACCTGCAAGTAATACTAAATCACCTTTATTGGCATTAGATAGTGCCAAGTGAATCGCATCAGGTAATTCATCATATAAATGAACTGTAATATTAGCTTTATCCATCACTTCTAAAAATGCTTTTACTTCATCATCTGTTACTTCATCTTTGGAAGTAGTATGGGAAACACTTCTTGTTGCGATGACTTCTTTAATTTTTAGCTTATCAGCCCATTCTACAATAACCTCGGCATTTTCACGGTTAATAGTAGCTCCTCTTTGTCCACGGATAGCATAGACAAGCTGTAATTGTTCATAATCCATAAAGTCTAATGTTTGTAACGTAACATTAATATTCCCTGGGTTTGCGAAATGGTCATCTACTACTTTAATGTCTTGCTCATAAATAAATTCAAATCGGCGTGGAACCCCGGTAAACTCTTTTAATGTTTTTTGAATCGTACTTATTCTGACTCCACTTATTAGCCCAGCAATAATAGCCACCATTGCATTATAAACAGAATGCAAGCCAGGTACAGCCAACTCTACTTCAAATTCACTTGGCTCATACGTTATACCATTTGCTTCAAAAGGCTTTAATATTTCTACGGTAAATTTACCTCGACCAGTGGATAAGTCTAGGTTTTTACAATGAATATAACCATTCTTGTTTTCAATTCCGAATGAAATTACCTTAGCTTTTGTTTTATCCACTAATAATGCAGAATATTGATCATCTAAATTTAAAATTGCAAAACTATCCTCAGATGCATCACGAATTAAACTAGATTTCACTTCAAAATACCGTTCGAATGTACCATGCATCTCCATATGTTCTTTACTCATATTGTTTAACGAAACGATGTCATATTTTACGCCTTCCACACGATATAATTCTAATGCAGCTGAAGAAACTTCCATTGTCACATGGGTTACATCATTTTGAACCATATCATGTAAATAACGCTGTAAATCTAATGATTCAGGAGTTGTAAGCTCTGCTGGAATTGATTCATCACCATTTTTCACGATTACGGTTCCGATTAGCCCAGTACGTCGGCCTTCATTTTCTAAAATTGCATTTGTCATATAAGTGGTCGTTGTTTTTCCATTAGTTGCCGTAATTCCGATCATGTTTAGTTTAGATGACGGATCTTGATAAAAACGAGCACCAAGTCTAGCTAATGCTACACGACTATTCTTCACGACAAATTGCGGAATATCGATATTTTCTTGAACATCTTCTACTACAGCAGCAACCGCACCACGTTTCACTGCGTCTCCAAGGTATTTATGACCGTCTGTCTTATATCCTTTCACACAGACGAACAAATCTCCTTCTTGCACCTTCTGAGAATGATAGGAGACATTATGGATTTCTAATGGCTCAACTTCCCTACCATTTGTGATTTCGATTGCATCTAGTAATGCTGTTAATTGCATCTAAACTACCTCCTATCCTTTCCTTCGGTTGAATAGCTTTCCAACCCTTGTTTTCATAAATGACATTGCTGGCTTAGGGTCGCTAAAACTAAAAATCGCATAAGCTTTCGGGCGAAATAGTGATTTCAACACTTCTGAAGATTTCAGTTGTTTTGTTTTCACATAATCTTTCACGGCTAACATATCTTCATAGCCATACCAAAATGCTCGATTGGTCGTTTCTGTAACGGCCTTTGGTTCTAATGGTTCTCCAATCATTTCCCGGTACGTAATATAAGGGAAATTCAATCCAACCTTATATAGTAAATGATTAAAATTCGTAATCCTAGCATTGATTTCAATTAAATAGAATTCACCTGTTTCTTCATCTTTCTTAAACTCAATTTCAGCAAATCCTTTATAACCAATTTCCTCTAAAAACTTCGAGCCAATCTCGAAAATTTTAGGGGTGTACTTTTGAATTGTATATACACTAGCACCAAAATTAATTGGGTATTGACGTAACTTCTGACAAGTCGTCCAATGGGTTACTTTAGAATCTTGATTTAAATAAGCATCAAATGTGTACATATGGTCATCAAAACCAGGGATTATTCGTTGTACAAACACTTCCTGATTAGCTGATTTAGCTTTCTCCAGTGCTTCCTCAAGCTCTTCCATATTATGAACTTTAAAGATTTTCTTTCTAAATATCGATACAAAGGTCGGTGAATCAAAAGGTTTCACTAAACATGGAAACTTGATTTCCTCTTCAACTCGTTCTTTGAAATTCGGTTCATTGATCCTAACTGTCTCAGGCACTTTGACACCATGTTCTGTCGCTAAGGCATGTAACGTGTCTTTATTCATTACCTTTGTTGCTAAACCTTGTTCTGTTTGTGGAATTAAATAATATTCCTTAATCCGATGTAAATAAGCATCTATCACCTCTAGATATGTATCATGACACGGAATAAGAACTGGCTTTCTTTCTTGCTTTTTCGCATAGTCAATTAACGCTTCAATAAAACCTTCCGTATCCTTTTTATAGTGTGGTAATAGTATTTTTTCCGAGCAATATTTCGATGCGGCACCGTAGCGATCTTCCTCTGAATAATCAGCCGCTACCGTATGCACACCTTCCTTACCTAGACTTCTTATCGCACTTAGTCCTATATAATAATTATTTCCTAAAATAACTGCTTTATGATTCATATTCGCTACTCCTATATGGGTGTTAATATCCTATTCATCTATTTGTATTTTTATTTAGCTATGATTATTTCAATGAAGAGTATTCCTCTCATTATATACTCACCATTATACGCCTGTAAAAAGTTAACTTCAATCTACAATGTGAGCGAATTTCCACTAGTATTTACGCTTTACTTTTAAAACTATTAATTTTCCAAAAATTATTGCTGATAAGCCCAATAATTATGATATATTTATACTTAGGAAAATTTACCCATTAGTCTACTAGCTAAAGGAGGAGATAATTAGCCAATGCGTTTTGATAAAATCTTTATCACATTATTATTTATTATATCTGTTATCGTTGCATTTCACGATACTAGTATAAAAGTAGAGTTAAAAGATTATCTTATAGCTCTTTTTCTTTTCTATTCCTTTTCATCACTGTATTATCACTTAAAAGTAGCTGTAAAACAGGGTAATTCAACGATTGACTATACCATTCCTTATAGTCTTGGAATAGCACTATTTGTCGGTCCACTTGGTGTATTTATTTTTGAAGCCTTGTATATGTTTACGGTATTCGCGATTCGAAAGGTAACTAAAATCGCTGATAAAGAAGAATTATTACATACTTTCTATAATACAGCTGCCTTCGCTCTAAATGGTGCTATTGGATATTATCTTTTCCAAGCATTATATCCGATATTTGATCAAGTACTGTTCGGATTTTGGATTTTAATTATTGCCATTGTAATTGTAATGTCCTACTTATCTCATTCCTTTTTAGCAATCGTTTTTTTACTAAGTGGCGATATTAAAACACTTAATGAAGCATTTACGTTTATGAAAGGTAGAAGTATTTTAGATATCGGCAAAATAGCCTTTTCCAACGGTTTATTATTTGTATTCCTGGAAAGTAGACAATGGGAAATGGTTGTTGGACTATTCATGTTAAATTATCTCGTCAGTCGTTCTAACATCGCGATTAATCTATCCCTCAGGCATAAACTGGAAAGGGATAAGTATGAGCAAATGGCCTATACAGATTTTCTGACCGGAATACACAACAGAACCTTTATGGATAAAAAGATGGATGAATTGAATAATTCCAATGAACGAATTGGAATTATTGTTTGTGATATTGATTCATTCAAGAAAATCAATGATTCCTATAACCATGCGGTCGGTGATCTGGCAATTCAGCATTTCGCTTCCACAATAAAGAGCTACCTAAAGGAAGGTGATTATATATTCCGTAGTGGTGGTGAAGAGTTTACGATTTTTTTAAGGAATCGAGACTACGAGGAATGTCTTGCCTTAGTTGATGAAATCCGGGACGGAATTAAAAGAACACCCGCAATTGCTGAATATAATAATAAATCAATCCACATAACACTAACAGCATCATTTGGTCTTTATTATTACAGAACGAATGAATCACTAGATATTAAAAAGGCTTATGTATATGCTGACCAATTATTAATACAATCCAAGGATTTAGGAAAAAACAGAATTTCTGCAAAGAATGGGATGAGTAATGTACCATTGTCTCAGCGATTTGAATGAATCAAACCTTCTTCTCCATATGTAGATTAGACGTATTTTTTCTAGAATTGGATTCAGAAATTAGATTTTTTTATTATAGATAAATGAAATTGTTGGCACAGTGATAATAAGAGAACCTACAAACAGCAAACTAAATCTATCCGGAAATATGTTATCTTCCCTTCAGTACTCGAAAGAATCTTTTCTTTCCATCTCTGGTGTATGTCTATTTCCGGATTTAAGTTTCTTTATTGTAAATGTTTAGGTACCTGCTTTTCGTGACTACCATTAACTGATTCAGTAAATAATGTATCCTGCAAATCGAACTTCTCTAGCTGCTTTTTCACATTTTTTATTTGTTTATCCACTTCCATTACCTTTTCATTAGTGAAAGATATTGTTTCTATTAAGTTCAGAAGTTGCTCGAAATCCTTTTTCGTTACCGGTTGGGCTTCGGGCTTTAACGTGAATCCAATTTGTCCATTCGATTCGAGGGTAGCATATTGAACGTCGGATATTTTGGTAACATTTCTCTGACGCAAATTTGCTTCAAGCTGATCAACCGTTAATCGAACTTTCTTCAAATTTGTTTCATTGATAACACCATTTTGAATTAGCACTTTAGACCTTCCTGCAATGACTTTCTCAAACCAATCCCCTTTTATTTCGATGTACTCCATTATGATTAATGTTAGTACTAGAATTCCCCCCACACCGATAGTCACCCAAACATTTTTACCTGCTACGGGTTGAACTAATAAAGAGCCAATTCCAATCATAATGACAGTTTGCGGAAGCGTCATTTGAGAAATTGATTTTCTACCGGCGAATCGTAATAGAACTGTACCTGCAATCACAATGAGTACTGCTTTCCATATCCAATCTAGTTCCATTTTAATCTCCCTCAATTCATCTTATATACTCAGTTTCCTTAGTTGGGAGATTATTATTCAATAAGACTCAAAAATTGTTCTATATAGGGTACAACAATACCCGAGCAAAGCCTATGATTCTTTAACAACTTTAATTCATACAACATACAAAAAAAGACCAACTCAAGTTTACTTGAGTCAATCTTATTCTAAAATTGCTATACAATACTCTGCTTCTTAATTTGCTTACTTCGTAACTGGCCACATGCTGCGTCTATGTCAGCTCCGTTTTCCCAACGGACTCCACTGTTAATACCATTTTTCTTTAATACTTCGTGGAATGCTTGGATAACGTTCGTTTCACTTCGTTGATATTGTCCATGCTCTTCAACAGAGTTGTAAGGAATTAGATTCACATAAGAAAGATGGCGTTTACTACGTAATAATTTAGCCAATTGTAATGCTTCTTCTTCGTGATCATTAACATCCTTAAGCATAATATACTCGTATGTGATTCTTCGGTTTGAGTTTTCTAAATAATAATCTACAGCTTTCATAAGCTTCTCTATTGGAAAAGCTCGGTTAATTTTCATGATACTAGTTCTAAGCTCATTATTTGGTGCATGTAATGAAATGGCTAAGTTCACTTGTAAGCCAGTATCAGCAAATTCGTAAATCTTATGCGCTAAACCACTTGTTGAAACAGTGATATGGCGTTGGCCAATTTTAAGACCTTTTTCATCATTCACAACGGTGATAAAGTTAATCAGATTCGTAAAGTTATCAAACGGTTCACCGATACCCATAACAACAATATGGCTTACACGTTCGTCTTTACCTTGTTCATCTAAATGCTTTTGTACCTTCATAATTTGTTCAACGATTTCGCCTGCGTCTAAATCTCTAGACTTTCTTAACAATCCACTCGCACAGAAAGTACATCCGATATTACATCCGACTTGTGTCGTTACACAAACTGATAGACCATAATTGAATCTCATTAATACCGTTTCGATTAAGTTACCATCTGCTAGTTTGAACAGAAATTTAACTGTTCCATCTTTAGATACTTGTTTAATTTCTTCTTCTAATGTTTCAATAACAAAGTTCTCTTGTAAGAGTTCAATGGTTTCTTTGTTTACATTTTTCATATCTGAAAAATTACGAACACGCTTTTTATACAACCAATCCCACACTTGTTCTGCACGGAATCTTTTTTGACCTTTTTCAACTAACCAATCTGTTAGTTGTTCCATCGTTAATCCATAAATGGACTTTAATCCCATCATATATCCTCATCTCCAAATTACTATATCGAACTAGATAACTAGTATTATCTTTTCCTAAATTACTTACTAATCATACTTGATATAATGATGGGAATCAAATTAATTTTTTTCCTTTTTGCCTTATGGGATAAAGCTTTTCCGGTTTATGGTAAGTCTGATTCACCCATTAAATACTTGTCACATTCTTTAGCTACTTCTCTGCCTTCATGAATGGCCCAGACGATAAGACTTTGTCCTCTACGCATATCTCCCGCTGAAAATACGCCATCTACATTTGTCTTATATTCCCCGTAAGCTGCCTTTACCGTAGAATTGTTATTCCGTTCTAGGTTTAACTGATCAAGTAAATACTGTTCAGGTCCTGTAAAACCAATAGCGATTAACACTAAATCTGCTGGCCATACTTTCTCGGTACCCTTTATTTCTTCTCGAACTTTTTTACCGTTTTCTATTTTATTCCGCACATTGATAGTATGAACCTCTTTAATACGTCCGGACTCATCTCCAACAAACTTTGTTGTCATCACGGCAAATGCCCGTGGGTCTTTCCCTAAGCTACTAGCTGCTTCTTTATGACCATATTCCACTCGATGGATGATTGGGTATTGTGGCCATGGATTAGTCGCATCATCGCGTTCTGTGCCTTTCTTTTCATATATATCGAATTGTGTCAACGACTTGCAGTTATGACGAACTGCAGTCGCTAAACAGTCTGTACCTGTATCGCCACCTCCAATGACGATTACATCCTTCCCTTCCGCGGATATATATTGGTCATTGGAAAGATTCGAATCTAATAAGCTCTTCGTGTTTTGATGAAGAAAGTCCATTGCTAAATGAACTCCCTTCAATTGATTTCCTTCAACATCTATATTACGATGTACCGTTGCACCAGTTGCTAAAATGATTGCATCGAATTCACTTTTGAGCACCTTAACGGATATATCCTTTCCTACCTCTGTATTCGTTTTAAACGTTACTCCCTCTTGCTCCAAAATATCTACTCGTCTTTTTACTACCTGATAAGAGAGCTTCATTTCTGGTATACCATAAGTTAACAATCCACCGACACGGTCATCCCGTTCAAATACTGTAACATAATGTCCTGCCTGATTTAATTGTGCTGCAGCGGCTAAACCGGTAGGACCAGAACCTACGATGGCTACTTTTTTACCGGTTCTAAATTTAGGAGGGTTAGGTGTAATCCACCCTTCTTCAAACCCTTTTTCAACAATTGCTCTTTCGATAGACTTGATCGCAACTGGTGGGTCACTTATGCCGAGCACACAGGCACCTTCACATGGAGCAGGACATGCAATTCCGGTAAATTCCGGAAAGTTATTTTTAGCATGAGCACGGTCTAGAGCTTCACGCCATTTCCCCTCGTAAACTAAATGATTCCATTCTGGTATTAAATGATTTAATGGACACCCTGTCGTTACCCCATTAATCTCCATCCCAACATGACAAGTAGGTACGCCACAACTCATACATCGGGCACCTTGTATTTGGGCATCCTTATCATGAATCGGAGCGGTATAATCATTCCAATCCCTAATACGTTCCATAGGTTTTCTTTCGGGTTGTGCTTTCCGTTCATACTGCATAAAACCTGTATGATTTCCCATAACAATCCCCCTTCAGGTTAAAAGCTCGGAAGTATTTCTGACTTTATACGTTCGTTAGAATTTAACCGTTTTTCTTCCATAACCATACTGTTTTGTCCATGGATTTCTTGAAAGGCCTGCATCTCAGCTTCATTTTTACGTATGCCTTTTGCCATTAATTCTTTAATTCGATCTTGAATTTTCGCATATGATTTAGGGATAACACGGAGAAACTTCTCTGCATTATTTTCCCAATATGTTAAAATTCGCTCCGCATATATGCTGTTCGTATATCGGACATGCTTCTCTATTAATTCATACACTTCATCAGCTTCTGATAAATCTTGGAGTCCTTGGACATGAACCATATCTGGATTTACTTTATCTCGGAAACTCCCATCGACGTCATAAATATATGCAACCCCTCCGGACATACCCGCAGCAAAATTCTTTCCGGTGGATCCTAAAACGACCACTCTACCACCAGTCATATATTCACAGCCATGGTCTCCAACGCCTTCTACTACAACATTAGCTCCACTATTACGGACAGCAAATCGTTCTCCAGCAATACCTCTAATGAACGCTTCACCAGAAGTTGCACCATAAAATGCGACATTACCAATGATGATATTATCTTCTGGCTGGAAGGTTACAACAGGATCAGGGTGTACGATGATTTTTCCACCAGAAAGTCCTTTTCCAACAAAATCATTGGCATCTCCTATGAGCCTCAATGTAATACCCCGTGGTATAAAGGCCCCAAAGCTTTGTCCGGCTGAACCACTAAAGTTTAGTTTTATCGTATCCTCAGGTAAACCAGCATCTCCATATTTTTTGGAAATCTCACTACCTAGTAATGTTCCAGTTGCACGGTGAATATTGCGAATGGCAGTCGTAAACTCAATTTGTTTTTCTTCTTTAAATACTCGCTTACAATTCGGAATGAGCTCCTCATAATCTAGGGTAGAATGAATTCCGTGGTCTTGTTCTACTTGCTTATATCGGCCCGTCTTACCAGAAACAGACTCCGCTTGATACAAGAGCCCCTTAAGGTCAATCGTTTTTGCCTTCCAATGATCGATTTCTTCATTAATTTCTAATACATCTGTACAACCAACCATTTCTTCAATTTTTCTAAATCCAAGCTCCGCCATGATTTCCCGTGTTTCCATCGCAATAAATCGCATAAAATTGACGACATGCTCCGGCTTACCGGAAAACTTTTTCCTTAGTTCTGGGTTTTGTGTTGCAATACCTACTGGACATGTATCTAAATGGCAAACACGCATCATTACACACCCTAACGCGACTAACGGAGCGGTAGAAAACCCAAATTCCTCCGCCCCAAGTAGCGCGGCAATAACGACATCTCTACCGGTCATTAATTTCCCATCCGCTTCCACTGCAACTCGGTCACGTAACCCATTTAACATTAATGTTTGATGGGTTTCTGCTAGACCAATTTCCCAAGGAAGCCCTGCATGTTTTAAACTAGTATATGGTGCGGCACCTGTTCCACCATCATAGCCACTAATCAGAATGTGATCTGCACGTCCTTTTGCAACTCCTGCTGCAATCGTTCCAACACCAACTGCTGATACTAGTTTTACACTAATTCTTGCATTTGGATTGGTGTTTTTTAAGTTGAAAATTAATTCCGCTAAATCTTCAATCGAATAAATATCATGGTGTGGTGGTGGGGATATTAACTCCACGCCCGGTGTTGAATTTCGCACTTCGGCAACCCATGGATACACTTTCTTTCCTGGTAAGTGTCCTCCTTCACCTGGCTTTGCCCCTTGGGCTACTTTAATTTGAATTTCTTCTGCATTGACTAAGTAGTTACTCGTTACGCCAAATCTTCCTGAAGCAACCTGCTTTATTGCACTTTTACGAGAATCCCCATTTTCGTCTAATCGGTAGCGATCACTGGATTCGCCGCCTTCACCTGAATTACTTTTTCCACCGATTCGGTTCATCGCAATAGCAAGTGATTCATGTGCTTCCTTACTTAAAGCACCAAATGACATTGCACCGGTTTTAAATCGTGCACAAATAGATTCCACTGATTCTACTTCATCAATAGAGATTGGCTTTCGTTTTTTAAATTTCAACAAACCTCGTAAGGACTGAAGATTTTCCTCTTCATCCGTTAACATGTTTGTATACGTTTTAAACAAGTCATAATTTCCTGACCGTACAGCATGCTGAAGTGTGTAAATAGTTTTCGGATTGTATTGATGATCTTCCCCATTTGTACGGTACTGATAATCATCTCCGTCCTCTAAGACGGGTAATGATCCTCTTTTAAGCTTAAATGCTTTCTCATGCCTTAACCGCACTTCCTTCTCCATCACATCAAGACCGATACCACCTAAACGCGATGCCGTACCTGTGAAATATTGCATAATCACTTTATTGGAAATTCCAACAGCTTCAAAAATCTGTGCACCCATATAACTTTGAATCGTCGATATTCCCATTTTTGATAATACTTTTACAATGCCATCTGTTACGGAATGAATGTAATGGTTTGTAGCTTGTTCAATCGTACTTGAAGAAATTTCACCTTTTTCTAGTAATGCCTCAATTGTGTCAAAAGCGATATACGGTGTTATCCCTTCCGCCCCATAACCAATTAATGAGGCAAAATGATGAACTTCTCTTGGCTCACCGGACTCTATCAAAATACTTACCTTTGTACGTAGTCCTTGACGGATTAGATGATGATGTAGTCCACTTACCGCCAGAAGCGATGGAATTGCTACTTTAGATTTCGATATACCTCGGTCTGATAAAATAATAAAGGTTGCCCCTTTTTCAATTTCACGAACCGCTTTATCTAATAAATTAGTAATCGCCTGTTCCATATTTATATTTACGTCAAATAAAGTAGAAATCGTTTTAGCGCGATAACCGTGAACGCGATTATTACGTAACTTCTCTAGCTGCTTTTTAGTTAGGATTGGCGTATTTAAACGGATTTTTTTACAGCTATTTGCATCAGGACCTACAATATTTCCTTCTGGCCCGATAGTTGTCGTAGTCATCGTAATCATTTTTTCCCGGATGGCGTCAATTGGTGGATTGGTTACTTGGGCAAAGAGTTGTTTAAAGTAATCAAATAAAAGTCTCGGTTTCTTAGAGAGAATCGCTAATGGTGCATCATACCCCATTGAACCGATTGGATCCTTTCCTTCTGATACTAGTGGTTTAATAATCTTTTCTATTTCTTCACGTGTAAACCCGAATGCAATTTGGTTCTCTAATAATTTATTCCCTTTGTAGGTAGGTTTCTCGGTAGAAGAATTCGGAATATCATCAATATCCTTTAACTCCATTAACCATTCTTTATAAGGTTTTTCCGTAGCTACTTGAAGTTTAATTGTCTCATCTGGAACAATGATTCCTTTCTCTAAATCAATGAGTAACATTTTTCCTGGTTCCAGACGCTTTTTATATAAAATATCGTCCGCAAATATGTCTAATGCACCAACTTCAGACCCGAGTACAATCATGCCATTCTTCGTTACATAATAACGTGCAGGCCTTAAACCATTCCGATCAAGACATGCCCCGATTTGTACCCCATCGGTATAAACAATAGCACTCGGACCATCCCATGGCTCCATGAAGGTACTATGAAACTCATAGAAATCTCTTTTTTCATCGGCTATATGTGGATTGTTTGCCCACGGTTCTGGAATCATCATCATTGCTGTATGGGCTAAGGAATAGCCGGATAAGTGTAAGAATTCAAAGGTATTATCAAAGATGGATGAGTCGCTACCATCTGCATCGATAATTGGTAATATTTTTTCTAGATCATTGTCATCAAAATAGCTTGACACACATGCCTTCTCCCGCGCTTTCATCCAATTTACATTTCCTCGAATTGTATTAAATTCACCATTGTGGATAGTATACCGATTCGGATGAGCACGCTTCCAACTTGGAAATGTATTGGTACTAAAGCGGGAATGCACCAACGCTAACGCGGATTTGAATTCAGGGTGGTTTAAATCGATGTAGAAGGAGTCTAACTGTTCCGGAATTAACATCCCTTTATATACGATTGTTCTAGATGATAAGCTGCATATGTAAGTATCGTTATAAGAGGTATTCTGATTCATTGCTTTTTCTATTCGTTTGCGAATAACATAAAGCTTTCGTTCAAAACTTTTACTATCTGTAATCTCTGGAGCTTTTTGGATAAAGCCTTGTCTAATGGTTGGCTTTGTTTTCATAGCTAGTGTTCCGATAAAGGAGTCATTGAGTGGAACCGGTCTCCATCCGAGGAATGTTTGGCCTTCTTCCTCAACAATAGTCTCGATTATTTCTTTGCATTCCACACGGGTTTCTAATTCATTGGGTAGGAAAATCATTGCAATGGCATACTCTCCTGCTCGTGGTAATGTTACACCTTCTTTTGCACATTGCTTTTGGAAAAAACGATCCGGTATTTGGGTTAATATCCCGGCTCCATCCCCAGTACTTGTATCAGCCGATTGACCACCTCTATGTTCCATATTACAAAGCATATTTATCGCATTTTGGACAATGTTATGCGTTCGTTTTCCATTAATATTGGCAATCATTCCAATACCACAAGCTTCATGCTCAAATGCTGGGTTGTATAACCCTTGTGCTTCAGGGTACTTGAAGTCTATCATATTTTTGCTCCTTTCTGGATAAACCTTTTTTTGCGCCAAAGTAATTTATATTATAGCATAATTACAGTCAATACACAATATTCAGAAAGTTATATTTATACAAATCCTTTTATATCGGGCATTGTAAACGCTAACACAATATGTTTTTTTGCTTTAAGCGTTTAATTGGACTCTATCATTTTTTATATTTATTATTGCTTACTAAGGAGAGTTAATAAGGAGTGAATAAACTTGAAATCCAATCATGCAAAGATATTTAATCATATACCACTTTCTGTTTTAGACCTTGCACCAATCACAGAAGGCAGTAATGCCAGTGAATCTTTCAAAAACAGTGTTGAATTAGCGCAACATGTGGAAAAATGGGGATTTAACCGTTACTGGTTAGCTGAACATCATAACATGGCTGGGATTGCTAGTTCTGCTACCTCTGTAGTAATTGGTCATATTGCTGGAAAGACGGAACATATACGTGTAGGAGCAGGTGGTGTTATGCTACCAAACCATGCGACTCTTGTAATTGCTGAGCAGTTCGGAACACTAGATGCCCTGTATCCAGGAAGAATTGACCTTGGATTAGGGAGAGCACCTGGAAGTGATCAGGCAACTGCCTATGCATTACGAAGAACGTTAAATGCTTCTGTTGATGATTTTCCAATGCAAGTAAATGAATTACAGGATTATTTCTCAGATGAACCTGTCTCACGAGTGAAGGCAATACCTGGCCAGGGAGCTAATGTACCGCTTTGGTTACTTGGATCAAGTGGGTTTAGTGCACAGCTTGCTGCACACAAGGGACTACCATTTTCTTTTGCGAGTCACTTTGCACCAGCATATTTACATCAAGCATTAACATTATATCGTGACAACTTCAAACCTTCTGAAGCTCTAGAGAAACCTTATGTTATGTTAGGTATTAATATTATCGCTGCCGATACAGATGAGAAAGCGAACTTTATCGCCACATCTCAAAAGCAACAGTTCTTAAATTTACGACGAGGTAATCCTGGAAAACTACAGCCTCCAGTTGATAATTTAGAAGAATTGTATTCACCAGCTGAAATCGCGGCAGTGGAGGAAACTTTAAATCCAAAAACTACTATTGTCGGTAGTGCTGACACGGTACGAAGAGGGTTAGAGAGCTTTATCGAGGAGACAGGGGCAGATGAGTTAATCATCGGGTCACAAATTTTCCATCAAGAAGACCGGTTGCGTTCATTCGAGATTGTAGCTGGGATGATGGCGTAAAAAAAGGAGGCCCCTGCTTTAAAACGTACGACAAGGCTTGAGCCAATGCAAATAGCACAAAAAGCTTGAGGAATTTTCCAACCTCAAGCTTTTTGATTTAAAGTAGTATGTTGGTTCATTAATTCATGCACCTATTGATTCATGATGATTAACTTCCCATTTTACGGCGGGTCATACTCGGTTTCTTCGCGAGTTGACTTTTCATATGCTTTGCTGATCCATTGTTATTCATGGCATTTCTATTGTTTGCTTGCGCCTGCTTTTTCCGTTCCAGCTGCTGTTGAACAATTTCTTTGGTACTAAGCTTCTTTTGCTCGGACATGTTATTTGCCCCCTTCATTCATCATTCTTTTATTATAATGACTTTTGTAACTTATAGCTACCTTATATATTTAAAGTTTAGGGTACAATAAATTAAGGATGTAATCGCATTTACGAGATAAAGATTTTAATTACTCCTTAATCTCTAACCCTAACAATCTCGCAAATCCTAATGCTTGTTCGGTGGATACGATGCAGCCTTGCATGCTTTCCAGGGAGACTTGTAACCTCTCAAATTTACAAGTAGATAGGTCCACACCACTTAGCTTCGTATTCGTAAAATTTGCCTCATCAATATCTGATAGTTGTATATCTACCTTTTGAAACGTACACTCGTAAAAATCACTAGTCTTCATCATGCATTCTTTAAATCGAACTTGCTTTAGTTCCGAATAACCAAAGGAACTAAAATTCAACTGACTATTATCAAATAGAACATTACCTAAAGTTGATTCTGACAACCCTGCTCCGATTAGTTTAGAATGGTTAAATTCTACTCGATGAATGATTGTTTTGGAGAAATCAACATTGGATAAATTGCATTGATTAAATATACAATCGGTTAATTCCATGTTCGAAAAGTCCCCTTCAAATGTAACCCGGTCAAACTGCACTTGATCAAATCGGATCCGCTCCAAATCATCCCTGGTTATGACACAATCTTTAAACGTGCAATTATCATAATACCCGTCTTCGTTTACTTGAAAGAGTACAATTGGCAACTCAACTGGAAGCTTAGGTTGTTTTATTTTTATTTCTTTCCCCATCATATCCTCCTTATAATAAATTCCCTCTTATGTTTATCATTTAGAGGGAATTATGATTATTAAGATTTCTTTTTTAAAAGTTCTTTAATTTCGGCTAGTTCCTGTTGAAGTTCGGCTAGCTTAATATCAGTTGGAGATGGGCTTTCTTCTCTTGATGCCTCTTCAACATTATTCACAATAACACCAACAAATAAATTTACTATAACAAAAGCACCAATCATAATAAAGGATACGAAATACCACCAAGCAGTTGGATCTAGTGCTAATATTGGCCTCATGACACCACTAGCCCAAGATTCTAATGTTATCACTTGAAAAAGAGATAGTAGGGAATCATGTAATGTTCCAAAATATTCTGGTGCGATATCGTTAAATAACATCGTACCGATAACGCCATATATATAAAAGAATAAACTAAGTAACAGCACGATCGTTCCCATCGAGGGGATCGTTAGAATTAAGGCATTAACCATTTTTCTGAGGGAAGGAATAATAGATATTGCTCGGAGTACACGCAATACTCTAATAATCCGAAGTACTGTTACATAATGACTTCCAACTAATACATGACCTAATCCTACAATGACAATATCAAATATATTCCAAGGATCTCTTACAAAATCTTTAATCGATTTCCTACCAATTAGGCGGATTATAATTTCAATTGTAAATACCCAAAGTAATAGCCTGTCCGCAAAATAAATCCAGTCGTAATATTTACTTGCTATACTTGAATAAGTCTCAAAACCTACTAATATAGCATTTATCATTATTAACACAATTATTGTATTCGTAAAAATAGAATGTTCAGATATTCTAGCACATGTTTTTCTTATATGATTCATTGTAGCATCCTCCCTTATAACATTTTACGGAATACACGATGTTCTGTCATCTTTAAAAGAATCTAGAAAATAAAAAGTGGCATAAGGATGTCAATCCTTATACCACTAGTTTCGCTATCTATAATTAACTTCCAGCTACCTTTTGCGCGATTTCAACTGTTCGCCTTGCCTGATGTTTAACAGCAGCTTGCACATCTTCCACCATTTTTCCATCCTGCCCCTGTGAAACACTCGTACCATATGGATTACCACCAGCACCGAACAATACTTGATCGGTATAACCAGGTGGTACGATAATCGCTCCCCAATGCATCATGGAGGTATATAACGCTAAGACAGTAGCTTCTTGCCCACCGTGCGCGTTTTGTGCAGAAGTCATCGCACTGACTACTTTATTAACCGTCTTACCTGATGCCCAAAGCCCACCTTGCATATCTATGAACTGCTTCATTTGGGAAGCTACATTTCCAAATCGCGTTGGTACACTAAAGATGATAGCGTCTGCCCATTCTATGTCATCACTTGTTGCTTCTGGTACATCCTTGGTCTCTTCAACATGCGCTTTCCATGCAGGGTTGGATGCAATAGCCGCTTCTGGAGCAAGCTCTGGTACCTTTACAACTTTTACCTCGGCACCTGCTTCTTTACCAGCCTCCTCTGCCCATTTAGCTAGCTGATAGTTCGTACCAGTAGAGCTATAATAAATCACCGCTAATTTAACCATATACATTCTCCTTTTTGTAAAATCATTTTCACGCTTCTATTATTTGCCATAAGAAATCATTTACTCATAAGGAGAGAATTTTTTTAATAATCGATTTCTCCAATTATCGTCCCTTTTACCTTGATATCACCATTTAGCCACTTGTCCAAAGAAAACGTTATTGGATTAGCATTTCCACCTATTCCAACAATCACCTCTAAAGTATTCGGCAAATAAATTACGGTGTGTAAGGTCCCAAAAAATTGACGATATTCGTTATAGAACAGTGGGGAATTTTCATTGTTGAATTTTTTAAATGCAACCTCTAGTGGATAAGCATTGGATGATAATGTTTGGAGAAATTCTTTTCGATGTATGGAGCCTGCAATAGTAGTTCTATTTTTTACTTTTAACAGATCGGTTTCAAAGTGATTCGTACACATCAAAATAGGGCTCTCGTGTACGATTTGTTTTTCCGGAGACGCTTCAACGATACATTTTCTTCCCTGTTTATCAACAAGAGAATAATTATAACAATATCCATGAGGAAGCTTCATGATCAAATTTACGGCTTCTTCCGCATTCCTACACTGCTCTAATACTAGCCGTACAATCGTTGTAGCTATAAAACCAGTTCCAGTATAGTGCTCATTTACTAAATGTAATCCCACCATAAGTCCATGCTCATTCATACCATCAAGTCTGCCTACAATCTGATCACTAAATCCTACACTTGCGTAACCTTCCTCTGGCTTATGAAAAACGAACCGAGCATCATATATCTCTGGGGTAAAATCGTAATTTCGAATATAGTAGTTGTCATGAGAAAAAGAAGTACATCCCATTGGCGGCACTGGCAGATTATAGCCACTATACATTCTGAGGACTGTATCAAAATCTATTTTCAAGCCATCAGCTATTCCTCTTAGCTCATCTAAAAAGCCAGGTGAAATGTCTTGTAGAATCACTTTAACCTCTTTCGAATTAGTATTTTTGGAGATGGCTTTTAGCAAATAAAAATGATCATTTATTGCTATCTGGTCACCTTGCTCTACCCCGATTTGATAATTCGATCCGATAAATTCTTCCACATCAACTTGAAGCTCCCGTTTCATTATCTTTCCCTCCTAATCTCATCACTGGTATTAGAATCGTAACACTATCCATATTCGTCCCATGGTACATCTCCATCAAAGAACCAGTTGGAATATAGTGATGCTCACTAACGTACTTCACAAGTTCTCGGTATGCTATTTCGATCTTCGTAAAATCGCCTTGAAAAGATGTCGCTACACATAAGGAATAAGGTAATCTTTCTTCCCTTTCAAATAAGCTTAAAGTTGAAATATCACAATCAGAAGCAATCCCAAAGCCAATCCATACTTGAATTTTTTCCATTCCCGATACATATTGGAGATAGCAATGTTTAATGGTTATAGCATTCTTTTTTAATTCCTCTTTTCCTTTTAAAAAATACGGGGCAAATTCCCCTTTATTACCTTCTGCGAATAGCCACACAACCCTTTCAGATTGCCTTTCCATTAAATAGATTTGTTCACCTAAGATGTCACTTTCTAGGAATGTTATTTGGATGTCCAGTAGTTGTCTTTGTTGTTTCAACGAATAAATCCAAGCTTCTTTTATGTCCTTCTGTTCCTGTCTATTCGCCATGATATAGTTTTGAATTTCACGTAACGGTACGTTTGCTGCGCGAAGACTAGCAATGAATCTTGCTAGTTCAATTTGCTCTTCTTCATACAGTCGATATCCATTTTCCTTATCTCGGATTGGAATTAAGAGTTCTTTTTCTTCATAAAAACGTAAAGTGCTTTTAGGTATACCGGTTCTATGTGAAAATGCTTGAATACTTAACATCTCTCTCCCTCCTATCTATAAGATAAACCTTAAAGTAACTTGAAGGTCAATAGAAAAATAAAAAAGACCAAATAATATCCGAACTATTATTTGGTCTATACTTCATTATTTATTTAAATTCTGCAACTCCACAGCCAATTTAGCCCCTAATACCGCATTATTTTTTACTAAGTCAATATTGGAATCTAAGCTTTTACCTGCAGTTATTTCTTTTATTTTCCCTAATAGGAATGGGGTCGTATCTTTGCCTGCAATTCCTTTGTCATCAGCTTCTTTAAGGGCTGAGGCAATTGCCGTATTAATTACTTCTTCAGGCATGGCATGCTCTTCTGGAATTGGGTTTGCGATTACTGCACCACCTTGAAGATTTAAGTCCCATTTTGCCTTTAATGTATTTGCGATTGTTTCTACTTCATCAGCTCTGAAATTAACTGGATAATCGCTTCTTCTCGTATAGAAAGCAGGTAATACATCTGTCTCATATCCAATCACTGGTACACCTTTAGTTTCTAAATACTCCATTGTTAAACCTAAATCAAGAATAGATTTAGCTCCGGCACATACTACTGCCACATTTGTTTGTGCTAGTTCTTCTAAATCAGCAGAAATGTCCATCGTTGTCTCTGCTCCACGGTGAACACCACCAATTCCACCCGTTACAAATATTTGAATTTCTGCAAGTTCTGCACAGATCATTGTAGCGGCTACCGTGGTTGCCCCCTTTTGTTTTGTCGCCAAAATATATGGGAGATCGCGACGTGAGACTTTTGCTACACCTTGACTATTTCCAAATTGTTCTAATTCATCATCTGTTAAACCGATTTTTATTTTGCCATCGATTAAAGCTATAGTAGCTGGTACTGCACCATTGTCTCGAATTATTTGTTCTACTTCTCTTGCTGTTTGCACGTTTTGTGGGTATGGCATTCCGTGTGAAATGATTGTCGATTCTAATGCAACGATTGGCTTTCCTTGTTCTTTAGCTTGTTTTACTTCTTTAGAGATTTCTAGAAAGTTTTTCATTATAATTCCTCCATATCTAATGTCAATTGTTGAGGGGATAGATTTTGTCTTACGGTATAATTGGTTTGTATCGTTTTTGCAGAATTAACGGCTCCTGTCTTAGCAATGTATAGAAGGCTTTTCCCTTCTAACCACGCGTATATAACGCCTGCAGAAAAAGCATCTCCAGCACCCGTTACGTCGCGAACGTTAGCTACTTCTAAAGCTGGAATATGGTGAATTCCTTCTTCTTTATTCCCAATTAACGCTCCATTTTTCCCATTGGTAACGACTACATTTTCAATTCCTAATTGAAGCCATTTGTGAACAGCCTTTTCCCAGTCTTCATCATTTTCAATATCCATATCGAAATAGGACGCTGTTTCTTCACAATTCGTAATAAGCCAGGTTAAGCCTTGTAAGTCCTTCGGCAGCCTGTCCATTTTTGGTGCAGATACGGTAATAAAGACTAAGGGAATATTCCTACTTAAAGCAAATTGTTTAATATAGGCTAACGTTTCTTTAGGCAAATTTAAATCAACTACGAAACATTTAGCTTGTGCATACTTCGTAAGTTTAGGTTGTAAAACTTCCGGTGTTATCGCATCATAAATATCCATATCGGCTAAAGCTAATACTAGCTCCCCAGAATGATCAATTACTGCTGAATAGGAACCAGTTGTTTCTCTTACTAATGGAATGACATCGGATAAATTGATATAGGTAGAAGAAGCTTCCTCAATAAAGTTCCACTCCGCATCAATACCACTAGCAGTTAGCATGGATACGTTCTTTCCAAGACGCCCTAAGTTTTCTGCTACATTTCTAGCTACACCACCAGCACTTTGCACCGACCTTATCGGATTGGAAGTTCCATACTGTAGCTTCCCTTTTATGTAAAACTTCCTGTCCACATTTGCTCCACCTATACAGACTATTTGTTCATTGTCCCCTACAATATAAGCCTTACCGTGGATGTATCCCTTTTTCACCAAGCCAGAAATGAGGTTCGCAACCGATGGTCTTGATAAGTCCATCTCGTCTGCTAGTTCTTGCTGAGAAATGAAAGGGTTTTTCTTTATCAAATTGAATAGTTTTTGCTCATTATCATTAAGTGAATAATTCATGTTTACCACCTAACTAAACTTTTGTTTATGTTTTAAACTTATGTTTACAATATATTCTTTGATTTGAAAAATGTCAATTATAAAATAAAAGAGTCTTAGACAAAAGTATTTTAGGCAAACAAAAAACCGAATATAGTGCACCTACAACGCATTATTTCGGCTATAAATCTGTACTATTTTGTTATGTCCCAGTCTCTTTACTAAATTTATTTAAACCAACCCTTTTCCCTAAACCGGGAAATAGCTTCAATTCGATTGCTAACTTCTAATTTATCTAGGATTATGGAAACATAATTTCGGACAGTTCCTTTTGAAAGATAGAGTTGCTTTGCTATTTCTTCTGTATTCTTACCTTCTGCGATTAAATGAATGACTTGATCTTCCCGCTCTGATAGTGGGTTTTCCTCTTTTTCAAATGCAATATCGATTAACTCAGGAGAGTAAATTTTTCTCCCTTCCATAATGACACGGATGGAGTGTGCTAATTCTTCACTCGGGCTATCCTTTAATAAATATCCACTTACATTTGCATTTCGTGCACGTTCAAAATACCCTGCTCTTGCGAAAGTGGTTAGGATAATGATTTTACATGATGCATCCTTTAATTCCTCCGCTACATCTAGACCACTCTTTAAAGGCATTTCAATATCCATCATACAAATGTCTGGGTCAAACTGCTTTACTAATTCAAGCGCCTCTGCCCCATTTTTGGCTTTTCCCACTACTTCCATATCATTCTCTAAGTCTAGTAAAGACCCTAATGCTCCGAGTAGCATCTGTTGATCCTCTGCAATAACTATTCGAATCATGATAACCTCACCTCTGATTGAGCTTGAATAACATTGGGCACCTTTATAGAAAGGATAGTACCGTTATGATTATCGATTTCCAATGTTCCGTTTACAAAATCTAATCGTTCTTTCATACCACGTAACCCATTTCCGTGTAAAGTTGTTATATCCTTCATTCCAATACCACTATCATGTACAATAATACAAACCTCACTTGGCGACTGGTCAATAATGACTTTGCAGGACTTGGCATTGCTATGCTTTACAACGTTCGTTACTGCTTCTTTTAAACACATGCTTAGTACACCTTCTACTAATAATGGTGTATGTTGAAGCTTTGGATCACCTTCTAGAGTGTATTCCATTTCCGCCGCCTCTAGCACTTGTTGAACATGTCTTACTTCATCTACTAACCTCGTACTACGCATATCAGATACCATTTCTCTCACTTCTTTTAGCGCGGTTCTCGCTGTTTGATGAATATCGAGAATCTCTTTATGCACCTTATCAGGGTACTTGTATAGTAGTTTTCCTGCCAAATCACTTTTCAAACCAATTAAGGAAAGTTTCTGCCCTAACGTATCATGTAAATCCCGAGCAATACGCTGTCTTTCTTCTAACACCATCAATTGGGAAATTCGTTCATTTGCATCCTCTAACTGGCCTTCCAGCTTTTCCCCTTTAATCCGATAAAACATATTAACTGGAACGAGTATGACGCCAATAAGACTTATAATAATAAACGGTAATTGTGAAAAGAAAATTTGGCTTTGAATAATAAATCCTAGGATGGTTGCTGAAACAGTGGTGACTAGATGAACAACATATAACGTAATAAAGCCTGCTTTATTTTGTATATTCCCTATAAAAAATGCAAGGAATAGGGAAAAGTAAACAAATCCAAACGATATTGTCATTCCAATGCTAATTGCCATCTCAATCGCAATAGAAAGATACACGGTCCAGCCTTTCTTTATAAACGATACTCGATAAGCAGTAAAAAACAAAGCTACCATGATTACTCCAACTAAAATTCCGACCGGTGTGGAGTACCGAATGATGAAATAGAAGGGTAGAATACAAAATACTATCCACATATAAATGCTAAGTCCTGTATTCTTGTATATAATTTGGTACCATTTTTGCATTTCTTTCCCTCCTATGTTCTATTCCCCTGAGTATAGCAGATTACTTGTAGCACAAAAACCCTTTCATTTGGAATAAAAGGGCTTTTCTAACATTATTTTTCTTCCACACTAGTACGTCTAGTAGATAACTGCAGGTTAGACTTCTGTGCTTTTACTTGATCTTTAATTTCTTTAAAGCTAACAAAAGTTTTACTTCTTTCATCATACAAACGAAAACGTATCGATTTTAAGCTAGTCGCTAACGTAATGGTCGTTGCTTTCTGTAATGGAGGCGTCGATACATGGGCTTTTTCTAAATTATAATTCGGTACTCTCGGGCTCAAATGATGGACATGATGATAACCGATACTACCTGTTAACCATTCGATTACTTTCGGAAGTTTATAATAAGAGCTTCCGTCTACAGCAGCTTTTACATAATCCCATTCCTCTTCATTTTCAAAATAGGAATCTTCAAACTGATGTTGAACGTAAAACAGCCAAATACCCGCGGCTCCTGCGATAAACAGAATCGGTAATTGAATAATTAAGAACGCTTGCCAACCTACCGCCCAGATTAACAGGGCATAAATTGCAGCAATGGAAAAATTAATTAAGTACGTATTGAACCGTTCTTTACGCTTGGCACCTTTACGATTAAATCTATTGGAGATTAAGAATAGATAAAGCGGCCCAAGTCCAAACATGACGATTGGATTTCTGTAAAGACGATAGGAGATTCTTTTCCAAACGGATGCTTCTAAATACTCATCCACCGTCATAACCCAAACATCACCGATTCCGCGTTTATCTAAATTACTACTTGTTGCATGATGGATGGAGTGACTCCATTTCCATTTTTCGAAAGCAAAGTGGGTTATAATACCGGCAATTGTTCCGACAATACGGTTTGCCTTTTTATTCTTGAAGAAGGACATATGGGTACAGTCGTGGAAAATGATAAAGGTGCGTACGACAAATCCTGCTGCAACTATGGTTAGAGCAATTGTTAGCCAAATCGATATGGAAAGACTTTGATATGCTAGGAACCAAAGAAGAAAAAATGGAATAATCGTGTTTAGAATTTGAATAATACTTGCCTTTGTATCGGACTTTGCAAATGGTGTAACACTTTTTCTTAATTGCGCTTGTTTTTCTTTACTCATCATGTGCCTCCCAATTTTTCTTAGATTATTATCATAATAGGTGTAAAGGCATCATTTTATAAGTCATATCCGTCAGTAATTTTATATGACAAGTGTCATGTTTTAAAAATCGCCAAGCATAAATGAAAAGGCGATGATTTTCATCACCACCTTTTTTCATCACTTTCTATGCTTTAACTATTCTTCATTCCCACTCGATGGTTGCAATGGTGGCGGTACGAGCCAGCCTTTTTCTTTATTCAATCGAAGTAGTTTTGCACAAAACGTTGCTTTTTGGGTATGAATAGTTCCAAAGAGTGTCGCAATATCTTCACGTATGGATTGACCAATCATCGTACTAGCAGCTACTAATCCTGCAGCAACATCTGCTGACATTTTGGCAGCAATTTCATTGTCCATAAAACGAGCACCCGTAGGAATAGATTCTAAATCCGCATTCGGGCGTTCCGGAGGCGTAGGCGGTAATCCGACTCCATTGTCCTTTAGTAGTTGCTCAATACTAGCTGATTCCTGTTTTCCAAGCTCAATCGCTTCTTGTAATAGTTTTCTTAAATCTTCGTCACCCGCATGGTTTAGTAATGTTTGATACGCCACAATCATGGCTTTACATGTACTAACCGCAACCCATGCACCATATACTTCTCCATAATGCATTGGTTCGTCTTGTGGATTTCCACTTAAAATTCCCATTGTCATCCTCCTTATTATATTCATGTATTGTACCACCTTCCTTACTTCCTTAGGTTGTCTATTCTCATAGAAAAAAAACATAAATTTATTTACTTCCTTTATCCCTTATTCCATTGGAAAAGATGAATATCATTGGTTTTCTATGACCATAAATTAGTATAATGATGAAAAGAACAAAGTACTGGAGGGGAAAGCATGAATATCCAAGATATATTAAATCAATTGGCCTATAAGGAGCCTGGTATTATGGGAAGAGAGAATTTTAAACAATCTGCTGTTCTCATTCCGCTTGTTGAAAAAAATAATCAAGCACACTTATTATTCGAAGTTCGTTCGATGAATTTACGTCGACAGCCTGGGGATATCTGCTTTCCTGGCGGGCGGATTGATCCAGATGATTCGACACCTATGGACTGTGCTATAAGGGAAACTACAGAAGAGTTGGGGATTCATTTTAATCAGATAACAGATGTAACTCCTATCGACTATGTTGTCGCTGACATGGGGAGAATCATTTATCCTTATGTAGGCAGGATTTCTGACATTAATACTATTAGACCAAACGAGGCTGAAGTGGGGGAAGTGTTTTATGTTCCAATTTCCCACCTTCGACAAACGACACCTGAATCCTACAAAGTGAACATAGAGGTAATCCCAGAAGATAACTTCCCCTTTGACCTAATCGTAGGTGGAGAAAAATATAACTGGCAGACGAGGCATTTTGAAGAGTTATTTTATCGTTATGAAGATAAAGTAATTTGGGGATTAACAGCGAAGATATTGAGTCACTTTTTATATTTGTTAGAAGACTAAATTTAGTTTTTTTACATCAGTTAAAACCTAAACCCCACCTGTCAACACATACAAATAGGTGGGGTTTTTCTCTATCGTTTTAACTTTCCTTCAGGTAATTTTCAATAACTTGGAGAGTTACCTCAAGAATTCCAGCGCATCGCAACTGGAACTACTCCATTGATTACCTCTTCATATTTCTCTCTTTCTTCTTTTTTCATCCATATATGTACAGAACCATAATCATCGCTTGTCCGGATTAGCCGACCAATTCCCTGGCGAAGGCGCAGTAACATATATGGACCATCGACTTCTTTTTCTGGGTCTAGTGCATGTTTTCTTTTTGCCTTGAACACTGGATCTTTAGGCGGAAACGGTAAAGAAGCGATAATGACTTTTGTTAATGCTTCACCTGGAATGTCTAAACCTTCCCATAAATGATATGCACATAGAACGGATTGTTTGTTTTCCTGGAAAGCTTTTACCGTTACACTAATTTCCTGTTCTCCTTCAAAATACATGTCAAACGGCCATGACCTCCCGTTAGCCCAACTTCTGAATTCATCCATTTCTTCTACATTTGAAAATAACACGAGACTACTCCCTGTATTTTGTTCCATTTGCTTTTGTATCGTATGCCATTTATCTTCTTTTGTTTCTTCAATATGGCCATAGAGCTTCATTTGCTCGGCATAATCGAATGGTGAATCAACAGAAAACGACTCATAGGAGTCTATCCCTAAGCTATTAGCTAAATAAGAAAAGTCTCCACCTTGTGAAAGTGTTGCAGATGAAAATATAAATGGAATATCCTTTGAAAACACTTCTTTCTTCAACACTTCTTCCACTAATCGAGGCATCATGACAAGTGTTGTTGTATCCGGCGTCTCCTCTATCCAAAAGATCCCTTCATCTTCTTTTAAAAAGATGGATAACCCGTAATGATAGAATTCTAAATACTCCTCAATAATTTTAAGGTGATATTCATCTATCGTAAACATCTCGGAATCAAACACGAGCTGGTCTAGAAGTTTTTCCACTTTATCAAATAGTTTTGAAGCGATACTCAACATACTTTCGGACAGTTCTATTTCTTTTCGATTAGAGCCGACTACGCCTTTTGCCACATCACTCAGTAGGTCAAACCAATCTTCATGCAAGGTTAAAATATCCTCAATTAAATACAGTGACTCTTCTCG
Organism: Ornithinibacillus jepli; assembly: GCF_047228935.1. Lineage (NCBI taxonomy): Bacteria > Bacillati > Bacillota > Bacilli > Caryophanales > Bacillaceae > Ornithinibacillus > Ornithinibacillus jepli. The sequence continues at coordinate 245,594 of NZ_JBFEGG010000002.1, forward strand.
CACGTCCTGCCCCATATATCCAGTTAGAACATTATGTAATGTCTCTGAATGGAAGCGATAGGTTAACCCTTTTTGCGCTGCAAACTCTAACAGATGTCCCTCATCAAAAATGACCGTACATGCTTCTGGTAATAACGGAATTTGCCCTTCACGTTTACGTGATTCTTTCGTCCATACATGTTCCATATAAAAGTCATGAGAACAGATAATTAAATCTTTAGCATGTCTGTAGTATTCCCTGTTTAATGTTTGACCACTGCGGTGTCTTAACTCACATGTTGAACATTGCTGCAAAGGATCCCAAGCAATTTTCTCCCACGTTTCATCAGATACCCACGGATATTCCTTCCTATCACCATATCGCTCAAAGGTTTTCTTGGAAGAAGTGTAGTCATAAACAAATTCAGGAATTTCATCATGAACTCGGATGATATCCTCGTTTTCTGTTATTTCTACGATACGATCTAATTTTCTAGCACAAACATAATTTTCCCTGGCCTTTGCAAGTCTTACATCCACTTCAAGACCAAGTGCTTTTTCAAGCTTTTCAATATCTCCGCCTTTTTTCACAAGCTGCTCAATAAGTGTTTCATCGGCACAGGAAATGATTGCAGGGATTCCTTTATATCTTGCATAACATATAGCATATAATAAATAAACAAAGGTTTTTCCGGTTCCAACTCCCGCTTCCGCAAAGATAGTTGTCTTTTTCTTAAATGCTTGTTCCAATTGAAAAGCCATATAAATTTGTTCATCCCGTAATTCATAACCTTGTTCTGGTAAAATATCATAGAAAACATCTCCAACATAATCTCCTAGACGGTCAAAGAAATTCTCCGTTTTCGAAATAGTGAATGGTAGTGCATTAATTTTCGTCATATTTACGTCCCTCTTTACGGTTTATCATGAATCATATTGTACCATGTCGGCGGATAGTATTCTCGAAATAACAATTATCCTATAAAAAGTTGCTTATAATTTATTTTTTATCAAAAATTGTTTATCATAAATATAGTACCTATGCATCGGAGGAATCATATGGACTTAAGTATTGATACGTTAATCTTTTTATTTTCCGCCATGTTAATCATCGGTGTTTTAGCCACTAAATTCTCTTCTCGTCTTGGTTTACCTGCACTAATTCTGTTTCTTATCGCTGGAATGCTTCTAAATAATTATTTCTATTTTGATGATGTTAAACTAACACAATTAATTGGGATTATGGCATTAATTGTTATCTTATTTGATGGTGGTACACAGACGAAGTGGACCAGCATTAGACCAATTATTGGACCAGCAAGTGTTCTAGCTACATTTGGTGTGCTACTCACTACAGTTATAACAGGCTTTGCTGCTATGTATATTTTTAATCTCTCTTTATTAGAAGGCATGCTGTTTGGAGCCATTGTTGGTTCCACAGATGCTGCTGCCGTATTTTCCGTATTAGGAAATACGAACTTCAAAAAGCGTTTAACGGCAACACTAGAAGCAGAGTCTGGATCAAACGACCCGATGGCTGTGTTTTTAACTGTGGCACTAATTGAAATCATACAGACACCTGATGCTTCTATTTGGCTTGCTGTAGGTAGTTTCTTCCTTCAAATGGGGTTAGGATTAGTTCTCGGTTTAATCTTTGGAAAGCTGACAGTTTCCGTAATCAACAACATTAAACTCGATACGTCTGGGTTATATCCGGTTCTTGCGATGGGATCTGCTATCTTTACGTATGCACTAACAGATTCTTTAGGTGGTAGTGGGTTACTTGCTGTTTACGTGATGGCTGTATTCGTTGGAAATAGTGATTTAACCTATCGCTTTACCATTACCCGTTTTAATGAAGGATTTGCATGGATGATGCAGATTGTCATGTTTACATTACTCGGACTACTAGTATTCCCTAACCAGCTAGTATCTGTTATATGGCAAGGAATACTGCTTGCATTAATTTTAATGTTTGTTGCTCGTCCGGTGGCTATATTTATTAGTATGCTGTTTATGAAATATGACTTAAAAGAAAAAGTTTTCATTTCTTGGGCTGGGTTAAAAGGTGCTGTGCCAATCGTTCTAGGTACATATCCAATTATTGCAGGGATAGAGAACAGTGAATTGATTTTTAATGCTGTTTTCTTCGTCGTTTTCTTCTCTGCACTTATTCAAGGTGGTACACTTTCTTGGCTTGCGAAAAAGCTTGGACTTGATCATGATCAGGAGGAAACAGCTCCTAGTATTGAATTGATCAATCTTGGAACGACAGAGTCTGAAATCATGAAAATGACGATTGTAAAGGGAAGTCCTGCGAACGGTGTTTCACTGCATGCTCTTTCATTACCAAAGGATACGTTGATTATTGGCGTTACGCGGGATAATAAACTTATCACACCTACTGGAGATACGGTTATCCAAAAAGGCGATACAGTGTATGTCCTTAGTGATAAGGAAAGTAGGCCAAAGGCGAAGGAGGTTTTGGTTGGGAAATAAGGTATATATTCTTGATATTCCCTTACCCCTCAGATGCTTTTTAAAAGCATACAGAATTAAAAACCGATTTTCTCTCTCCCCAGAAAGAAAATCGGTTTTTTCGTTCTATATGAAACAAACCCCTTATGTAAGCAATCAAGCTGCCCACAAGATTGCTTTTTAACTTATAATTGGCTACTTTCAAGGTAGCCAATTATCCTGCCCCTTTTTCTATCAAACTATTTTGTTACTGTTCCTTTTTCAAGCATGGATCCGTGTTTCGCATAGTTTTCATGCCATGAGAATGCTTTTTCAAGCACATGTGGGGTCTGCCCACCCCGTTCTAGTGCTTCCTCGTAATACTGCCAAAGCTGTGCGCGATACATTGGATGTGCACAGTTTTCAATGATTAACGGTACACGTTCACGTGGAGCAAGACCACGTAAATCTGCATATCCTTGCTCTGTAACAACTACATCAACATCATGTTCTGTATGATCCACGTGGGATACAAACGGAACAACACTTGAAATGTCTCCGCCCTTTGCAATGGATTTCGTAACAAAGATTGCTAGTCTGGCATTACGGGCAAAATCACCTGAGCCACCAATACCATTCATCATTTTCGTACCAGATACATGTGTCGAGTTTACGTTCCCATAAATATCAAATTCTAGTGCTGTGTTGATGGAAATGAGTCCGAGACGTCTAATAATTTCTGGATGATTGGAAATTTCTTGTGGACGCATAATCAACTTGTCACGATATTTTTCGAAGTCATTATATACTTGATGCATCTTTTCTTCTGATAATGTAATAGAACAACAAGATGCAAAGTCTACCTTTCCAGCATCAATTAAATCGAACACAGCGTCTTGTAGCACTTCCGAATACACTTCCAAATGCTTAAATTCGGATTCAACCATGCCATGTAATACCGCATTCGCTACAGAGCCTATACCAGATTGTAGTGGTGCTAACTTTTCGGTTAAACGACCTGCAGCTATTTCTTTACGCAGAAAGTCCAGTAAGTAGTTGGCCATGATTTGTGTTTCTTCGTCTGGTGGAACGATCGTTGATGGCGAGTCTAGTTGATTCGTAAATACGATACCTTTTATTTTGCTACTATCTATAGGAATACCTATTGTTCCAATTCGGTCATTTGCCCTTGTTAACGGAATTGGATCTCGATCTCCCTGTTTACCTGGGCTGTACAAATCGTGCAGGCCTTCTAGTAGTTCGGATTGTGCAAGATTAATCTCCACAATAATCGACTTCGCATTTTCCGTAAATGCCATCGAATTTCCAATCGAAGTAGTGGGTATAATCATACCATCTTCCGTAATTGAAATTGCTTCTAAAATTGCGTAATCCACTTGCTCAATTACATTCCCTCGAAGCAATTCTGCCGTGTGTGATAGATGATGATCAACAAACAAATGCTCCCCAGCATTTATCTTTTTCCTCATGGTTGGGTCAGCTTGGAAAGGAAGACGTTTATTAATGATTCCAACTTCTGCAAACAATTTATCCACATCAGACCCAAGTGAAGCACCAGTGAATACATTCACTTTGAACTTTTCGCCCACTTTAGCACGTTTTACTAATGCCATAGGCACTGCTTTAACGTCTCCAGCACGGGTAAATCCGCTTAACCCTAATGTCATACCATCTTGTATCCAAGAGGCCGCTTCTTCAGCCGAGACCACCCGTTCTAACAAGCGAGGATTTTTAATTCTTTCTTGAAATTTCTCCATACCGAACCCCCATTAAAGCGTTTTCAAATATTTTAACGCATTAAATTCAGAATTCGGGGAATTTTGGTGGAATAACTAAAATTTTGTTTAAAGCAGAAAAATAGGATTCTAAAACAGCATATTTTAGAATCCTAGCATTTTCCTAAAATAACTAGAATAGGATTGACTGACCGGTATACTATCGCCATTTTCTATTTCTAGTAAGAAAGTAGAATGTGTATCTGGAAATATCTCCCTTATATAATGGACATTTACAATAAAGGAACGATGACAACGGATAAACATATCTCTAGGAAGGTTATATTCAAATTCTTGTAACGTATTTTTATGTGTCCCGGAAAACTGTTTTGCATAAACATGGGTTTTTCTATCCTTTACTTCTAAATAATAGACTTCTTGAAACGGAATTGGCTTCCATCCGTCATGAGATTTCAAGGTTATAACGGACTTTCCATCGGTGTATGTAGGATAAATTGCAAGTACACATCCAGCGACTTTACCATTTTCATGAAACGGTACGGCCATTCCATGATAAGGCACTCCAAATACATTACGGTCAATGAATTCCGATACTTTTTGATTCGTTACAAATGCTTTATGGGCAATCGTTCCTTCTTTAACCGGATCTCCTGGACTAATTTTCAAATCTATCCGCTTACTAGGTCGATAATAAACGTATTCTTGTCCATTGGAAACGGCAATCGATATTTCATCTGAAAAAAGCTCCCCGATTATGTCTAAAATCTCCATCTGACTTAGCCCCCTAGTTGAATCGATTAACCATTTATTTTTCTATTAATGTTAAACTAAAATCGCCTACCGCATTTTCTTCGTATAAATTCGTAACAGAAGTAGAATAATGCTGAATCTCCGCATGAAATTCTAGCCTTTCTGATGGAACTTTAACTAGAAAATCATTTTTATATAATTCAACGGTAACATCATGGTAATCCTCATGTGTTACTTTAAAATCTAGCTTTACAACGGTTAAAGCCTTTCCATTTACTTCCACCTTCGACACATCCACACTGTCAGGGTTAATCTTAAGTTCGTTAATCCAGATGGTATTTTTCATGCTGCTCACCCCTCTTCATTTTTAAGAAATGTATTCGGCATAATAACTGCAATTACTTCGCCCTTTGCACAACAATTGTCCGCTGCATAAACTTCCGTAGTGACTTTCCATTTTTTCGGATGAATTTCTTCTATTATGCCAATTGCCTTTAATGGTACACCATGTGGAGTAGGTTTTACAAAGTCTACCTTTAAGGAGGCCGTAACAAAGCGAGGAGGCTCTATTCCATCTCCAGGTTCATACCCATTTTTACGGTGTAATGCAAGTGAAGCTGAACCTGTCCCGTGGCAATCAATTAGTGAAGCAATGAGTCCACCATAAACAAATCCAGGTATTGCCGTTTGCTCTTTAAGAGGAGTATAAATCGTGATCGTCCTTTCTCCGTCCCAACCAGTTCGAAGCTGTAGCCCTTCTTGATTTAACCGTCCACACCCATAGCACCAAGCATAATCATCTGCATATTCATCTTGAATTGCGTGGATAACCTTTTCCATCATAAACTTTTTCCCCTTTCTGAATAACTTGTCTTATCGTTTCATATATTGATTCCAAAGATGACAACAACTGTGTTTGCCTATATAATATATGTAATACTGTTGTGAATACAATTTTAAAATTTCAAATAGAAAGGTGAGAATATGGGAAAGAGAATTTTTTATTTCTTACTAACTAACGTACTAGTTTTACTGACAATCAGTATAATTTTTAGCATTTTACCAATTGGAAGCTATATTGGTAGTGATGGAACACTTCAATTAGGAACTCTTCTTATCTTTAGTGCAGTAATTGGTTTTACAGGTTCCTTCATTTCTCTAGGTATGTCCCGCTGGATGGCTAAGAAAATGATGGGCGTTAAAGTCATTGATCCAAATGGTCCAATGAACGAATATGAAAAAGCAGTTGTGGAAAAAGTACACCGTTTATCAAGAGCTGCTGGCTTAATGCATATGCCTGAGGTTGGCATCTATCAATCTCCTGAAGTGAATGCTTTTGCTACTGGTCCATCTAGAAAACGTTCTTTAGTTGCCGTTTCTACTGGTTTACTACAAGAAATGGATGACGATGCAGTTGAAGGCGTTATTGCCCACGAGGTTGCCCATATCGCAAATGGTGACATGGTAACGATGACACTTCTACAAGGTATTGTGAATACATTTGTTGTGTTCTTATCTCGTATTGTGGCGTTTGTTGCATCCCGCTTTGTAAAAGAAGAGCTTGCTCCAATCGTACATTTCATTGCCATTATCGTGTTCCAAATTGTCTTCTCTATTCTAGGAAGCATTGTCGTATTTGCGTACTCTAGACATCGTGAATACCATGCAGACCGTGGTGGTGCTGATTTAGCAGGTAAAGATAAAATGCGTCATGCGCTAGAAAGCTTAAAAGCTTACACAAGCCGCATTAAGGGTGAAGATGATACATCCATTGCAACATTAAAAATTAACAACAAACGTAAATCATCACTATTCTCTACACACCCGGATTTAGATGAAAGAATTAAACGATTAGTATAATAAACAATGGAAATGCTCATTTTAGGGGGGCATTTCCTTTTTATTTATCAATTACTATATTTATGAGTCTATTTTTACACTTTTATCCAACTAGAAACATATAGTTAACCTAAAAGAGGTGAAAATATGTACTATTATCCTAATCTGTTCAACCGAGGGCAAGTTCCGGTAAGAGAAAGTGACAAAGTGATTAAGGTGTTTGGAGAAGGTGTCGTCTTAGCAAGACCCGACCAGGCAATCGTCACCTTAGGGGTTATTACAGAGGATAACAATCTTCAGCAAGCACAACAAAAGAATGCACAAGATTCTACTAACGTTATCAATGCAATCGTAAATAGTGGCGTTTCTCGTGAAAACATCCAAACGACGGATTACCGAGTCGATATCCAATACGATTTTCAAAATGGGCAACAAGTATTTCGGGGATATCGGATAACTAGTATACTTACAATCAAAATAGAAAATATACAATCAGTCGGGGAAATTGTGGATATAGCTGTGGATAGCGGGGCAAACACAGTACGAAATATTGATCTTACGATTTCCAATCCAGATCGATATTACCATCAAGCATTCGAAAAGGCGATTCAAAATGCGAAAGCCAAAGCCGATACTGCAGCATCGACACTTGGAGTTATAGTCCCAGACGTACCTGCACGTTTAAAAGAGTTATCTAATTTAACACCTGAACCCCCTAGACCATATGTTTTAGGAGTATCCACGGAAAGTGCCGTCACTACACCAATTGAAGCAGGCCAAAATCAAATTCGAGCATCTGTTGAGGCAACATTTAACTATTAAAAAATTGGCTGGGCAAAAGTATTTTAGTCAAACGAATAACCGAATATAGTGCACCTACCACGCACCGGAAATATACTACGCTTTCACTTCCAGCACAAGTGCGACATCTGCTCGAAAAGACCTCGCAGTGTCTTCTTTGCCGCGGGCGGCTGGAGAGCCAGGCTACTACTTGAATAATCTTCTCTGTAGCCTTGCACCGAGGAAACCTGCTGCGTAGCATTACTAGCAGACGCAGGTGCATACTTGGGGTCTCACCGTTGCCTTTCCTCCCGCAGGAGTCTCCGTATATTTCCGGTGCTGTTAATGTGCATTACTCGGCTTTACATCTGTACTACCTAGTTATTGCCCAACCTCTTAATCCCTATCTTCCATATAATGTTCCAAATAAAACTTATCTTTATTATCTTCAAAAGGAAATACTTTTAACTCCTTCGCTTTGCCTACATAATCGTTAAAGATTTCATTTAGAATATCTTCCGGATTTTTTCCTTCTGTATCGATTCCTAATTTTTCAGCCGCTTCATAAATTTTTGCCTCATGGATTTCCATGACAATTTCATGTTCCTCTTTCCCATCTGTATCCACGTTATAGGCTTTTGCTTCGTTTTCCAATATAGCAGTTTTTACTTCCTCCAGTAATTCTTCCTTCTCTTTTCCCTCTGTACCGATTCCTAATTCTTCCGCTTTCTTCTGAAGCTTAACTTCCATGACTTCTTCTGCTAATTGCTTAGAATCTTTTCCTTCTGTATCAACCCCTAGCTTCTCCGCTTCTTTCATTACTTTTTTATGATGAATTTCTTTTGCGAGATTGGCTAAGTCCTTGCCCTCCGTTTCAATCCCTAATTCCTCAGCCTTTTTCAGTAGTTTTGCTTCTTTTACTTCTTTAGCCAAGACATGAAGATCTTTACCATCAGCTTCAATTCCTAATTCTTTCGCTTTATATTTAATCCAAGCTTCATGTTTATGTAGACCTTTATGTTCCTCATGTTTCTGCTCCACTTTTTCCTCATCCTTTTTGAAAAAGTCGAACCAAGCCTCGTCCTGTTTTTCCCCAAACACGGTGGAAACCTGCCATGATCCGGCTATAATAAGAGCTACCATGATTAATATGAATTTATTTTTCATTTGTTATCTTCCTTTCAGTATTCTTTATTTTTCATAAAATCATTAGTTACTATTTCCAAAAAATGAAAATACATGAATAAAACTTTCGGATGTTTTGGTCTGTTTTTTTCAAAGTCTTTAGTATTTCTACTAGTCTAACAGGCATTTCTTTGATACTCTTAAAGATGGAAAGCGTTTCCGGATATAAAACCCAAAATACTAGCATTCTGATTTCTAGCAGGGGATGGGGGTAAAACAATGAGAAATTTAGTAATACTAGGTGGTGGCTATGGAGGCATCAAGGTTGCATTAGGTTTGCTTGATAAAGGCTTACCAGAAGATGTAACGTTAACAATTGTCGATCGCAATCCATACCAATCATTAAAAACAGAATTCTATACAATTGCAGCTGGCACAGTTGCTGATCGAGACGTGCGAGTTGATTTCCCGAAAGATGACCGTATCCAATATGTGTTTGCCGAAGTGGAAAAAATTGATGTAGAAAACAACCAAATCGTGTTCCAGGATATTAGAGAAGTAGTTTCGTATGATTATTTAGTTGTCGCATTGGGGTGTGAAGATAACTATCACGGTATTGAAGGGGCAGATCGTTATACAGAGAGTGTACAAACTTTTTCGAAAGCCCGAAAAGCTGGACTTGCAGTCGGAAACTTAAAAGCAAATGGAAAAGTTACGATTGTTGGTGCAGGCTTAAGTGGAATAGAGGTAGCTTCCGAAATACGTGAAAGTAGAGAAGATCTAAATATCCGTTTACTTGATCGCGGAGGCTCTGTCTTAAGAGCATTTGACCCAAGAATTCAAGGATATGTTGCCGATTGGTTTAATAAAAATGATGTAGAAGTATTACATCACGCAAATGTAGAATATGTAGAAAAAGATGGGGTTTGTAACAACGGGGTTTGTTATGTCAATGATGTAACGATTTGGACGGCTGGTGTTCGTCCTAATAGGGTCGTAAGAGAATTACCCTTCCAAAAGGACCAACACGAAAAGATTGTAGTGAACGACCTTTTCCAAGTACCAGAAGAGCCAAATGTATATGTAATTGGTGACTGTGCTTCTTCTATTCATTCGCCAAGTGCACAGCTAGCTGGTATTCAAGGGGAACAGACAGCGGCAGTGTTACATTGTATTTTACGAAACAAAGAACCGAAACAGCCAAAAGAAATTCGCTTAAAAGGAACTTTAGGATCACTTGGTAAAAATGATGGCTTTGGTAGTATGATGAAGCAGCCTATGACTGGAATAGTTCCTAGACTTGTGAAATCAGGTGTATTATGGTTAAATAAACGCCACTAATTATGTTGCAAGGATTAAAAGAATAGAACTTGATACAGCCGAATACTGCACCTTACTAGCACCAGAAATAAACGAAGACGCAAGCAGGCATCGGTGAGACCCATTGATGCCATCTAGTCTGCAAGTGATGCTCCATACGTAAGATTCCTCGGAGCTGCACCCGGGGCAAAGAAGACACTGCGAGGTACTTTCGAGCAGATATCGCACTTGTGCTGGAAGTAACCGCAAGTATATTTCCGGTGCGGGGCAGGTGCACTATATTCGGTTATTCATTTGACTAAAAATACTTTTTTTAGCCAATCCCCTTTTCCTTAAATTCCTTAGAATATGTCTTATTCTCCGCTTCTACTCATTATTTTTCTTTTCCCGATTTTGATCCATCATAAGTAATGTTAGTGGTTTGTCGCTTCCGGATAAAAATTTATACAAAGCAGATGAGGTTAGCTGATAGCTTTCTTCTATTTTTTCCGCAACGAAGCTTGTTCTTTCAAACAATATAGATCGTAATGTACTTAATTGGCGGTATGATTTCTCCATTAATGCTTCTTGATTTTCTAACCGGTCTATTACGTTATTTTGCTTGTCATCTTGTTTCATAACTTGTTCTGCTATTGATTTTTGTTGGTCAGACAGTTCATCCATTTTGTTGGAAAATTGTTCATTTGCTTGATAAACATTCATGATTTTCTGCATAATCTGCTCATTTGATTGATGAATTTGATTGATTTCCTTTAAAATATCTTCATTAATTGTACTATTAGCCTCCACAATACGATGAAGTTCCTGACTGTTACGTTCTAACATTATCATCCACTCCCTCGTTTGTTTCTCAAAAATTTGGTGTTGTTTATTCTTTTCCTTTATAAGTTCCAGATTCTTTGAAACTTCTTGCCATCGTTTTGACTCACTTATTTGGTGGCTTTGTAAGGATCGTCGTAAATCCTTCATCGATTTTTGAAAGGAATGATTCACTTTGTCCTGCTCTCTTAATAACTCCTTTAAATAGTCACTTTTATAATAAGATTGGTTTGGTTCTGACAGCCGGTCATTATTTTTAAAAAGATTTGGATGTGTTTGTGTGTTCATAAATAGACTCAAAGCTTTTCCTCTCTCCCTTCTCCTTCATTCCATTACATTATCCTATGCTTACGTGGAAAAAACCGGGACAGAAATCCATGTAAATTGTTGTAGTTTCGAGAAATAATAGTAGTTGTGGGTAATTGTTTCCAGTACATGACAAAAGGGCATTCACTTATCGTTAGCGAATTGCCCTTTCGATCCTCATTAATCTTTTCGATTTAAGTACTCATCTGGCTTATCTCCACCATGTGCGGAGCTATTTTTATATTGACTTTTTCTTCCATTACGGTGCTCACCATGATTTTTATTTTCCTTAAACATATTATTAAATTCTTTTTCTTTATTAACCAAGCTATTCCCTCCTTCTTATTTCACTTTAGTTTTTGAACAAAGGAATAACTTATACATTCAGCTTTTCTTTACTTTCCTGATCCTTACTCTCTTCTAAATACTTTGCGACGCTTCTTCCTGCCGTTCTCCCGGAGAATAAACAACCGCCGAGGAAGGTTCCTTCTAGGGAACGGTAGCCGTGTACACCACCACCACCAAAACCAGATACTTCTCCCGCCGCGTATAGACCTGGGAGTGGATTTCCTGCCTCATCCAGCACTCGAGCAGATAAGTCAGTCTGCAAACCTCCAAGCGTTTTTCTACTTAAAATATTTAAGCGAACTGCGATTAATGGACCATTTTTCGGGTCTAAAATCTTATGCGGTGGTGCTACTCGGATGAGTTTATCTCCTCGATAATTTCTTGCACCTCTAAGCGCTGTAACTTGGAGATCTTTTGTAAACGTATTATCTATTTCACGGTCTCTTGCAATAATTTGACTTTCTATTTCTGTTGCATCTAATAAATTCTCCCCTGTTAATTCATTCATACCTTTTACTAGATCAAGGATATTATCCGCAATAATAAAATCTTCACCATGATCCATAAACGCTTTTACCGGTGCTGGTGGTCCTGGTAAAATTCGTTGTAAAATTTTGCGGATACTCTTTTCGGTTAAGTCCGGATTTTGTTCTGATCCAGATAAGGCAAACTCTTTTTCAATGATTTTCTCGGTCAAAATAAACCAGGAGTAATCATAACCAGTCTTCTTGATTGCTTCAAGCGTTCCTAATGTATCAAAGCCTGGGAAATTTGGAGATGGGAATCTATTTCCTTTTGCATCTAGCCAAATCGATGATGGACCAGGTAATATCCTAATCCCATGGGCTGGCCAAATGGGATTCCAGTTTTTTATTCCTTCTGTATAATGCCACATCCTGTCACGGTTTACGATTCGGCCACCTGCTCGTTCAGTAATTTCCAACATCCGACCATCCACATGAGCAGGGACTCCGGATATCATACGTTCAGGAGGATTACCCAACCGCTCTGGCCAATTTTTGCGGATTAATTCGAAATTCGCTCCAATTCCACCACTTGCTACGATGACAGCTTCGGCATAATATTCAAATTCACCAATGACTTCTCGAGAACTTGCCTCACCTCTTTCAACATCACTCGGTTCCAAAATAGACCCTCCTGCCCCAGTTACACGATTCTCCTCCTGAATGAGGCGATCAACACGATGTCTAGGTAAATATGTTACATTTTCCTTTTTAATATACTCACGTACTTTATTAGCAAATGGCTCTACAACTCCCGGACCGGTTCCCCAAACAATATGAAATCTCGGAACTGAATTGCCGTGTCCATCAGCAAGATATCCACCACGTTCTGCCCAGCCTACAACTGGAAAGATTTTAATGCCTAGACTTCTTAGCCACTCTCTTTTTTCACCTGCCGCAAAGTCAACATAAGCTTTTGCCCACTGTTTTCCCCAATAATCCTCATCCTCTTCTCGGTCGAACCCTGCTGTTCCAAGCCAATCCTGCCATGCTAATTCTTTAGAATCTTTTATCCCCATTCGACGTTGCTCTGGTGAATCCACTAAAAATAACCCACCGAAAGACCACCAAGCCTGTCCACCTAAAGAAGCTTCCGGTTCTTGGTCTAGTAATAATACTGTTTTCCCTGCATCAGCAAGCTCAGTGGTTGCGACTAAGCCTGCAAGTCCTGCCCCAACTACTATTGCATCATATTTCATCTAAATCCCCCCGTTACGCAATTCTTTACTATCTAGTATATTCGTTGGAAAGCGCTACCACAATAATTTTAGAAAATTTAAAACAGAATTACATTTCTCATACAGTATGGTAGACTACAAATAACAATAATTTGTACCGAGATGAAACATATTGTGCAACGATTACGTCTTATAAAAGAATAGCAAGTTAGGAGGAAATAGAGTGGGCCACTCGAAAGCTTTCCATCCGACGTACGATAATGAGGGCATTAAGGAACTGCAGTCCAACCCTGCCCAGGCCATTGAAACAATTATGGATACGTATGGAGATGAAATAAAGCGCTTAGTATTTGCATATATGAAAAATTCCGCAGACACCGATGATGTCACACAAGAAGTTTTTGTGACAATCTATCAAAAATTACATTCTTTCCAAGGCAATTCTTCCTTGAAAAGCTGGATTTATTCGATTGCGATTAATAAATGTAAGGATCATTTACGAAGCTGGCAATCAAGGAATAAACGGTTAATGGAAAAATTAATCACGTCTTCTCATACGAGTATAAAAGAAGAAATAACGCCAGAAGAAATGGCGCTGCAAAAAGATAGTTCTAGTGCGCTGTTCCAAACAGTAATGAATTTACCAATAAAATATCGTGAAGTTATTATTTTATTCTATTTTAAAGATTTCTCTACAAAGGAAATTGGAGCGATATTGAATCTGAAAGAGTCTACCGTGCGCACCAGACTAAACCGAGGTCGAGAGAAACTGAAAGAATGCTTATCTTCTGAAAAAGGTGGTGTTAGCCATGGATAAGCAATTGAAAGAAGCAAAAATACAATTTGAACAAATTCCAACATCTTTTACAGAAAAGGACAAAAAAGCGATACGACATAAATTGGATCAACTCGATTCTAGCCCAAAAAGGAAAGTATTTCGTTTCTATCCAAACCTATTAACCGTTGCGGTATTGGCAGCTGCCTTCCTTATTTTCATTGTTACCATCAATGATCAGACAAACTTATTTTTAACTAATAATGATTCTGCTGACAGTAGCATGGAAATGGCTGTTGAGAAAAATTCTTTAGAAGGCGAAGCTGGAGCATATGAATCAGAAGTCTCAAGCTTAGACGATGGATTAGGCAACTCTTCCATGAATGATGAAGCGTTTAGTGGGAATGTTTTCCACCCTGACACTGTTAAATATAACAGTAATTTCCCTGTCCGTAATGTGGAGGAAGATGGCGATACTACGATTATTACTTTTGAAGGGTACCAATTAAACGGTAGTTTCCTTCATGATACGCCACTATCATTTGAACCTAGCGAAGAATCTTGGAGTCAGATTCCCATTGCAGAGGGAGATATAGATAACGATATCCCAATCTACATTTCCAATGAAGAATTTGTTCGAAGCGCCTTTCTACTAGGAAATGAGGACCTAAAAGATATCTCCATTTTTGTTTCCGAGTTAACGTACCATTATTCGCCAGATGGTTCTAGCATTTATCTGAAAGTAGCTGACTCATCTGGATTGGTTGGTATCTCCATGAATGTTCACAATGAATCTATAGCATTATCGGATTCTTTGATGGAACGGTATGAACAATATAAGGAAACGTTACATGATAACGATTTAAAAGGTCTCACTGCTTTCGAGATTTTTAAATTATACCACTATGCAACATACCAAGGTGATTTGGAAGTAGAGTATGCGCTTTTCTTTAATAAAGAGAATCATTACGTCCCAGATAAAGATACTTTCTTAGCAGAAGCTAATTATTCCGAAAAGCAAGCAGAAGATTTTTATAATGCGATGTTAGAATTGGAACGATACGAGGAAATTTTCCTTACCGAAGACGAAGTGATTATCCGGTATACATTGGACCATACCATTGGATTTAGACTGTATAGGGATAAAGAGTTAGATGTTTGGAAAGTATCTTGGATGCCCATACAATAAATAAGAAGATCCGTAACCCGACAAAGGATTACGGATCTTTTTATTTTGCCCTTGGAGCACTTTCGAAATCGATTTTCCGATGTGTTCCATCACAAAATGGTTTATTAGCAGAATGACCACAACGACATAAGGAAAAACTTTTCTTCGTTTCAAACACATTACCGTCAGCATCGACTAGTTCCACATCACCGGTAATACGGTATGAACCATTATCATTTACTTTAATGACGACTTTTTCACTCACGTTGTCCCTCCTTCGTTAGGTTAACCTTACTACCATCATACGTTTCACATGTTAGAATATGATGTTTAGATTAACGGCTATCACGAACGACATTTTCCATACGACCGATTCGTTCGATTTCTAACGTAACCATATCGCCGTCCTGTAAAAACTTCGGTGATTCCATTCCAAATGCCACCCCATCTGGCGTCCCTGTCATAATGATATCTCCTGGATTTAACGTAATTAAACTCGAAATAAATTCTATTAAATAAGGAATATCAAAAATGAGCTTTTCTGTATTGGAAGCTTGACGCTTTTCCCCATTAACATAGCAGCTGACATCGAGCTTACCCGGGTCCCCTACTTCATCATGTGTTACAACCCAAGGTCCGATTGGGGTTGAATTATCGATTGTTTTCCCTTGTAGCCACTGTGGGGTACGTTTTTGTAAATCGCGCGCTGAAATGTCATTACCAATCGTATAGCCAGCAATATAATGAAAGGCATCTTCTTTTTTCACCTTAGTAGCTTCTTTCCCAATAACAACTGTTAGCTCCACTTCATAATCGAGTTTATCAGTAAAGGCTGTTTTTTCAATCGCGTCTTCTGGCCCAATTAATGCATTGGCAAATTTCGCAAACAATACCGGATAATCTGGTACATCGCTTTGCATCTCTAAAGCATGCTCTACGTAGTTTTTTCCAACACAAATTATTTTCGACGGTTCTGGAATAGGAGTACCTAGATATACCGCTTCTCTATCATACTTTACCATTCGTTCTTGCGCTGTATTAATAAAAGCTTCACGCGCCTTTTCTATCACAGGAAAGCCTAATTTAAAGAATACAGTCGGGTCGGCAGGTATCAAACTATCACTAGAGGATTCTAGCTGATGGTAAGACTGATATAACTTTTGAGCATCCACTATGTAGTTTTCCAATGCAATACCTATACGTAGGGGACTTGTTTCATTTTTTAATCGATAGCTAACTAGTTTCATTATGCACCTCTCATACTTCTATTTGGATAATCTATTTAATGCGCTTAACCCAAGTTTAAACAAATTACTACTAATAGATATATACAGCGATAAGCTCTGTAAAAAACTAATTCATCTTTAGGTCTTCAATCCAAAGGAGCCATTTAATTTATTATATAGTTATCTAATAATTATGTAAATTATCCAATAGCTCTTGGTACAAGCTAGCTAAGTTTATTCTTTCTTACCTCATACTCTTCTTTTAACATAGAATATACAACTGTATCGTGAAACGCTTCACCATCAAAGTCTGTATCTCGGAGAACGCCCTCTTTTGTAAACCCGAATTTTTCTAATAGCTTTCTTGATCCATCATTTCGTGCAAAAATATCCCCTACTAGTCTATTGAGCTTTAAGGAATCAAACACAAATGGTAGAATCACCTGTATGATTTCCGTCATCACACCACGGTTTTGATAGTCGTCTCGAATCACCGCTCCCATTTCTGCTTTTCGGTGCCATAGATGTACCTTATGTAAACGGAACTGTCCGATAAGATCCCCATCTTCTTTGTGGATAATGACCCATGGGATTTCCTTCTGGTTATCAAATTTTGTTAATGATTCTTTGATTGCCTCTTTTACTTCTTCTTCACCCTGAACCGGATGGGGTGTAATATTTTTCATCGTTTCTTTATCACGTAAAAATCTATAAAGATTACTAGCATCCTCTATTTCTATTCCCCTCAATAGATACTTTTCCGTCTCTAAAGTTGGGACTCTAGTAAACCACTCACTATTATTCATATTCATCCTCCAAGTCATATTGAATTACCTTTAGAATAATCTTACTGTTCTTCGTTATAATTTTCCATCCATTAAAGTAATCCTTTCCTACAAACGTGGAAATTAAGGAAACACGAGACGTTTGTCCAAAAAAATAACTACGTACTCGAATATTCTATTACTGTAATAAAAAAATTAATAGGAGGGAAAATGATGAAACTATATCTTGACCCTGGCCATGGTGGATCTGATCCTGGCGCACAAGGAAATGGATTAGTAGAAAAGAATATAACCCTTGATATTGCACTTAAGATTAGGAATATCATTACATCCCGGTATGAAGGCGTCACAGTAAGAATGAGTCGTACCAGTGATACTACAAAAAGCCTATCAGAGCGGACGAATGACGCAAATGCTTGGGGTGCAGATTATTATGTTTCTATCCATTGTAACGCCTTTAATGGTTCAGCAGAAGGGTATGAAGATTATATTCATAGCAATCTATCCGACACTTCACAAACTGCTAGATACAGAGATATTCTTCATGAAGAAATTACTAGAGTAAACGGATTACGAAATAGAGGAAAGAAAAAGGCAAACTTTCATGTATTGCGTGAAACAACAATGCCCGCTATTCTTACAGAAAATGGCTTTATTGATAATGCTCATGATGCAGCATTAATGCGAGATAATTCATGGAGACAACGTGTTGCCGAGGGACATGTAAATGGAATTGCTAGAGCATTTAATCTTCAAGCCGCTTCCCCTGACCCATCTATCATGTACCGCATTATCGCAGGTTCCTTTCAATCCCGAGAAAACGCAGAAGAACGCGCAAATTATTTGAAGCAAAATCAAATTGATGCTTTCGTCATTCCGGTTACCGTTTCAGGCAACCAATGGTACAGAGTTCAAGCCGGGGCCTTTACGGATCGCGAGAATGCAGAAAGCCACCTAGAAAAAGTTAGACGTTATGTTCCGGATGCATATATCGTTCAAGAAACTGCATAAAAAAAGTAGGAGTAGCTCCTCTTTTGCTACTCCTACTTCTATTTTTTAGGCCTCTACCCCAACACCATTCACTTGCTTTACAAATTCTTTCATTAAACCAGGTAAATCTGGCCAAGCATGACCTGATATTAGATTACCATCCGTATGGTTTGGTTCACTCACATAAGTAGAACCAAGCGCCTCCACTTCCGGCTTACAAGCGATATAAGCAGTTAATTCTCTACCTTTCATATGCTCCTTCACCGTCGTTAACACTTGAGCCGCATGACAAACTGCCGCAATCGGCTTATCCGCTTCAAAGAAATGACTCACAATTTTCGGTACATCCTCATTTAAACGCATAAACTCCGGAGCACGACCACCTGGAATTATTAAGCCATCATAGTCCTCCGGCTTAATATCAGCAAAGCTCGCTGTTGCTTCAATTAAGTATCCTTCTTTCTCTGTATATGTTTCCCACCCGATGAAGTCATGTACAACAGTATGCAATTTCTTAGGTGATGATGCTGCAATCGTCGTTTCATACCCTTCCTCTAAACAACGAAAGTATGGATAATAAATCTCCAATGCTTCTACTGCATCTCCAGCAAGAATTAATACTTTTTTGGACATGTTAACTCCTCCTTATTATTTTTACTACATATAAATACTATATTCTATCTACACGTTTCATAATCCTTCTCAAAACTTTAATTCCAAAAAAGTTAATCTAATTCGATTGGTTTCTACATTTTTTATTGGAAATTATTAGAAGTTCATGTTATATTATTTGTGAATATAAAAATAAATTATTCATATATTCAATTAGAGGGGTGGGAACATATGCCAAAGGGATTCAATAATCACGAAAAATCAGTAATAAAAGAGGCATTAATCGAGCATGGGAAAACTTTGTTTCGTTTATATGGTCTACAAAAAACTAGTGTTCAAGATTTAACGAAAAAAGTTGGGATTGCAGCTGGAAGCTTTTATAAATTTTATCATTCAAAAGAAGAACTTTACTTTGAAATTATTGAAAAAGAGGAGGAGCAAATAAAGGAGGTACTATTAAGTCTTGAGCTCGGGGACACACCTAAGCAAGCCATGAAAAACATACTTTTTAAAATGATTCACTCTATAGATAAATCACCATTCATGCAGCAGCTTTATTTAGTGGAAAATATGGAAGTACTAATGAGAAAGTTACCACCTGAAAAACTAGAGGATCATTTTAAGAAAGACACGGATTTCCTATCACCATTAATTCATAAATGGCAAGATCAAGGAGTTGAATTTACAGAACCACCTGAAATTATTGCAAGTATCTTACGGTCATTAGTTTTACTTTCATTCCAAAAAGAGAAAATCGGTGAATCCGAATATCCTAAAACCATGGAATTTCTTATTCATACAACGGTTGAAGGTTTGATCAAGGAGGGGTAATATGCCAGCTATTATTGAAACGAAAGATTTATCTAAAAATTATAAAGGATTCCAAGCTGTAGACAAGGTTTCACTTCAAGTGAACAAAGGGGAAATTTATGGTTTCATTGGGTTAAATGGCGCAGGTAAAACTACGATGATTCGGATGCTTCTCGGAATGATTCGTCCTAGTGATGGAAACTGTTACATCAATGGAAAGAAGGTCCAACTCGAACATTATTCGATTTGGGATGATGTCGGTTATATTGTGGAAACACCGTATGGTTATCCAGAACTCACCGTTAAAGAAAATCTAGAACTATTTCGTGGCCTGCGCTCCATTCGCGATTCACATTCGGTCACATCCATTATGAACAAGCTAAACTTAACGAAATACGCTAACAAAAAAGCCAAAACGCTTTCCTTAGGTAATGCACAACGTTTAGGAATCGCAAAAGCTTTATTACATAATCCAAAAATATTAATTTTAGATGAGCCTGTGAATGGATTAGACCCTGCTGGAATAGTAGAGGTTAGAGAATTATTACATGACTTAGCCATGAATCATGGAGTGACGATTTTTATCTCCAGTCATCTACTTGGAGAAATTGCTAAAATCGCTACGAAAATAGGAATCATTCACGATGGGAAATTACTTCAAGAATTAACATCTACCGAACTTACCCAATTACTAAATCGCAGACTCCTTATCAATACTCAGAATCAAGCTTCAACTCTAGAAACATTACAGTTAAATGGATTTAACTCGAAGATGTCTACGGATGGGTTAATTGAAATACATACGAAACAGGCGATTGAGCATCCAGAGGAAATTGCCCGAACTCTCGTAGAAAGTGGACATTTGCTTACAAAGCTAACGGTGGAGGAAGAAGATCTCGAAAGCTACTTTTTACGTGTTATTAAAGGAAATGGAGTTGATTTCACATGAATCCCATTATTTCAGCACTTCTTACCGAAGTGTATAAACTACGAAAATCAAAAATGATATGGATCACTTTTTTAGCATTTTCGCTCGCACCGTTTATAGGTGGGCTTTTCATGTTCATTTTAAAAAATCCTGAATTAGCGGAAAGTGCGGGGCTTATTGGTACGAAAGCACAAATTGCCGGAGAGGCTACATGGCCATCCTATTTTGGATTACTATCACAGATGATTGCGGTTGGGGGAATCCTTATTTTTGGCTTTGTGACGAGCTGGGTTTTCGGACGGGAGTATACGGATCGTACAATTAAGGATTTAATTGCACTACCTTTTCCGAGAAGTACAATTATTGCAGCTAAGTTCTTAACGGCCTTTATTGCCAATATGCTACTTAGTATTTATGTTATGGTTATTGGTATTCTAATTGGGCATTTTATTACCCTTCCTGGTTGGTCGAGTGCTATTTTTACAGAAGGGGTCATGACGCTTATCGTCACGGCACTTTTAACTGTTATGTTAAGCACACCTGTTGCACTATTTGCTTGTTTAGGCCGTGGATATCTAGCACCTTTAGGGTTTGTCGTTGGTATGGTTGTTTTCTCTCAGATTATTGCTGCATTAGGTTATGGTGCATATTTTCCGTGGGCGATACCAGCGCTTTATAGTGGAATTAGTGGTGATGCCGGTATTGGGCTTGGCCATCTTGGGATCGTAGTATTTACAAGTATATTAGGATTAGTAGTTACATTTCAATGGTGGAGACTTGCTGATCATACTTGATGATTGCCTATAGCTAGAATACAGTGGATTGCACCTCATGGTCTCCGTGTATTCTAGCTAATCCCACTCGTGTTTATTTCGAATTATTCTCCCTCACATACCATGTAGAAAATTCTAGTAAGTTTTTGAAAACCTTGTCAGCTTCTTCAAAGCTCCCTTCACGGTTCCCAACTAAAACCGTCGTCGTACCTGCACGTTTTCCCGCTTCGATATCTGGCTCTCTATCTCCAATCATGTAGCTATTCGTTAAGTCTATATCGTGTTTTTTAGCTAAATCAACTAACATTTGTGGTTCTGGCTTCCTGCAGGCACAGCCAGCATGGGGTTTATGCGGACAGTAGGCAATGTCATCAATACGGGCTCCGAACTTAGCTAAGTCTTTTACCATCTTTTGATGTACTTGGTCCAATGCCGATTCCTTCATAAGCCCTAACCCAATACCACCTTGGTTTGTCACGACAAATACTTTACACCCTGCATCATTTAATAACTTTATTGCCTCACCAACACCATCTAGTAAATAAAAATCTTTCGGCTTATTTACGAACTTCACTCGATGAGATAATACTTCATTTATCACGCCATCCCGATCTAAAAACATCCCTATATGCATGTTATCACCATCCCATTTCATCTATATACCAGTATAACCGTTAACCGATGGATTACTACATTGACAACGAGAGTAAACAACGGTACTTTCAATGTATACGTTATTCGGAAACGGTTTTATTTGAAAGGAGTTTTCCAGTTGTCCATTATCGATAAATTAAAATTAACAACGTATCAAAATTTCGTCGTACTAAACGAACCGAAAGACTATACGGTATTTACTGATTATCCTACAACACTAACCAAGCACCATGACGCGATCTTTATTTTCACCGAAACGTTAGAAGAATTAAAGCAACAAACAAGAAACATAATTGATAGTCCGGAACTTCTTGAGGAAAAAGGGTATCTTTTCTTCGCCTATCCTAAAATGGGGAACAAGCGCTATAAAACGCATATTCATCGTGATGAACTATTCCCGGCTTTAAAGGTTGATTCCGACGGATATATTGATGGTAGTGACATAAAATTTGCGAGAATGGTAAGTATGGATGACGTGTTCACGGTAGTTGGCTTAAAACGGGAAAAGAAAAAAGCGAAAAAAACTGCCCCTGCTAGTCAACGTGTTGGTGATTACGTAGATCATATAAAAGATATTGAAGCTATTCTTAGTAATCATCCAAATGAACTTGCATTCTATCAAAACTTAACACCAGGTTACCGAAAAGACTGGGCGAGGCACATCTTTTCAGCCAAACAACAAAAAACCCGTCAAAAGCGTATTGAACAAATGATAGACGTTCTATCACAAGGCTATAAAACACTGGATTTGTTTAGAATGGGAAAGAAATGATATTGCATAAACACCTTTTTATCTTAAGAAGGTGTTTTTATTTTTGTTTGATTTTTACTTAATTAGCATAGCCTAATAAACAGAATTTGACATACATAAAAATTTATAGTAAATTAGCTAATGGCGAACAATGAAAAATAACTTTCATTAAAATATTCGTTTTTAGGAGTGTTATTTATGGAAAACGTATTTGATTACGAAGATATCCAGTTAATTCCTGCAAAATGTGTTGTAAATAGTCGTTCTGAATGTGATACATCGGTTACATTCGGTGGCCGTCAATTTAAATTGCCTGTTGTGCCTGCCAATATGCAGACCATTATAGATGAGAAAATCGCATTAACACTAGCGGAGCAAGGTTATTTTTATATTATGCACCGCTTCCAGCCAGAAAAGCGTATGGATTTTGTAAAAGACATGCAAGCTCGTGGTTTATACGCATCCATTAGTGTTGGTGTAAAACAAGAAGAATATAGCTTTATTGATGAACTAGCAGCAAACAATTTAACTCCAGAGTATATTACCATTGATATAGCTCACGGACATTCTAATGCTGTAATCGAAATGATTCAGCATATCAAAAAGGTTTTACCAGAAAGCTTTGTTATTGCTGGTAATGTTGGAACTCCAGAGGCTGTACGTGAATTAGAAAACGCTGGTGCTGATGCTACTAAAGTTGGAATCGGACCTGGTAAAGTTTGTATAACAAAAATTAAAACTGGTTTCGGAACTGGTGGATGGCAATTAGCTGCTCTTCGCTGGTGTGCAAAAGCAGCAAGCAAGCCAATTATTGCTGATGGCGGTATCCGTACTCATGGCGATATTGCTAAATCGGTACGCTTTGGTGCTTCTATGGTAATGATTGGATCATTATTTGCTGGTCATGAGGAGTCTCCTGGTGAAACAGTTGAACGAGATGGCAAATTATTTAAAGAATACTTTGGATCTGCATCAGAATTCCAAAAAGGTGAGAAAAAGAATGTAGAAGGTAAGAAAATGTTAGTGGAGCATAAAGGTTCGCTAACAGATACACTTATCGAAATGGAGCAAGATCTTCAATCTTCTATCTCATATGCAGGTGGAAAAAAACTTGATGCAATTCGAAATGTAGATTATGTAATAGTGAAGAACTCAATATTTAATGGAGATAAAATTTATTAAGTAACAAATCTGGACTACTTGAAAAAGAATATAAGTTAATCAGCGGTCGTACTTTGAATAACTAAGGAGCATGATTGAAAAAGAGGTTGGGACATAACAAAATTGTACAAAAGTAAAGCCGAATGATTCACCATACTAGCACCGGAAATATACGGAGACTCCAGCGGGAGGAAAGGCATCGGTGAGACCCCGCAAGTGCGTTAGCACGAGGAGGCTCACCAGCCGCCCGCGGAAAGCGCAGTATATTTCCGGTGCGTCGTAGGTGCACTACATTCGGTTATTCGTTTGACTAAAAAACTTTTGTCTCAGCCTCTTTTCCATCTAATCTAATTGTTATTTGTATTTATAAGGGTTTATAGATGATTTGTCTGTTACTTTTTTAATTGCTGTCGCTTCATTTCGGGTTTAGATAAGCTCTATCTGTTACCTTTTCAACTTCCTCTGCTTCATTTTGGGTTTAGATAACCTTTATCTGTTACCTTCTCAACTTCCTCTGCTTCATTTCGGGTTTAGATAACGCCGTACTCCCCACTAACCCCAACAGGATATTGCTTTGCATATAATTAAAATGCCACAGTGATCCATACTGTGGTAGAAGCGGAATTTTATACTAAAAAAAGGTGAGCAGTTAAATTGCTCACCTTTTCTATTTAGTCGACCATTTTTTGAAGCTGATGTAATTGGAATGTACGAACTGATCTTGGTAAGAAACGACGAATCTCATCTTCGTTATAGCCAACTTGAAGACGTTTTTCATCAATGATGATAGGTCTTCTTAATAATCCAGGATTTTCTTGGATTAATTGATACAGCTCTTTCATCGGTAGCTGTTCTATATCTACGTCGATCTCCTTGAAAACTTTAGAACGTTCTGAAATAATTTCCTCAGTTCCGTCTTCTGTAAGGCGTAAGATACCTTTAATTTCTTCAAATGTTAACGGTTCCGAAAAAATATTTCGTTCCTTGTACGGTATATTGTTCTCTTGAAACCACGCTTTTGCCTTTCTGCAGGATGTACAACTTGGTGTAACGTAAAGTGTTACCATGTAATTACTTCCTTTCTCTCGAGAAGAGATTTAACAAAAACTACTCCACAGATGTATTTCCTGTGGTTTTTAATCTTAACAGACTAAATTATTCCCCATATTTATATCTATATTATTCTATTTATAAATATCTTTAATTCAATATAATTTTATTACAGCTATTCAGTGGTGTCAACCTTACTTCCTTTACTCATTAAAAATTATATTTTTATTATAACACACTAAAAAGCTACATTGGAAAGTATGCCCAAAAAGAGTTGTAAATTATGCATTAATTTTTTTATTTGACTGATTTGATCTAATTCATTCTGCCGTGACCGTAGCCCAAATTTTATGAATCTGCCAATTCAATTGTATTTCTATAAAATTTCAATCCAAACCTTAAAATCAAACACACTCTCTTGGTATCCAGCCTACTTCTCCTGATGTGTTTTTAACTAGGATGTATCCTTCGCATTGGTTATCTATTAGTTTGACGGTTTCGCCTGTTTTTACGGTTAGGAAGGTTGTGCTTAGGTCATTTTTGCAGAAGGTTTGACCGTCTTTTTCTATTACATATTCATTTTTGATCCATTGGGTAATCCTAAGATTTATATTGTCACATTTGGTAAAGTATTCGCCTGTCTCTACTATGTTCATTTTATAATTAGGATATGTAACCGTACCAATTCTGTTATAGGTATCTAGGTAATCTTTTTTGATTTGGACTACTTGTTCAAGATTATCAACATATGTATAAGTATATTCCCCATCTTCTATTATTAACGCGTTTAACTGGCCATCTTTTTTGATTTGATTACCACCGTCTATCGAAATAATTCGTTTCTCGAAATCTATTAATGGGTTATGGCTACTTACTTGATAGGAACGGTAGTTGACTACTGGCCAATGTCCAACGATGACGTTTTTATCCGCTTGGTGTTCTTGTTCATGAAATGCTTTTGCATAAAGTGCAGTATCACTATCGGTATGATGCCAGTCCTTATCATGCACAACCCCTGCATGAATGATAATACAATCTTCTAACTCGTACGCTTCTGGAAGCTCCTCCAACCATGTTAGCATGTCGTTAAAGTTTGCACGGTAAAAATCCGCTAGTTCGGAGATATTATGAAAATCGTCTATGGATTTGTTGTGTAGCGTCATCATTTCATTAAGGACAGAATGTTTTCGTTCTCTTATGTAAGGTAAAATCCCTTCATTCCCACTCATGACATACCGATGAACGACATCGCAATTCCCTTTCGTTATAAAAACATTACTAGTTTCTTTTTCCATATTCCGAACATAATCTACTACTTCTAAACTATTCGGACCTTTTTCACATAAATCACCATTTATAAATAGATAATCTTCTTCAGAAAAGCCTACTTTGGTTAATAGTTTTTTCAAGAGATGGAGATTTCCATGGACATCGGAAGTAATAATCATTCTTCTAGATTTATTAAGCGATAATTTTCTAACATCAAGCATGTCATATTCTCCTATTCCTTATCATATTCATGTAGCTTTTAGATTTGTTATGACAAGCTAATCATAGACTTACCAATAACAATTACTAAAAGTTTACCACTAGCATTGTTTCTTTCCAATTGTATTTTTTCCTGCATTCTACTTCCCAATATTATCCAGAAACAGTACAATACCAGTAGGAACAATTTACTAGCTTAGTTACGCGCTTCTAGGGGGAAATGATATGAAGCTTACGTCAAAAGAAATATTTTCAATACCTAATATTCTATCTTATATAAGACTACTTTTAATACCTATTTTCGTTTATATTTACATAACCTCAGACAACTCAGCAGATTATTATATAGCGGCATTTATTATTCTATTATCCGGTCTGACAGATATGTTTGATGGTCTTATCGCACGTAAATTTAATCAAATTACGGAATTAGGTAAAATGATTGATCCGGTTGCAGACAAACTAACCCAGGCAGCTATTGTCGGGTGTTTAATGTTTCGTTATCAATATATGTGGATATTAGTCGTACTACTTGTAGTCAAAGAATTGTTTATGGGAATTAACGGGCTAATACTACTAAAACGGGGAAGAAAGCTAGATGGGGCGATGTGGTTTGGGAAAGTCTCAACCGCTGTATTCTACTTAGCGGCATTTATCTTAATTGCATTTCCAGAAATCAGCTCATATTATGCTTCCTTGTTAATGCTTGTTACCGGAACTTTTCTCGGGTTATCTTTTATCTTGTATATACCAGAATTTTTGAAGCTTTATCGAAGAGCATAGTTTTTAAGACTGCCAATTCGGGCAGTCTTTTTATTTTTTCCTCTCATTACTTCTATTCCTCAAAACTTTACAGGACCACTACGACAAAATCCGATGTCGGTTCTTATCGATTTATAAGAATTATTGTAATGTTTCGACATTTCGCAGGAATTTTGTTTTACTATGTGGAATATGTACTCCCAAGGCAAGAAGCGTGTTAGTTTGTGATCTGTCAGAAGTGATAATTATATTCTTCAAGTAATATCTATTAAAAATTAATAATATGCTACTTAAAAGGTCTAGAAACTTACAACTAAAGGAGGTTCTTTACGTGTCAGAAGTAGTACTAAAAATTGAAGACCTACACACTCATTTCTTTACCGAGCGAGGAGAGATTCCTGCAGTGGATGGCGTAAGTATTACAGTACATAAAGGAGAAGTAGTCGGCATAGTTGGTGAGTCCGGCTGCGGAAAGAGTGTTACCTCCTTATCCATTATGCAGTTAGTACCGAGTCCACCCGGTAAAATTGTCGGCGGGTCCATTCATTTTAAAGGAGAAAATCTTCTAACAGCTTCGAAAAGAAGGATACGCGATATTCGCGGAAATGAGATATCTATGATTTTTCAAGAGCCAATGACTTCATTAGACCCACTTTTCACCATCGGAAACCAGATACGTGAGGCTATTCAAATCCATCAAAAGGTTTCCAAACAAGAAGCTACTAAAAAATCGATTGATATGTTGAAGCTAGTTGGAATACCACGTGCAGAAGAAGTAATGAATGAATACCCCCACCAATTATCCGGTGGAATGAGGCAACGAGTTATGATTGCTATAGCAATGGCTTGTAACCCAGAGATATTAATTGCGGATGAGCCCACCACTGCACTTGATGTAACCATACAAGCTCAAATACTAGACCTCATGAAACAATTAAATAAAGAAAAAGATACTGCCATTTTAATGATCACGCACGACCTAGGAGTAGTAGCCGAAATATGCGACCGAGTAATCGTTATGTATGCTGGTCAAGTAGTAGAAGAAGGAACCACACGAGAGATTTTAAAAGACCCAACACATCCCTATACAAAAGGACTAATCCGCTCCATTCCAAAACTCCATGAAAAAAACCAAAAACTATACTCGATACCCGGTACGGTTCCAAAACCCCAAATGGGTATGAATGGCTGTAGGTTCAAAGACCGTTGTGAATTTGCCTTTGATCGCTGCTTTACAGAAACTCCTGAACTAATTTCCTTAAATCACAATCGCTATAGTCGCTGCTTTTTATTAGACGATTCAGAAAGGACGGTAGCTAGCGATGCAGAGTCCAATATTGGAAGTTAATCATTTAAAAAAATACTTTGACATTCGTGGGGGTGTTTTCGGAAAGAAAATCGGGGAAGTAAAGGCAGTGGATGATGTTTCATTTTCTGTGAATCCAGGAGAAATATTAGGAATTGTTGGGGAGTCTGGGTGTGGGAAGTCCACTACAGGTAAGAGTATTCTCCGTTTAATAGAGCCTACTGAAGGCGAAGTAAAGTTTGAAGGACAAGACCTTACCACATTAGGTGCTGAAGCGATGAGAAGACTGCGACGCGATATGCAAATGATTTTCCAAGATCCATATGCTTCCTTAAATCCGAGACATACCGTAGAGAAAATCATTGGGGAGCCACTTCTTATCCATGGCATGAGCAAAATGGAACGTAAATCGAGAGTTAAGGAACTGCTTGAGGTTGTTGGCCTAAGTAGTTATCACGCATCCCGCTATCCACACCAATTTAGTGGTGGTCAGAGACAACGGATTGGGATAGCTAGGGCTTTAGCGAATAATCCAAAACTCATAATTTGTGACGAGCCTGTATCCGCGCTTGATGTTTCCGTACAATCGCAAATTTTAAACTTAATGGAAAGCTTGCGAGATCAATTTAATTTAACTTATGTGTTCATTGCACATGATTTAAGTGTTGTAAAACATATCAGTGACCGGGTTGGCGTTATGTATTTAGGTAGATTAGTAGAGCTCACTGAAAAAGATAAACTTTATGATGATCCAAAGCATCCATATACAAAGGCTCTTCTATCTGCGGTACCAGTACCAGATCCTGATGTAGAGAAAGAAAGAATTATTTTAGAAGGTGATGTTCCAAGTCCATCTAAACCACCATCCGGTTGTGCTTTCCATACAAGATGCCCAATGGCGATGGACATTTGTAAACAAGTAAGACCAGAAGTTGAAGAAGTTGAGGTTAATCATTTTGTTGCCTGTCACCTATACAGTGAGACAGCGCAATAAAATATAACAATATTTAATAATTCATTAGGGGGATTTGTATGAAACTTAAGAATTCAATTTTCATGATGCTACTTCTAGTATTGCTGTTATTTTTAGCAGCATGTGGTGATGACAATGAAACAGGAGGTACAGAAAATCCTGCTGACCCTGATTCTACTGAAACAGACGGCTCTGGAACAGATGATCCAGTTGATGAAGCAAGTGGAGATGACCAAGTATTAATTTTTGCTCGTGGCGGCGACTCTGAAAGTCTGGATCCAGGTAGCACGACAGATGGGGAGTCATCAAGAATAACAAAGCAAGTTTTAGAAAGCCTACTTAGTTTTGATAAGGAATCTTTTGAAGTAGTACCCTCTCTCGCTCGTGATTGGGAAGTTTCGGAAGACGGGCTAACATATACCTTCTATTTAGAGGAAGGGGTCACATTCCATGACGGCTCTGAATTCAATGCGGAGGCAGTAAAAATTAACTTTGAACGTTGGGCAGATCCAAGCCATGAATATGCATTTAGTGATGATGGCTATGTTTATTCCATGTATGGAACCATGTTTGGCGGATATAAAGGTGATGAAGGACACGTTATAAAAGAAATCAATGTTGTGAACGACCACGAGATTCAATTTGTATTAAATCGTCCACTAGGATTCTTCCTACAAAACATGGCGATGACCTATTTTGCTATTACATCTCCTAAAGCATTGGAGGAGTTTGGGCCAGCCATTAATGAAAACCCTGTAGGAACAGGTCCATTCAAATTTGTTAGCTGGAGTAAGGATGACTCGATTGTTTTGGAGAAATTCGAAGATTACCGTGTAGAAGGACAACCGAAATTAGACCGAGTAGTATTTACCGTTATTCCAGATAATGCCGCTCGATTAATTGCACTACGTTCTGGTGAGATTGACATTATGGATGGATTAAATCCAGACGATGCTGCTGGCGTGGAATCTGATGAAAATCTAGTTCTATATGAACGTGCAGAAAACAACTTCGGATATGTAGGATTTAACGTCCAAAAAGAACCCTTTACGAATAAAACATTACGACAGGCAATTAGCCATGCTATCGACCGCCAAGCAATCGCGGATGCACTGTATGCAGGCTATGCGGTACCAGCTAAAAACCCACTACCTCCAAGCTATATGGGGTATAACGATGAAGTAGAAGGTTATGAGTATGATGTTGAAAAAGCGAAGGAACTATTAGCAGAGGCAGGCTATGCTGATGGTTTGGAAATCGAACTTTGGACGATGCCAGTTGCAAGACCTTACATGCCAGATCCAGAAACTGTTGCCGTTATTATCCAAAGCAACTTAGCAGACATTGGAATTACAGCAAACATTGTCCGTGAAGAATGGGCACCATATTTAGAGAAAACGATGAACGGGGAACATCAAATGTATATGCTAGGTTGGTCTGGAACAAATGGTGACCCTGATTATTTCTTAAGTAGTTTACTTCACGGTAGTAATGTCGGAACAAGTAACCGTGAATTCTATGCTAATCCAGAAGTTGACACACTACTTGACCAAGCGAAAGTGGCTGTTGACCAAGAGGAACGCGCAGAACTTTACAAACAAGCACAAGCACTTATTTTGGATGATGCACCAATGGTTCCACTGGTTCACTCTAGACCAGTATTAGCTACTTCATCTGCCGTTAAAAACTATGTGCCACACCCATCAACAAGCGAATCATTAGCAGAAGTAGAAATTGAGAATTAATACAACAAGGGATATAGGGTAGTAGTCATTTCTACTACCCTTCTCTATTACTAGATTCGGAGTTCCCGAGAAGATCTGAGGTGAAATAATGCTCTCCTATACATTCCGTCGACTATTAATGCTCATCCCCGTCCTAATTGGAATGACATTAATTACATTCTCTATCGTTCATTTAATACCAGGTAACCCAGCTCAAGTAATCTTAGGAGAAACGGCTAGCGAGACAGCAATTAAAGACTTAGAAGAAAGTATGGGCCTTAACGAACCATACGTGACCCAGTATACGATATATGTGACAGATCTACTTCAAGGAGATTTAGGCACTTCATTAAAGACCAAAACACCAATATCAAAAGAAATTTGGCCATATATTGCAGCTACTTTTGAATTAACACTCTTCGCTATGTTGTTCGCAATCATTATTGGAGTTAATGCTGGGATATTAAGTGCATGGAAACAAAATTCATGGTTTGACTTTCTTGCCATGTTTATTGCTTTAATCGGTGTATCCATACCAGTATTTTGGCTAGCGCTTATGGAACAGTGGATTTTTTCCCAGGAATTAGGCTGGTTCCCTTCCAGCGGAAGACAGGATAGCCGAGACCCAATGGAGCCTATTACATACTTTTATGTGTTGGATTCCATTTTACATGGTGATTTTTCAAGAACTATTACGATACTAAAGCATTTAGTTTTACCTAGTATTGCGCTAGGAACTATTCCAATGGCCATTATCGCAAGAATGACCCGCTCCAGCATGTTAGAGGTCATGAAATCAGATTACATTCGAACAGTACGAGCAAAGGGCTCTGGTCAGTTCTTAATTATTTATAAACACGCGTTAAAGAATGCGTTAATTCCTGTATTAACCGTCATCGGACTTCAAACTGGTGTGTTATTAGGTGGAGCTATCTTAACGGAGACAATATTTAGTTGGCCAGGCATTGGTAGATACATTTATGAAGCCATTACATATCGAGACTACCCAGTTATACAGTCTGGTATATTAATTATCGCATTTATTTTCGTCATCATTAATCTGGTTGTAGACCTTCTCTATAAATTCATTGATCCAAGGATTAATTACTAAGGGGGGCAGGTCATGAAATTAAAAGATGAAAAACTAAATTCCAAACAAAATGACAGTAATCAGGTAGATAATAGGCAACCAGAGCAAGAGGATATGGAAGCTGTATCTCCATGGAAAGACTCATTAAGGCAACTGAGGAAAAATCGGTTTGCTATAGCTGGAATGGTCATTATCGTGTTCTTTATTTTAATCGCGATATTTGCACCACTTATTACATCATACCCATATGATAAAATCGACCCAGTTAATCGCCTTCAGCCACCTTCTGGGGAGCATTGGTTCGGTACTGACGATGTTGGAAGGGATATTTTTTCTAGAATTGCTTATGGAGCAAGGATATCCTTAATGGTTGGGTTCTTTGCTGTAACTGGCGCCCTTTTATTCGGTACTATACTGGGCATTATTGCAGGCTATTTCGGTAGATGGATTGATATGTTCATTTCACGTATCTTTGATATTTTGCTTGCTTTCCCTAGCATTCTACTAGCTATTGCGATTGTAGCTATTCTAGGAGCATCCCTTCAAAATGCGTTAATCGCCATCGCGATTGTTAATATTCCAATATTCGGTAGATTGATTCGTTCCAAGGTTATTAGTTTAAGAGAAGAGGAATTCATTATGGCAGCGAGGGCGCAAGGGATGAAGAATGGTAGAATTATTTTCCATCACATTCTTCCAAATAGCGTCGCTCCGATAATTGTTCAAGCAACATTAAGCTTCGGTACCGCAATTCTCGAAGCAGCTGCACTTGGCTTTTTAGGTCTTGGTGCACAACCTCCTAGGCCAGAATGGGGTGCAATGCTAGCAGGCGCAAGGGACTTTATCCAATTAGCACCTTGGACATTAATTTTCCCTGGAGTGTCCATTATGTTAGTAGTATTAGGCTTCAACCTAGTTGGGGATGGGTTACGGGATGCACTTGACCCTAAAATGAAGAATTAAAGTTCAAAAAGGGATTAGCACCTAATTTTTTCAGGCTAATCCCTTTTTCTATTAATTATTAATATATTTCTCAAACACGTCACTGAAGTCTTTTTTATAATACTGTTAAATTAATTAATAGCATTTTTTTGTTTAGATAATCGTTTCTTAGCAGTTCTTATATCTGGCGTGATTAATCGGTGTTTTTTCGCTTTAGCCAAACCAAACAACGGCATATTGCCATACACTGTTTCATAATTGCCTTTTGGAACGGAATAGGTTTCATGATATATTCCTACCGTTTCACTATCTCCGATTTTTTTATTAAATTCCCTCCATGCCTTTAAATGTTTAGCACCTCTTGCATAAGCGAGTAATTCATCCGTTGACTTCCAATACGAGATCATAATCGTTGTTCTGAGTCCAAAGAAGCTCTCCAATGACAGAAATCCTAACTCCTCTTTATTTTCATATAATTCCCGAATCATCCCTGGCATAGCTGTAAAAACAGGGAACCATTTATGAACTTTCCACCGTTTATTAACCCTCATACCAATAATAAATACCACTACCTCTTCATCGTTGTCTGTCGTATACCTGCCCGGATATACTTTCTGCCCCATATGAAATCCTCCTTAATTTAATTTTTCGATTGTAGCATGACACCACTCAATCTCTGCTTTGGTAATTCTTTTTCCATAATCTAGTGTAAATAGCCAGTACTTTGCATCAGCCTTATCTATCGAATGGATTTGAATTAATTGTTCAATTTCTTCATACGTACGAAGTCGTTCCTGTAATATCTTTTGGTAATGTGATATAAATTCAATGGTTTCCGCTTTATTCTGATGTCTACTGAAAAATAGCTTAAGGAGTACTTCATTTTTTGCTACTGGTATAGTTTCTAATGGTGAGGAAAGCCAGTTACGAAGTTCCTCCTCTCCTTTTGTTGTAAGATAGTACTCTTTAATATCTGGTTTACCATCTTGAGTTGTATCCTGAACGGTTGCCAGTCCCTCCTCCACTATTTGCTTTAGCGTTGGATAAATTTGTCCGTAGCTTATTTTCCAGAAATGGTTCAAACTCGTGTCCATCATTTGCTTCATTTGATATCCGGTTCTACAGCTTGTTGTTAATAAACCTAATATCGCGTATTTTGTATGATTTGTTTTTGCCATATTTACACCTATCTTCTTGATATATATCTTTATGATATATATAATAATATAACTTTTAAAAAATTACAACTTATTTTTATTTATTAATTACCACCCTTTTACCATTTACTTTTCGACCAATTGATTGTATATTACTTAGGGACACGAAATATCAGGAAAGGCGACACTTCTATGGCGATATTCCTTAAAGAATGGTCTGAACAGCTAAAGACCTACAATCAAAATATTAAACTAGCAATATGGGCCAATATCTTTTCCCAAATTGGGATGGGTATGTTTATGGTCATTTATAATATTTATATTCAAGAGCTTGGGCTGAAGCATGATGTTAATGGTCAAGTTATCGCGTTAACCGCTTTAGCTACTGCTATTATTCTAGTACCTGCTGGGATCATGAGTGATAAGCTAGGTAGAAAGCGCGTTATGTTATTCGGGGTGCTTTTGTCCGGAATTATTCTTGTTTTACGTAGTATTGTAGAAATGCAGTCACTCTTATTAATAACTGGATTTGCAACAGGAATTTTTACTGCATTCCTTCAAGTTTCCTCTATTCCCTGGCTTGCAGAAAACTCTAATCCAAAGCAGCGTGTACATCTATTTAGCCTCCATTCAGCGATTATGACCGCCGCTAATGTGGTTGGTAGTTTGCTAGGTGGTACATTAACTGACTTTTTCACATTGTTTACGACAGATTTAAGTGCTATTCGATACACATTGATTATCGGAAGTATCTTTTATTTAGTCGCTTTCTTCCCTATTCTAAAAATGGTAGAGAAGAAGAAAGTAAAAGTAAAAAAAGAGGATAGGCTTCCGTTTCGGGAGTTTGTAAAGGTTAATAAAGTTGGATTTAAAATTATTGCTTTATTTGCTGTTGCACAACTATTAATCGGTTTTGGTAGTGGACTTGTTATTCCTTACTTAAATTTATACTTCGCAGATCGATTTGCGGCTTCTAACTCGATGATCGGACTAATTATCTCGTTAGGTCAGGCCGCTACAGCGGTGGCGATGTTTATTGGACCGGTAGTTGTGAAGAAGGTCGGTGAGGTAAGAGCAGTTGTATATTTACAACTTTCCTCCCTTCCATTCTTATTGCTTACGGCTTATACAGAAAACTTACTTTTAGCGAGTCTCGGGTTCTTATTCAGGCAAGCATTGATGAATGCGGGGAATCCAATTCAAGCATCACTTATGATGTCTAAAGTGGATGACTCCATGAAAGGGTTAGCAAACTCCATTAACCAAATGGTCTTCCAGCTCGGATGGGCGTTTATGGGTCCAGTATCGACATCGATTGTCGTGATGTATGGCGACTATTGGGGCTATGCACATGTTTTCACGATTACAGCAGGATTATATTTAATCGGATCATTATATTTCTTGATTGTATTCCGGAAAATCAAATCTACAGAAGAGTAAAAAGGAATGTCCTCATCTTAAGGACATTCCTTTTTTATAGTTTAATAGTTATTTGGGAACCTTTTCCCTCTTTTACATCTACTATGGTAATTCCGCGGTAATGTTGCATTTCCTTAATGCTTTTCTTAAGTAGTGGTTTTATTAGTTGTTTTTGCATTGGAGGATATATATTCGGTAGCGTGTCTGTATTTTGTGTAATCTGTTTCCATACTAAGTTGGAACAAATAATAGATGTAGTGCAATGTAGTACAAAATAAGGTACAGGAATGGTAATTCTAAAAGACTTTTCCGTTTTTAACCTAATCTTTATCATCTTTTCACCTTACTCAATAAATACGGCGACTTTATCCCCATCACCGGAAGTAATATCGATAATCTGCCCTTCAAGCTCTTGGTCAATTGCTTCTAGGATTAAATCGATATCGATATCCTTCACATATTTTTGTGACTCTGGAATATTAACGGCGATACCATGGCCAGCTTTTAGTAATACTTGAACTAGTCTAATTGGTAAATTAATATTCACATTATCATTTTCTTTAGAATTAATTCGTATCTTATCTATCCCTCTTTAAAAGTCCCTCAGAACCCATTTCTATCTAGGTGAATATCCTAACTTATAAATACTTTTTTCGGAGGGAGAACATGCAAACTTTTTATACTGTTCAGTCTGGTGATACATTAAGTACTATCGCAAACCGTTTTGGGGTTTCGATTGCTTCGATAGTTGCTGCCAATAACCTATCTAATCCCGACCAGCTTTTTATTGGTATGCAGCTTTCTATTCCACCAGGAGTTAATCGATATCGAGTACAATCTGGCGACACACTTTATCTCATTGCTTCACGGTTTAACATTCCATTAACTACTTTAATCCAGGCAAACAATTTACAAGCCCCCTATACTATTTTTCCAGGACAGTTATTAGAAGTGCCTCCTGGAGTTCCATATTATATCGTTCAGCCAGGCGATTCATTATATTCCATTGGATTACGTTATAACGTTACAACAGCCGGAAAAGTAAACGTAAAACTCATCCAAAATGTTAATCAATTAGCTTCAACTACCATCTACCCAGGAATGAGACTCATTATTCCATATGCACCGCTTGGTGAGGATGGGATCATTGCGTATATCGCAGGAGAATCTAATCGTTTTGATGTGTGGCTTTATGATGTTGCAAACGGGAATACACATCAACTAACAAATGGACTAGCAGAATCTTTTTCCATCCCGTTCTGGTCCCCAGATAGTGAAAGGATTGCTTTTGTCGGAAGAGATTACATCATCTATATCATCGAGGTGACTACAGGCAACATTACACGAATTGACCAATTATCCGAGCAGGATGGAGCTTTTCTAGATTGGTCTCCAAATGGGAGAAGGCTCGCATATACGAAAGGAAACACGATTTATCTTTACGATATTTCCTCACACACTATCCAAACTATCACACAAACAGATGCAACCGATGTACAATGGTTTCCTGATGGCTATCATTTACTTTTCCAAGCACCAGATGAAAATGGAATAAGTCAGTTATACCGAATTCGAATTAATGGAACGAATCTAACACAACTCACTACCAATACAGGTGGTAGGCTGAATTACGTCAGACTTTCACCTGATGGGCGTTATGCGTTATATACCTCACCTGGTGTAAGTGTATCGATTATCTATATCGTAGACTTATCAACCAGCGAGGTAAGAGAGGTTCAAGGTGGTCCTTTAGGGAAAAATTACTTCCCAGATTGGAGACAAGATTCCAATCTAATTGCATTTAGTGCGACTGCATTCGAAGAACTTGGTTATCATTCCTTAATTAGGACCACGACGAATCAAGGAACAGATGAAATGACCGTCGCGATTTCAAATTGTTTTACCGCACCATTGGATTGGTCTCCGGATGGAGCAAAGATTGCTTATATTTCAGGTTGTAATGTGGATACCCCAGGAACAGAGCTATGGTTAGTAAATATTCAGGATTATACCGTACGAAAGCTTCTTACCCATCCCAATATAATGGCAGTACAATGGGCGCCAGTTGTCAAAGGAAAACGAGCAACCTATCAAAACACCATGTATCAAATAAGACTTCAATACCCTGCAAGTTGGGTGCAAGTAACGCCTAATCGATTCGAGGGGACGGATGGCTTTTTTCAAGTTGATGCCATCTCCTCACCTGGATCAATTGAATCTGTCTGCCATAATGAAGCATTCCACCAACTTATGCCATATGGAACTAACCCAACCATATTGCATACGAGTATTCACAATCAAGAGGGCTGCTATATCTTCCCTTCTCCCGATCAAATTCCAGAAATGGAGAATCAAGCAGCCTTCATCGTTCGCTTTCCAAATCCAATTTTGATAAACGATCAGGTATATCAATATTTTATTCTTTGGTCGAATGAGCTGCATATTAGGGATATTGCAGAATCTATCGAATTTATCTAGAGACGAGGGAGGTTCTACTCACCTCCCTATAAGTCAAAAGCACTAGATTCTTCACACTAACTTAATATTGTATTTACAATGCATTGGTATAATTTACTATATAAAACAATTCTAGTGTGGAGGTTTAACATTGAACACGGATAAGAAAATAAGCCGAAACAAACGAGAAAGAAGCCTAAGAGCCCGTATCCTTACTATCTTCATAACTCTATTAACGCTCACAGTCGTTGCAGTAGGAGTAAGTTCATACACTATTTCCCGTCATACAACAATGGAATCCATAGAAAATAGACTCATACGAGAAGCAGACTTAATGGAAAACATTGTGGATAGTTTAAAATTTGTCTATCCTAGTGAAGATCAATACGATTATTTCATGCAGCAAGTAAACATGAACATACGAGATCAACAGACAAAGCTTACCAATGATGAAATTGTTTCGGATTATTTTTACATACAAAATAATGAGGTTATTCCTTTTAAAGTAAGTGAGAATACACTACCTAACATATCGGAATCTTTACTAGAAGAGATAGCAAATGCAGAAGACGGCATTTTATATACTTCCATAGACGGTGAAAATTTCACACTAAGTATTAAGGATATGGAAGACCTTGGTGCAAAATATGTATTGCTCGTACCGACGCAATCGTATATGGGGCCAATTAATCAAATGGCTTATATTATGATTGGAATAATTATCGTAAGTATTCTAATAGGGACATTGGTGATTTCGATATTTGCTAATAACATCTCGAAGCCGCTTTCTATCTTGAGAGAAAAAATGAAAAAAGTACGGAACGGTGATTTACGAGATGACGAGACCGTTATCCGTACGAAAATACCTGAGATTTCTTCTTTATATAAAAGTTATAATGCAATGATTACCCATATGCGCACGATGCTTCATCAAATTAAAGACACCACCATTAGCTTGGAACGTACCGGTACAGAACTACAGCATTCTTCTGAGAGCACCCTTGCATCTAGTCAGGATTTAATCAATGCCATACATATGGTGAAATCCGGGGCGGAACAAACGGCTAGTAGCTCGGAAGGAAGTTCTGAATCTTTTAGAATGATGAAGGAAAAGATAGAACAAATGATTACTAGCATGGAAGACATTTTTGCTAGCGCAGGTCAAATGGACAGCTCCGCTCAACATGGAGAAAAGAGTATGACAGAGTTAATTAGTACGATTGATACATTTAAACAAGAGTTTGAGCACTTAACGAAAACAATTCAGCATGTTCAAACCTATTCTAAATCAATTAATCAACTTGTCGGATTAATTCAAGGAATAGCCGAACAGACCAAATTATTATCATTAAACGCATCGATTGAAGCTGCACGTGCAGGCGAGGCAGGTAAAGGGTTTGCAGTTGTTGCAAGTGAGGTCGGCTTACTTGCAGCACAGTCCTCTAGCGCTGCGGAACAGATAACCGAGTCCATTACCAATATGGAAAAAGTAACCCAAACTGCAACGGAAGAATTTGATACGATGTTAAAGAAAACGACGAATACATTAGTAAAATCTAATGAAGCTAAGTATTCCATTGATGAAATGATGCAGGAAATATTTGAGGTAAGTAAAGAGCTTCAAGGAGTACAAGGTGAACTAAAAGATTTAAAGCAATTGTTACCATCATTAGAAAAAGAAACAATCGGCTTTTTATCAGTCTCACAAGAAACATTAGCGAGTGCTGAGGAAATGCTGGCAAGTAGTGAAAGTCAAATGAAACAAATGGAGCATACCCATGAGGTTGGTTTGAAGCTTACAGATATATCGAAATCACTTACTAATAGTACGAAGCAGTTTCATATTCAGTAGTGGCTTCAGTTGTGATACTTGGGAGGGAACAGATCGATTAAGGTTTGTTCCTTTTTTATTTCAATTTAGCTCTTAATGGGAATAGATAGTGGTTGACTGTTGTTTCTGATTCTTGGAAAAGGTAATAAACTTGGCTTATCTAATACATATTTAATCACTCATAATTGAAAAGGGATTAGATGAAGCTTGTCTGTTTCCTTTTTGTAGATTCAGCTGTGAAAAGGAATTAGATAACGTTTATCTATTACCTTATCTAGTTCTCCCACCATGAAAAGGGAACAGATTCATCTAAACTTAAACAAAACACAAAAAGACTGGCCAAAACAGCCAGTCTTTTCTATATTCATCAAAGGGGGAAGATGAAATTCATTATATAGTTTACCCAAAACGACCAGAAATATAATCTTCCGTACGATTATCTGTTGGTTTTGTGAAAATTGTATCGGTTTCGTCCATCTCTACCACTTCTCCATTTAAGAAGAAAGCAGTGCGATCAGAAATACGAGCCGCTTGTTGCATATTATGCGTTACGATAATAATGGAGTAATCCTTTTTAAGCTCTTGAACAAGGTCTTCAATCTTTAACGTAGATTTCGGGTCAAGTGCAGATGTTGGTTCATCCATTAAAATAACGTCTGGCTCAATTGCTAGTGTACGGGCAATACATAGACGTTGTTGCTGTCCACCAGATAGACCATAAGCATTTTCTTTTAATCGATCCTTAACTTCATCCCAAATATAAGCACCTCGTAAGCTTTTCTCAACAATCTCGTCTAAGATTTTTTTATTGCGGATACCGTGGATTCTTGGTCCGTAAGCAATATTATCATAAATCGATTTTGGAAAAGGATTTGGCTTTTGGAATACCATTCCAACATGGGTTCTTAGATCTTCTACTTTAAACGAACGATCTAGAATACTTCTACCTTTATACGTAATTTCGCCAGTTGTCCGCACTGTTGGAACTAGTTCTACCATACGGTTTAACGTTTTTAAATACGTTGATTTACCACAGCCTGATGGACCGATGATAGCTGTAACTTCTTTCTCATTAATAGATAGGTTAATATCTTTTAAAGCATGTGTCTCCCCATACCAAAGGTTAAGGTCCTTTGTATCAAAAACAACATTCTTATTCGCTTGTGCAGATTGTAATACTTCTATATTACTTTTTACCATACTACTATTCTCCTTAACTGTTAACAGACTCAAAACGCTTTTCCTCCTTTGCTTAGAAACGTTGTTGGAACTTATTGCGGATGAAAATTGCCGCAGAATTCAATACGAATAATAAAACTAATAAGACCACAATAGTTGCTGCTGCAAGGTTGGCATATTCCGCTACTAATGATGAATCTAATGTCCAATAATAAATTTGCATTGGTAGTGCTGTAAATTTATCGAAGATGCCTTCAGGAAACGGAATAATTAATGCTGGAATTCCGATTACAGTTAGTGGTGCAGTTTCCCCAATCGCACGGGATAATGCTAAAATTGCACCGGTTAAAATACCTGGTAATGCAGCTGGTAAAATGACATTTTTAATCGTTTGCCATTTCGTTGCTCCCATGCCATAGGATGCTTCACTTAGGAAACCTGGCACCGCACGAATAGCTTCTTGTGCTGCTACAATAACAATCGGTAAAATTAATAGGGAAAGCGTTAGACCACCCGCTAAAATAATATTTCCTAGTTCCATTGCACGTACAAAGATCGTTAATCCTAATATTCCATAAACAATAGAAGGAACTCCGGCTAGGTTGGCAATATTTGTTTGAATTAGCGATTGAAAACGTCCTTTTTTCGCATATAACTCCAAGTAGATTGCCGTTCCAATACCTAGTATTAAGGTCACAGGTGCTACAACTAGCATCATCCAAACGGTACCGAGGATGGCACCCATAATGCCTGCCCGTTCTGCATCTGTTGATAATCTACCAGTTAAAAAGTTCCAATCAATCCATCCTAAACTATCGACTACAACTCGGTAAATTAGGATTGCTAATACAATAAGTCCGAATACTGTTGCACCAAAGAATATATATTTTAATAAATTATTTTTCGCAATTCGTGTACCCATACGTTTAGATACTTGTTCTGCATTAATATATTTCATCTTAATATTCCTCCCTGAACTTACGAGAGACATACCTAGCAAGTAGATTCATAATAAGTGTAAAGACAAATAGTGTCATTGCTACTGCGTATAGGCTGTAATAAATAGTTGTACCTGCAGCCGCTTCACCACCAGAAACTTCAACGATATAGGCGGTCATTGTCTGCATCGACTCGGTAATATCAAAGGTAAAGTTTTTCGAGCTACCACTTGCAATCGTTACGATCATCGTCTCGCCTATTGCACGGGAAATACCAAGTACAAAAGATGCTATAATACCAGATAACGCTGCTGGCATAACAACCTTAAATGTCGTTTCCAGTCTTGTCGCACCAAGCCCTAGCGCACCTTCACGGATGGAATTCGGTACTGATGACATCGCATCCTCAGATAACGAGGCAATCATTGGAATGATCATAATCCCCATTACAATACCTGGACTTAAAATGTTCGTCGCACCAACTTCCGGCCAAATAGAGCGAATTAGTGGCGTAACAAATGTGAAAGCAAAGAATCCGTAAACGATTGTCGGAATACCTGCTAGTATTTCAAGCATTGGCTTTAGTACTCTTCTTACACGATCGGATGCATATTCACTTAAATAGATTGCCGCCATTAGTCCAATTGGTCCTGCAACTAGCATCGCAATCAAGGAAGAAATAATCGTTCCATTAATAAGTGGTAATACACCAAATTGTGGATCCTGGCTAATTGGTTTTAACACCGTACCGGTAAAGAATTCCCAAATAGGAACAGCCTTAAAAAATTCAATCGTTTCCGTGAGTAATGTCATTACAATACCAACTGTCGTGAGTACCGTTATAATCGCAAACAGAAACAGCAGTATGGGAACAATTTTTTCCGTAATTGCTGAGAAACTCTTGGATTGCTTATTTTTCTCTATCATACTCTTAACATCTATCGCATTATCGCTCTTAAGCTTGCTGTTAGCTGCCAATTCCGTCAGCTCTCCTTCCAAATCTAAAACTCACAATAAGATGAGAGCATACTTAGCCCTCATCTTATGGTATTTGTTTAGTAAAGTTCTATGTTAGTTACTATTCAATTATTTTTTTAATGCTTCAAGCTCATCAACTAGAGCTTGTGCTTCTTCTTCAGGAATTGGAGCAAATCCAGTTTCACCAGCTAATCTATTGTTGTTTTCCATTACATAGATAGCATAGTCAAGAACTTGTGCTTTTTCTTTTGCATTGTTTACATTCAAGTAAGTGAATACTGGACGAGTGTATCCTGCATAGTCGCCATCTTCAGCAATTGTATCTAGTGAAGGAGCTACAGGACCATCACCAAAGTCGATTGATACAGCGTTTAGACTGTCTTTGTTGCTGTCATAGTAACCAAATCCGAAGAATCCAATTGCATTTACATCTTCTGAAACTAATGTTACTAGAGTTGAGTATTCTTGTTGAAGATTGATATCACTTGCTAAATCTTGTTCTTCAAGAATTGTTTCATAGAAGAACTCATATGTTCCGTGGTTTTCATTTGGACCATAAGTTTGAATCTTTTCATTTGGCCAGTCCGGATTTACGTCAGACCAATTCGTATACTCACCAGTGAAAATAGAAATTACTTGTTCCGGAGTTAATTCAGTAGCCCAGTCATTATCCGGGTGTGTTACGATTGTTAAACCATCAAGAGCAACTTTCATTTCTAAAACTTCAATACCTAACTCTTCAGCTTTTGCTTTTTCTTCATCTTTAATATAACGTGATGCATCGTTAAAGTCTGTTCCGTTTTCTTGTAAGAACTTTTCAAATCCTGCTGAAGTTCCTGCACGGCTTACTTCAACTGAAACGTTTGGTTGTTCATTTACCATATATTCCTCAGCGATTCTGGACATTAATGGGAAAACCGTACCAGATCCATCGATTACTACACTACCTTCTAATTCTTCAGAAGCATCTTCACCTGAATCAGTTTCACTTCCGTTATTTGTTTCTTCAGAAGCATTGTCTGAACCACTATTGTCTTCTGAGTTGTTATCCCCTTCGCTATCCCCACAAGCTACTAGCATTACTGCTAAAGCAGCTACAAATAGGAACATTAAATACTTTTTGAATTTCATCTAAATTGTCCTCCCCAAAGTGCAATTTATGTTTTTAAGTTAAGAGGTTATCCCCTCTCACATGTCTAAGTATAAGAGACGAATATTAAGTAGATATGTTGTAATTGTAAAGCGTTTGTAAATTTCTACTTGAATTTACTAGATTCAATTTTAAGTCTATTTTCCTATTTTTCTATTTCTATCTTTTCCGCAGTAGACATCTTTGAAAATATCGTGATAAAATTTACTAAGAAGAGAAAAGGGGAATTTATGATGAATCTGTGGATGAGAAAATTAGCCGTAGCTTTAATCGCAATCTTAACCCTTGGATTATATACGCCTACTTATTTAATTGCCGATGAGGATAATAACGAGGTTATAAGTCCAAAAGATAATGATACTCGTGCAATTCCTGTTAACATTCAGACAGAGATTGTAGAAGAAGCAGATACCATCAGCTCCTTAACGGAAAAGGCTCGAGAACAAAGCTTAGCGAAGTTCGGTCCGAAAATT
The DNA here is from genome assembly GCF_047228935.1 of Ornithinibacillus jepli. NCBI lineage: Bacteria > Bacillati > Bacillota > Bacilli > Caryophanales > Bacillaceae > Ornithinibacillus > Ornithinibacillus jepli. Next base: position 290,326 of record NZ_JBFEGG010000002.1, read on the forward strand.
TATGAAAAAGTAGAAGATGAATTCAATCAGGTCATCTTACCTAATATTGAATTGGCATTACAATCTATTCTTGCAAATGAAGATTTAACATATATTTCTATTACAGAACAACCATCTAACGGTTATGGTGAACGTATTTTTAATGTATTTAATGAGTTGAAAAATGAAGATATTGCAAAGTTTCACGTAAGACGTGACAATCGACCACAAGATGGTTATTGGTTTAACTTCCATTACCATTTAAAAGACGACAATTTTGAAACACATCATCTATTAGGGGAAATCTATTGGGATAAAAACACCCCACCAAAATGGATGGCATAAACAGGCAGAAAACCTCCTATTTTGGGAGGTTTTTTATATTTGTTCATACAGATTTGTAAGCTGCACATCCATTTCGCTTTCCGGATCATCTAACGGGAAGATTCTTGCGGTATTATTATCATTTACTTGCTGAATATAGACTTGTTTTCCGTTATATATTACATTTTTCATTTCTGGTGACTGCGCGATTTCTTCCGCTCTCATACGATGCATTTATTTTCCCCTCCTAATGTAAAATAATTGGACCAGTTTCACTAAGCCCATCTAAATCAACTTCTTGCACTTGATTAATGGCATCTAACGGAAATATTTTAGCTGTGTTTTGATTCACTTCCTGAATATAAACTGGTATTCCATGATAATGAACGTTTACAAATACATCCGAGTTAACAATCTGTTCTGCGCGTTCTATATCCAATACTCTCTCCTCCTATTTTCTCCTTTGTAAGTATAGTTTTGACTTAACAAAACCGTACTATGCGAGGATTAATTGAGCTTTTTTGAAACATTTTTCCAATGGATAAGTATCGGTCAATCCACTCCTTTCATATATTGTTTTGTGTTGAGAATGTATGAAGGGAGAAAGTCATGAAAAAACTTGTTTTTAGCTTTATTGGATTGCTGCTTTTTGTATTCTTAGCGGCATGTGGTAATGAGGAAGAAAGCTCGAGAGAATTTGAACACGCATCAGCAGAAGTCGCTTTTACTTATTATGACAAGATAAAAGAAGGTAATTTCGAGGATGCACTGGATTATATTTCACCTATGTATTTAGAGTATATCGGGTTTACCGAAAGAGATTTTATCAATACATTTAAGGATAGACAAACATTAGATGGATGGGGTATTGGAAATATTGATATCCGGTCAACCGAAGAGATTACAGAGGATGTGTCTGTTGCACCACAGTTCGAACCATTATTAGGTGCTAATGAAAACTACTTGGTTATTTTGGATTTAGAAGTGGAATTGGACGGGGAAACAATGGGTGTCGTGGACCATGTCCTTGTTTCAAAGGATAACCGTGATGAGTGGAAGATAGTTGGTATAGTATCATATTAAAAAAGCCTTCATAAGGCTTTTTTAAGCAAGGACACCCATTTTTCTATCTTCTATGGCTACTTCATAATTAGTTAACAACGCTTCAAAGATGCTGTCCCATGTTTGTGTTAATGCGTATTGTCTGCCGTTTAAGCTCATTTCTGTTCGCTTTCTTCTATCTAATAGTAACTCCGCTATAGCACTTGCGAAGTGTGTGATGTTTTTTTCTCCACATAAGAGACCAGTTTGTTTATCTTTTACGATTGTCCGTACTCCCCCGGCATTGGCACAAATTGCCGGTGTTCCACTAGCAAGTGCCTCGAGTACGACATTTCCGAATGTTTCAGTTGGTGATGGGAAAACGAATAGATCACTTCCTGCATAAACATGCGCAAGATCTGGACCTGATAAAAATCCAGTAAACGTCATGTTGCCTATCGCTCTACTCATAAGTTCCTCTTTACTTGGCCCTTCTCCTACAATTAGCCAATGAACGTCATCTTTTATATTGTCCGGCAGTTGTTCATGTATATCCGGGAGTAGCAATACATCTTTTTCCGGTGCAATTCGTCCTACATATAATAAGATATACTTTTCTTTTATTTGATATTTATTCCGAATCGCATTTGGATTCAAGTTCGGATGGAACGCATTGCAATCAATCCCTCTTGGCCAAATATCCAAATTAACAAAACCGTGTTTTTTTAAATTCTCTAATGTATCCATGGAAGGAACAAAAATTTTTCGCATTGGACGGTGGAACCAGCCCATATAACGCCATAGTACTTTAGTTAAGAACTGCAAATCATAATACTCCAAATACTTATCAAAGTCGGTATGGTATGACCCAACGAGCGGTATATTTAACTTTTTTGCATAATGTAAGCCACATAAACCAACATTAAATGGCGTTGCAACATGAATAATATCTGGTTTGAATTGAAGAAGTTCATCGCGAACATGAAGCATATTAGGGAGAGCAAGCCTAATTTCAGGATATAGGAAAAATGGGAGGCTTTTAAATCGATGTATATCACTTGAATATAGGCTTTGGCTAGCACTTTTTGGAGCAAAAACTCGATATTCATACCCTTTACTGCTTAAGTAATCGGTAAATCGTTTCAACGTTTTTGCGACCCCATTTACATCTGGTACAAACGTATCCGTAAAAATTGCGATTTTCATGCTTAATTCCCCCTAATTTTAATAAACAGCCGTTCCATTTACTAACAAGTAAAAACAGATTATTCCAGAGCTTACACCTAGCATACTGCCTACAATAATGTCGGACGGGTAATGTAAGCCAAGATAAACACGAGATAATGCTACTAGAAAAGCTATTGGAAGTAAGGCAATAAGAAGAATCGGATATAGTAAAATGAATGGCGTAACAACCGAAAAAATCGCTGTCGTGTGGCCCGAAGGAAACGAGCAGTCAGTTAACGGGTTTTCCATGACATGACTATTTTCTAAAACTAAATATGGTCGTTTGCGTGGATATAGCTTTTTCATAATTGCTACAGGAATATGACTAATTGCTAAAGCTAATGCGCTGGCGATGGCGGTTGTTCGTATTGGTCCAGAAGAAAGTAGGATAAGAAGTAGTACTGCAGTAATTGTAAAAGTCGCCCCACCAAGATTAGTAATTGTACGAAAGAAAGGATTTAACCGTTTATGATCAAAATGCTGATTAATAAAATGAAATGATTTACAATCGAGTGCGTACATATGATAAAAGTATTTCAAAACGGGTCCCCCCTTCTTAATAAGTAATGTAAATTAATATGACGGAAAGACAAACACTTACCTTGAATAGGAATTTCATTTATCTCACCCCTTACACGTTAGTAACTACCTTAAGTGTAAAAGAGTAAGTTTAAGTTATCGCTAAGCAATCGTGAATTTTCTGTAAATTTAAAGCTAAAAATAGATGATGTGACTGCTTTTCCATAAAAAAAACTAGCTAGAAAACACTCTAGCTAGTACATAACATTTATTTTTCACTCGTAAACGTCTCCTTGACTACTATCGTTTGGGTAACCCTTGTTTTTTTAATATCTTTGAAATCCTCTTCCTCAACTAACCCTAACTTGATAGCTGATTCAAGCTTTTCTGTATCCGGTATTTTTGTCTCTATAATAAATTCTTTCAAGTTTAGTTCTTCTAATTTCGTTACCGTTCCCATATCATCATAGCTAGTTGACGTTCTTATTTGTCGTTGTAGCTTATAATTACCTTGCTGCAGCTCGCCCTTTGCTTGTTTTCCGAAAGATGTATCGAATACTTCATGAAACTTTTTCTTTAAACGGTTCATCTCGTCTTCAATTTCTTTTTTCTGCTTATTCAATTCAAAATACTGCTTTAACTCCTCTTCTGTCACCGTTAGCACTTCTTCCATCTCACTCGCCCCCCAAAAATATCGTTTTATACATTTCTATGCAAGAATCCCTACATCATTCCAAAATTAGGACAAGCTGTTTAGGCATATTTTAGGGGTCGTCAGAATATGAATGGTGGATAAAAATATGGAGGTGTATCAGCTTGGGACCAAAAATTATTAAGAAAAAATCGTTTCAACTCATTGGATATCGCCTTCCCACCAATCTTTACGACGAACAGGAAAGGGAAGTCATCCAGCAGACGGTTTCTCGCCTTAAGTCTATTTCGGAATCAATACCAAATAAAGTTGGTCAAGATGTATTAGTCGTTCATATTTATCCGATGATGGAACAGTTTAATCCATTTAAAAGTAAGGAAAGCTTAATTATTGGCTATGAGGTGGAAAGCATGAATAATGGTCCTGATGATACAGGTCTTTACACGATAGAAGAAAATATGTATGTTAATTGTAAGCATACAGGATCAAAATCGGATCTATATAAAACTTATGATTTCCTCTACAATAAGTGGCTACAAGAAAATCGCCTATTTCCATTAGGTTATGACCTCGAAGTTTGGAATGACAAAAGTGAATCAAATGTAGATATTTGTATCGCTATTAATAAAATTTCTTAAACTTCTACACTGTTTAAACCGTTTCTTCCATTGGAAATACTACCAAAGTATACTTTATACCTAGGATAAGCTATTCCGTCATTTCATATATATGTAAAAAATGTATAAAGGAGTGAAGCAATGAATACAGCAAAGAAATGGAAGTTAGGGTTAATTGCCGTATTATTTGTTTTCATCATAACGGTTCCATTCATCATCCAAAATGAAGCCCAGCCTGTAAACGCCTCCAATGAAGAGACTAATGTAGAATCGTTAGCGGATAAACTGAATGAAATTTTACGAAATAACGCATTAGATGGATCAACTACTGGGGTAAGCGTTCGGGATGCGGATTCAGGAGAGCTATTATTTTCTTATTTTGGAGACCATCGTTTACACCCTGCATCGAATATGAAGATTTTAACTAGTATCGCAGCACTGGAAACCCTTGGTCCAGACTATCGATTTTCAACGGAAGTGTTAACCGATGGGACTATTAAAGGCGGAGTACTTCAAGGAAATCTGTATTTAAAAGGAAAAGGGGATCCGACTTTATTAAAGAAAGACTTAGATCAATTAGCAGCGGATTTAAAGGCAAAAGGGATTAAAAAAATTAAAGGCAATTTAATTGGAGATGATACGTGGTATGACGATGTCAGGCTTTCTCAAGATTTAAACTGGTCTGACGAACCATTCTATACAGGGGCACAAGTTTCCGCACTAACGCTATCTCCTAACGAGGACTATGATGCTTCTACCGTCATTGTGGAAGTTTATCCTGCCAAAGAAGTAGGCGGAAAACCCATTGTAAAGCTGACACCTCATACGGATTATGTCACGATTATCAACAATGCAAATACAGTAAGCTCTGATCACAGCCGGGCTATTTCTATTGAAAGAGAGCATGGATCCAATCATATTGTTATTGAAGGCGTAATACCGGTCGAAGGCTCCATGGCAAGGTCTTGGGTCTCCATTTGGGAACCAACTGGTTACGCGCTTGATGTATTCAAGAAATCACTTACGGAAAACGGTATTATGTTTATCGGAAACAGCAATGCGACGACTGGAGTAACACCAACGGATGCGAATGTATTAGCATCGAAACAATCGATGACACTAGAAGAATTACTTGTACCATTTATGAAGTTAAGTAATAACGGGCATGGTGAGACACTTACAAAAGAAATGGGTAAGGTCGTACATGATGAAGGTAGTTGGGATAAAGGGCTTGAGGTTCTTAAAGATGTCGTTACCCAATATGGCGTAAACGGTAATACGATTTTACTGAGGGACGGTTCTGGTATGTCCCATAAAAACGTAATCCCAGCTAACGAGCTTTCCCAATTACTTTATGCGGTGCAGGACGAAGCATGGTATCCGGCTTTTGAACACTCTTTACCTGTCGCAGGAAATTCAGAGCGTCTTGTAGGTGGTACACTGCGCTACCGCATGAATAACACCCCAGCAGCAAATAATGTAAAAGCTAAAACCGGTTCTTTAACAGGAGTATCTTCCTTATCTGGTTATGTAACAGCAAAGAATGGTCAAAAGCTGATATTCTCGATTATGGTCAACAATTACTTAGGCTCCTCTAGTAATATTAGAAGTATAGAAGATGCAATCGCTACTGAGTTAGCAAATCATGAATTTTAAATAGAAAAAAGCTATTCTTTACTCTATTTTTAAAAGGGTGAAGAATAGCTTTTTCTCCTTAATTACTTTTTGTAAGTAAATAATAAATAATCATTCATTATAGTTGCAATTTTACCGATGGACATGATAAGATAACTAATGTTGAATTCATATATCTTGAATTAATGATAATTAGTTATGAATTACCGTTAATTCAATCGATAAACACAACTATAGAGGAGGAATTTACATGTTAAAAATCGGTATTGTTTTAGGTAGTGTACGTGAAGGACGTAATGGTCAAGCAGTTGCTGACTGGATGGTAAACTTCGCAAAAAATCGTAATGACGAAGGTGTAGAATATGAGTTAGTTGATCTAGCTGACTATGATCTAGCATTCTTAGGCTCTAAAGCTTCACAAAAAGAAGAACATCAAGCTGCAGCAAAAGCTTGGTCTGAAAAAATGGCTTCTTTTGATGGTTATGTATTTATCGCACCTGAATATAACCACACTGTTGGTGGCGCATTGAAAAATGCACTTGATTACTTAAACCCAGAAGTGAACAATAAAGCTGCTGGTTTCGTTGGATACGGTAGCCTAGGTGGTACGCGTGCTCATGAAAATCTACGCCTAATCTTAGGTGAGCTTCAAGTGGCAGATGTACGTACAGCTGTAACATTCTCACTACTTGCTGACTTTGAAAACTTCTCTGTATTCAAACCAGCTGATTACCATGCAGACAATGCTAACGGTATGTTAGACCAAGTTATTGCATGGAGCCGTGCATTAAAAACTGTACGTTAATTTTATATAAATGAAAAAAAGAAGCGAGGGCTCCATAAATAATAAGCCCTCGCTTCTTTTTAGTTAAACTGAATAACTCAATGTCGTTTATTAGGCAAACGGTCAGAACGATTGCCTCCACCTTGTCTTTTCCTATTTAGATCATCTTTTCTTTTCCGTTCATTAAATTTTGTTACAAAGGTAGATGTATCTTCCATTTCACTTCTCCTTTATACTTTTTATTTAGTATAACCTAAAAGCAAATAGTTTATGTCTACTTATACATACCTTATGATAAGGCCGTTTCTATGTTTATTTTACCGAACAGTTGCTACTTCCTTCTAAGTTCACCCATTATTGACATTATTTAGGAAACGTTTTTTGTAATCCAATGGGCAGGTCTTTCTAAGTAACTAGGAATCTTTGTATGCTCATCCCCCATGGCTGAATTAATCTGTGACTGTGTAAGAAATAAAACCTCTGTCAAATCAGCCCCACTTAAATCAGCATCTCGAAGGTCTGCACCAATAAAATCAGATCTCCTCAGATCACTGTGACTTAAATCTGATGCCATCAACAGTTTCCCCCGAAAATCTTCACCTTGTAAGTTTAGCCCTTTAAGATTTGCTCCTAAGTAATCTATTTTCTCCCTCAACTTTTTACCTTTTATATTATTGTGGGATCTATACAATTTACTTGACTCTATTAATAAAGCACTAACCTTACTTCTATGTGCAACAAGATCTATTTTTAAAATCTCTTCTGGCTCTTTTTCGGTTAATTCTACTGTTTCTTCATAAATCTTTTTCAGGTATTCTTGGAGTGACTGTGCCTCCTTTAACGTTAGAGCTTGTTGGAGATACCAAAGCATCTCATGTAGTTGTTGAACGACAATAAATACATCGAACATTTCTTTGGCGTGTTCTTCGTTCTCACGCCAATCTTGACCATTATAAATAGACTGTGAAACATGCTGGCCAGCACCGAAGCATTCGTATGATACACACCCCTGAAAACCTGACTCCCTCAGTTTGTCATGTATAGAACATAAGTTGTTTGAACATAAATTTCGGCACGGTTCACCACTTGCTTTATTTAGTGGAAAATCAGCAGATTTCCCATAAGGCAATGCTACACAACACAATCCGAAGCAATTTTTACAATCCGACTTTAAATTCTCCATCACCATGAACACTTCCTAAAATGAATATAGTTAAAATTAATACTAACATAACATTCGCAAAATATAGTTAACAACATATAAGCAATCCACTTTTACGCTCCCCTCTCTAGTCGCGAGTTTACTTAATCGCTAGTGTTCGATATTATTTGTATTAAAAATGTCGAGTATTTGAAAAGTAGCTTTGTTATGATAAGTCCTGAAAGGAGGGATATTTTGTTAAAGGAATTAAACCTAGTGATTGACTATATAGAAGATCGTTTAACAGATGACCTATCTCTTGAAAACATTTCTGAATATGCAGGGGTTTCCGATTATCACTTTAGAAAGATATTTCTTTATCTTTCTGGTCTACCGCTAAGTGAATATATTAAAAACAGAAAATTATCGGAAGCAAATAAGGAGTTATTGAACGGAGAGAAAGTGACGGATGTTGCTTTTAAATATGGTTATCAATCGGTCGACGGATTTACTAGAGCTTTTAAAAAGTGGAGTGGCTTTTTGCCTTCAGATGTGATCAAAAAAGGAGTAAGCAAATCATTTCCCAAACTTTCATTTGTAATTACAGTTAAAGGAGGAGTTTCAATGGAATATAGAATTGAAGATAAACCAGCTTTCAATTTGGTCGGTGTAAGTAAACGCGTACCTATGCAATTTGAAGGGGTTAATGACGAGATTGTAAAACTTGCGAAAAGCATAACTGACGAACAAAAAGAAGAAATGCATTCCCTTCAAAATATCGAGCCTTACGAAATAGTAAATGCTTCGTATGATGCTGATGCCAATTTCTTGAAAGAAGAAGGAGATCTAACTCATTTGATAGGGGTTTTAACGACTAAAAATGAGGTAAGTGACCAATTAGTTAAAGTTCCGGTCAAAGCACTCACCTGGGCAATCTTCCCAAGTGAAGGACCTTTCCCATCTACATTACAAGATACAATGGCAAAAACATATTCAGAATGGCTTCCTTCTTCTGATTATGAAGTGGTGAATGCCCCATCTTTTTCGTTTACTAAAATGGATGAACATAAGAAGGATTATGCTTATAGTGAGGTTTGGATTCCAGTTAAAAAAAAATAAATATAGGACACTAGAGTATGCTGTAAGAGTAGGAGTAACACTATACATTTGTGTTGCTCCTATTCTACTTTTATTAACTGTAAGTACGTTTCTGATTTAGCTTATGACTACTATAAAAAGGGCTCCGTCAAAAATGACGAAGCCTATGATTTTAAAAAGTTATTTACTTTTTTATCCCTAATCTAATTTCCCTTTTATAAACTATCCAATATTATCCTTCTTCCACTTCTGCTAAATCATCTTTTAAAATTTGAATTTGCTTTAGTGTTCTGCCGTCAACTTCTAGTATTTTAAAGATAAGATTATCTTTTTCTAGTACGTCACCTTGCTGTGGAAATTGATTAAACTCCGTTAATAAATATCCAGATAATACATCTTCTTCCTCTGGTATTTCTGTATTGAAGATGGAGTTTAACCGGTGTAGAGTGATTTTACCGTCACAAATGATTTCGGAATCGGTTAATTTTTCTACTAGCTTCTCACTCTCTAAGTCCATCTCATCTTCAATTTCTAGTCCAATCATAGCTTCAATAATATCTTCATGAGTTATAATACCTTCAGTCCCACCGTATTCATCTAATACTACGGCTAAATGCTTTTTTTCCCTGGTCATTTGATGGAATACCATTTCAATAGAATGAAACTCGAAGAATACCATCGGATTTAAGTCACAATAAGATTCCAATGTGTTCTCCGGTTCAATCGACCAACTTAATAGATATTTAGAATGGAAAACCCCGACAATATTGTCGATTTCGCCTTCATATACGGGATATCTTGTATATTGATTTTGGATCACGATATCCCGAACTTCTTCATAAGTTGCATCATGTGGAACCGCAACAATATCAATACGAGGTGTTTTCATAACATCCTTCACATTTAAATCTTGGAAGTCTAATACACCTTTGATACGGTAAGATTCTTCCTGCTTGAACGTTCCTTCTGTTCCAGCAATATCAACCATCGCTCGTAAGTCTTCTTTCGATATCGATACATTTTCTTCATTACCTTTTGATAATAATTTAATAATCAAACCAGTTAGCCCGTTCAACAGTAGCGTAAACGGTTTAAAAATAATGGTAAAGAATCGAATGGCAGGGTAGACGATATATGAAATTCGATCTGGAAATGTTGCAGCAACTGATTTCGGAATTACTTCAGAGCACACAATAATTGTAATCGTTAATACAGCAGATGCTATCGCCACGTTAATACCATAATCAATGGCTACCATTGTAACCAACGTAGGTAAAAGTATATTTGCAATGTTATTCCCAATTAAAATCGTCGTAATAAACTCACTCGGATTCGAAACTAAATCCAATAATTTCTCGGACTTTTTATCATTATTACTTGCTTTTGTTTGTAATTTCATCTTATTAGTTGCAGTAAGGGCAGTTTCACTCCCTGAAAAGAAAAATGATACAAACAATAATATGATGATCGCAATGATCACTAGATAGTTCCCCCTTAAAATTTACAAAAACTATATATTTAATGGTTACTTTAACTTTAAAATATTTAGAACATAGTTAAAAGAAAAATGTCTTACAGATGCTCTAAAAATAAGCGAATTACATCAGCTCCACCAATAAATGTCCCAATAGAACTTCCGATATTGGCAAAGATAACAACTAATAGAACTCGTGTAACCCTATTATTCCAAAATCCTTTAAAACTATGGACGTCATCTGACAAGTTTTCAAAGTCCTTTACACTCGGCCGTTTAAAATACGCTTGGACAAAACCAGCAAACCAGCCTGCTGCAAGAAATGGCTCTAATGATGTTATCGGTGCCGCAATAAATGCCGTTAGAACAGCGAGCGGGTGCCCAAATGCAATTAATGTTCCAATAGCTGATAAGGAGCCATTCCAAAGAACCCAGCTTACGACTTGAATCCATCCAGCTTCATGATTCGTCATAAAGGTTAGGACGATTAGTGTTAAGATGATTAATGGAATTGTCCATCCGATTATTTTGGGAATTTTTGATTTAGGAGGTAGTTGCGACAAAGTTTTAAGATCATGGTCAGTCTTAATTTGCTCCTTTATTCCAGGTACATGTGCTGCACCTAATACCGCAACGATTTTATCTCCTGGCGCTTCCTTAATCTTTTGTGCAAGATATTGGTCACGCTCATCTATGAGAGGCTTTTTTAGTTTCGGAAAGCTCTCGGTAAATTCCTGTAACATGGAATCAATCATATCCTGTGACTTCATTTTCTCTAGTTCTTCTTCAGATATCGATTCTTTAGTGAAGATACTTGCGATAACTTGTGCTAAAAGCATTAATTTTCCTTTTAACCCAATGTTTCGCCAAATCCGTGAAAATGTTGTTTGGATATTGCGGTCAGCTAGTACTAGATTTGCATCGATTTCTTTTGCTGACTTAATTCCTTGAATCATTTCTTCACCAGGATTTATACCGAACTGGCTAGCCATCCGCTTTTGAAAAGAGGAAATAGCAAGGTTCATCAGTAGTAGTGTTGCTTTTCTATCTTTAATAATTTGAAAAATATCGGTTTCTTTCCATTTGTTTCCTTCTGTTATCGATTTGTACCTGCCTTGATCTAATTCTACACAGACGGAATCTGGTTGTTCTAATTCTATCACTTGCTTTACTTGTTCTGCGCTAGTTTTGGATACATGTGCTGTACCGATTAGAATGATTTCTTTACCATTTATCTCTAAACGCGATATATTCTCTTCCGACATAGGTACCTTCCTTTATATATATCTATATAAATTTAATAATAAACTAGTTTGGTATAAAATTGAAATAAATTTATTGTGAGTTAGAAAAAGAGCTTGGGATAATGGTATTCCGAGTACAGAAAAATTCGAATGACTATGGATTGTGCACATAACCCGCTCCGGAAATATACTTCGCTTTCACTTCCAGCACAAGTGCGACATCTGCTCGAAAGTACCTCGCTGTGTCTTCTTTGCACTTCACAGCACAAGTGCGACATCTGCTCGAAAAGACCTCGCAGTGTCTTCTTTGCACTTCACAGCACAAGTGCGACATCTGCTCGAAAAGACCTCGCAGTGTCTTCTTTGCCGTAGGCGGATGGTGAGCAAGGCTACTACTCGAATAAACTTCTTTGCAGCCTTACACCGAGGAAGCCTACTGCGTAGCGTTACTTGCAGACTAGGTGCATCTGCGGGGTCTCACTTAAGCCTATCCTCCCACAGGAGTCTACGTATATTTCCGGAGCTAGTTTAGCGTTTCATTCTGCTTTTCCCGAAATATTTTAGTTAAATACCAACCTCATCAATTCTATTCTAGAACTTATTTCATTTCACAATCTCTGTCATTGGAAGGTAGTTCATGCGCCATTGGAGCCATTGGCGTTCTCTTGTTTTTCTTGGTAAGAATTGCCTTATGTCATCAATGTGAAAGCCTACTTGAAGTCTTTTTTCGTCTAGCATAATTGGGCTTCTAAGTAGTCTTGGGTGTTTGTGAATCAATGTTAGTAATTCTTGTAGAGGTAGGGAATCAATATCTACTTCTAGTTCTTTGTACACTTTTGATCTAGTGGAGATTATTTCTTCCGTTCCTTCTACCGTTCTACTTAAAATTTGCTGTAATTCTGGAACCGTTAAAGGATCTTTTAAAATATTTCGTTCAATATAGTTAATATTATTTTTTCTAAACCAATCTTTTGCTTTTCTGGTTGATGAACAAGCTGCACCGTATATCATGACAGTCATTTACCATTCCCCATTTCTACTAGTTTTGAAAAGCTATTGTTTACTCTTTTACTCTCTGTTTAAAGATTTCAATAAAATGTGTTGGAGAAGATTTCAACATATAGGAAAAAACCCCGCGAGTTGTATGTAGGTAAAGAAGTCCAGCACCTTCCCCACCTATTTCCCGATAGGAAATATCTAGTATTTCTTCGATTGGAAATTCACGATGCTTACTCTTAATTTTATCTGGATATAGCTCTAGATAACGTTTATGTTCTACATCAACTTGCGTAATTCTATCTACTTTTCGTTCCACCTTAAAGTATTCCTGTTTTGCTAGTAATTCCACGAAACCCCTCCAAGTTTGATAGATACTACTCCATCAAACGATTCTCTTCTTCTAGGAATTTAATAAAGTGATTCATCGCAAATGCTGGCTGCTCTTTCACCTTTTGGATATAGCGGTCTTTTACAAGTTTTGCGACTATTTCACTTTTATTAATGCGCTTAATGATGAAATCCTCACTCACTTTTAAAATTTCCTTGCGCTGATGTTTCGCTTCTTTTGATAGCGCAAAACCAAACGCCCCCATTACCGCGTAAATGATTAAGGCTACGGTACTTCGCGTGTCTGGCATAGCAACTAACATAAAAAATAAATTTATAATCGAAAACGCAATGAGCGGTAATGCCCAGAATGAGTATTTAGATACTTTCTTGATGAAAGGAGAAATTGTTTCATTTAATTTATCCACTTCTTTTTTAATAAAGTTTGGCATATCAGTCATGGGTAAATTCAAAATATATCCCACCTTTTTATTAATTTTGTCTTTGTCTGAAAATCATAATGTATTTGATAAGCTCTAAAACAGCAATCAAGGTACTTGCTACGTATGTTAGCGCGGCTGCATTTAGCACTTTACTTACGCCTCTTTCCTCTTGATTCGTTATCATGCCTAATTCTATTAGTTTATTTTTTGCTCGTTTTGAAGCATCGAATTCAACTGGTAAAGTTACAAGCTGAAATAATACTGCTGCTGAGAATAAGATAATCCCGATTCCGATTAACATTGCACCTTGCTGAAGAAGGAATCCTGCTATTAATAGGAAAGGTGCTAACTGTGAGCCGATATTAGCAAACGGCACAAGTTTATGTCTTAAAACTAACATCGAATAATGATTCGCATGTTGTAGCGCATGACCAACTTCATGAGCCGCAACAGATAAGGATGCAATCGAGTTCCCACGATATACAGGCTCCGATAATCGAATTACTTTCGCTGTTGGGTCATAGTGATCGGAAAGTGTTCCTCTCCTAGAAAGCTCAATTCGAACGTCAGATAACCCTTCACTGTCTAATATTCTTCTAGCGACCTCTACACCGGTCATGCGAGAGGAAGCTTGTATTTTAGAACCCTTTTTAAAGTTCCCTTGTACTTTTGTTTGGGCCCACATCGCAAGTCCAAAAGCAATAAGTATTAGAAAATCCATTGGATGAAAAAAAAGCACCGACAATTCCCCCTAGAAGTGTCTCTTATTCTATAAGACTTGCCAATATCATCCCAGATTTATACTTTTTATTTCGATTACACTAATATATACGAAATAACTTTGTGTTTTGTTGCACAAATACGAAAAAAGTTAAAATTTCTGGGTGTACATTTAGTATAAAAAATAATTATGAACTGAATATGAACTACGAAAATAATGTTATTTTATTTTTCCGAGGCTATGCATTTCGCGTAGTCTACTGATAACGAAAGGACATTCCATGCTCACTTTATGTCAAATACATATCAATTGCTTTCTTCTGGTGACAAACACCAATTCATTTGTTATGATTTAGTTGTAGCTACATAAAATAATAAAAAACACTACTAGGGGCGCCCAAGTGCGGGCTGAGAGGAATAAGTGTTCCGACCCTTATGGACCTGATCTGGTTAGTACCAGCGGAGGGAAGTAGTATGACGAAACGTCAATCTATTAATCTCTAAAGCTTAAGCCAGGTCCATCGATGGATCTGGCTTTTTTGGTCCCGTTTTTAGAAAGGAGGAGTTATGAAGAAGACTCAACTTATGACAACAATGGCCGTTCTAATTGCAATCGGAACGGTAACCGCACAGCTTATATGGTTTCCGGCTGGTGTCGCACGTGCCTACCCTATGCAGCATGTCATTAATGTTCTAGCAGGCATTCTTCTAGGACCAGGACCGGCAGTAATCATCGCCTTTATCATTGGCCTACTTAGAAACTTACTTGGTCTTGGTACGATACTTGCCTTCCCTGGTGGAATGATAGGAGCGTTTCTTGCCGGTTATTTGTATAAAAGGTCAGGAAGAAAAGGCTTAGCTGTCATAGGAGAAGCTATTGGCACTGGAATCATCGGGGCTTTATTTTCTGTCCCTGTTGCCTATTTATTTATGGGTAGTACAGCTGGCGCTTTTGCCTTTGTGCCTGCATTTCTTGTAAGCAGTATCCCTGGAGCCATCATCGGATGGTTCGTCGCTACTCGAATCACAAGGTTACGTACTACACAAGCAAGTCCATTAAAGAAAATTAACTAAATACAATGAAAACTACTAGGGGCGCTTTTTGCTGAGATAAGGTCTATCCTTTGTCCCTCATTACCTGATCTAGATAATGCTAGCGAAGGGAAGTAGACGGAGTCCTCATTTACCCTTCATTTATCTACGGTACTCTCTTAGTAGCTTTCGCCATTCTAAGGAGGAATTTGTCCATGTTATTTACTGAAAAACTACGCGAAGAAAATCATGATATCTTTCAACTTATTTTTAACCATCCATTTGTAGAAGGGATTGGGAAAGGCGATATTCCAAAAGAATCCATTGCTCATTATATAAAGGCTGATTTCGAATACCTTAATGCCTTTATGAAAGTATATGGTCTCGCTATTTCAAGATCTTCTAGCCGAGAGGATATACGGTACTTCTTTAACAAAATGGAATTTATTTTAAAGGATGAAATTCACCCACATCATAATTTCTGTGACTATATTGGTGTTCCGTATGAGTCACTTCAAGGTCATCCTTTACCTCCAACCGCGGATCATTACATTAAACATATGATGCATCATGCACAAACTGGTTCCATGGGTGAGATACTTGGTGCATTGCTTCCTTGTCCATGGACTTATTTAGAAATTGGCGAGGAATTGCTGAAAGCATATCGCCCATCACAGGACCATCCTTTTTATCAATGGATTACATTCTATGCTGATGCAAGTACGAAAAGTATAACGACCGAAATGCGAGAACGTTTAGATGTATATGCCAAGGAAGCTTCTCTTGCTGAAAAGGATCGTATCCGGGATGCATTTCGTAAAAGCTGTGAGCTTGAATTAGCTTTTTGGGAAATGGCTTATACGTGTGAAGAATGGCCATCCACCAAGGCGGTGAAATAATTATGAACCAGGTAGCATGTGCATTAACGATTGCTGGCACAGATCCAAGCGGTGGTGCTGGCATCCATGCAGATTTGAAAACGTTCCAAGAATTACAAAGCTACGGAATGTCCGTGATTACCTCTGTTGTCGCACAAAACACAACTGGTGTTCAAGCAATCCATCACATTCCACTGGAAATGATTGAACAGCAACTTGACTCGGTTATTTCGGATATGCCGATTCATGCATTCAAGACAGGGATGATTGCAAATATCGATATGATGAAAATCATTGCAAAAAGAATTAGCAACCTGAACGCACCATATGTTATGGATCCTGTCATGGTAGCAACAAGTGGAGATGTTTTAATAGAAGAAAATGCTCGTGACTTTTTAAGGGAGAGCCTTTTACCAATGACAACCGTTGTCACTCCCAACATACCGGAAGCTGAGTTCCTAGTGGAGGAGAAGATTAACACGGTAGACGATATGAAAAATGCTGCAAAAATAATTGTTCATGATTTAGGTGCTGGCGCTGCACTTCTAAAAGGCGGACATTTACAAGGAGACGCAATAGATTTTCTTTATGACGGAAGCACATTCTATCCATTTTCTGCTGAGCGAATCGCTACTAAAAATACACATGGTACTGGATGCACATATTCCGCAGCGATCACCGCCTATTTAAGCCAAGGAGACTCCTTACTTGAAGCTGTTGAAAAGGCAAAGCATTTTGTCACGTTAGCTATAAAACATTCCTTTTCACTTGGCGCTGGGAATGGGCCAACTAACCATTGGGGAGTTCGAAAGGAAAGTAGTAGTCAATATGAACAGACAAATTATTGAAGAAGTACGAAGAAATCAGCCATTAATACATCACTTAACAAATCAAGTGGTAATGAATTTTACTGCAAATGGTTTATTAGCATTTGGTGGATCACCTATTATGGCCAAGGCCGAAGAAGAAGCTCCGTCTATGTCTACCATAGCAAATGGAGTGTTAATTAACATTGGTACACTACAGGCGAACGAATTACATGCGATGATTGCTGCTGGAAAAGCGGCAAATCAGAAGGGCATTCCCGTGGTACTAGATCCGGTTGGAGTAGCTGCAACCAGTTTTCGGTCGAATGCAGTAAGCCAACTATTAACCGAGGTCCAGCCAACCGTCATGAAGGGGAATGCTGGTGAACTGGCTCATCTTGTTAATATACCTTGGCAATCAAAAGGTGTGGATTCATTCGGTGATGGAAATGTGGAAGAAATAGCGGAAAAAGTAGCAAAAGAATATAAAACCACTGCTGTTCTAACCGGCAAACGTGATGTCATTAGCACTCCTGACATGACTAGAATAAATGAAACTGGTCACCCGATACTGACCAAAGTAACAGGTGCTGGATGTTTATTAGGATCCATTATAGCTGCTTGTTTAACAACAAGCGACACACCTATACAACAAGCTCATACAGCGGTAGCCTTTTATGGATTGGCTGCCGAATATGCCGCAGCACAAGATCATGTTAACGGACCTGGAACGTTTATTCCATCGTTTATTGATGCACTTTCCATGGATGTTACACAGCTTGAAAGGATATGATGGATGATGAATAAACAGCTTTTACGCAAATATTTCATAATGGGAAGTCAAAATTGTAGTAAAGATCCTGTAAGAATTCTTGAAGAAGCTCTAGAGGCAGGAATTACTGCGTTCCAATTCCGTGAGAAGGGAATAGGCTCTCTACAGGGAAAAGAGAAGGTGGAGCTTGGAAAGAAATTAAGAGAGGTTTGTAAAAGGTATCAAACTCCTTTTATTTTAAATGATGATATTGAATTAGCTGACATTCTTGAGGTGGATGGACTACATGTTGGGCAAGACGATCAACCGGTGGAAAAAATTCGCAAAGCGTATCCTGATTTAATGATTGGATTGTCGATTTCCAATCAAGAAGAGCTTCAGCGTAGCCCTATTCATTTAGTTGACTATATTGGAGCAGGCCCTATTTTTCCTACTACAACCAAAACTGATGCGAAAAAAGCAGTTGGAGTTAAGTGGATTCAAACGTTGCGCAATCAATATCCCCATCTTCCTATTGTTGGAATCGGTGGTATACAAATTGATAATGCTAATTCTGTCATGGAAGCTGGAGCCGATGGGGTTGCTGTAATTTCTGCGATTACGGAAGCTACGGATATTAAAGTAAGTGTGGAGAAACTATAAGGAAAACAAATGGTTCCATTACCTAAAGGATGGAACCATTTGTTTCGTTATTTCTTTATTTACTGACTGATGGGGATGTAAACCGTAAAGGTAGAACCTACACCTTCTTCGCTTTCTACCCCAACACTAAAATTGTGAATGGATAGGATTTTCTTAACAATAGATAACCCAAGTCCGTTTCCTTCAATCGAACGATTTCTTGACCTGTCCACCTTATAAAAACGGGCAAAAAGATTTGGCAGTGCTTCTTTCGGGATACCAATTCCATAATCCTTCACAACTACTGTGATCTTACTTCCAATTATATTAATCGCTATTTCGATTACTCCATTTTCATCTGAATACTTAATTGCATTCGTAATCAAATTTAACCAGACCTGCTCCATTAAATCTTTATCCGCATAGATTTCCACTGGCTCAAGGTCTAACTGAATATCAATATGCTTTTTATTCCACTGTGGTTCTGTCGTTAGCACAGAATTTCGGATTTGTTCATCTAATCGATAAGAAACTGGATGATATGGATGATGCTCCGAGTCAAGGGAAGCAATGCGCAATAAGTTCTCACTTAACCGCGACATCCTTTCAATCTCTTGATAAATAATGTGTAAGTATTCCTTTTGATTTTCTTTAGGTACAACATCGTCCATAATCGCCTTCGTAAACCCTTTAATAGACGTTAATGGCGATTGAATTTCGTGTGACACATTACTTACAAAGTCAGCACGCATCGTATCAATCTTCTCTATCTCCGAAGTCATGTGGTTAAAGCTATCGATTAACTCGCCAACTTCATCCCGATGTTTACCTTTTTGTTTATCCACCCTTACGGAAAAATCACCTTTTGCAATTTGACGTGCAGCAAAGGTTAATTTTCGAATTGGATTGACTAAGTAACGCGAAGCAAGGAAAATCAATAAGCTTCCAACTAATAAAACTAATAATAATGATATAAAAATCCCCTGTTGCAAGTCCTCAAATTCATCTTCATAATCAATTCGAGCGATTAAAGCGTACTGTTCTCCAGAAACATTTATTGGAACACCAACAATTCTAGCTGACCTATTATTTTTATCTACTAATACGACAGGGTCATCAAAGGAGTGACTTAATATTTCCTCAACATCTTCCATCCGAATGGGGATAGAGGACTCCCCCTTCTTTTTATAAAAAACATCTTCCCCATTCGTTATTAACACTTCAAAATCAATGTCATCAAACTCTTCCATCAATTGTGGAATATTCTCTGGACCAGTCATTTGAATAACTTCCGCTAAGCCAATAGAAATTTTCGATAGCTCTTCTTTAAAAATAACTTCTTGATTAACTGAGTAAGGTGTTAAGACGTAGGACAAGCAGATACTTACGATAACAACAGAAATAAAGGTACCTACTATTTTTAAGTACAAGCTTCTAAACATGACTTTCCTCCAAGCGGTATCCTAATCCTCTAACCGTTGTAATCGTTATATCCTGAAATTCCTCTAATTGTTCTCTTATACGTTTAATGTGGACATCAACCGTCCGCTCATCACCTTCGTAATCATATCCCCAGATTTTTTCAATTAATTGATTACGGGTAAAAATTTTCCCAGGTGAACTAGCTAAAACGGCTAGCAATTCACATTCTTTCCGTTTTAAGGTAACCGATTTATCACCTGATTGTACTACTAATTTCTCTTTATCAATAATTGTATTAGTAACTTTCACGGTTGTTTCCGAACGGATATTATACCTTTTTAATAAGGCTTCCACACGCAGGATTAATTCAACCGGATCAAATGGTTTTACGAGGTAATCATCTGTTCCTGCACGAAAGCCTTTTACTTTATCCTGCGACTCGCCTTTTGCCGTCACCATTAAAATAGGAATATCTAAGAAAGAACGGATGTCTTCTGTAAGCTCATAACCATCAATATGTGGCATCATCACATCGACAATAGCTAAATCAATTTTCTCTTTACCAAGTAAACCAAGAGCCTCTCCGCCATCTTCCGCCTCTATTACACCATAATTACTGTTTTCCAAATATAAACGAATTAACTTCCGGATATGTGCATCGTCATCTACAACTAGAATTGTATTCATCTTCGTTCACTTCCTATTTTTTTACTAATTTCAGTTTATCGCAGGACGACGTAACCGTAAATTCTGAGGTACGCATGATAAAAAGCAAAATTTATTATCAATATTTTCCCAGATATGACTAATACTATGAGCAAACAAAAAAAGGAGTGATAAAATTGAAAGGCAATATAGTCAAACTACTTTTTGGAATCTTGCTGGTCTTCGTGCTTACTGCATGTAATGCCGATAATGCGAATGAGGCAAACCGTAATAATGACAATCCAAATATCTCCAGTATGAGTACTGATCAAACTAGCGATGATTACCCTCATACACAGCCAGTGAAAAAACAGGAAGCGAAATATGAATTCCGCGAAGTACCACAAGGGCAAGATGTCCCTGATGGAGACCGAGTACCGAATACAAACAACATTTCCATTAGGTCACCTGAGCTACAAATGCCTCAGCAAAACCAGGCAGAACAGGCTCCTCAACAGGGGAATCAAACTCCTGAACAAGGTGGACAAACACCGCAGCAAGGCGGGCAAGCACCACAACAAGGGCAACAGGAAGGTAATTACGGTTTAAGTAAATTTGAAAATGATGTCGTAACATTAACGAACAAGGAAAGAACACAAGCAGGATTAAATCCTTTAGAAATTGATACAGCCTTAAGCCAAGTAGCTCGCGAGAAATCGAATGATATGCAGGCAAAAAACTATTTTTCACATACAAGTCCTACCTATGGTTCACCTTTTGATATGATGCGCGACTTTGGAATTTCGTACCGCTCTGCCGGTGAGAACATTGCTGCCGGACAACAGACTCCAGAGGAAGTAGTGCAAGCATGGATGAACAGCCAAGGCCACCGCGAAAACATCCTAAATGCCAATTTCACGCACATCGGAGTTGGCTATGAATCCGGTGGAAACCATTGGACACAGATGTTTATTGCGAAGTAGTTGATGAAAGCTTATCCATATAAATAACTAATGGCATACCATATCACAGGTTGATTGGTATGCTTTTTTAGTTCTTGAATGTACATCATTTTTTAAAGATTACGAAAATATTGTGTTAAACTAGTATGGATAAAAGTAAGTACTTTAAAGCGTCAGAACTTATATTAAAGGAGTGAATGTATGTCACGCATTAAGGAGCTTTTAGTAGATCAATTTTTAGCAAACGCTAACGACCCTAGCTGGTATCTCCCATTCGCTGATGCAGTTGAAGATGTCTCAGAAAAAGAAGCATTTTGGAAGCCTACTGAGGGTAGTCATTGTATAGCTGAAATTGTACAGCATTTAATTTACTGGAACGAGACATGGCAAACAAGATATCAAAATTCGGATGTAAAAGCAGTTCCGTCTATTGATAACAATGATAAGAGCTTTGTTGTTCCAGAAAATAAGACGTTCCAAGAATTAAAAGAGAGACTACTATCCGTATTGTTACAATGGGAAAAAATACTTACAGATGACCAACTCGAAAGGAATGCAGATGGTTTTCCTGTACCTGCAAAATGGTATGATTTACTCGGAAATGCTATTACGCATAACGCCTACCATATTGGTCAAATCGTATATATTCAGAAGCTACAAAAAGGTTAGATGCAAACTAAGCTCCTAGTACGTAATTCCACAAAGGAGGGAAGATAGTGGATTTATTATTTGGGATAATAGTTGGTTTCATTATAATTACTGATATCGGATACCTTTCCACACTTTAACTCTACCACCAGTTGAATCCCATTCTCCCTCAATTCAACCAACAGTTGATAGGCTAAACATCACCCCTATGCTATTCTACATATAACAGAGCGCGCTGCTGATTTTACATTAGAGGGAGACAATTTCATGTTAAACAGTCAATTAATTGGATCTTATATTTCAAAGCTTAGAAAAGAAAAGGATTGGACACAGGTTGAGCTTGCCGAGAAGTTAAACGTCAGTCACCAAGCAGTTTCCAAATGGGAAAAAGGAGATTCTATTCCTGATGTAGGTACGTTAATCGTATTGGCTAACGAGTTTGATATTTCTGTAGACGATATTTTAAATGGTGGGAAAGAGAAAAAGCGATTTACAAATGTTGGAACGATTGTCCATAATATCGTAAACGAGGAAACCGACAAAGCTGCAGAAGTGATAAATCAAGAAGAAACTGGGATAGATGAACTTATTTCTATCGCACCCGTATTAAAATCACGTTCAATTGGTAGCATTACGAAAAATCTTGATGATAAAAAGTTATCTATTTCCCATATCGTACAGCTGGCCCCATTCTTAGATGAAGAAAACTTAGAAGAACTATTTCATAAATTACATGCAGATGATGCTTATTCGGTGAAGGATGTTGTCAGGCTTGCTCCATTTATAAAAAGCGAGACGCTTACGAAGCTACTAATGGAAAAACGGGATACATTAACTATTGAGGATATCTCAAGAATGGGGCCATTTATAGGTGATGAGATTAATGACTTTATTCTTGAATTAGATATCGAAAGTGTTCGCTGGAATTTCATTACGGGACTAGCACCTTTCGTCAACCTTGAAGTGCTAAAAACTTTAGTCGATAAGGCGCTAATGGATGAGATTTCTTTTGATAAAGTAGTTGCTATTGCACCATTTCTAGATCAAGGTACGACAGATGAGCTTGCTTTAAATTTGAGGAACCAAGAAGGGAAAATGCATCATTTAACTGCTCTTGCTCCCTTTGTTAGTAAAGGAGTTCTAGCAGAAATTGCAAAGTCCATTCCTTTGGATAGCCACTCATTAATTAGTATCGCACCGTTTCTTAGTAGTGAGGAATTAGAAAGGTTAATGGAGGAAGCTGATTTTAAAGAAGTAAGCCCACAGACTATTACGGCTTTAGCACCATTCTTAAGTCAGGAAGGGTTAATTAAGCTGCTTTCTAAAATGACTCATTAAGGAAAGAGGCTGAGACAAAAGTTTTTTAGTCAAACGAATAACCGAATGTAGTGCACCTACGACGCACCGGAAATATACTGCGCTTTCACTTCCAGCACAAGTGCGACATCTGCTCGAAAAGACCTCGCAGTGTCTTCTTTGCACCTCACAGTACAAGTGCGACATCAGCTCGAAAGAACCTCGCTGTGTCTTCTTTGCCGCGGGGGGCTGGTGAGCCAGGCTGCTACTTGAATAATCTTCTCTGTAGCCTTGCACCGAGGAAACCTGCTGCGTAGCATTACTAGCAGACGCAGGTGCATACTCGGGGTCTCACCGATGCCTTTCCTCCCCGCTTGCGTCTCCGTATATTTCCGGTGCTAGTATGGTGAATCATTCGGCTTTACTTCTGTACAATTTTGTTATGTCCCAGCCTCTTTATCTATCCTTATTTTTTCCTAGCCTTAATAATAAAGGTAGCCGGAATTAACTTCGCTTTTTCAACCGAATACCACCTTAAGTCATTTCCTTCTGGTACTTCATCTGGTAACACGACATCATCAATCACTTTCTCAATCTCAAAGCCAACTTCTATAAGTGTATTAATATACGTGCTTAGTTTTCGATGAGGGATGATGACAGTATTATGCCAAGCTTCATTGTATTCAGGTCCCTCGTTTAAATACGACTTATCGAACACAAATGTATTATCAATTCGCCTCACCCGGTCATGAATTGGATGTTCCCAACTAAATATGAACGTTCCACCCGGTTTTAAATAACTATGTATATTTGTTAATGTTTTCTCCAGTTCTACGGTCCAGCCTAGGGCATAGATGGAATAGGCGATATCAAAGTAATTCAAAGGTAGTCCCGGATTTTCTTCCATTGGTGATTCAATTAACATAACAGGAACCGGTTGGTCTTGAAGTAGTTTACGTGCGGTATCTATTTGTTTCGTTGTAAGATCTAGTCCCCATAATTCCTTTGCCCCATTGTTCCCCATGTACTGTAGAGAATGCCCACTTCCACAGCCGATATCAAGCACCTTTTTATCCGCTATTTCACCAAATAAATTCAACTCTTGCTCTGTCGGTGCTAACGGACCTAATTCCGGCAAGGCGGTTCTCCCAAAGAAACGCTCCGCTGACTTCTCCCATCCAACCTTGTTAATATGTAATATCTCTTTTGTATCCACTCTCCATGCCCCCTATTGTTTGATAACATAATTGTAACGTAACTTGTGCGATTATAAATAATTAATTATGGAAACTTTAACGGACTTCTTTCGTAAGAATAGTAAGGTTCAAATGGATTACTGTTATATTTTTTTAGGAGGGATTTCATGGGAGGATTTCATATAGGGGACATGTTAGTTCAATTACTTTTTCTATTAATTATTGCACTAGTCATCATCGTTTTGGTAAAATTATTCCTTTCTTCTAGAAAGCGTAAACATCAATTAGACCGCCTCGAGGAAAAAGTGGATACACTTGAGTCTAAGATGAATAAATAGGACATTATAATCATTCTTCAACCTATGACTATCGGATGATTACCAACTGTATAGTTTCGGCTACAATAGTAGTAAGCATGGTGAGTCGTTAGGGTGGGATCTTCACTTCCCTCTTGAGCCATTATATGGTGAAAGGAGGGATGCCTTTGGATTTAGTAATATCAATTTTGATGTTACTAGTCGCAGCGGGTTCATTTTTGATATCTTTGCTGGATTTTATTAGGCGGTTAATTGACGACAAGATTAACAATAAGTGAACCCCCACCCGTGACGGCTAAATCACTTTTAGGGTGAGGGTTCTTTTGTTCATTTTTCAATCGTTAAATGTTCAGAGGGAATTCCACACCTGAACTTCTTAACCATGTGCGGGCCGGGGATGAACGGAAACATCCTCGGTTCATATTATGCTAATTTGGCTATTATTATACATACTACTTCGATTTCTGTCTATATTTCACCAATAAAATCCCCCTCACTCCCTTATTCTTTTTTCAGAATATTTATGATACTATGTACTTAAAAAGGAATAAGGAGCACCGTCATGCGTACATTTGAACATACCCTATCCAACTACTACGATAGCTGGAATGAAGGATTCGTTACAAAAGATGCTTCAAAAATAAGAAGCTATATGTCAGAAAAGTTTGTAGGGATATTCGGCTATTCATCTATCGAAGTACCTGAAGAGTATCACTACAACTATGACATCAAGTCTATATTAAAACAGTACAATGAAAAAACGAGAAAAGAATTTGAAATTATTACGTCAATGGAAAGAAAAAACGGAGAAAATTATGTTGTGCTTGGATTAGAGACAAGTTTTATAGATGGTAACCCACATCGTGCACAATGCATGTATGTCTGGGGGTTAGAAGAAGGGGAATGGAAATTACTTCGGGAGTTTATTGAGATTGAACAGTAAGAGATACTGTGAATCAAAAAGGAGAAAACGAGTATCATGATAGAACAACTGAACCAAGCGATTGTGCTTAGAAAAGAAGGTCTACTTAAGGAGTCAAATTCCATTATGCTTCAGTTGGCAAATGCATATCCAAATGATGCAAAGGTCCAATATCAATGTGCATGGAGTTTTGATGTATTAGGTGAAGAATCTAAAGCTGTTCCACACTACGAGAAAGCAATTAAACTCGGTTTAGCTGGTGAAGATTTGGAGGGTGCTTTGTTAGGATTAGGGAGTACCTACCGCACACTTGGTGAGTACGAGAATTCAAAACGAATCTTTGAAAAAGGAAAAAATCTCTTTCCGAACAACCGGGCCTTCGATGTATTTTTTGCAATGACCTTATACAATTTGAACCAACATGATCAAGCAATGGAGAAGTTATTAACTTGTTTAGTGGATACAACGGAAAATAAGGATATTAAGGCTTATGAAAAGGCAATTCGGTTTTATTCAGATAAATTAGATCAAGTATGGGAGTAAAGAAAAGAGGTTGTCCTAAAAGTATTTTAGGTAAAGGAAAAATCGAATAATGAGCACCTCCCCCGCTCCGGAAATATACTTCGCTTTCACTTCCAGCACAAGCACGACATCAGCTCGAAAAAACCTCGCTGTGTCTTCTTTGCACTTCACAGTACAAGTGCGACATCAGCTCGAAAAAACCTCGCTGTGTCTTCTTTGCCGTGGGCGGTTGGTGAGCCAGGCGGCTACTTGAGTAATCTTCTTCGCTGCCTTGCCCCGAGGAATCCTGCTGCGTAGCATTACTTGCAGACTAGAGGGGCATCAACGGGGGCTCAACGATGCCTATCCTCCCACTGGAGTCTACGTATATTTCCGGAGCTTGTATAGTGTTTTATTCGGTTTCACAATTCATCCTTTTACTTTTGGGACAACCTCTTTTTCATCCTATCGTAACGATTCGTAAGCTATGATAAATTTTTGATAGCTTTCCGCCCCTAACGTATCTACTTTACCTCGAAATAACCTTTGAAATGTCATTTCTTTCGCTTCATTTAACGAACAGTCTCGTGTATTCATAATTAGTTTCATATAGGAGGCAAAATAATCGGTACTTAACGCACCACCGCGATTTAATAACATTTCCAAACACCCCAAATTAGAATCTCTTCTCCAGTAAGATAACATCTCTCCATATGCCATCTAATTGACCAATCCGCTCGCGATACCCAACTTCACGGAAGCCATACTTTTTATGCAACGCTAAACTTGCTTTATTTTCCGGAAAAATACCGGATTGCAGCGTCCAACAACCATTCTCCTTAGCAGAATAAATCGTAACTTCCATTAACTTCGAGCCGATTCCCTTTCCAGCGTACCTCGGGTCGATATAGATACTTAGCTCTGCCACTCCCCGATAAACGTCACGTTTAGAATATGGTGATAGAGCACTCCAGCCAAGTATTTCACTCTCCTCTTCCGCCACAAAGCGACTATGTAGTAGATGGTTTTGATCCCAATCTACCCATGTAGGTGGTTGCGTTTCAAAGGTGGCATTCCGTGTTTCGATACCTTTATGATATAAATCTAGAACTGCATGACAATCCTCATCTTTCATCGGACGAATATCGATTTGAATTTCCTTAACAGCCACAACACTTCGCCCCTCCATTAAAATCAACAATTTGGAATTGCGTCGGTAATGGCTCCACTTTACATACACCTGTTTCTGGTAATTTCAGTTGAACCTGCCTTGCAGATTCTACATCCCCTGCAATAAAGGCCGCAATGGAACGTACTTGTTCATAGCCTGTAGCCAGTAGGAAAGTTGGTGCTCGACCGTAACTTTTAACACCAGCAATATAAAAATGCCTTTCCGGATGACGTAATTCTGCCTCTCCATGCGGTCTTACCGTACCACAGCTGTGAAGATTCGGATCAATTAACGGTGCGAGTGCTGGTGTGCTTTCTACCGCTGGGTCCACCGCTAAACGGAGCTCACTTAAGAAAGTAAAATCTGGTCTTGCACCTGTATTTACGATAATTTCATCTACACCACTTACTTCCTTACCTTCTGTAGAAATAATCGTATAGCCCTCACCACTCTGGAGGATCTCTTCCACGTAAAAACTAGAGAATACTTCCACTACGCCATTATTTACTATGTTGTGTGTTTTCGAACCAAGCTCCCCTCTTGCAGCTAACGCATCATTTTCTTCTCCACCAAACGCTTCTTGAACATGCTGTTTCCGGACAATCCAGGATAGCTTTGTTTCAGGATATTCTTCTTTAAGTTTCGCTAAATCAATTAATGTGTTTAATGCAGAGTGACCACTGCCGATGACAGCGATATGTTTCTTCTTAAAGGTTTCCGCTTCTCTTTTCACATTCGGGATAATGGTCGTTAGTTGTGATTTAAGCTCTTTATTACGCCATACCCCATCCGCAAAAGGTGGATTTGGGTTTTGCCACGTCCCACTCGCATCAATGATTGCTTTTGCTTCTATTTTCTTTGTCGTGCCATTTGAGGAAACATAAAGGACAAAAGGACTTTCCTCGCGAGAGTCTGACTTCATTTTATCTTTATTTTTTCTCGTAATGGCGGTAACTTCTGTATGGTAAAGAATCTTCTCTGCAAACTCTGGGAGCTTGGAAAGTGGTTCTAAGTATTCTTTTACGAGCTCATTCCCAGTTGGGAGTTTTGTTGCTTCAGGCTCTGTCCATCCACTAGAAAGTAATAAGTTTTTAGCAACTGTATCGATGTTGAATTCCCAAGGTGAAAATAGTTGAACATGGCCCCATTCTAAAATATTACTGCCTGCTTGTGCTCCTTTTTCTACGACTAAAAAGTCCTCATTCCGTTCATAAAGCTGAGCCGCTGCTGCAAGACCAACCGGCCCTGCACCAATTACAACAGTAGGTAAACCGTTCATACATTCATCCTCCTTTTTTTAACAGCCACAAGATACATCCGTATTATTAGAACTTTTACGGAATAAACAACATAATTCCTCAGATAGCGTCTTATTCATGACCTCATGATTGATGGAATAATAATGCCAAGTGCCCTTCTTTTCTCTTTGAATCAAATCTGCTTGCATTAATATTTTCAAATGATACGAAAGCTTCGATTGCGCCATCTCCATCTCTTCCTCTAAATCACATACACAGCAAGAGTCTTCTGTTGATACAGCTAATAAGTTTAGTAGCTTTAACCGTTTCTCATCGGCTAAGGCTTTAAATATCTTTTCGTATTGCTGAAACGTTTCTTGCAATTCCGCTGTTGCCATTTATATCCTCCTTTAATACATCAATTATTTTTGATATTTAAAGTATACATCAAATATTTTTGATATACAACTATCTTAAATCAAATTTTTTTGATATTTTAATTATATTCCACTTCATAAAGGAATAATGGTTACCTGTACCGAATTTATCTATAAAGAGAATCAAAAAGAAACGAGGGAAATCAATGGATATTCTTGTCTTAGGGGGAACGCGTTTTTTAGGTAGGTTTATTGTGGAATACGCTTTGGAAAAAGGGCATAGTGTAACACTTTTTAATCGAGGGAATAACACAGATATCTTTCCAGATTTGGAGCAATTAATAGGAGATCGTAATGGTGAGTTAGAAGTGCTGCAAGGGAGAGCTTGGGATGCGGTGATTGACACTTCTGGGTTTATCCCGAAGCAGCTTGAGACTTCGGGTCGAGTACTAAAAGACGTGAACCATTATACATTTATTTCTACTTGTTCTGTTTATCAAAATAATGCTGACCCTGGAATCGATGAGGGTGGCGATGTTCTTACGTTATCAGAGGAAAAGCTAGCAGAAATAACGAATAGCGAGGACAAAGCACAACTAGGGCAATTTTAC
Source organism: Ornithinibacillus jepli (assembly GCF_047228935.1). Taxonomy (NCBI): domain Bacteria; kingdom Bacillati; phylum Bacillota; class Bacilli; order Caryophanales; family Bacillaceae; genus Ornithinibacillus; species Ornithinibacillus jepli. The sequence goes on from NZ_JBFEGG010000002.1 coordinate 319,965, forward strand.
GGACACCTAAAAGCAATGAGCGAGAAAACTATCGAGAAGGAGCTTCCGGGCAAGGTATTAACGATTCGTCCTGGTTTAATTGTAGGGCCATTTGATTATACCGATCGTTTTGCCTATTGGGTTAATCGTGTTGCAAAGGGTGGAGAAGTTCTTGCACCTGGAAGACCAGAGCGACCAATACAGTTCATCGATGTGCGCGATTTAGCTAAATGGACAGTTGAATTAGTAGAAAGAAAGGTTACAGGAACCTTCAATGCGCTAGGACCAGATTATGAACTGCCAATGAAGGAGTATCTGGAAGCTTCTAAAAAAGTTTCGAACAGTGATGCCACATTTACATGGGTTCCTGAGAAATTTTTACTCGATAATGAGGTTGGTCCATGGGGCGAAATGCCACTTTGGGTTCCAGAGGATTTCCCTCTTGTTGAGGGAGAGCGACCTTGGAGAGGGTTTATGGCTTTTTCGAATAAAAAAGCAGTTGTTGAGGGGCTAACATTCACTCCTATCACAGAGACAGTTCAAGCTGTATTGGAATGGGAGAAAACCCGGGAGCCATCTGAACAGAAGCTAGCTGGAATGAAGCCGGAGCGTGAGGTAGAGTTGTTGAAGTTGTTTAAGGAAACAAAGTAAGACCTTAAAGATAACTTGGAAAAGATCAAAGGTGGGATAAATGATGAAATCTATGTTTGAATATAACTGGCAAGTTCGTAATGAATGGTTTTCCTGGTGCGAGGAAGTACCAAAAGAGGAATTACTGAAGGAAAGAATTGGTGGTGTTGGCGGAATCCTTAAAACGCTTTATCATATCATCGATGTGGAATATAGCTGGATTTGCGAAATGCAAGGTCAAATACCGAAAAAACAAGAATTTCATGCGCCGTTCGAATCATGGGCTACACTAGAAAAAATGAAAGATCTATCTAATTTGTATCACCAAAAGGTAATAGATTTTGTCTTAGCATGGGACCCCAAGATGGAACAAGAGTATATTACCGAGCAAAATGCAGATGGAGAAATAGAGATTTTCAAGTTTGGGGAAATCATGCGTCACGTCATTGCACATGAAATACATCATATTGGTCAGTTATCTGTTTGGTCACGAGAATTAGGAAAAAAGCCCGTAACAGCCAATCTAATCCGCAGGGGGTTGTTTTAACTAAAACAGCTTTAAGTGAAGCTAAAAGGTTATTTTGGGTGAAATTTTTTGTTGATTGGAGTATGTAATGTGTTGAAATTTACTAGTTTTCGTTCCATTTGGTTAGGAAACGCGACCTCCGAATTAGGAGGTGCGCTGTTTACGGCTTGTATTTCCATATTAGTCTATGAATTAACGGGATCTACTACAGCACTTGGGTCGGTGTGGCTAATCTATTACATCCCCTCTTTCTTCATGCAGCTTTTTATTGGGCCTTATATTGACCGGTTTAGCCGGAAGTGGATGATGATTCATTGCCAGCTAGTTCGTATGGTTCTAGCAGTGTTGTTATTACTTCTCCTCTCTTTTAATAGTTTTACGATTTCCTTTATATTTATCATTCAGGTAATAGTTGGGCTGATTATGCCTATTTTTAGCCCCGCTAATCAAGCGATCCTCCCCACTGTTATGGAAAAAGAAAAGTTAGCTAAAGCTAACGCTTCTCTAGATAGCACCCGCCAAGTGATGGTGATTATGGGGCCAATTATAGCCGGATTTTTTGTAGATTATTTGGCGGTAGAATGGGTTTTACTTATCATTGCGGTTGCTTTTGCGTTGAGTGCTTTATTACTAGTTTTCGTAAAGGAAAACTATCAGAAATCAAGTGTAAGGAGACCTTGGATCAAAGAATTCCGCGAAGGTCTGGCGTCTTATTTTGAACATAAATTGATCGTTTGGCTTGGGGTGTTTTTCGGATTTGTTCAGTTCGGTGTTGGGGTAACGATTGTCACGACGATTCCTTATATAACAAGTATTTTAGAACAACCATACTCTGCTTACGGGATATTTATGGCTGGTTTTCCAATCGGTTACACGATCGGCGCTATCATTAATCGCCAGTTCTTGAATGTAAAAGGGATTGGCATTTTATTTACCGCTCTCTTTATTGGTGGATGTACGTATCTTGCATTAGGCTTTACTCCATGGTACACACTGGCTGTTCTGACGGAAGTAATTGCCGGAATGGTTATTGCGATTTTCAATATCTATAACATTACCTTAATCCAACAGGCAATCCCGAATCATCTCATGGGGAAGGTTACTTCGGTGCGTTTATTAATTATGCGGACGATGCTGCCTCTGGGGATATTGTTTGCTACTTTGATTTCTCCTTACGTTAGTATTCGAACATTATATTTCGTAATTGGTAGTGTGATTTGTGTTACAGCAATTTCTGGTTATTTCTATTTAAAACAGAGAAATGTGGTAGTTACCTGATTATGTTCAATCGATTCAAGGATTTAGCGTTTTAATTTTCTAATTATGATACTATATAGTTGAAACACAGAATACATAAGGGGGATGTCTTCATGACTAAAAAAAGTTACATCGCCTACTGGATTATTGGGGTAATCATTGGACTATTTATTTTACCAGCCTTTTTAGAATGGTTAGGGGTTCCGTCATTTGCGGATGTCTTGGAATTGGTTTTCGGTGAACCGAATCTTGTTAATAGATTAATAGTAGGGGTATTGCTAGTAATCTCGTTAGTTTGGATTAGCCGGGTTATATATAAAGGTTATAAGAACATAGCCTAGCAGGGAGGAACATGACCTATGAGCGACTGTAAAATCGAAACTATTGTGGGGTGTATGGGAACTACGGAAGAAACTTACCAAATCCAAAAGATTCAAACCGAACATCGGATTAGGCTAGTTGATTCTTGGAATATAAAAGCTGGAAGTAAAATCCTCGAAATCGGTTGTGGACAGGGTGATACTACAGCTGTGCTTGCATATTATACTGGTGAAGAGGGCTTTGTTCAGGCAATTGATATTGGCTCTCCTGCATATGGAGCTCCAATTACTCTTGGGGAGTCCGCAGAATACTTGATGAATTCTGCGCTTGGTAAGCAGATTAAGATTGAATTTAATGTAGATGTATTATCTCCAGATGTTCATTTTCTTGAGCTTGAGTTTGATTATATTGTGTTTTCCCATTGTTCCTGGTATACGAAGTCTACCGATGAGCTGTTACAAATACTGAAGAAGGTTAAATCATGGGGCAAGCAACTTTGTTTTGCCGAGTGGAGCACTACCATTAGTTCGATTGAACAGTACCCACATCTACTTGCGATTCTGATTCAGGCACAGTATGAATCTTTTAAAGAAGAAAGTGTCTCGAATGTAAGAACATTACTGACTCCTAAAGATATCAGAGCGTTGGCTGAAGAAGCTGGATGGAATGTACAAGATGAAATAACGATCGATTCCCCTGAGTTACAGGATGGTAAGTGGGAAGTGGATATGCTTCTGTATGATGTTCATCAGGAATTAAATAAGCTAAATAACATGCCGGCTAAGTTAAAGGATTTGATTCGGTCTGAGGTTCAGTTGCTGGAGGCTGCTTTGGAAACTGGTGAGATTAAGCCGCTTTCTGTTTATAGTTTTATTGCGGAGTAGATATAGGAAAATGAATATTCTTATTTGAAGGAGGATACAGTTTCTGTACCCTTCTTTTTAACTTTTAATGTATTCAATCGAGAAGAAGCGTGTTAAACTAACGAAAGTGAGATAATCTCTTCGTTAACTTCATTGTAGCAGCATACAGGATGACCTTTTTATTGACGTTACGGGAAAGGAATAAACCGATGAGCATAATAACTGAGGATAGCAGGAATACCATGAATACTAAACAGCATTCTACCTATATTTCATTATCTAGAGAAGAATGGTCTAATCTCTATACTAGTCCTCCTATTGATTTGTCCCAAATTGATATTAAAAATTTGCAAGGAATCGTAGGAACGCTAACGAAAGAGGAAATATATAAAATTTATTTACCACTAATTCAATACTTGTCTGTTAATATTCAGGCTACTAATTATTTGCATAAAGCTAGAAACGAATTTTTCAAGATGGATACGAAGAAGCTACCTTTTATTATCGGGGTTGCAGGAAGTGTTGCTGTCGGTAAAAGTACGACATCACGAATTCTTCAATCGTTACTTTCTAATTTACCAGATAAACCAAAGGTAGATCTGGTGACTACTGATGGATTTTTATATCCTAATGCTGTTCTGAAAGCTAAAGGGTTATCTGATAGAAAAGGGTTCCCGGAGAGCTACGACTTAAAAGCATTACTCGACTTTTTAACAGAAATTAAGTCTGGTAATCCATTTGTCCAAGCACCTGTTTATTCCCATTTACACTATGACATCTTGCCGGATGAATATCATGATATTTGTCAGCCAGATATTGTGATTATCGAAGGAATTAATGTGCTGCAGACACCTAAACCTGTTGGAGATAGTATTCCGAGCAGATTTGTATCGGACTTCTTTGATATTTCTATTTATGTCGATGCAGATGAACCGCATATTCTCGAGTGGTATTTGGAACGATTTAAATTGTTAAAAGAGACTGCTTTCGCACGTCCAGAATCTTATTTCCATCGTTATGCGGATTTAACGGATACCGAAGCAGAGGCTACTGCAACAGATATTTGGAATCGCATTAATAAAGTGAATTTAGAGGAAAATATTCTTCCTACTAAGTACCGTGCAGATATTATTATAGAGAAGAATCGTGAGCATGCGGTCGAGAGAGTTCGGGTTAGGAAGATTTGATTAACGAGGCTGTCAAAGAAGACAGCCTTTTCGATTTTAAAACAATTATTCTACCTTTAATTATAGTCACCTTATTCTTCTCATTGGACCCTTTGTAACATTTCTGTAATACTTGTAACATTATACTCCTAAAATCTTAAACCTCCATCTCCTTAAATAAACATAGCGGCTCTTTATTGATGTTAATTTATAACAAATAGGATAATTCATTTCACGTAAACAAATTTATGACAACGTCAATTAACCACCATATAAATGAAAAAAATACCCATTCCGCAATTATAATAACTAGTTAACTTAATCTACTCTTAATATTGCATTAATAAAGTTTCTTGTAAAAACCCTTACAATAAAAGAGTAAACACTCTTGATAAGAAGGTGAAAAATGATGAAAGAAACTATCTATGACTATGAAGATTTATTGGAAATGCTAGACTCACTTTTGAGAGAGCCTGCACAGTTTTGGGACAACTTTTACTCTGATCGGAAGAAGGGAATTCCTTTCTTCGTCAATTCTCCGGACGAAAATTTAGTATCTTATTTTGACAAAGAGATGATATCACCAGGTAAAGTTCTGGAACTTGGTTGTGGTCCGGGACGTAATGCAATCTATCTTGCACAAAGAGGGTGTAAGGTTGATGCCATAGATTTATCCGAAGAATCCATTAAATGGGCAAGAGAGCGTGCTGCCGAAAAACAAGTGGAAGTAAATTTTATTAACGAAGACATTTTTGGTTTTAATTTAGAAGAAGGTTCCTATGATATTGTTTATGATTCAGGATGCTTTCATCATATTACACCCCACCGGAGGATGAGTTACATAGATTTGGTCAGAAAAGCTTTAAAACCTAATGGCTACTTTGCCATCACTTGTTTTCTTCAAGGCGGTCAGTTAGGTGGAGCAGAAATATCAGATTGGGAGGTTTATAGGTTACGTAGCCTTCAAGGGGGATTGGGTTATACAGAGGAGAAATTAAGGGAGATATTTAAGGAATTTAAGGAACTTGAAATAAGAAAAATGATGGTCTTTGAACAACCTCATGCCCTATTTGGTGTACCAGACTTTTTGACTGCTATATTTCAAAAATAAGCCTCCTATAAGTTATAATTGTATAAATCTATTAATTCAGTTCTTGCTGTATTAATTACGGGGGTTTTCATCCTGAGAATAATAAAATATAGTTTACTTGTCATAGTAATAGTAGCAGTCGGAGCAATATGGTTCTTTAATATATCATTAACTTCTTTACCTACTACGTTTTCAAGCGTGTTAAAAGAAGAGCTTACCAATAATGATCATATTGTTTTCGATATTGATAATATTGACTATGAAAGAATTCAAAACTTAGAAATTAAAAAGGCATATGAGGGTGAACCTGTTTTAATTGAGGATAAGGATGCAATTCAATCCATTCTTAATAGGTTATTTCATAACGACTTACGCATTTATGATGGTGGTAGAATCGATTTTGATAGTATCGAGTATGATTTATCAATCAACTTTTATGGTTATAATTATAGAATAATTGTTGGTGATGATTATATTCATAGTAATGAAGAGCTATACAAAGTTTTGGATGAACAGAACGATTTATATGATTATGTTGAATCGTTGTATTCCGAGAAAGAAAGCTTTTAATGTACCGATGACTTAGTTATCGGTATATTTCCCTTATAGACATAACACTCTTGTCTACCCTTCTCACTCAATTAGTGGGTAAAGTAATCTGTTGACGACTTTACCCAACTAATCTCATTTAGTATGCTAATTAGCAGCAACATGATTCTTCTTTCGCGTTAGAAGTTCCGCAACAAGAATCTTCATTTATTACTACTGCCTCTTTAGAATCGACACTACAACAGCTGGACGTTTTAACCTCTTGGGATGTTCCTTTTTTAATAAAGTTCATTTTAACATCACCTCCTTTCATTATGGTTATAAATCCAAAAAAATTGATTTAATGTCGTTAGGTTTACAACATACTAGGATTTTTCACTATATGAAACACAAGGTCACTAACGATTTCCAGAGCCTTATAGATTGGTTGGACGTATAATTGCTGGAACGTATCCTCCGGTGTATGTATTCCTCTTTGGTTTGGATCTATTGGTTTTTGACCTAATCCGATCGCTGGGATTTGCTTTTCCTGGAATGCTACGGAATCCTCACTTCCATATATCCAAGTTGCTTCTACTTCATGTTCGGAGATAATTTTTGCAGATAAGTCAGCTAGCCACAACCCAGGCTCCTTATGTCCAGTTCGCATTTTACTTAACTCTGGCTCATATCCAACTCCGTCAATATTAATTACTGCCGAAACAGGAAGTTGCGTATTTTTAACAAAATGTCTTGCACCTAGTAAGCCTGATTCTTCCCCAGTAAAAAATGCAAAGGTTACATTAAATGGTAGCTCTTGTTGCACCAGCCTTCTCGCCATTTCTAATACGATCGCAACACCTGAACCGTTATCAACCGCTCCAGGAAATCTATGTCCGTCTGGGTCATCACCTAAATGGTCGTAGTGAGCAGATAACACAAGCGTTTTAGAAGAATCTCTTCCAGGTATATGGCCAATTACATTCTGACAGGTTTGATAATCCGATATTAGCGGTAATTTAATCTTTACTTTTTCCCCTTGTAAATCTTCTAGTCCTTTAACCAACGATTTCCGAACCCGTAACACAGGAATACTATCTTCTTTTGATCCGTGTAATCCTTTTATGAACCATTTAGGTTCTCCACCTTCAATTAATAGTGCTAACACACCCTCTTCCTGTGCCCCTTTGACAGTTGCAGCCATATCTAACCCATCTGGCTTTTCTGGGATTAAAACAACCTTATTTTTTAGTAAGTTTGAATCCACCTGATCACCATCACGTACTACTAATAGTTCTCCTTCTACATCATTACCCCTTTGACTTAAAAATCTTGAAACCTCTCCGAAATCAACACGATGGGTCAATGTTTTCCCACCAATAGATACTTCCACTTTTCCATGTAACCTTGCCGCAAAAATATCTATGTAAGAAAAGTATTCATCCTCTCCCGCTGGACTAATCCCAAGTGAAGATAATTCACCGGCAATATATTGGGCTGCTTTTCTTGCACCTTCCGATCCCGATACCCTTCCTTTTGTTTCTTCCCCTGCTAAGTACTCCAGATCCTTTATCACGTTTCTTCCCCCTTATTAATCAAAATAATTTGATTAATATAAGAATATCTCACTTTAATCTTCGGCGCAATAAATAAATCAAATTTTTTTGATTTATTTATTGACCCACGACTTCAATGATCTTAAAATAATACAAAGAGGTGATTTTATGAAAATGAACATTCCTTTACAAGATATCTCAAAAGAAAAAGTTTTTGAGAATTATGAAGCAAAGTTTAAAGCAATTGCCGATAAAAAACGATTACAAATCATGAACATTCTTACTGAAAATGGCGAGATGTGTGTTTGTGATATAACACCATTAATGGGGATGACCCAATCAAAATTATCGTATCATCTAAAAATATTATTAGATGCTAATATCATTACTAAGAGAACAGAAGGTACGTGGAGTTATTACAATTTGAACCAGACAGAAATTAATCGCTTATTGTCAGAAGAGCTCTGCTGTTTATTCCGACCAACTTCTTGTTGTTAAGTAAAACGTGAAAACACAGCTAGTTAAAGTCTAGCTGTGTTTTTGAACTTACTTACCTCTTAAACACCCGATCCCCATCATAACTATACACCGTCAACTTATCATCCACATACGTCTCCATATAAACCTTCCTACCCCACAGCTGATAAATATAAGGCAGTACATTTTCTAAATAATGAAGGTCAAGCTCCGTACCCTCATACCCATGCACCAAGTAGAGCTCGCCATTGCGCAAATAATCTCCATCAACAACACTGATATAGGGGAAACCACCATTCACACGCATAGATACCAGTTGGTCACGGACATTTTCATAGTCCTTATCCGAGATTCGATAGTAAGCACCCTGCTTTTCAAATAAGTACAGGTCCTCTCGCTCCACTAATTCCTTCGTTAAATAGTTTCGGATAAAGGAGATGTCTGATTCAATCTCGCGTACTTCAAAAATCTTTTCTCGACCAGAGCCTGGTTTTACTCCTCGTTCTTTCATTTCTTCGGTTGGGTTGTTGTAGCGTTCTTCGATATCTTCAAAAATTTTTAAGCCTAGGTAGTACGGGTTGATTTGTTGTTTGGACGGTTGGACAACGGCGGAGTTTAGTTTGGCGAATTCTACGGTTTCATCGGATGTTAGGTCTAGTTCTCGCATGATACGTTGGTGCCAGTAGGAAGCCCAGCCTTCGTTCATGATTTTCGTCTCTAACTGTGGCCAGAAATACAGCATTTCCTCCCGCATCATCGTTAAAATATCACGCTGCCAATCTTCTAACTCACGACTATAATGCTCAATAAATAACAACAAATCCTTCTCCGGCTTAGGCGGGAACTTCTTCCGCCTTTTCACTCTCGGTTTCTCCTCTTCTTCCTTTTCATCTAGATCCCATAAATCATCATAAGGAGATGCTGTCTTTTTAACTGGTGACTCCTCCTCATCCCAAACATATTCCGGAAGCTTAGGACGAACGATAGACGGATCGATATGCTCTTGGATGGCAAGAACCGCATCCAGGAATTTCTCTACTTCTTCTCTTCCATGTATTAGTTCATAATGTGCGATTCGTTCGGCGGTCGCGGTCATACTTTCGACCATATCTCTTCTCGTATTGGAAAAACGAATATTATTTTTAAAGAAATCACAATGTGCTAAGACGTGTGCAATAATTAATTTATTTTGAATCAAGCTATTCGTGTTTAACAAGAAGGCATAACACGGATCTGAATTTATCACTAGCTCGTATATTTGACTTAAGCCTAAATCATACTGCAGCTTCATCCGGTGAAATTGTTTTCCAAAACTCCAGTGGGAGAATCGCGTCGGCATACCATATGCTCCAAATGTATAAATGATATCAGCAGGGCAAATTTCATAGCGCATCGGGTAAAAATCCAACCCAAAGCCTTCCGCAATCTCCGTAATATCTGCTATTGCTTTGTGCAGCTCTTTTGCATCGGTCAATGATGATCCCTCCAAAATATGCTTTATACAGTTTATGAGAGAAAAGAGGAATGATGAACAAGAGAAATGAATATGCATAAATCGTAACAATTACTATTTACAAATCGTAACCATTTCGATATAATTAAGTTTGAACTAATTAAGGGAGCGGTTTAATTTGAAAAATACCTGGATTTTTACTAGTTTGATAGGTTTACTATTACTTTTAGCTGCATGTGGCACTACTGGGGAGAATACATCTTCAGCTGGTGACGCTCAAGATACAGTAACGATTGTTACATCCATTTATCCATTAGAAGATTTCACGAAAAAAATCGGTGGAGAACATGTTCAAGCGACGACACTTATCCCTCCTGGGGCGGACAGTCATACGTATGAGCCTACTTCTAAAGAAATCTTAGAAATCGCAAAGGCTGATGCATTTATTTATAACGGATTAGGTATGGAAACGTACGCAGAAAAAATCAGTGAAACATTGAAAGATGAAGCTGTTGTCATGGTGGAAGCTGCGCATGGTATTGAAGCTATTGCCCATGAGCATGAGTACGAAGGTGAAGAAACGCATGAACATAGTGAGGAAGAAGCTCACGATCACGAGCATGATGAAGAGGAACATGACCATGAGCATGAGGAAGATGCAACTCATGAAGAGGAGCATGATGACGGTCATAACCATGGCGATCAAGATCCGCACGTTTGGATTGATCCTTATCAAGCTATCGTTCTTGCAGAAAACATTAAAAATACACTTGTTGAATTAAAGCCAGAAGCAAGTGATACGTTTGAGGAAAACTTTGAAACATTGAAACAAGACTTATTAGAACTAGATGAAACGTTTCATCAATTAGTAGATTCGAAGGAAAATCCTGAGATGATTGTTTCTCACGCAGGATATGGCTATTGGGAGAAAAGCTATGGGATTAAATCGATTCCTATTGCCGGATTATCATCTAGTCAAGAACCTTCCCAAAGCGACTTAACTAAACTTATTCAAATTGCGAAAGAAAAGGAATTAAAATACGTTATCTTTGAACAAAACGTAACTCCGAAAGTTGCAAAAGTAATCCAAGATGAAATTGGTGCAGAAGCACTTTATTTGCATAACTTATCTACATTAACGGAAGAGGATATTGCAAATGGCGAGGATTACTTTAGCTTAATGGAAAGAAATATCGAGACTCTAGATAAAGCATTGAGATAAATTTCGAACAAAAACACTTGGAAATGGGGACCGATCCCAATTCCAAGTGTTTTTATATTCTCCCTATTATATTCCCTCTTCCGCTCCAGCGGAATTTCAGCTATTTTGATTCTATTTTATATACAGATTTCCAATTGAAAGGGTATGGATTACATTTTATTTTTTTATCATCTAATCTAATCCCCTACTAATCAGCAAAATTTCCGTAAATCATCATTTAATTTCCGTGCTTGATCTTTGAAGTAAAGATAGAAGGCAATCCAAAAAGCTGCAAATACGACGGCGGCGATAAGGATTGCAAGTAAAATATTTGTTGTTGTAAATGACATCCATCCAATACTCAATGCTAGAATTAGGTACAAAATGAAAACTGTTAGAAAATGAAGAATCGTCTGCTGCATAAGTTTCAATTTTCTAATGTCATAGTATAAGGAACCGATAGTAATAAGCCATCCAAAGATGATGGACCCTATTGAATCTTTCAAAAACATACTTCCATCAATTGAATCAAAGCCGCCAACCAAAATATATAAATTGGTGGTAAAAACTGCAATAAAGGCTCCGAAGAAAATACCGATGAAGCTACGAGTGATAAATTTTTTCATTCTACTTTCCTCCTATTTAGTTTCAACACTTCTTTAATCATAGGGACATACGTACGAGACACATATTCTTTTGCTCCAGATTTGAAATAGACGCAGAGTGTACCATTAAATGACGCTTCAAATCGACTCAATTCATGCAAATTGGCAATAACCGACTTAGATAGACGGATAAACTCATTAGATGGGAGTAGAGCTTCAAGCTCATATAGCTTCTCCTTCAAAGTAAAAGAACCGTTTTTCGTTACGGCCATAACCTGTTCTTTTTCCGTATGGAAATAGTGAATTTCTTCCGGTTTCAGGATATGTTGCATTTCTCCTCTTTTCCCAACGAGAAATTCTATATCTGTTTTATGAATGAAATCTATGATATCCTGCACATTCTTATCTAGCTCAGGGCTTTCAATCGTGATTTTCGTATCTGTAAATGTCCTGTCGATATTTAATACTAATTTCAAATTTCAGACACCTCTTTTCACAACAAGTATAATCTTTTTTTGTAGTGTATGCCCATTTAATTCATTTCACCTCCTGTGCATTTTCTAACCAAATTATATGTAGAATTTCATTTTAGGTCTGCATAATTTAAGTAAGTGGAAGAAGACGAAGGGTCATTTGTCGAAAGGGGATGGTCACTTACATCGGATGGCATTTCCTTCTGGTAGGGATTCCAGTTAATGTAAAGTTATGAGATCTACGTAGTAAGACTGTAACAAGAGTTTTATCAAAAAGCATTTTTAAAAAATAAGAGCAACGCAGATTGTGTTAGCGTTGCCCTTTTAAACTATGGTACCTGCAAATTTTTATTTATTTTGTTCAACAAATTCTTTACAACCGCAATTAATGAAGAAATTCTTTAATTTTATTCGTTCTGCTCTTCTTGATATTGCTCTTCTAATTCCTGCTCTTTTTTACCTTCTTTAATTTCTTCTTTTGTCATAGGAGTAGTTTTAATACGTGGAATATTCGGTAAGGTGACGTCAACTGTGTATCTAGTACTGTTTTCATAATCCATAAAATGAGCTATATCTTTAGTTTGGTCAAAACCCAATTCCATTATAGACGAATATAAGTAGAAGAAGACAAAGTACTACAGATATAATAAGTATTTTTGTGACTTCATTTTTCTACCTACACTTCATAATTTATTGTTAGACTTCTTTCCCTGTTTAGCACAAGACCACTATAGACTTATAATAACATAATATTCAGAATAATTATCCCAAAAATAAAGACCACCAATTTGATGATCACCTTATTTAACTATTGATCCTGTAATTCTCCACTCCACCTTTTACCCATTTAATAATTAAATTGTACTTACTCCCCTCTTCTGAATATGGATTCCCACTTTCTTTCACCATTACACTCATAAGATTAATAAAATTATCGTTTATTTAAAGCAAGTCTTATTAAAATAACTACAAATAAACATAATTGAGATTGACCCCACCTCAAATAATATGTTGCAAATAAACTAGTATTTTCTGAGGACATTCCATGTTTAATAGGATTTACAGCATCCACTTTATAATAAAAATAACCAACAATTATAACACCTATTATGATGAGAATATTCAATATCCGTTTCCACGTTTTTCTCTGGTTAATATTTTCACCTCATTTACCTCTAAAGAGTCCATAGTTCTTCAACACTTTACTCCGTTAGCATAACACCTTGTAAAACATATCTGTTATACCTATCACCACTTACCTTATCAATTAAAAGCCTCGTTCAACTCCACTAAACAAATAAAACTTAGTTCTGATTCCAGAAACGCCCCAGTTTGTTTAAGTAAATTGTTCACTTCATTACTTTATGATTGAATAAATACAAATGTCAGTTAGCTTGCTGCCATCTGCGGATAAGTCATCATTTCTTAAGATTCCTTCTAATTTAAACCCTAATTTTTCTGCGATCGAACGACTACTAAGGTTTGTTGATTCACATCTTATTCCAATTCTTCTAAATTTAAGTTGTTTAAAGCCAAGGTTAATTAACTCTCTTACCGCTTCTGTCATATATCCTTTCCCACTAAATTGCGTGTTAATCCAGTATCCAATTTCACATTTAGAGACCTTCCAGTTAATTGCGTGTAAGCTAGCAGTTCCAATAAATTCGTTAGTATCCTTATGAAAGATAAGATAACGAAAGCTTTCTCTTTTCAAAAAATCTACATGGGCATTCCTCAGGATAATCTCTGTTTCTTCAACAGTAGGAATTGTTTGGAATAAACTTAACCATTGCTTTAACTCATTAATTGAATCCCTTATAGCTTCGTAGACTACATCCCCGTCACCAGCTTGAAGTGGTGCTCGAAGAATCAATCTGTCTGTTTCTAGTTGTAACGGAACATCTAATAAAATAGGATTCATATAAATTCCCCTCCCCAATACTGCTTTTTATACTCCTCACTTAACTAACCTGCGCTTAATTCAAGTTTCACTAGTTTTAGTTTATTTTACGTTTATTAACTTCAATCGTAATGAACTCCGGTAAATAGCTGGGAGTACATCCTTTTTCTACTATTTCATCTTTGTAAAGACCCGTCTTCTCACCAAGTTTCATACAACGCGCACGATTCTTTTCATCGTATACGCCTATCCAGCCTGCGGTAAAATTCATTGCCCATTGAACTTCCGGTTCCTCCTGCGTAATAGTAGCTTCTATTGCAGAAAGTAAGTCTGCAGTGTTATCAGGCGGTGTTTGTCCAGTCCATCTCAATCGCGCTTGATAATACCAGAAAGCTCGCCTTTGTAGGGCAGAAGGGCTATTTTCCCATGACTCCATCAAGATGATAGTCTTCTTGTCTTTGGTAAGCTGATTAGCCATTAACCAATCCATCAAGTTAATTCGCTCATCAAAAGTGTGAGTCTGCATATCCTTATCAAGCTTATTTAGCAAATCTTGCGTGAGAAGTTTTTTATCCATAATTAAAATTGCTAATAGTCTTGGCAAAAACTCTTCGGTTAACCAAAGTTCCATAGCTAGTTCGTGATCTTTTTTTATGTCCTTCGCAATCTTTCGTAAGTCACCTAGCTTAGTTTTACTATTGATCTGAGATAAAATGGATTCTGCTTTTGAAAGGCGTTTTATTTCGGTATCTTTATTTTCAGTCATTTTATACCACTCCTTTATTAAAAGGTACCGCATGTTGAAAGCTTTTAAAGTATTATTTTTTATCTTTTAAGTAAGGAATGATTCCAATAAATAGTATCCCCCCTATAATTTCTCAACTTCCAGCTACATTGCTTCTTAGCACAACAATTTCACATTATAATATTAACACAATATTCAAAACATATATTATAAAATTAAGGATCATCAAATTTGATGATCCCTTATATCACTACCGCTCCCATTTGTGGAATATCTTTCACATATCATTCGTAAACAGTCACTATTACTCCACCCATATTGTCACCTGAAATCACATATTCCTTATCTTTTGGTATATCAATGGTCATGTTTTCAGAAAAAGGGTAATAAGAAACAGTATAGTTTTTACCTTCTACCTTAGCCGAAACGTTCTTATTCTCCTCCAAGTAATCTAAGTATTCTTCTAAAACGAAATTCTTTTTCTTCATAATCGCACTATGCGGCAACCCGACATAGCGGATATGCCATGGTTCATATTGAATTCCCGTTATATCCGATTTATCCTCTGGATAACGTAAAATGAACCCGAATTTCCAAGCGTTGTTTTCTATCCACTCGCCTTCAGGTGCTTTAGCCATCGTCGTTTGAGTGGTTCCTACATCAAGCGATAACCCCAAATTGTGTTCGCTATATCCGGCAGGCAACGCTGCATTAGATCCCATTTCTTGATAAAGTTCCTTTTGCTCATCAAAGCTCCGGTAGCCACTAGTAATCCAGAAATTATCAACTCCATCTTTTTCTGCGGCAGCAATCATTTCCGAAAATTCAAGTGCTATATCCTCTGACAAATAAGTATCGTTATATAATACTCCGTATCCCTTTACCAATTCATTGCGCTTAAAAAGATTGACGACATCTGATTTAACACCTTCCTTTCGAACAGGATATTCACTATTGACTAAAAGCAGATTTCCTTGATATATCTGTTCTTTTGTAATTTTTATTTTTTGGGTATTATCAGCGGTCCCACTATCCTCTACTTTAGCATTTTCATATTCTACTACTTCTACGTTTATATCTACTTTTGGTTCAAAAATAGAGCCGTAATTTATGAAAACAACACACCCGCACACTAGTAATACTATTAAAAATCCCCACTTCTTCATTTTTCGGCTACCTCCTAAATCTTCCATACTTAAAAGAATAGCCAAAACTTATTAAGAAAATAGTAGGATAAATCTTAAATTTTTCTTAAGTTCATGTATTATCTTGCTTTTTCAAGCCTCTACCTTTATTTTATAAGGATAATTCGGAATAGTAATGAGCTTCGTATTATCTCCATTAATTGTCACGCAGATTTCTGAAATAACTGGGGCTCTATTACCCATAAACCACTTTCGTTCTTTATTGACAACGATAAATAATCCATTTTCATCACCCAATGCTTTGAACTGTTCAAAATCTCGAAACACAGGAATATTAAGATCATTTAACAGCGTTTTGAATTCCTCTGGATTATCTACTGGAATACCAATTTCACTTATATTTAACAATGAAGTACCACTAAACTCTTCATCGACAAATTGATTAAGCCTTTCTCTTTCAATTAATTCCACAATATTCCCTGATGGATCCAAAAAGTAAATGGCTTTTGCGTCCCACGGACTAGGAAAATGAATTATTTCTTCTCCATCCTCTGTTAATATTTCAGTCCTCTCCTCTAGCCAATTCTTTGCTTCCATCAATCTCTTGTTCGGGATATTAAATGCAAAATGATAAAAAGAATCTTCATCACTATCCACAAATTCAAGTTTTGAATTACCAATCTTCAATGTAAATGATTGCTCATTTTCTATATACAATGGGATGCTTAGTTTTTCAACGTAAAATCTTTTCATTTCTTCTAGTTTAGATGTTAATAATGATACTTCCTTTATTTCCATACGAAACCCTCCATTCACCCTAATCGTTTTCTAAATTTTACCATGTAACAAAAAATTTCAAAAATACGAATTTCCTTTCTTTATCGATAAGTTTTTCTTATATAGTACAGACGTTCATAAAATGATATACTCCGATACTATTAGGGGTTTTTAAAAGTTTTCATCCATGTGTTGATATCTTGGGTAGGCTATTGACATACTAAATAACGAACCAATTCACTTGATTATTTCGGAGCGTTTATCATATAACCATTCCAACAAAACAAAAAAATAGTGCCAAACCCTATAGAGTTTAGCACTATATTCATACTGTTATTACTAATTACGATTTTTAACCACTCAAGCTGTAACCATCACTTTACACATATTATTCGTAAACTCAACCGGATCTTCAACAGGTAGTCCCTCGATTAGCAATGCTTGGTTGAACAGAATATTGATGAATAAGTCTAA
Organism: Ornithinibacillus jepli; assembly: GCF_047228935.1. Classification (NCBI taxonomy): domain Bacteria; kingdom Bacillati; phylum Bacillota; class Bacilli; order Caryophanales; family Bacillaceae; genus Ornithinibacillus; species Ornithinibacillus jepli. The sequence goes on from NZ_JBFEGG010000002.1 coordinate 337,131, forward strand.
TCTTTCTTTATCCTTCTCAAAAGCATCCTTCAATGTTTGGAAGACCTCATGATTTGGGTTAATCTCTAGTACTTTATCCGCTTTTACGTGTTGATTACTATCTGGCATTGCGTTAATTACTTTTTCCATTTCAATCGAGATTTCCCCATCTGCCGTTAAACATACAGGATGAGACTTTAAGCGCTTGGAAATACGAACTTCTTTTACTTTTCCAGCTAGCTTTTCTTTCATGTATTCGAAAAGCTCCTTGTTTTCATTCGTTTCTTCCTCAGTCGTCTTATCTTCTTCCGATTCAATGCCTAAGTCCTGACTAGAAACGGATTTAAATTCTTTTTCTTCATAGCTCATGAGCATGCGAATCGCGAATTCATCAATTTCTTCAGTGAAGTAAAGAATTTCATAGCCTTTATCCGCTACAAGCTCGGTTTGCGGAAGCTTGTCTATACGGTCAATGGAGTCACCAGTTGCATAGTAAATATACTTTTGATCCTCTGGCATTCTGGATACGTACTCTGCAAGTGTTACAAGCTTTTTCTCTTTAGAAGAGTAGAATAGCAATAGATCTTTTAATGTATCTTTGTTTGCACCAAATTCGTTATAGACTCCGAACTTCAACTGGCGTCCAAATGCTTCGAAGAACTTCTCATACTTTTCTCGGTCATCTCGCTGCAGGCTTATTAGCTGTTGTTTAATTTTCTTATTAATATTTTTCGCAATAAGCTTCAATTGTCTGTCATGCTGGAGCATTTCTCGGGAAATGTTCAGCGATAAGTCCTCCGAGTCAACTAATCCTTTCACAAAGCTAAAGTGGTCTGGAATTAAGTCAGCACATTTTTCCATAATAAGCACACCATTGGAATATAACTCAAGTCCCTTTTGATAATCCTGTGAGTAGTAATCAAACGGACGATTTTCAGGGATGAATAAAATCGCATTATATCGGATACTTCCATCTACACTTAAATGAATGTGTTTTAACGGCTTATCAAAACCATATCGTTTCTCACGATAGAAGTTTTCATAGTCTTCATCGGTTAGCTCACTCTTATTCTTTTTCCAAATCGGAACCATGCTGTTGATGGTTTCTTCCTCTTTGTAGTCTACATAATCGTCGCCGTCTTCTTCCTTCTTACTTTTCGTTACATCCATTTTGATTGGATAACGGATAAAATCGGAATACTTTTTAATGATTTCTTTTAGTCGATATTCTTCTAAGTACTCATCATACTTCTCATCTTCTGTGTTTTCTTTTAGCTGCAACGTAATTTCGGTACCGACTGTATCTTTCGTTGTTGGTTCAATCGTGTAACCGTCCGTTCCTTTCGACTCCCATCTAAATGCTTCGTCACTGCCAAGTGCTTTACTTACCACTGTTACGACATCAGCAACCATAAAGGCAGCATAGAAACCGACACCAAATTGCCCGATAATATCATGGCCATCTTTAATTTCATTTTCATTTTTAAAGCTTAAGGAGCCACTTTTTGCTATTGTACCAAGATTTTTCTCTAGTTCTTCTTGGGTCATCCCAATACCGGTATCGATAATTTTTAACGTTCTCGCTTCCTTATCTGCTTCAATCTTTATATAATAATCACTTTGATTAAACGTTAAGTTCTCGTCTGTTAATGCCTTGTAGTAAATCTTATCAATTGCATCACTTGCATTTGAAATGAGCTCACGCAGGAATACCTCGCGCTGTGAATAAATGGAGTTGATCATTAATTCTAATAATCGTTTTGACTCCGCTTTAAATTTTCTTTTTCCCATGCTTAACACTCCTTGCATTGATTAATTTCTAGCACTCTTTAGACGAGAGTGCTAACACTACCAAATAAATACCATATTTCATGAAAAGGTGTCAATTGGAAAGGGTGAATTTCGTATATTTCTATTTCGTTTAGGAAAATTTAAAGGCAGGAGGGATTCGTAATGGAGCATCAATTTTTATCTGTTGAGGAGTTTAATCAGCTTATTCAACAGTGGAGCGGAAGACAAGTGAAGATTACGAAGCACGAAATGGATGACGTGGATCAAATTGTACTAAACCTGCAGAGTGTATCCTATGATCGTAACACCCGAAGAATTGATGACTATGTACCAATGCATAGTCTACAGTTAAATGGAAGCGGGCAGATTGAAACGCTTGCAACAATGAGCAACCAACCACTCCCTTCTCCTCAATATGAAATTCCACTTCAGGATAGTACAATGTATGAGTTTGACGGGGAGAAGTTTTTTATTACGACAGAGCGTGGGGTTTATAAGATTGAATTAGTATAACGCTAATACCTCAATTAAATCATCTCACCAAATGTTGAGATGATTTAATTGAATTCTTCCAAAACCGATTAAATTTCACCTATTATCTCAGCAAATTTAATAGAGAAGTAAATACTAATGGCTCCTAATATAGAGAGTATTACGATGACAAGATCCTGGTTCAAATTAAATATTGGCGAAAAATTAGGAAGCTGCATCACTAAGATGGCACAAATTACTGTTGGTATAACCGCTCTCTTCCAAATTGCAAGGTAGAAAAGCGGGATAAAACTAATCAAGGTTACAAGGAATGAGCGAGCAATCATGTCACCCACATAACCCCATATGTCGGAACTAGTTATCCCTACATGTAAAACAGAAAATATTTCATCGATAACCATTGTTGTCACAACGGTTAACACAAAAGAGATAAGCGTAGCAAGGAAGATAAAGATGCCGATAAAAAGAACTTTTGATAGAAACAATTGCTTCCGACTGATTGGATAGCTGTAGGAAAGAGCTATTGTCTTATTCTTAAATTCATCAATAAATACTTGACTAATAAGAGATGCCCCTAATAGAACAAATCCTACTTGTACCGATAGTATAAGGGTAAACAATGCATCAACACTCTGACCAAAATCAGCACTTACCATTTTAATAAAAAACACCGGTAAAAACATAAGAATTACCCAATAAATAACGAGTTCTCGAATAACGGATGCCTGTTTTAATTTTCTCCATTCCAGCTTCATTAAATTAGCCAACTCTTCCACCCCCATTAATTTGCTTATAGAAATAGTCTTCTAAAGAACTTACATGTTTTTGAATAGCTTCAATCTCAACATCGTGAAGAATAAGCATTTTAGAAATCTCACTTTGCGAATAGGTTAAATCATAAATTCGAATTCGGTTCCCTTGGATCATTTTCATATTGGAAATTTCGAGCTCATGTTCCAGTAAATAAACAGCCCTATCTACATTAGTTGTAACGAGTTCGATATAATCTGTTTGTTGCTTTCGGATTTCTTCTAACGTAACTTCATTTAAAAGCTTTCCTCCGTGAATGACACCGATTCTGTCTACCACTTGTTCCATTTCTCCTAAAATATGGCTGGAAAGAAGGAAGGTGATTCCATATTCTTTGTTAAGCATCAGAATTAAATCGCGGATATCTTTTATCCCAATTGGGTCAAGACCATTTGTTGGTTCATCTAAAATAATCAATTCCGGTTTTGTAATAATTGCTCTTGCAAGCCCAAGGCGTTGCTTCATTCCAAGTGAAAAGTCCTTAACAATATCGTCTTCTATCCCTTTCAAATGAACCATATCTAGAGCTTGTTGAATTCCTCTTTCATCATAGAAACCAAGGTATTCACAATGTAAGGTAAGGTTCTCTCTTGCTGTTAAATGCTCGAAAAAAATTGGGTATTCTATAATACTTCCTACTCTTTTTAATACATTTTTTGACTTCTCGGAAAAACTCTGGCCGAATAATACGATTTCTCCGTTCGTTGGTCTAGTTAAACCAGTTAACATTTTCATGATCGTGGTTTTCCCTGCCCCGTTCTGCCCTAGAAATCCGTATATTTCTCCTCTTTTAATATGAAGATTTATGTCTGAAATGATTTCCTTGTTTTTTACCTTTTTTGTCAAACCAATTGTTTGGACTACATAATCCATAATCGGTGCCTCCCTCAACGTTATCTTCTTCTATCATAACCACCGAATTTATCTTTTTTCTTTCTTATTCCTTACTTTTTTCTTAAGTTTTAAAAAAAGAGAGGTTGTTCCCCAAAGGAATCCTCTCTTTTGAAGGCATTAGTATGTAATTCGTTTAAATACACAGGTAAACACTGTTTTTTCATATGGTTTACTCTCTAAATGGATGGAACCCTTCATTGCCTCTGTCAACCGCTTCGTAATACTTAGACCGAGACCACTCCCTTGAAATTCAGGATTTCTTGCATCATCTAACGTATATAACCTTTCAAATACGCGGTCTTGATTGGCTTCGGAAATCCCCTTTCCTTTATCCCAAATGTCGATCGCAATATTATCTTCATCTTGGCGAAGAGTTAATCCTAATACCTTCCCATCGCTTCCATACCGAATAGCGTTCGAGATTAAATTATTCAAGATACGATGGAGTGCTTCTTCGTTTCCAAGGATGTAATACGGACGTTCGGGGATGGAGATTTCCACCTCCATCCCTTTTGATTGAAGCAAGTCATAAAATTCCAGCACATTTTTTCGGCAAAGTTCATTGATTTCGATCTTACTTAATGGAATCGAATATTCATCCGAGTCGATTTTAGCAAGATCGAAAAATTGATTTAATAACGAGATGACGCTTAACATTTTTTGATGTAACCGGGAAATAGTCTCTTCGCGCTCCCTCAGGGTCATTTTTTCATCTAGCTGTAATTTCTCAACATACCCTAAAACAACGGTTAGGGGGGTTTTTAAATCATGGGACATGTTGGAGAGCATTTTCTTTAAATTTAGTTTTGTTCTTGCGTAATCTGCCATGACCTTTTGATTGTAATCTAACAGTCTATTAATTTGGACGAGAAAACGCTGCACTATTTGTTGATCGGTTTGAAGCAGTAATTTTTGGGATGTGCCATTTTCTACGATATGGGCTAAACTATGGTGTATTTCATCTAACTCTCTTTTTAGCTTCCTTCGAGAAAAAAATTGCCATCCATTCAAAATTAGTAAAGCGATTAATATAACAATCAATAATTGAATCATAACTACTCCCCTAATTTATAACCGATTCCCCAAATCGTTTGAATATATTTTGGGTTAGACGGGTCCTCTTCAATTTTTTCGCGAAGTCGTCTTATATGTACGTTAATGACATTTTCATTTCCGTAATAGTCATCTTCCCAAATCAACTGGTAGATTTGCTCTTTGGTAAAGACTCTACTAGGATTAGCCATAAATAACTTTAACATATGAAATTCCTTGGATGTCAGCTTGATAAAGTTACCATTTATTTGCGCTGAAAATGTATTTAGGTCCAGCGTAAGATCTTTATGCTGAAGGGTATCGGAAACGGACGGATTATTTACTGTTTGATACTGTGTTGACCGACGAATGGCCGCACTTACCCGTGCCGTTAATTCAATCATGGAAAATGGTTTACTAATATAATCGTCTGCTCCAAAACCGAGTCCTAAGGCTTTATCAATGTCGCTTCCTTTGGCTGAAATGATTAAAACAGGAGTTAAGCTTTTTTCTCTTATCCGTTTTAAAAAATCCATCCCATTTAATTTAGGTAGCATTAAATCAAGCAAAACTAAGTCAACTTCTTCCTTCTCAAAAACAGCTAAAGCTTCCTCCCCATCAAAAACAGATAATACTCGAAAGTTTTCCCGTTCCAATTGATTGGTTACCAAACCATTAATTTCTCTGTCGTCCTCGACTAAGAGAATACTTTTTTGCATTTTCTCACTTCCATCCATTTGTTAGCTATTCTTACTAATCGGGTTGTAAATTCCGCCTTGAAAATTCCCTTTAAGAAACGAATTTTTTAGTCACATTTTTTCATTTCATGCATATAAATAAGATTGGAGTGTAATTGGAGTTAGTAATTCCTAGGAAGCGATTAACTGACTCATGAGAACTATAAATATTTCTCATTACACTGACTATTAAGATAAATACATTCTATCATTTTCTAATTCATCGAAACAAGTTAATCTCTAAACAAACAAAAGATCCCCAAGACTTTATTCATGAGGATCTCTTATATAATTTAGGCCATGACAGTTTCTCTCTGAAAGAAGCTTTTCATTGCATGATACACATCCCGTTTTTCTTTTAAAATAAAGTGGCGGAATTTCGGATCATCAATGGAATTATATGCCCGCATCAGTGTCGAGTGACGGTTATAAATATTAACCTCTGCGTAACCAAACATATTGGATACATCCATAATTTCGTTTACGAGGCGAATACATTTTGGATTGTCGGAGGTAATATTTTCACCATCAGAAAAGTGAAAAGGATAAATATTATAGCTAGAAGGATTGTAGCGGTCTTCAATTAATTCGATTGCCTTTGCATAGGCGGAAGAACAAATCGTGCCACCACTTTCTCCTTTCGTGAAAAATTCTTCTTCGGAAACTTCCTTCGCTTCCGTGTGGTGAGCAATAAAGGCGATATCCACATGCTCGTATTTCGTATTAAGAAATCTGGTCATCCAGAAAAAGAAGCTTCTTGCCATATACTTTTCAAAAGACCCCATCGATGCACTAGTATCCATCATTGCGAGAACAACTGCTTTGGACTCCCGTTTCACTTCTTCATTCCACGTCTTAAAGCGTAAATCATCATTATAAATTGGGGTAATACCAGGGGTTCCTTCTCTGGCATTTCGTTTTAATGCGGTGAGAATCGTTCGCTTTTTATCAATATTTCCCATTAAGCCCTTCTTCCGGACATCATTAAACTCAATTTTCTCTGTTACAATCTCGGCCTTATCCTTTTCTTGTAAATTAGGTAATTCTAATTCTTTAAACAGGGCCTCTTCTAACTTTTCTAACGATACCTCAGCTTCATAGTAGTCATTCCCAGGCTCCTCGCCTGCTTTCTTTCCATCGCCAGGACCTTGCTTCTGTTGTCCTTTTGCATTTGGATCTCTTGCTACTACATCTCCAACTTTGCTATCTCCGTTCCCTTGCCCTACATGCTTAGATTTGTTGTAATTGTACCTGATTTTATACTCGTCTAAAGAGCGAATTGGTATTTTGATGACATCTCGGCCATTGGACATCACGATGCTCTCTTCACTAATTAAATCGGGTAAATTATTTTTAATGGCTTCCTTTACTTTATCCATGTGACGTTGTTGATCTTGAAAGCCTTTGCGATGGAGGGACCAGTTTTCCTCAGAGATGACAAAGTTATGTTTACCTTCCTGCACAACATCCCCTCCTATTCTATTGATTAGAAAAACTCACATTCGATTGCCATTTATCGAATGTGCTAGTTTTTCTTATGCAGACGGGAAAGATGATAATCCTTTCCTATCTGCTTAAAAAATATCGCTCTCCTCGTAGGAAGATTACGATACTTTCCTCTATAATATGCAACTTGTCGCATAATATTGCATTCTATTTAAAAAAATGGTTTACAAAAAGGTAACAAGACTAGCCTATTTGCTGAGTCTCGTTACCTTTCTATTGTATAATTATCTATTTAACAAGCTTCCTACATAACGTAATAATTCGTTAGCGGAATTAGAGTTATAGCCATATTCATCTATTAATCTAGCAATCACTTCATTAATTTTCTTCAGCTGTGACTCATCCGGTGTCTTAGATGACGTGGTGATTTTAACGACATCCTTTAAATCAGCGAATAACTTCTTTTGAATTGCTTCCCGTAGGCGATCATGTGAATTATAGTCAAATCGTTTTCCTTTTCGTGCATAGGCGGAAATACGAATTAAGATTTCTTCTCGGAAGGAGCGCTTCGCATTTTCTGAAATACCAATTTGCTCCTCAATTGAACGCATTAGCTTCTCATCTGGATTCATTTCCTCTCCAGTTAATGGGTCTCTCAGCTTATTCTTATTACAGAATGCTTCTACGTTATCTAAATAGTTATTCATGAGCGACTTCGCGGATTCTTCATAGGAATACACAAATGCTTTTTGTACTTCCTTCTTTGCAATGTCGTCATATTCTCTTCTCGCTATAGAGATATAATTCATATATTTCTCTTTATCTTCATCCGATATGGACGGATGTTGATCTAGCCCTTCTTTTAATGAGCGCAATACATCTAGTGCGTTAATCGATGGTACTTCTTTGCGAATAATTGCAGAGGAGATTCGGTTGATCACATAACGAGGGTCAATTCCTTCCATTCCTTCTGTCGGGAATTCCTTCTTTAACTCCTCTACATCAACTTGGTTAAAGCCTTCTACATTTTCCCCATCATATAAGCGCATTTTCTTAAGCAGGTCCATACCCTGTTTCTTTGATTCTTTTAATCTCGTTAAAATGGAGAAAATCGCCGCCACTCGTAATGCATGTGGGGCTATATGAACATGTGCCATGTCACTTTGGTTAATCATTTTTTCATAGATACGTTCTTCTTCACTAACTCGTAAGTTGTACGGGATTGGCATTACGATAATCCTAGAATGGAGTGCTTCATTCTTTTTGTTGGAGATAAAGGAACGGTACTCGGATTCGTTCGTGTGAGCGACGATAAGCTCATCCGCTGAAATCAGCGCGAACCTTCCCGCCTTAAAATTCCCTTCCTGTGTTAGCGAAAGTAAATGCCATAGAAATTTCTCATCACATTTCAGCATCTCCTGGAATTCCATCATGCCACGGTTTGCTTTATTTAATTCCCCATCAAATCGATATGCCCTTGGGTCAGATTCTGAACCATATTCGGCAATCGTTGAAAAATCAATACTTCCAGTTAAGTCAGCAATATCCTGGGATTTCGGGTCGGACGGGCTAAAGGTTCCTATTCCAACACGCTTATCCTCGGATAAAAAGATACGCTCTACTTTAACATCCTCAACACGACCGCCATATTCTTGTTCCAGCCGCATCGTATTAAGTGGTGATAGGTTCCCTTCAATTCGAATGCCATAATCTTGGAAAAAGTCTTCCCGTAGGTGGTGCGGGATTAAATGCAGGGGATCTTCATGCATTGGACAGCCTTTAATGGCATAGACAGCACCCTCATCCGTACGAGAATATTTTTCCAATCCTCGTTTTAGCATGGTAACGATAGTAGATTTACCACCACTAACCGGGCCCATTAGTAACAATATACGTTTTCTTACATCAAGTCGCTTTGCTGCTGGATGAAAGTATTCTTCAACAAGTCTCTCGATTGCCTCCTCCAGGCCAAAAATCTCCTCACCGAAAAACTCATACATCTTCCGACCATTGCGCTCCTTAACCCCAGCCGCTTTAATCATATTATAAACACGGGAATGGGCAGTTTGTGCAACTTCTGGTCGCTCCTTCACTATTTCCAGGTACTCCGCGAACGTACCTTCCCATCTTAAGCGATTTTCTTCCTCGCGATAGCTCTTCACCTTGTTTAGAATATCCATGTTAGTCTTCCCTCCATCTTGGACGCGGTTTATATAGCTTATGCATAAATTTGTGTCGTGATGCCGATGAGTTTTAGGGACAGGTTTATGAGGGGGGCTTTGTTTCTTTTAGGTGTCTTGCCGTGTGGGGGTAACTGTGCTTGGTTGGGGGCATCTTGTTCGGGGGCGGGCGCATCCCCTTGGTGAATGGGTGCATCTTGTTTGGGGGTGGGCGTATCCTCCTGGTGAACGGGTACATCTTGTTCGGGGGTGGGCGCATTCCCCTGGTGAACGGGTGCATTTTGCGCGGGGGCGGGCGTATCCTCCTGGTGAGTGGGAGCATCTTGCGCGGGGGTGGGTGCATCCTGGTAGTGGTTGGGCGTATTCCCCTGGTGAATGGGCCCATCTTGTTCGGGGGTGGGCGCATCTTCCTGGTGAATGGGCGCATCTTGTTCGGGGGCAGGCGTATCCTCCTGCCGAATGGGCTCATCTTGTTCGGTTTGGGCCGCATTCTCCTGGTGAACGGGTACATCTTGCGCGGGGGTGGGCGTATCCTCCTGGTGAATGGGCGCATCTTGCGCGAGGGTGGGCGCATCCTCCTCCCGAATGGGCCCATCTTGTTCGGGGGTGGACGCATCCTCCTACCGAATGGGCCCATCTTGTTCGGGGGCGGGCGCATCCTCCTGCCGAATGGGCGCATCTTGCACAGGTCTGGGTGCATCCTCCTGCCGAATGGGGCCATCTTGATCAGAATCGGGCGCATCCCTAACCAATATGGGGCTATCTTCCCGACCCAAGGGCACATGCTACATTTGTAAAACCTGCCATTCTATCAATCATCCAAAACTTACCCAAGAAAAACTCTCCCATTTGGTGTATAATAGTAAAGTCTAAAAGTTGAAACAGCATAAATACTATATTAAAATTCAAACAGATATCAATAGAAAGCGAGATGTTCTTTGTGGGACGTAAGTGGAATAATATTAAAGATAAAAAAGCAGAAAAAGATAAAAATACGAGTCGGATTTATGCGAAGTTCGGTCGTGAAATCTATGTAGCTGCTAAACAAGGAGAGCCGGATCCGGAATCGAACCAAGCGCTTAAAGTAGTTTTAGAGCGTGCGAAAACATACAGTGTTCCAAAACATATTATTGATAAGGCGATTGAAAAGGCTAAAGGTGGATCTGAGGAAAGCTATGATGAGCTTCGTTATGAAGGGTTCGGTCCTAATGGCTCGATGGTAATCGTGGATACATTAACGAACAATGTAAACAGAACGGCATCTGAGGTTCGTGCTGCTTTTGGTAAAAACGGTGGTAACATGGGTGTGAGTGGTTCTGTTGCATATATGTTTGATTCAACTGCGGTATTTGGGGTTGAAGGAAAATCAGCGGATGAAGTGCTTGAGCTTTTAATGGAAGCGGATATTGATGTTCGTGATGTACTAGAAGAAGATGAGATTGTTATCGTTTATGCAGAGCCAGACCAATATCATGCTGTACAAGAAGCGTTTAAAAATGTTGGCATCACAGAATTCACAGTAGCTGAGTTGACGATGCTTCCACAAAATGAAGTGACATTAGATGATGATTCAAAAACACAATTCGAAAAATTAATTGATGTTTTAGAAGACTTAGATGATGTGCAACAGGTATACCATAACGTGGATTTAGGGGAATAATTCCGTAATCTCTAAAACCAAATGGCCTTCCTAGCAATTAGGAAGGCTTCTTTTATGTATTTATTCTATTGCCCATTTAGGCAATTCCTCTTCTTCTTTGAGATACGTTTCATAATCAGCTTCTATAATATTGAACGCTTGCATGATAGTCTTGGTCACATAAAGCATGGATATGATTGAAATAAAATCTAATACATAATAAGCTAAAATCAGATTAACATTTATAATTACAACTTCCATTATCAATCTTTCCAAGAAACGTGTCCCTATGTATAGAAAGTAATATATAGGGAGTAATTTAATTAGTTTTCTCCCAAGACTCTCTAGCGCTGGATAGCCTTTAAAATAATATCCCATCGTGGAATAGATATTCCACATCCCATATAAATTATAAAGGGGTATCATTATCCTTGCTAGAGCACCACCAGGCTTTATCCTGTAATATGGATTTAATCTTTTTAAATCCACGTGTACCTTAAAAATCCATATTAAATAAAAAATTATTAATAAGACCCATACGATTTGATTAAGACTAGATAATGCTTGATCGAAAATCAATATATTTTCATATATAGGATATGCGTATGTATAGAAGAATGCTGTAATGACTAATAATCCAGTAATGACAACCTCTACTACTAAAAATGCCTTCAGCACATTACCCATTGTTTTGTATGAAAAATTCACGTAATCCCCCCTATGGTAAATTCTCTAAGAAGTGTATTGCTTCATTTAATGTGGCTACCGGTACAACATTTAGAGATAGATTTTCTTCTTTGAGAACCCTTTCTGCCTCTACTTCGTTGCTAATTCGTATGTCATCATAATAATCTTTATCTTTTGGTATAAAAAAGTAATCCACATTAAAAAGTGAAGCTGTTAATAACTTTTCTCTAATTGCACCTACAGATCCTACCGTTTGGTCTACTTCCATTGTTCCAGTACCTGCAATGATGTATTTCCCTTGCTTAGAATAATCCTGATTATTCATTTCTTCTATCAACCCGATTGCAGACATTAAACCCATGGAGTCCCCATAATAGCCTTCTGAATACTCGATGATTTCTTGTATCCGATAGGAAAATTCTTCTGAAAACCCATATGTATTACTTTCCACGAACGCACTGACTACAGCATTTTCGATTGTTTCTTCTTTATACTCGTCTGTTTCATCCGAATAATAATCCTCTAAATAGTAAACTTCCTCATCGGTAAGTGGGATAAAACTTACATCATCATAATGCATGAACACAAGTAATTCTTCATATCGATTTGTGGTAATACCGCTTTCCACATACGTAAAATTCACACTACCATCAATTCCTAGCTCCTGTACTGGTACAATCCCCCCAATAGCAGTGAACTCTTTACTCAGTGGCCAAATAATAAATAATGTTCCTAAGATTGCTATTGTCAGGCATGTTACTACAATAATATAATCTTTTCTCTTGAAGAATGTTTTGATTAAGTTCATCTGCAAATTGGCTTACTAGTTATGCCTTCCCCCCTTGATATTTTGATAATTTTTAATTCCTTTATTATATCGCCACTTCTGCTATAAGATTAATAGTGCTTGTAAAATCCACTTACCATTAACCCCCTCATGACTGAACATTTCAATTGTATTCTAGCCTGTGAGCCCTACTCTCTCCCAAGCATTTCTTCCTAGAAATACCAGCTAAATTAGGAAAAAGGACCTACTAATCGACAAAATTTTCAGATAATATCTTTACACTCTCTTTAAAGCCTCTTAATAATTAGGCTGTACAATGGAACTCGAAACAAATAAATTTAACGAGGTGAGTGAAATGAAATTGAAAAAATTATTACTTACATTACTTATCATGTTTCTTTCAACAGGGGTATTATTTGCATGTTCTGCAGAAGATGAGGAAGATCCAGCAACAGATAACGGAACAGAGCAACAAGACACAGAAGATGTTGAGGAAGATCAAGAGTAATTTAAAAGAAACCAGGGCGGAATCTGACCGCCCTGGTACTTTCATTTCTTCTAAAGTATAAAAACTACTTATCTATAAACCTTAGAATATCAATTCACTGTACTTGCTTTATCTGAGAACTCCTCGATATCAAATACGGTTGTTAGCCTTTCAATTTCTTCTCCGCCCTTAAAAAAGATAACCGTAGGGGTGCCTTGAATTTGTAAATCTTGAATTAACAGCCCTTTGTCTTCTGCGGCATCTATATCAATTCCATAAATGATTTGATTTTCGCTTTCTATATAATCATTTATTACCGTCTTTACTTTTTTACATGCCGCACAGGTTTTTGAATAAAAGTATGTAATAAATGTGTCGTTATTCTCTATCTTACCCGACAAATTCTCAGTACTAATATCGGTATATAGCTTTTTCTCACTACTTAGTAGGCTTGATAGTGATATAAACGCTACTACTAAAATTAGACAAATAGAGAAAACGATAACTATTATTTTTTTCATTCTCTTCCCGCTCCTTCAGCGTTTATTTATAGATCATCATCGTTTAATACTCTCAAGATATCTTCTTTCTGCATTTCTTTGTCTTTTTCCATTCTCATTAAGTTACCTTTATGGATAACATAAATTTCGTCACAAGAGAAAGCTAAATCTATATCATGTGTTATAAAAATATTGATGTTACCGTTTTTTAATAGGTAGTCGATAACTCTTTGCTTTTTCGTTAAGTCCAAACCATTGGTAATTTCGTCAAATATACGTATTTCTGTATCGGATAAGATAGCTCTTAAAATATTTAATAATTGTGTTTGTCCCATAGACAGGTTGACACCATTTTTGCCAATTACTGTATCATACCCTTTCGGAAAACTCCTGGCGATTGAATCAAACCCAATAGATCTAGATTCTTCTATAATTCTATTAACGTCAATTTGCCTCCCTACAGTAATATTTTGGGTAATGGTATCAGAGAATAATTGGATATTTTGCGGGACAAACAATACCTTCTCCCTTATGGAACCATTTCTAATAGTGTCATAACTCATGTTATTTATTTCTATCGTTCCATGTTCAATAGGATAATAATTAGCTATTAATTTTCCGAGAGTAGTCTTTCCTGAACCACTGTCTCCTATAATAGCAATATTCGTATTATTCCTTACTTCTAAGTTAAGTCCTTGGAGAATATAGTTGTTTATTTCATAGGAAAATGACAGATTACTTATTTTCAAATTAGACACTCTTTCTATATCATGTTCTCCGTCATCTTTTCTATTACTAATATATAAAATGTCTTCATACCTTTTAGTTGCAACTTTTCCTTGCTGAAGTGTAGCTTGGAGGGATGTAAGTCTTAAAAATGGATTAAATACATTCATCGCTAAAGAATTAAACATTAGTAAAATACCTGAGGCAATATTATCATTAATTACTAAGTAAGCTCCTAATGAAAAAACGAGTATATTAAATAGTTCCAGAAGGCTATTCTTTAAATTCGATTGTAATATTTCAAATGCAAAAAAATCCTCAGAAGTTTTTAACAGTTTCTTTAATCTTTTATTTATCTTTTCCTCTGATTTTTCCGTTACTAAATACCCTTTAAGAATTTCTATATTATCGATTGACTCTATTAAAGACGTATTGAAAACTTCGTTATATTCAAATAATTTATTACTCAATTTCTCGATTCTCTCCTGAGATAGGTATAAGATTAATAGAAACGAAATCATCGGAATTAAAACAAGTAAGGATAAATAAAAATTAAATCTGAGAAGAATAAACATGGTAATAAGAACAATAAACAAATCTATAGGCATCGATTGTATTAAATAGATCATTCTTTCCCTTATTTGTGAAACATTTGTAAATCTAGTAATTAATTCACCACTTTTATATTTTTCAATAATTGAAAAGTCCTTATTAAAGAAACTACTTAAAAGTTGAGAAATTAATTTTTGATCAATTTTATTATTTATTTTTATCGTTATTTTAGCGTTTATATAATTTAGTATTAACTTTAAGGAAACTAAAATAATATAAAAAATTGCAGTCTGTACAATGATTTCTGCAAATTTATTAGGAATAATCATATCAAAATATACGGTAAACATCCCCGCAAATATTATGCCCATTCCTACTATTAAGATGGATAATACCCAAGAAAGGACAATATACCATTTTACAAGAAGTACGTTTTTTAAAATACTTGGTCTCTTAAATGAATAATCTTGCAATCGCTCGTTATCTATTACTCCTGTTATGATTAAGACAAAGGGTATCCAGTATCCTAAAAAATCGCTCTTCTTAATTTTCTTTACCCTATCCTCCAAAGGGTCTGCTATGTATAGACATTTTTTTGTATGACCATGAATAACGACAAAGTGATTCTCTCCATTACGATTTATCTGTGTCAGAAACGGATACTTTATTTCCTCAAAGACTTCCACTTGTCTTTCACATTGTAATACCTCACTTGTTATTCCAATATTTTTTTCTATACCTTTTTTAATATTGAAGAAATTAGTCCCGTTTGCATTAGCGTTAACTATATTGGATATTTCTCCTATTGGTAAATCAATGTTAAATAGTTGTTTTAATATAATGTACAAGGATGCTGGGCCGCAATCCGAGGAATCAAATTGTTTTATAAAAGAATACTTTGGCATCATTAAAACTCCTAAACTTTTCTTAATCTCTATTATTCTATATATTCCTTTAGTGCCTGAGACAAGTATATGAATTTATCCTTAAATCCCTCGTATTTATTATCCTCTAATTTTGAAAGCAACTTAAATGCTCTCTGATATTCTCCAATCTCAAAGAACAGAATAGCTATTAGCATATCGATATGAAATAGATTCGAATTGATACTTCCAAACTCGATTGACTTGGAATTTCGGTAATTTATTGATTGCTCAAGTAATATAGCATATTCGCGTTTAAGTTCATTTATCTTTATTAGCGTTTCATAATAAAAAACATCACTAAAATCATCCACGAGTTCTTTTAATTGTGTAATATAATACTTTGCTTTCTTACTATCATTAATGTCTATGTGGAATCGAATAAGATCACTTATTGCCCTAATCTTATATTGTTCGTAATATTTGTTGTCATGACATAATTCTATTGTTCTTTTCAGTAACAATAGATATTCTTCAGAACCCAGAATAGATTGTCCATCTCTTGCATAAAAATATACCCACCTAGGGTGCTTCTCTTCGATTACTACCATATCTTTTAATAATTTTGTATTTCTTTTAATCTTATTCTTTTCTTCCATAACGTGCGTCTCATATCCGTCATGGTGAAGAATAACGTTATCAAACGAAATCTCATTAATGTCCTGTCCGTATTTTTTTATATCTAATCGTAACTCTTCATGAATGGAACCAAAGTATTGAAATTCTTCACTTCCCCTGAATATTCTTCGTACTCCCCTAACAATATGACCATTAGAGTTAGCAATAATGGGATTTACACATATTTTTTCTAATCCTAAAAACTCAATCACCTTCAAGTAATGCTTCAATGTATGTAAAGAGTTTTCCTCTAAATGCTCATCAGCATCAATAAAGAAGATCCATTTTTTGCTTGATACTTTTATACCGTAATTTCTGACTTCAGCAAAGTTATCCTTCCATTCAAGATGCTTTACTTTAACCATAGGATAATGATCTAGGACGATTGGAATGGTATTATCAGTTGATCCAGTATCAATCAAAATAATTTCGTCCTGATTGTCTGTTTGCTTGCTAATTGAATCTAGACATCGTTGAATAACTCGCTCTTCATTCTTACATATAATGATTATAGAAATGTCCACTGAGATATTTTCTATTTCTTTTATCAAATCAATATGTTGATGCTCATTATTAGGTGTCTCAATTCCATCTTCTAATAGATCTTTATGTTTCATTGATATAGATACAATATGGTTATAAAAGTCATCGAAATACGTAGTATACCTAGTTAAATGAGGATGATGTTTTTTAATAAAATCGATATTCCTTTTATTGTACATTTATTTCACCCTTTCAAAAAAAACCTCAAAAATGAGGTTTTTTTTACTGACAAGTACAAGTACCACAGCCGCCGCCACCGCCGCCACCGCCGCCGTAGCCGCACTGGGAGAAAATCCAACTACAAGTTCCTGAGTCATACCCACTTGCACAAAGGGCCAAATAATAAGTACACCAAGCCGGATCTCCTACTCCTTTAGCATTTTCAGTGAAATTCAAAATTTCATCATCACTAAGTCTTTTCACCAAGCCTTGCATATCTCCACCTCCTTATCCAATTGGTATATTGTATTCTAAAATTTATAAATAATACCATAAATCTTTTTAATATATTGAACTAAAATAATTGGCATATTTCGTTTGGTAAGTTTGTAGATATATAATAAGAAAATTATTAAAGTAGGTAGAATCCATGTCAAAGAAGTATCTGTTTGCATTTATAATCTCAATCATTGCTACCATTGGTAGTTTATATTTCAGCGAAATTAGGGGATTTATTCCATGTAAACTATGTTGGATACAAAGGATATTCATGTATCCTATTCCTATTCTCCTTGGTATAGGACTTTTAACTAAAGACAAAGGGATTAGTAAATATATATTATCTCTATCAATCCCTGGTCTATTTATCGCTCTTTACCATTTTGCTATACAAAAACTACCCATTAACCCTAAACCTTGCGATGTTAATGTACAGTGTACAAGTGAATATATTAACTGGCTTGGATTTATAACCATCCCACTTCTTTCACTAGTAGCGTTTTTTCTAATATCTATTCTTCTATTCTCTATTAAAAGTGAAAAAAACAAGTAAACCGATACACTCTAGTCCGTATAAAAAAGGGCTGTCTCAATGGTCACTAGTTACCTCGAGACAGCCCTCTCTACTTTATGATCGTTTTTATTATTTGCATGTAGTTTTATCCTTTGCACCTATTAACGACTACTTAAACGGATTCCTCCACTCCATTAATGCAGCATAATTCAAGGATTCCTCATCCTCTATATAATCTTCTACTACACCAATTGGCAATCTTCCCACGTTCAATAAGAAAGTTATAACCGGATCTTTCAACTTTCCAGCTACAACCTCTTGTAAATACTCTTCAGCAGTTAATCGCTCCGCGTGTCTATGATACCCTGGCATTCTCCCCCCGCCAAGAAGCCTATCTAAGCCTTTGAAAATAACAACCTCGTACATCGACTGCATTAGTATTTTCCCTAAGGCTAATTTGCGATAATCAGGACGAATACAAATATCCACGACATATAATGTATTTCCATTTGGATTGTGGTTCCTAATATACCCATCATCCGTAATCTCTTCCCATGTGTGAACTGGATGTTGTGGGTCGAACTCCACAATCAGCCCAGTCATCGATCCAGCAAGCACACCGTCTACTTCCACACATAGAGCACCCTCTAGAAATAATGTAACATGATTTTCCAATTGCTCTTTATTCCACCAAAGCTCAGGAGGAAATGGAGGTGGAAAACTTTCCGCCTGTATAGCAATTAATTCATCATAATCTTCCCGTCTATAATTTCGGACTACACCTTCTACATAACCTTCATCACTTTTTAGCAAGACTTGCTTCCGATACACCACAAGACGTCATTCCCCTCTTATTTACTAAGATCTGGATATAAATCTAAGCGTCTATCGTTCCAAGTAGTTACCGATCCTTCTTCTCGTACTTTGTATAAAAGCTCTAGATCTAGGTCTGCCGTAATAATCATATCGTGGTTGAATTCACCTTCCATTAAGATCCCGTTTTTAGGGAATGGAATGTCATTCGGTGTAATGACCGCTGCTTGCCCGTAATTGGCACGCATAAAGTCGACATTACGTAATGCACCGACTGTACCGGTCGTCACTACATATACTTGATTTTCGATTGTGCGTGCATGACACGTGTAACGAACTCGGTTAAATCCATGTAGATCATCCGTACATGACGGGGCAAAAATAACATCTGCTCCCATTCCGCGCACCATTCGAACAATCTCAGGAAACTCCATATCATAGCACGTTAACAACGCTATTTTTCCTTTTTCGGTTTCAAAAATTTGAATCGATTCTCCTGGCGTAATATTCCAATCCTTTTTCTCCGTTGGTGTCATGTGAAGCTTTGGTTGCTCAGCAACTCGTCCGTCTGGATAGAAAAGATGTGCGGTATTATATAATTTATCGCCTTTTCGAACGACATGCGTTCCACCAATAATATGCATGCCTGTATCCTTGGCTAGACCTTTAAATAGTTCAATGTATTGTGCAGTAAATTCAGGTAGCTCATCTACTCGGCTCACCGTGCTATCTGAAATGGAAAGTAATTGAGTCGTAAAAAACTCTGGAAACAGCACAAATTCAGAATCATATTCTGCCGCAGTCCTAACATGATGGGTCACCTGTTCTGCAAATTCCTCAAAAGAATTTATTTTTTCTAAGTGGTATTGAACCGCTGATACACGTAATTTCATAGGGCCTTCTCCTTTTATACCAATTTATATTTGTACTATATTGGATTGATACATACATTTCAACTATAAGTATTTCAAGGCAAAAAAAACGCCCTTTCTCTTAGAAGAAAAGACATACCCACATAACGCTATACTCTTTGTTGTTCTAGCTTAATCATATCCTTATCATAATCCTCTTTACGCAAGAACTCTTGAATTTCTTCCAAACTGATTCCTGCATTTTTCGCATCCAATATTAATAGTACCCACTCCATGTCCAATCGACTGCTCAAGTAACATCCCCCCATTACAAGCTAACCTAGGTATTCGTTCTCATAGCTCCCCCGAAGACCTAGGAACGTATATGTGTTTATCCGCTTATGTAACTTATGAGCTTATGAGCTATATCGTATCATTGGCCCCGTTACACTAACATTACATATTCATCTATTTTGAATTTTCTTGAATTTATTTCTTAAATGTTCTATTCGTTTTGTGAGCATATAATCATCGTCATAGTATTCCATCGCTATATGGCAGTAGTAAAGAGCTTGCTTATAATCCCCATTTTTCTCATAATAATCGCTTAAAAACTTTAAAATATCTACCCATTCCTTTTCAAGCCAATTACGATAATTGAGAAACCAAGGTTCAAATAAACCAGGGAGTGGATTTTCTGTTCGATTTAAGATTATGTATTTATAAAGTTCAACCCGTTCAGCCGTGTCTTCCACTTGATGTGCTCGTTTAATGGCAGCCACATGCATCACAATATCGGATTCTACATTGGCTCTGAGAAAGATGTGTTCTCTTTCTGTAACGAGAAGTAATGGCTCCTCTAATGTTGGATTGAGTAGTTTGTTCAAATAGTGAATCGAGACACGCAGTCTACTTCTAGCGGTCTTTAGATCCACATCAGGCCACATGAAATCACATAGCTCTTCTCGGGTTGCGGACTGTTGAATGACGAGGTACATGAGAAGTTGCTTTGCCTTTCGTTGCCCCCACCCATCCACTAGCCGTTTGCCATTTAAATACACATCTAATCCTTTCATTATATTCACACGTAATGTCACTTCTGCTGGTTCCGATTCCTCTATCATCTTATTTCGAATCTCTCGGTACATTTCTGCATATAAGGTGCGGGCGTAACTGGAGGCTTCATCATCTGCGGGCCTGTTCCGATTCTTCACGATAAAATTATGGATCCACTCTGCCGTTAAAGCGGTCTGATCCATTTGAATGAGGAATGATGCATAGGGAACGGTGTAGTATCTAGCATTAGGGTTAAAATTTAATATGGCTAAATTTAGCTCTGGTGGAAATGTTTCATCATCAGACCCGGATAAGACTAAGATTGGAATCGTAATTTCTTTAATGTTCTGTTGTGCGCGGTCTAATGATTCTACATTAAATATCTCAAAATACACACTTGGCGATACTTTTTCAAACGCGCTTAATATACGCTCTTTACGTTCATCAGTCGGATAAAGCATAAACTTATCCAATATCTTTTGACTCTTATACAACATATTTTGATGGCCTTTTACTTGTAATTTTCGTTCGGTAACGATTTTATTACCTAGCTCTCGCGGAAAATGAACTGGTACCGCAAGTAGGATTAAGGTTTTTAGCTTCTTACTTTTCCTTGCTGCAAACTCAATCGCAATGACACCACCAAACCCTTGGGCCACAATATGGTAGGTTTCAAGCTGTAACGTTTCTACCAAGCGTTGGATATCATCCGCTAGTATCGAAATGGATAAATCTTCCTCCCCCACCGTAGATTCTCCATGTCCTCGAAGGTCATAGCGCAAAACATGATAATTTTCCTGAAACAACGGAATGATTTCATTCCAGCAATACTTATCGAGCCCCGTCGGATGGATTAAAATAATTGTCTCCTGTGCTTGAGGATTTTTAGACTCGATTTTTTCATAATGAATTTCCGCATTGCCATGTTTTAAAAATGCCATTCCAACAGACCTCCATTATTTGAAACTCCTACCTTGTTTATATTCTGTAAAACATTTGAAAATCCTTTTTTTACCATTAGATATAAAAAGGCTCGAGCCCACTACAAATGGGAGAGCCAAGTTTGTTATGAACGGTACTTCCTTTGGTAACCACCTATTGCTAATGTGGCAACAATTATTCCCATTAATAGAACGGTTTCCATCGATGTACCTGAAGGAATATTTTGTTGGATAAATTCTTCTTTTATCATCATTTCCCCAGCTGTCCAAGCAAGTAACCCAGCACCAAAGTACACGACAACAGGAAAATTTTCCATCAAACGCAAAATAAACTGGCTGGCATAGAGCATAATCGGAATGCTCAAGATGACCCCAACGAAAACGAGCATCATATTGCCATCTGAAACAGCGACAATTCCTAGCACATTATCTAAGCTCATCAGTAAATCGGCTAAAATAATGATTGCGATTGCTTCCTTCAAAGAGTTCCCTACTCTAACCGAGCTTTCCTCGCTTTCTTTAGCAACGAGAAGTTTATACGCAACTATTAGTAGTAAAAGTCCTCCTACTAAATGGATGAATGGTAGATTTAGTAAGTACATGACGATTACGGTAAAAATGAGCCGGAAAAGTACTGCTCCGAACGTTCCCCAAACAATCGCCTTTTTCTTCAAATCCCCCCTTAAATTACGACTAGCCATCGCAATGACAATCGCATTATCACCACTAAGTACTAAATTGATCAATAATATTTTTAATAAAGGCTCTAAAAACTCCAAAAGAGAACCTCACCCCTTCAGTAAATCTACTTGTCCTAAAGTACTAGATAATTATATGTATGTCCTAGTCGTATACATCATTACAAATTTTCTCCTCATAGAAATGGGCTAAAAGTTACGCTCAAGGTTAGAACCCTTTGCATATTCTAGTTAAAAAGCGGAGGAATGCACATGTTTTATTACCAGTATTACTTTCCACAGTTTGTACCTGTTCAATATTACGGGCAACCTTTATACACAGATATGAGGCAGCAACCCACTGTCCAGCAAGTTTTACAAACGATTCGTTCCCAGCATAATAATCTCTATACACAGCTAACAAATGCCGGGATGAATCGTCAAGTTGTGGAATATGTCTTTTTCTTCATGGTGAACTATACTTTAAATCAAGCTAATACGAATCAAACAGCAGCGCAAATCTATAACCAATTCCAAAGACAGGTTCCTTGGTTCAACGTCCTTTTTAGGCAAGCAAATGTACCACAAAATGTTGCGGACCAAGTGATGCGAAGAGTGATTCAAGTTACATTAGATCAAATTGCTGGTGGCGGTCCTACTCCTAGTCCTGGTCAAGGATGGTCTAGCTGGGAAGACTTAGGTGGTACTATTACATCCGCACCAGCTGTTTCATCATGGGCTCCAAATCGCTTAGATGTGTTTGCCCGAGGAACGGATAATGCGTTGTACCATAAATGGTGGGACGGTTCGAGATGGAATGATTGGGAAAACCTTGGCGGAACCTTAACGAGCGCACCTGCTGCAGTTTCTTGGGGACCGAACCGTATTGATGTATTTGTAAGAGGAACCGATAATGCGCTTTATCATAAATGGTGGGATGGCACAAGATGGAGTGATTGGGAGAGCCTTGGGGGCACGCTCACTAGTGGACCAGCCGTTTCTTCTCGTCGTGCCAATCAGTTAGATGTGTTTGTTCGCGGTACTGGTAATCGACTATATAAACGGACATGGAACGGTTCTCGATGGGAGGACTGGGAAGATCTTGGTGGAAACTTAAACTCGGAGCCTGCAGCAGTCTCATGGGGACCAAACCGTATTGATGTCTTTGCAGGAGGACAAAACAATGATCTAATTCACAGATGGTGGAACGGTACCCAATGGAGCAATTGGGAAAGTCTTGGCGGCACACTTACTAGCGCACCGGCCGTATCTTCACGCCGTGCAAACCAATTAGATGTGTTTGTCCGTGGTACTGGTAACCGACTATATAAGAGAACGTGGAACGGCTCTCGATGGGATGACTGGCAAAACCTAGGCGGCAACTTGAACTCTGCCCCTGCAGCTGTTTCCTGGGGACCGAATCGAATTGATGTCTTTGCAAGAGGGCAAAATCAAGCATTGATTCATTCTTATTGGGGAAGATAACTAAGAAAGGTTATAGAAATTTGCTGCACGAAGGATATATAAATAAAAAAGGGGTACTTATCTAAAAAAAGATTTGTGCCCCTTTCTTTTATGTAATACAATAGATTCTTATAAAATAGTAAAAAAGAGGGTTTAATGTGAATAGACTGAAAAAGAAAAACATCCATGACTTATTAGAAACTAAAGGCGTTAAACTAAACCGGACTCTTGGCGGATTTGATTTAATCATGCTTGGTGTTGGGGCAATTATTGGAACGGGAATTTTCATCCTTCCTGGTACGGTAGCTGCATTACATGCTGGTCCTGCTATTATTTATTCGTTTATTATTGCAGCTATTGTGTGCTCGTTTGCCGCGATGTGTTATTCCGAGTTCGCATCTTCCGTACCGGTTACGGGAAGTGCTTATACGTATAGCTATACGGTATTTGGTGAGATTGTTGCTTGGATTGTTGCCTGGGCTCTAGTGCTAGAATATGGACTTGCTGGTGCTTCAGTTGCAACAGGTTGGTCTGCTTACTTTGTATCCCTTTTAGAAGGATTCCATATTACGATCCCTACTGCTATGACTGGCCCTTTTAATCCACAGGAAGGTACATTTATTAATCTACCAGCCGTTATTATTGTTTTTGCTTTAGCATTCTTATTAACATATGGAATGAAGGAATCTGCTCGTCTGAATAGAATCATGGTATTTGTAAAAGTTGGCGTTATTTTACTATTTATTGTAGTCGGCGTGTTCTATGTTCGTCCGGAAAACTGGCAGCCATTTATGCCCTATGGTTGGAGTGGCGTTTTCTCTGGTGCTGCTCTTGTATTCTTTGCTTACTTAGGCTTTGATGCAGTATCGTCTGCTGCCGAGGAAGTAAAGAATCCACAAAAAAATATGCCGATTGGAATTATTGGTTCGTTACTTGTTTGTACTGGGTTATATATTGCCGTTTCACTTGTATTAACTGGAATGGTTTCTTATACAAATCTGAATGTTAGTGACCCGGTTAGCTTTGCCATGTCCATGGTGAATCAAGATTGGATTGCTGGGTTCATTTCCCTCGGAGCAATTGCTGGGATGATTACGGTTATTCTAGTACTACTTTACGGCGGAACACGACTTCTTTTCGCCCTTGGTCGAGATCAGTTGTTACCGAAAAAGATGAGTAAGTTAAATAATAGTAATATTCCAGTGTTGAGTACGTGGATTTTTGCTAGTGTGGTTGCTTTTTGTGCCGGGTTTATCCCACTTTCGAAACTCGCAGAAATGGCGAATATGGGAACGCTACTTGCTTTCACGATCGTTTCCATTGGCATTTTGTTTTTGCGAAGAAACCCTACAATACCAGCTGGCGGATTTAAGGTACCACTATTCCCTGTCATTCCGATTTTATCGTTTGTGTTGTGTATCTTTTTAATGACACAACTCTCTGGTCAGACGATAGTCGCATCGGCGATATGGTTCTTCATCGGTTTGGTGATTTATTTCGGGTATGGGAAAAGACATAGTTTGATGAATAAGGAATAAAAAATAAACCTCACCCTTTTGTTGCACATGAACTAGGGTGGGGTTTTTTATATCTTTCTATTCTAAATAATATTCCTTTATTAATTCAATCTCTTTCTCTGTTAACCCAATTCCATTTCTTAAGTAAGAATCCACAGTGTCGTATTGATACTCGATTTCATTAAATAATTCACGAATATATTCAATTCGTGCTTCATATAATGCCGCTACTATCTCTTTATCAATCACATCTGGTAGTGTATGTCCGATTGCTTCAAATCCTGCCTCTATTTCGTCTAACACGTTATTCGTCATTAAGTAATCTTCTTCTATTATTTCACGAGGTACTTCTAGTAAACTAAGTAGTAATGCAGCAAATGAGCCTGTTCTATCTTTTCCCGCCATACAGTGGAAAAGCATTGGTTCTCCCGGGGAGTCTAGTAATACTTGAAAAATTTTCCGGAACCCTTTAGTATTGGAAACTAATTTCCGATTTAACGACATGAGCATTTCACCAGGCTTACTATTCAGTAGCTTATGTTCAAAATGATTTAGATCTCCTGGTTGGCGTACTACTTCTTCATCTTGAATTAATGAAATGTGATGCCACTGAAC
Source organism: Ornithinibacillus jepli (assembly GCF_047228935.1). Classification (NCBI taxonomy): domain Bacteria; kingdom Bacillati; phylum Bacillota; class Bacilli; order Caryophanales; family Bacillaceae; genus Ornithinibacillus; species Ornithinibacillus jepli. Next base: position 362,840 of record NZ_JBFEGG010000002.1, read on the forward strand.
CCCTTCCATTTCCGGATCTGGGTGCTTCGTCACTTCATCAAGATCCCGTAAATCACATATATTTTTAACCCCTAATCCTTTGAAAACTTCGATGCCTTCTTCTGTTAATCTACTTAAATTACCCGAGCGAAATAGTGTTCCTTTTTTCACACGGCATCCGGAAGCTGTTTCATACCCGCCTAGCTCACGGAAATTAAAAGTCCCTTCTACTTTTATCTCTTGTAAAATATCTTTCATCCAATCTCCCCATTTCCCTTGATACTGTATTCTATTATACAAGAAAAGCTTTTAGATTTGTTTAAGAATAAATTCTATCAGGCATACCAAACTAAGAAGGATGTAGTTTAGACAAGAAGGGAATTTAGTCCATGAAACGAATAGTGGGTTTCATTTTGTTAGCTAGTATCATTATCCTGTTGCCAATAGAGTTAAATGCTGTAGGCAAAGAAAGTGACACATTAAACCTGAACAAGCATGGGCAGCATATTTTAATGACAAAAGAGGAATTTAAGGAATGGCTATCCAATCAGCAAATTACTAGGGAAATTCGTGTCATTCAACATCACCACACTTGGAAGCCTTCCTATAAGCATTTTCATGGAGATAATCATTTTCAGATGTTAACTAGTATGCAACATCACCATATGAAAACGATGGGGTGGCGTAATATCGCCCAAAATATCACCACTTTTCCAGATGGGAAGATAGCAGTTTCCAGACCACTTAACATGGCACCAGAAGGTTCGATTGGTCCAAAAGCAAACATGTATGGGATTGCCATTGAAAACGTCGGGAACTTTGATAGTGGGCAAGATGAGATGACAGAGGAACAAAAGGATTCGATTCTATTTGTAACAGCCTTACTCAGCTTGAAATTTAACTTAGAACCTTCCATTGATACGATTACATACCATCATTGGTGGCACTTTAAAACGAAGGAAAGAGTACTAGATCATGCCAAGAGCAATGAAGTGAAGAGTTGCCCTGGAACGAATTTTTTTGGTGGAAATTCTACAAAGGCAGCTGAGGCATATTTTTACCCATTAGTTCGAGAAAAAATGGAAGAACTGCGTTAAAAAACACTCGCCAATTGGTTAGCGAGTGTTTCCAATTATTTACATTAGCAAAGGTTTGGCTTTGGTCCAGGCATCGTATCATGAATGGAAGGTGGTGCTAACGTTTGGCCGACTTTCCCACCATGTGGTACAGGTTGGGCGACATATTGGAATGTACTGCATCCATCCATACTTGGGCCACTAGCCCAGCGACCTGTTTTACTTGCTTCTCCTCTTGAGAAATTCATAAACTTATAAGCAAATTCTTGTTTCTCTAGTTTGCGTGGGAATGTAGCCGGAACTACTTTACCATCTTGCGCTTCTAATTCCGCGATGGCTGCTAACCATTGATTCTGGTGCATCGTGTCACGGGCAATTAAGAAAGAAAGCATATCCTTTACACCTGGGTCATCCGCAAGCTCATATAAACGTACTGCTTGAAGTCTCCCTTGTGATTCTGCATTCAAGTTTGCGCGGAAGTCAGCCAGCAAGTTTCCACTTGCTATGGTATAACGGGAATTCCAAGGATATCCGACGCTATCTGTTGGTGTTGCTCCAAGACCTGAAACGATGATATGTTGTGGATTCATCCCTCCAAGTGCCGCTTCTATAACGGGGTCTTTCGCTGCTTCCTCTTGAGCTGAGGCAGGTGCCCCATCTAGCAATCTAGCTATCATCGTTGCAAGCATCTCTACATGGGCCATTTCTTCTGTTCCAATATCAAAAAGCATATCTCTATACTTTTCTTCTCCACGACAATTCCACCCTTGGAATAAGTATTGCATCATGACCGATATCTCACCGAATTGCCCACCTAGAATCTCTTGAAGTTTCCTTGCATACTGAGGATCTGGACAACTTGGTTTTGCATTATATTGCATCTCTTTGATGTGATAAAACATCAAACCATTCCTTTCTCTACTTTAATGCAATTCATTCCTAATCATTCTATGAAAGAAATGGGCAAATATAGTATGTCTTCCTCACATTTTTCAATTTTTTTACTAAGAGATATTTATTTTAACGTTTTTATACAAGGAAATTTATAGAATAACCTTGTTCAAATAGAACATAATAACTCTAAACCTATATAAAGGAGTGATTCATATGTTCTACCATATTAAAGAACTTCAATATAACGCAAAGCCCGATCGTCCAGATCCTGTGTATGCTAAGAAGTTACAAGAAGTGTTAGGGGGACAATTTGGAGAAATATCGGTCATGATGCAATACCTGTTCCAGGGCTGGAACTGTCGCGGTAATCAAAAATATCGTGACATGCTATTAGATATCGGTACAGAGGAAATTGCACATGTAGAGATGTTAGCAACGATGATTGCACAATTATTGGACAATGCCCCTGTTGAGGAACAGGAAAACGCGGCAAAAGATCCAATAATAGGTGCTGTAATGGGAGGCATGAATCCACAACACGCTATTGTTTCTGGTCTAGGAGCAAGACCTGATGATAGTGAAGGGTATCCTTGGAATTCTCGTTATACGATAGCAAGTGGGAATTTGCTGGCCGATTTTCGTGCTAACTTAAACGCGGAGTCACAAGGGAGATTACAAGTCGTCCGCCTTTATGAAATGACCGATGACAAAGGGGTACGGGATATGTTATCCTTCCTTATTGCTCGTGATACGATGCACCAGAATCAATGGATGGCTGCCATCGAGGAACTTGAACAAAACCAAAAGGCAATTGTTCCTGCTACTTTTAATCAAGAGTTTGAGAAACAAGAGGTTTCCTACTCGTTCATGAACTTCTCCCAAGGGGAGGAAAGTAAAGCAGGTCGCTGGGCAAGTGGTCCAAGTATGGATGGGCAAGCTCAATTCGAATATATTAGTGAACCAAAAGCTATGGGGCAAATCCCCGTTTTAAATCCAGCGCCTGGATATATTCACGGAACACCACCACTAGCTCCTTAACAATCTACTATTTTCTAATTAGCATGTATTTCATTGGGAGGCTACCTCTAATGAAATACATGCTAATTTCCTATTTTATCTCCTTTGACTATAATTAAAGTGGGACAAAGAACCTATCCCACCACCTGCGTCCCATGAAGGAGGGAATGTTGATGCACTTTACTGATGATAGTTTTATGCTTCACACCGATTTATATCAAATCAATATGGCGGAAACGTATTGGGCGGATAACGTTCATAATCGCCGAGCTGTGTTTGATTTATATTTTCGGAAGCTACCCTTTGGTAACGGATATGCGATTTTTGCCGGCTTAGAAAAGGCAATCGACTTTATACAGAACTTTACATTTAGTGATAGTGATTTGAAATATTTGCGAGAATTAGGTTATCAAGAAGACTTCTTAGACTACTTAAAAGGTCTTACCTTTACCGGCTCTATCAAGTCCATGCAGGAAGGTGAAGTTGTTTTTTGCAATGAACCATTAATTCGCGTTGAAGCTAACTTAGCCGAGGCCCAACTACTTGAAACGGCACTTTTAAACATCATTAACTACCAAACATTAATCGCGACAAAAGCATCGCGGATAAAACAAGTTGCCAATGGCCAAATTTTAATGGAATTTGGCACACGAAGAGCACAGGAAATGGATGCAGCGCTTTGGGGCACACGCGCCGCATTTATCGGCGGATTTCACGCAACAAGTAATGTTCGGGCAGGGAAATTATTCGGCATCCCCGTAAAAGGCACCCATGCCCACTCCATGGTGCAAGCGTACCAGGATGAATATATTGCTTTTAAAAAATACGCCGAACGGCATAAAGATTGCGTCTTCCTAGTTGATACATATGATACGTTAAAATCAGGAGTTCCAAATGCGATTCGCGTTGCTAGGGAATTCGGGGATAAGATTAACTTCCTCGGCATTCGCCTAGATAGCGGAGATTTAGCTTATCTTTCTAAAAAAGCTAGAAAGCTGTTAGACGAAGCTGGCTTTAAAGATGCAAAAATTTACGCATCAAGTGATTTAGATGAATCCACTATTCAAAGTCTCCAAGCCCAAGGTGCTCAAATCGATGTTTATGGTGTCGGAACGAAATTAATAACCGCTTACGACCAACCAGCATTAGGAGCTGTTTACAAACTCGTAGCAATTGAAAATGAAAACGGGAAAATGGAGAATACCATTAAGATTTCCGCAAATCCAGAAAAAGTGACAACACCTGGTATGAAAAAAGTGTATCGGATTATAAACACAAACAATCATCGCTCTGAAGGAGATTACATTACGTTAGAGGATGAAGATCCGAATCAGGAGAAAAAAATAAAAATGTTCCACCCGATTCACACGTACATTAGTAAATTTGTAACTGATTTTAAAGCAATTAATCTACATCATGATATTTTCCAAGACGGAAAATTAGTCTATCAAGCACCGAGCTTAGAAGAAATTCAAGCTTATTCTGAGCAGCAACTTGATTTATTATGGGATGAATATAAACGAACTATCAATCCAGAAGAGTATCCAGTTGACTTAAGCACGAAAACTTGGGAGACTAAAATGAAAAAGATAGAAAGTACGCGGGAGAAAATTGAAGAACTTGCGGAAAAGCAAGTATAGGCAAGGTCAGTCTTGTTTTAAACTAGAAATTGCTTCCGTTAGAATGATATGCTATCGGAATTTTTCTAATGAGGACAAACTTCGCTAATGTATGCAAATATGTTGTTATAATAATAGCAAGGAAAATTTTACCGAAAGAGGGGAAACAAATGAGCACTTTACAAGAAGTCATAATTACTGAATTGGGTGTAAAGCCTACCATTGATCCGAAGGAAGAGATTAGAAAACGTGTTGATTTTCTAAAGGAATATCTAGTAAAGAATAGCTTTGCTAAAGGATATGTTCTTGGTATGTCAGGTGGACAAGATTCTACTTTGACCTCTAAGTTAGCGCAAACTGCGATTAATGAACTAAACGAGGAAGCTGGAGAAGCAAGCTATCAGTTTATTGGCGTCCGCCTTCCGTATGGAGTGCAATTTGATGAAGAGGATTGTCAAGATGCGATAGATTTTGTGAAACCTAGTAAAGTAATTACCGTCAATATTAAAAATGCTGTCGATGCTAGTGTCGCGTCTTTAGAAGAAGCTGGTGTTGCAATCAGTGATTTCCTTAAAGGGAATGAAAAAGCTCGCGAGCGAATGAAGGTTCAATATAGTATTGGTGGAAGTCATAATTTATTAGTACTAGGTACAGACCATGCGAGTGAAGCTGTTACCGGATTTTTCACCAAGCATGGGGATGGCGCTTGTGACTTGATTCCATTATATGGGTTGAATAAGCGTCAAGGGAAGATGTTGTTAAAAGAATTAGGATGCCCAGAACACCTTTACATGAAAAAGCCAACTGCTGATTTAGAAGACGATAAGCCAGCACTACCAGACGAGGTTGCGCTAGGGGTAACCTATGAAGAAATCGATAATTATTTAGAAGGAAAAGAAGTTGTAGAAAGTAGTAAAAACAAGATTGAAGAATGGTATTTGAAAACGAGACATAAGCGAAATCCTGCCGTGACAATTGCGGACGATTGGTGGAAGTAAAACGTTTAGTGGATAGAGAGCATTGGATGGTGATCCAGTGCTCTTTTTGATGTTGATCGTTATATATGGGTCGCTTTTTCGGTTGTATAGTCTCAGAAAGGAACTGAATGGTACTATCTATTTCCTTTTTTGAACCTGGGACCTCAGTAAGGGAACTGATAAGCGCTATCTATTACCTTTTCAGGAGACTTTTTCTTTAAAAGGGAACAGAATGGCGTTATCTAGTCCCTTTTGGAGCCGTGGGACCTCAAAAAGGGAACTGACACGCGCAATCTCTTACATTTTCCCTACTAAGGAGCGATGTTCCAGTAACAATCGCAGCCATTGCGCAGGTCGATTAAAGGACTCCTCTTTCTTTTCCCTGTGGGGCGTCATATATACATGCCAGCTTAGAGCCCGTTGTACACAAGCAAGTTCATCTGAAATACGTGATGCTTTCACTAACTGTTCCATCGGTACATACTCTGCCCATGGCTTTAAATAATATGGTCGAAACGCTTCTACCATACTTAACCACTTTGATTGATCATCGATTAATTCGTCTAATGCATGCCAAAATATACGGGTGCTGAAAAACGGATGAGACACGGTGGCATCTCCCCAATCAAAAAAGACAATCCGATTATCTACTAATCTGATATTATTTGAATGTAGGTCACCATGCTCGATGGAGTCAGGGATAATGGCATCTAATTCATCACACATAGCTAATAACTCTGGCTGAAGTGCCATTACTCGTTCTGTTTCTTTCGCTGAAAGACCTGTCGCACACATATCTTCTAAATTCTCCTCTATTTCTCTTTTAAGAGTGGGCATCCGCCTATCAGGAACACCAATAGAAAGTAGTTCGTTTACGTGTTGAATCTGTGAAACCTGTAATTCTGCATATTCCTGCAGAGCTCGTTTCCATAGCTTTTCATTCGGCAAACGACGTAATGATTCTCCGTCTATATCTTTCATCAATAGCCAGCCATTCGTCTTATGAACGGCCACGGTGGTAACAGAGTTTTCAGGTGACAAAGCGGAAATATGCTTTGTTAATATTGCCTCATGAGCAGACGATTGGTTACTTGCTTTAAAGTACAGATCCCCTTCAGCAGTCGGGATTCGCTTAATAAGACTGAGATCTGTTTTTTTCACGTCCTCTATTCTACCTACTATGCTATCTCCAGATTCCTTGATAACAGTTTGTATCCACTTATTAGCTCGATCATCAAAATCGGGATATAGCCATGCAGCATGTACTTGATTATTGTCCATAGGAATACCTCTCCGTCCTAATTCATTCTATTTAAACTAATCATTCCACATCGATGACTGGTTATCCTTCTTACGGAATACGTTATGTTAAAACGATTATTAAACATAGGATAAATGTGATACCTGAAAGTGGTGTCATTACCAATCGTTCCTTTTTACTTCGAGATAATACATTTGCAATAGTATTCAAACCGAGAAAAATGGTGATAATCCAGACTAATAGATTTGTAGAGATGAAGTTCATCCAATTTATGACATTTGTATGTTGTAGAAAAATAACACCCATCATCAAAAGAATTAACCCATTTATTCCACTTATAATACGTAATTTTACCGGTAAAACTTTGTAATACCCACCCATAGCAAACTCGCCTAACGGGTAACCTAGTAAAAGCAACATCTGAAACACAGCAACTAGTGCAAACATAGTTGCGACAATGATGGTTAATATGTGGATCGTATCCAATTCCATATAACTCCTCCTAAACAAGTATTTTACTTGAACTCCTCATGTGCTTTTGAGACACGTTTTAAAAATTCAACAACCTCTTTATCCATCGGGTAAAAAGCAATACTTTCATCTAAATTTTGCAAGGACTCCCACAAGCTCCCAAGTAGCTCTTGGTCATTCCCAAACATCTTTTCAGCCTGATTTAACCAACGCCTGGCAAGCTTTATAGCCAATTCCGAACTCGGGTCAATATCACGGTATTTTTTAATATCGTAAATAGCTCCCATCCATTCGTGAACATCTTCCTCAGTCATTTGTGCATTCACATCTACAATCTTTTTAATCTCATCTTTATTTAAGATGTTGTTATATTGCTGTAGGATTTCATCTGGGTCTTGGTGGTAAAATTGAATAATACTGTAAATAATAGGCCAACTAATTTCTTCTTCAAAAACAATGGAGTATGATACCCCAAGCAGTGCTTGTTCTAACATCTTTAACCGTTCTTGTTCCTGTCTAACCATGTCTAATTGTTGGTGGATGGACTCCTGCCAATTTAATGTGGAGCTCTTCAAGATATCTTTAATCTTTTCCAACGAAAAGCCCATATATTTCAATGCCAGAACACGCTCTAATCGCATGACGTCATCCTCACTATATAACCGATGGCCACCACTGGTTCTTGATGAAGGTTTTACCAACCCAATTTCATCGTAATAACCTAATGTTCTTACTGTTACCCCAGTATGTTTTGATAATGTTCCAATGGTGTACATAACATCACCCTCCCACCCCTTTTCTTAAGTATAAAACAACACGTTACGTGTGGTTCAAGAATGAATTTCGAAATAATTAGATTTTTTATCAAATGAAAAAGCAATCAAAATCTTAGTTGATCTTGATTGCTTGGTGGGACAGGTAGGCAGGTCCAGTTTAATCCCAGAATTTGTGGTCGTCTTCTTCTGTTAGTTCTTCGGAGAATTCGGTTTGGTATTGGTAATTTCTTGGTTTTTCCACAGTACCTTTATCTTCATTAGGTAATACGTGATTTGCTAGGTAGCTGTGGAAAAATGCTTCAAAGATGCCTACTGCTATGGCAGCAATTAGTGAAGCGATAATCGGGTTATCTGCAGGAGTCATTGTGTCTGTGAACCAATAAATGATAGCCCACGCTAATCCAAAATCCGCTATTGTTGCAATGGTATTATTCGTTCTCGGTAGTATTAACAAATCCCCAATTACATATGCGGCAACACCTAATACTAATGATAAAAGGAACACCTCTCCAAAATCCATTCCATAGATGAGACCGAGAATTAAATAAAGAAGAATAAGAGAGCCTACAAATTTTATTAATAGCGCTTTTACATGTTTCATGTTTTTCCACCTTTAAACGTTTTATAGTTTAGAACTGCCAAATTTCCATTGTATTGCTTCATTTTAGATTGCACATTTTAACAGCATATTATTCTTTTTAACATCCGTATAAATACGTATCTCGGATGTATGTTTTATATTGTTAGTTATAGTTATGATGCTAATTTCAAAAATGCAGGATAAAGAGGAAAATAAAAGGCAAATTATATATATCACATAGAAAGGAGATTGATGATGACACATAATGCCAATCAAATTCTTAGTCAAATTACACAAATCGCAAATCAGCTAGCACAACAAGAAACACAGAATGCCCAGCAGCTTCAGCAAGGACAAGTAGATTCTAGTGCACAACAACAAATGGCAGGTCTAGAACAAAGTGCCGCTCAAAAATTAGACCAAATTCAGCAGTTAATTCAACAGTATCAGCAAGTAAGCCAAACAGAGCAAAGCTTCCAAGCTTCAACTGGCGCAAGTGCTAATACTGCTACAGGTGCACACTCTGCATTACAACCAGGGTTTTCTGGAACAAACGCTGAGGAAGTTAGACAGCAAAATCAACAATCCGCACAAAATCAAAGTGGTGGAAATACATTTAGTTAACATATTAAGGAAAAAACCATAATTCCATGAGAAATTATGGTTTTTTTTCGAGCGATGGCACTCTTTCATTCATTCTTTTACTTTTTTATAATCTCCCCCTTGTAACACCCCTGTTACTTTTCCTTAACATGTATTTAAGTTTAGCAACTGCTCAGAACGTGAATATAAAAAGTAAACCCTTCACCATAAAACTCACAGTTAGGAGTGGAAAATATGGAAGGTTTTAAACAGATTGTGCTAGCATTTGACGGATCTAAATACAGTGTCCGAGCGTTACAGACTGCAGAACATATAACTAAACTAAGTGGTGCGAAGTTAACAGTAGTTGTTGTACATGAACCATCCCTTGATACTACTGTTACTCCCGGTGTTGTGACGGGGGATGGCGTACAGCTTTACCATCCACATATTGGAGCACTTCCACCACATCATGAAGGAACACCGAGCGAGATGAATAATACACCGTTGCAAGATGATAGTGCTGATAAAGTTATTGATGACGCCTCTATGAGACTATCAAAGCTTACCGAAGTAGATTACGAGATATTATCAGGGAAACCAGCTGAAAAAATTATTGAATTTGCAGAGGAAAAAGATGCAGATCTTATTATCATGGGTAATCGAGGACTTAGTGGAATTAAAAAGCTTGTTATGGGGAGCGTAAGCAAAAAAGTATTAACCGAGGCAAGCTCACCAGTACTCGTTGTGAAATAGTGGGACAGGGGGACAGGTTCGGTGTCCCACTACCCAACTCATGTCTCTATAATCATAACTTATCAAAATACTATCTGTACTCTTCTCCTTCATAAAAAATGCTCTGCAGACATCAGAATCTACAGAGCATCTTGATCGTAAACTATATAAAGCTCTGGGACAGTGGACCTGTCCCCCTGTCCCAAACTTGGACCATTAATCTCTGGGACGAGGAACCTGTCCCCCTGTCCCAACCTCTGTTCCATTTAGGTGGAGTGTTTGGGCTGTGTTTTGTAGGATTTTTTCTGCTAGTTCTGGGTTTTCGGTTAGAGAAAGTCCGTATGATGGGATCATTTCTTTAATCTTTGGTTCCCAGCTTTGCATTTGGTCTGGGAAGCATTTGGATAGTACTTCTAGCATGACGTGTACTGCTGTTGAAGCTCCTGGTGATGCTCCTAATAAAGCAGCAATTGAGCCATCTGCAGCACTTACTACTTCGGTACCAAACTGAAGCGTTCCCTTACCACCTGATTCTGTTTCTTTAATCACTTGTACACGTTGTCCAGCAACGACCATATCCCAATCTTCACTTCTTGCTTCTGGGATAAATTCACGTAATTCTTCCATACGCTTTTCTTTTGTTAATAAAACTTGCTGAATTAAGTATTTCGTTAATGAAAAGTTCTTAACTCCCGCTCCGATCATATTGACCACATTGTGCGGTTTCACGGAACGAATTAAGTCAAGGTAAGAACCTGTTTTTAAGAACTTCGGAGAGAATCCTGCAAACGGTCCGAATAGTAATGATTTTTTATTATCAATATATCTCGTATCTAAATGCGGTACAGACATTGGTGGTGCACCAACCTTAGCCTTACCGTACACTTTTGCTTGATGCTTCTCCACAACGTCTGGATTATTACATACCATGAACAATCCACTTACAGGGAAACCACCAATTCCTTTGCCCTCCGGAATGCCGGACTTCTGTAGTAAATGTAAGCTTCCTCCACCAGCACCTAAAAAGACAAACTTAGCAGAATGATGTTCTACGGTTCCGCTTTCAAGATTTTTTACTTTTAATTCCCACGAACCGTCACTAGTACGCTTCATATTTTTCACACTATGTTTATATTTAATTTTTACGTTCTTTTCTTTTAAATGGTCAAATAATGTACGGGTTAATGCTCCAAAGTTCACATCCGTACCCGAATCAATTTTCGTTGCCGCTATCGGTTCTGTAGACGCTCGGCCTTCCATAATAACTGGAATCCATTCCTTTAACTTATCCGGATCATCTGAGAATTCCATTCCTTTAAATAACGGACTTTCTGATAGCGCTTCAAATCGCTTCTTCAAAAATTCAACGTCCTTCTCCCCATGAACTAAACTCATATGCGGAAGTGGCATGACAAATTCTTTTGGATTCTTAATTAAATCCTTATTCACAAGATAAGACCAAAATTGTCTAGAGAGCTGGAATTGCTCATTAATATTAATCGCTTTCTTAATATCAATGGATCCATCTGATTTCTCAGGAGTATAGTTCAACTCACATAATGCAGCATGCCCCGTTCCTGCATTATTCCATTCGTTCGAGCTTTCTTCTCCTGGTTTTGCAAGTTGTTCGATCACGGTAATATCCCAATCTGGTGCTAATTCTTTTAGTAATGAGCCTAACGTCGCACTCATGATGCCGGCACCAATTAAGATAACATCTGTTTTCATTTCATTGTTGCTCATTTTCCCCATCCCTATCTTCTAGAAGTGCTAAATCTTTTCTTATTTAATTATACCATATTACTAGTTTATCTAAGATTGTTATTCATTACTATTATAAGATAGTCCTAGATTAATTGAAAGAAAGTGGTTTCAAATATTCCTATTAATGAGATATGAATACTCCCTTTTACTCTACGACCGCTACCTCCAGTATATTACCGTCCGGGTCTATCACATGATAAACTGGCCTCTTTGCACTTCTCCTTACACGAAAATGATTCGCTTCAAGCAGCCTGTAATAATGAAAAATCCTTACTGGGTCGGATTGTTTAATCGCTTCTGTTAAGCCAATTACCAATTCATCAGGTGGTAATTCCCCCTCATTCTCTGGGGCAGCCTGAAGCTTTTTCCTCGACCGGTGAAGTGCTGTCTTAACCACCTCATTACTCACCCGAAGCATCGCAGCGATTTCTCTAGAGCTATAGCCAAATACATCCTTTAGTGTAATTAGCATGGATTGTTTCAAAGGTAATCGCGAAAGTAAAATTTCAATTAAACTATCAAGCTCTAAAGAAGAATCTACCTCCCCATATACATCCTCATACTCCACATTCCCTGCTTTTTCTTTCCTTTTTTCATCAATAAAAAGGTTTCTAGCTACCGTACAAAGAAAAGAATGTGTCAATTCTCGATGTGGATCTGCTTCTTTTAGCTTAAAAATTTTTAACATCGTTTCCTGTACAATATCCTCCGCTACCCAAGGGGACTTAGTAAGTTTCAGGCAATATTTATATAGCTTCTGAATCATTAATTCTAAATCTGGAATATTCATTTTCTGCACCTTTTAAAAAAATATTTTTAAATCATGTAACTTTTAGACTATTATATACGTTATAAGGAGGAATTTCATATGAAGGAGGAGAGTTATGTTCAAAATAGGTAGTATTTTTATTCCAGTAACAGACATCGAAAAGTCCACAGCATGGTATGAGAGATTTCTCGGGGTGAAAAAAATTGATAGTTGGGAAGAAGGAGCTGGATTTTATTTACCGATCGGCTCTACGCAGCTCGCTTTAATCCAGGTGGAGTCTCAACAGCCGACTGAGTTTACGATTTCGGGCAGTCAAAAGAATAGCTATTATAATTTTGTTGTTGACGATATTGAAGCGACCCATCAACATTTCAAAAATAACGGTGTCGTAACGAGTGAAATAGATGACTTCGGAGGCATGAAGTTCTTTGACTTTTTTGATCCGGACGGGAATCCGTTTAGTGTCGTGAATGAAGTGGAAGGTTCGCCTTACCATTCCGATAACGTTAGAAAAATGCAGGAGAATGATTTGAAGGTGAAGTAGCGAAAAGAGCACGGGACAAAACTCAGTAAATAAAAAGAGTGGTTTCACCAAAACAGGTGATTGCCACTCTTTTTTACGTACACCAAAAGGTTCCATTAGGTTTAAATTACATTAATAGCAATCTCTTCCAAAAAATACTTCTCAATTAAAATGCCCTAGAAACAGATGCAAATCATCGTTTAATCTGAATTCTAGGGGCGTCCCTTTTGATATGATTAAATTTGTTTTGCATAGACCTCTTAATTGTTCAAAAGCTAGGTTATGAATTATTAAATCAAGGGTAAAATAATACTGAATATGTAAGGAAATGGTCCATTATACATATTTCATAGTACTATGTATAATATAAGTCATAATAATAAAAAACCGAGAATGTTGGTACCATTCCCGGTTTAGCATGATACGGATGTTCGGGCGGGTTCCCTCCTGAACACACTGTTTCTAGGAAAAGAACCTCACCCTGAATTTGATTTAGCCATCAAAGGGTGGGGTTCACTTTTTATTGACTAAAATAATTTTTTCCTAGCCTCTATCCAATTTAAACTTTCTTCACAAACTCCGACTTCAACTGCATCGCGCCAAATCCATCAATTTTACAATCAATATTATGGTCTCCATCCACCAAGCGGATGCTTTTCACTTTTGTTCCTTGTTTTAACACAGAAGAACTTCCTTTTACTTTCAAATCTTTCACAACGGTAACCGTATCCCCATCTTGTAACACATTGCCATTCGCGTCTTTAATGACATTTTCATCGCTATCTTCTTCTTGATTTAACATCCACTCATGACTACATTCCGGGCAAACGAGCATTGCACCATCCTCGTATGTATATTCCGAATTACATTTCGGGCAATTAGGTAAATTCATTGTAGTATCTCCTTATCGGTTAGTTAAACTTTTGACCATTATACCATTGTCTGTTCTAAATTGGGCCATATGTCCTTGCTGTTACCCCAGATAAAACATTAAGCGCCTCAGCAAACTAGAAGCAATTTTATGTTTATATGTCTATCCATCTAAATTACTAATAATTTACATGATTCTTACACCTCCTTTACATTTCCTTAGTACAACTTCTTTATAATGAAGTGTGTTGAGTTGACTTGGTATTTATAGGAGGTTACAGCTTGAAATTAGCGCTTCATAATATCTCAATGACGTTTGAAGATATTACCGCTGTTGACAATTTAAATGTCACGATCAATGAAGGAGAGCTTGTTTGTCTTCTTGGTCCGAGCGGCTGTGGAAAAAGTACAACATTATTTATGTTAGCGGGATTATATAAACCATCTTCAGGTGAACTATACTTTGGAGATAAACTAGTGAATGATGTGGAACCGGAGGACCGTGGGATTGGAATGGTTTTTCAAAACTATGCACTCTACCCACATCTATCCGTACTAAAAAATATTATGTTCCCATTAAAAATAGCAAAGGTATCGAAACAAGAAGCAGAAGAACGAGCAATTGAAATGGCCAAGCTCGTGCAAATCGAGCATTTATTAGATCGAAAACCAAAACAGCTATCAGGTGGACAACAACAACGTGTCGCTATTGCCCGAGCACTAGTAAAAAAACCAAATCTATTATTACTAGATGAGCCACTTTCAAACCTAGATGCTAGACTTCGTTTGGAAATGCGGGAGGAAATTCGCCGTATTCAACAGGAGGTTGGAATTACTACGATTTTCGTAACCCATGACCAAGAAGAAGCAATGAGCATTTCCGACAGAATTTTACTCATGAAAGATGGGAAGTATCAGCAATATAGCCCACCACAGGATATGTATGATTTTCCAGAAAATGCGTTCGTTGGTAAATTCATGGGAAGTCCGCCAATCAATATGATTCCAGTTAGCCTAAATGAAGGAACGATTTCGATAAAAGATACAGATCAATCCTTTGCAAACAAGCTCTCGTTACATAACTCTACTGTAGTGGATGCACTATTAGGTGTACGGGCAGAAGATTGGGCAATTGCTCAAAACGATAGTGAGCGTCTCTTAACAGCTCACGTAGAATTAGTCGAAAGAATCGGTCGGGATACATTACTTAGCGCAAGTATTGGAAGTCATTCCATTCGCGCTCTGGTTGACCCAGAATTTACTATTCAGCCTGGCGATAAAGTGGAATTAACAATCCGAAATAATCGTTACCACCTATTTGATGCTAATACGGAAGCGAATCTAGGATTAAAAAATGAATAAGGAGGGCTTATGTTGAACCAAAAACCAACATTATCCAGTACGCTAAAAGCTCTTCTTTATTTATTACCAGCACTCATTATATTAGGTGTTTTCAACATTTATCCAATCATTAAGTCTTTTTTAATGAGCTTTTATACCGATTACGATTATTTCAACGATGTAGTGAATGAGTACGGATGGGACAATTTTTCTTATATCTTTCAAGACCAAGAGTTTTGGACCTCTGTTAAAAATACATTCATTTTCGTTCTTGGAGTAGTACCCGCCTCCATACTAATTTCATTAGGAATCGCGATTATGCTCAATTCCAATATTAAATTACGGGGGATGTTCCGTTCGATTTACTTCATCCCGTTCGTAACTTCTGTAGTGGCGATTTCAATTGTTTGGCGTTGGATCTATCATACGGAGTACGGATTAATGAATTACTTCCTAGGAATCTTTGGAATTGATCCAATCAAGTGGTTAACTGACCCTAATTGGGCGATGCCCGCACTTATCATTATGAGTATTTGGAAAGGGTTAGGCTATAACATCATTATTTTCTTAGCTGGCTTACAAAATATTGATAAACAATATTACTTAGCAGCTCAAATTGATGGAGCAAAGCCATTTAAACGATTCTTACATATTACGGTTCCGTTATTATCGCCAACTACTTTCTTTGTCTCAATAGTAGCGATTATTAATAACTTTAAAGTGTTTGACGAGATATTTGCATTATTTGGCGGTAAACCAGGGCCCGCTTATAGCGCCCAGACAATTGTGTATTACATTTATGAGAAATTTTACAATGAATGGGAATTCGGGATTGCCTCTGCGGCAGCTTATATATTATTTATCATCATCTTCATCTTTACCCTTGTCCAGCTATACATCGGTAAACGCAGGGTGAATTACTAATGGGGGGGATTAAAGGTGAACAAAAAAGCTGCGTTATCTAAAGGGTTTATCTATTTAATTTTGACACTTGGTAGTTTATTAATGTTATTACCTTTTATCTGGATGCTTAGTACCTCATTGAAATCTTCTGGTGAAGTAACAGCATTGCCACCCGTGTGGATCCCGGAAAACCTTCAATGGGAAAACTATTCCGAAGCTTGGTCGATAGCACCATTTCTTCGTTATGGGCTAAATAGTGTCATCGTTACCGTTCTATCAACCGTTGGTGAAGTACTTACCACGATACTTGCAGCCTATGCATTCTCTCGCATTAACTTCTGGGGGCGTGACGTCGTATTCGCCATTCTTTTAGGCACGATGATGGTTCCAGGCGAAGTGCTTCTCATTCCAAACTACGTAACACTGGCCAATTTAGGTTGGATTGACCAATATGAAGCATTAATTGTTCCATGGTTAGCTAGTATTTTTTCTATATTTTTATTACGCCAATTCTTCCTCGGGATTCCGAAAGAATTATCTTATGCGGCGAAAATTGATGGCTGCCGTGACTTTCGCTTCCTATGGACCATCATGGTTCCATTAGCAAAACCAGCAATCATTACGATTGTCCTTTTAAAAGCAATCGGAAGCTGGAACGCATTTTTATGGCCATTAATTGTAACCCAATCTAAGGAAATGCGAACACTACCTGTTGGACTAACCTCCTTCAGTACAGAAGCTGGCACGATTTACGAATTATTGATGGCAGCTTCCACGATGATTATTTTACCAATGATAATTCTTTATATTATTTTACAGAAATACATCATTGAAGGTGTTGCGAAAGCTGGAATTAAAGGTTAATAGTTTTACAGAATTGGTTTTACAAGGGATGACCCTTATAAAATATAAAACAAACTCTAGGAGGAAACTACTTTGAAAAAGCTTTTATTAGCATTACTTATTTCACTTTTTGCCGTTGCTTTAGTTGCTTGTGGTAGCAGTAACGAAGATGAAGGTAACGAGGAAAATACAGGCTCTAACGAAACTCCGACGGAAGAAGGTTCTGAATCTAGTATCGTCACCTCTTTAGATGAGCCAATTGAAATTGAATTCTGGCATGCGATGAGTGGTGGTCACGAGGAAGCATTAACAAAAATTACTAACGATTTCAATGAATCACAAGACAAGATTACCGTAAAATTAGTTAACCAAGGTAGCTATGATGACCTATCAACTAAAAACATGGCTGCAGCAAAAGCAAATAACTTACCAGTACTTACACAAGCTTATGAAGACTGGATTACAGAATACCTTGAAAATGATTTAGTAGCAGATATGACTCCTTATATTACTGATCCTGAGATTGGATTCTCAGAAGAAGAGTTAAATGATATCGTAGAAGTTTTCCGCGAAATGAACATTTGGGATGGAAAATACTACGGATTACCGTTCAATAAGAGTACACGTATTATGTTCTACAATGTGGATTACTTAGAAGAAGCAGGTGTTGAAGTTCCGACAACTTGGGACGAGCTTCGCGCAGTTGCAGAAGCGACAACAGGGGAAAAAGACGGAAGAAATGTTATTGGTCTCGGACTAGAAAATTCTGTAACTTTAGAATTTAACCAATGGGTACACCAAGCTGGTGGAGTATACTTCGATGAAGAAAATGGAACATTTGAAATGAACTCTGCAGAAGGGAAAGAAGCATTAGAATTTGTAACGAGCATGATTGAAGATGGTATTGCACGTACTGCTGGTGAAGATGGTTATATGTCTGAACCGTTCGCACGTGGGGATGTTGCACTTTACATCGGTTCATCTGCTGGTATTCCTTACGTAGCAGCTCCTGCGGAAGAGAATGGTATTAATTGGGCAGCTACTGTATTACCTGCTGGTGAACAAGCAGCAACTCCATTCGCTGGTACAAACGTTTCTGTATTCAGTTCTGCAACGGAAGAAGAAAAATATGCAGCTTGGGAATATATGAAATTCCTAATTAACACAGAAAACACAACTTACTGGGCAATGCAATCTGGTTATTTACCAGTACGTTACTCTGCACTTGAGAGTGATGAATGGAAAGCATATACTACTGAAAACCCTGAGTACGGTGTAGGGGAACAACAATTTGATGCTGGATTCTATGATCCTCGTATTAAAGGTGCTTATGCACTTAAAAACGCAGTAGCAAAAGAACTTGACCGCGTACTACTTGGTGAAATTTCAGTTGAAGAAGGTCTAGAAAACGCAGAAGCAGCTGCAAAAAGAGAACTTGGACAATAATTAAACAGTTAAAAGTAGAGGAACCTGTCCCTTCAGGTTCCTTCACTTATTCTACTAGAGGTGAAAACAATATGAACCAAACAACTTTAATTTTCCACGGCGGACTACGTACTATTGGCGGAACGATTGTTAGTTTGCAATACGGAGAAGACCGTGTCATTTTTGACTTTGGACTAGTTTATAATCCGCAAACAAATATTTTAGATGCGCAAATAAAGCTGCGAGAAAGTGCGAAGACTCGTGACTATTTAACATTAGCTATGATTCCTCATATAGACGGCATATATAGTAAAGCCTCGTTACCAAAGAGCTCTTCCCTCATTCCAGCAAATCAGTTTCCGGGAGAAACTGCTGTTCTCATCTCCCACTTACACTTAGATCATATTGGGGGAATGGGCTTAATTGATCCATCCATACCTATCTATATGAGTAAGGATTCCTATAACCTGTATCAAACATTAGCATTGATTGGAGAAGGGGTGGACGGCGACAGAACGTATGAGTCTTGTGAATATAATCAGGCTTTCTTTGTCGGGAACATAAAAGTAACCCCACTTCAAGTGGACCACGACATCCCAGGTGCATGCGGCTTTCATATTGAAACACCAGATGGGGCTATTCTATATACTGGGGACCTTCGTTTACACGGGAGCCACCCAGAACGAGTGGAATCTTTTATAACAAACGCCAAGGCACTTGGATTTGACGTGTTGATTATGGAAGGAACTACCTTACGAAGTGAGGATGAGCTTCCCGAGGAATTACTTGTTGCAAGTACAGACTTTCCTAAAACATTAATTACTGAAAACACGATTCCAACACTTTTCACTGAACTCCTTCAAGACAAGAAAGGAATTGGTATTTTTAATATATACCACCGAAACGTGGACCGGATTGCCGGTGTTATACAAGCAGGGCGTTTACTTAATCGCAAGGTCGTCTTAGAAATTGGCACTGCCCAGATTGCATCAGACTTTCTACCGGATGAAACTTTTTACATTTATGAATCAGAAATGCTTAGACAGCGTCAAGCGAATAACAAACTAGAGAACTGGCAAACTCGTTTATTAGCCGCTTTTCCTATTATTTCAGCTGAAGAAATTAATAACAACTCACATGAATATTTAGTACAAAATTCATATGACCAATCATTAGAGCTGTTTGATTTACATACTGAAGGCGGGCTTTATTTGCATGCGGATGGGGTTCCTTTAGGTGATTACGACCCAGCCTTTCATAATTTAGAGCGCATACTTAATCTTATCGGTCTACCAAAAGCATTTGTTGGAACAGGTGGCCATGCGACACCACAGCATTTACAATATATTTTAGAGAAGCTGGACCCGAACGTGTTAATCCCACTTCATAGTTTTCATCCTGAGAGATTAAAGCCTAAGAGAGGAAAGCAATTATTGCCTCAATACGGGAAAACATATCTGTTACAGCGTGGGGATTTAATAGAGTGAGGAACGTGTGCGGTCTCGGATGATTTTAGCGATTCACAGCACAAAGACTAGGAGTTAGACATCTAATAAAGGGACGGGCTTTAAGATTGCAGGTGCCCGTTCCTTTTCTGTAATATAATCACTTATTCTCTATCACCCTACCAAGCTCAAACAATGCATCATGCGCTATCACCTGATAGTTCCGCCCTACTTTTTCCAAATAGTTCTTTTCACAAAATTGATTGAGCACATAGAGTAAATGACGATAGGACACCCCTAAATAATCACAAACCTCTACATGCTTTTCCCTATAAACGCCATTATCAGCCGTTTGTAAAATAAAATCAGCCAGCCTATTCTCAAGCGGGAATGCAAGACTCTGGGAGTACTTCGCTGCCATATTCGTTGCCTTCACACTCAAGAACTTTGTCAGCTCTCTTAAAAACTTCGTATCTTCTAGCAACTGTTTCCGGTAATAATGAATGGGTAGCGCAAAGCAAATTGTCCTCGTTGTCGCTTGAATTCCTTTTGTATAATACACATCATGTAGTAATTCCATTTCTCCAATGTATTCGTTCTTATTAATAAAATTAATTAACGAAACTTTTCCGTTTTGATGGGTAATATAAATTTTAGCCTT
Source organism: Ornithinibacillus jepli (assembly GCF_047228935.1). Taxonomy (NCBI): domain Bacteria; kingdom Bacillati; phylum Bacillota; class Bacilli; order Caryophanales; family Bacillaceae; genus Ornithinibacillus; species Ornithinibacillus jepli. The sequence goes on from NZ_JBFEGG010000002.1 coordinate 383,351, forward strand.
TCCTTCTACCACATAAAATAAATAATTCGGACGCATTCCTTCTTGAATAATCCAATCATCCCGGCTATACTCATGGACTTCTAAGTATTCTTCGACGGAAAAAGAAAATAAATGGCTGATTGATTCCTTTTCCATAAAGTCCCGCTTCTTCTCACCTTTATAAATTTCCATTTCCCACCTCACAAATAGGAGATACCTCATATTTTTATCCTTACTTCCATGATATCATGCAATTAACGAGGAGGATACGAATGAACACACAACGCTGGATGAGTATGCAATTTTTTAGTTTCTTTTTAACGTGGGGAATTTTTCTACCTTATTGGTCTGGGTGGATGATAGATACAAAGGGTATTTCGGTTCCAGAAGCTAGCTTGATAATGAGCTTCGGACTGGTTGCAAGAGGTTTATCTACATTATTTGCTTTTCCTTATTTATCAGGAAAAATTAGTAGTAGATTACTTTTACGTATTGCAGGAATTGCGACGCTTATTGCGATACTTTGTTATATTCCAGCAAGCTCCTTTACGAGCCTATTAATCGTTACGATCGGGATTCATATATTTTATCCGACACTAATGCCTGCTTTAGATAGTGCAGCCGGTGTTTTAATGCAAAGCAAACAACTGAAGCATTATGGTAGGGCCCGTCAATGGGGTTCAATCGGATTTGTTTCGATTGGAATGGTTTTAACGATTTTCACTGGAGCGTTTGGTGATGAAGTGATTTTATGGGCTTTACTAATTGGAATGGTTGGGTTTGTCGGTCTAGGCTTTATGCAAACACCATCTGTTTTAGCAGAGAAACCGCAAGTTAGCACGTCCCGTAGTGGGATGCTGCAGTTATTTCGGATTAAACATTTTGCCTTAGTATTAATTATCGTTATCTTACTACAAGCAGCACATGCGACGTATTACACGTATGGCTATATCTTTTTACAAGAGATTCATGCACCGATGTATTTAATCGGGCTGATTATTAATATTGCGGTTATTGCAGAAATCATTTTCTTCTCTATTGCGGATAAAGGGTTTCAGAAGTTCTCTGTAGGATCATTACTAACACTTTCAGCAATTGGTTCTAGCTTACGCTGGGTATTAGTATTTGCCTTTCCGAATGTGATTGTATTTTGTATTGCACAAACCTTACACGCACTCTCATTCGCAATGGCACACTATGCATTTATGAAATACGTCATCAACTATATTCCAAATGCACAAATTGCTAATGCACAAGGAATGTATTCCGCACTTGCACTTAGCTGGAGTACAGCGGTATTTACGATATTCGGTGGCTTTTTATATGAAATCGAGCCACGATTCGCCTTTATCGGTATGATTGTTTGTACGATTCCGGCTATGATGCTTGCGTTAGTTTACCGAAATGTGGAACTAAAAAGAGAGAAGGTTTCGGTTGAGGTTTAATGAAAAGCAATAGACAGGCTATCTTAAAGATTAGCCTGTCTAGTTGTATCTGCTCGAATTCATTATTTAATTTCGTTAAGATGCTTTTCCAAGCGATCCCAAGTTTCGGTAATTCCTTGCAACATGCCCATATCCATCACTGTCTTGAGTGCTTCCGGAGACTGATATTCTGCACGGCTAACAAGCTTCGTCATGCCATCCATTTCAATAAATTCTAACGTGATATCAGAAGACGGCAGCGATTCATCAACATTAGCATCCGCATCCGAGAAATAATCGGTATAACTAAACATTTCTGGCTCGTTAATTTCGTGATAAACCGCTTTTCCCCAAGACTCCATTCCGTAGAACTCCCCTTGATTCTGGTCGATACACTTCATACAGTAATGCCATGAACCACCCGGTCGGAAATCCACGTTACAAACTGGGAGTTCCCAGCCAGAAGGTCCCCACCAATGCTTAAGATGTTCTGGGTCTTTAAACATTTGAAACACAAGCTCACGCGGTGCATCAAAAACACGCTCTAAGATTAGCACCTGATCTTTCTCTACACTAGATTTCATTTCGTAAACGGACATTTTCATTCCTCCACTTTATTAATTTAATGGTTTCTTTCCTTGTAACACATTAAGATAATCGTCTAATCGATCCATCCGCTTTTCCCATAACCTGCGATAGTCATCTAGCCACTGGTCCAATTCTTGAAGTGGTTCTGGTCTTAGTTTGTAGATTCTGCGATTGGCTATCGGCTGTACTTCTACTAGCCCTGCTTCACTCAATACACGAAGGTGCTTGGAGGCTTGGGGTTGGTTAAGGTTCAGTTTTTCAGCAATCTGTCCTACTGGAAGTGGCTCCTCTCGAAGAAGGTCAATGATGGAAAGTCGATTTGGTTCTGCTAGTGCATTAAATGTTTGTACGTTCATGATGATTCTCTCCTAACATGTTAGTTTCCCAAAATTTGATGTTTATAAAGAATATCTCCTCCTCGTTTTCCTTTAGACTTATGTCGTGCTATGTTGTTGTTCTTATTATTCCATATGAGGAATATTCCCATCAAGGAATATTTAGATTTTTTTTAAAAAATATTTTTTAGGAGATGTAAGGAGTGTGTTTCAAAAGAGTAGGGAGACTCAAGCGAAGATTAAAATATAGCTAATGTAGTAATGGATTGGGATCATTATTTTTAGAACGGTTTCGAAATGATTATGTACAGAAGCTACTCACCTTTCGAAACCGTTCATTTAATCTTTAAAGGTTAGTCCTGCTTCTGCTAATGAATTTCTTAGAATCGGTAAAGAAGCCGGCCCAACACCATGCAGTTTTAATATTTCTTTTTCCGTATACTTGGATAGCTCCTCCAACGTGTCAATCCCTTCGTGAACCAATGCATTTCTTGCCGGTGAACTTAGTTTTGACAGGAAGCCACTTTTAGGCTTATTCTCTTTATCACAAGTAGGGCAGCTTGCACAATCACTGCTTTTGTAATACGTATGTCCTTTTTCACAAACTCTTAACGTTTTTTCTGCTGGCATGATAACCCCTCCGAATTAATTCATTTGATTACGTGATTTACCAGAACCAAAGTACTTTTCATATATGCTAGAGCATTTGACATTCCACATTCTTGGCCAAAACCCAACCATTCAATCCATATGAGGCTAAAATGATGTAATAAGAATAATGTTCTTCCTCAAGCTTATGTTCCAATTCTTTCACATCATTATAGTCTATTGGCCAACAATAATCTTTTTTCTCCTTTAACAACCCTCTATTTTGCCCGAAGAATTGTCCAAGGTCCTCTTCCTCAATATCTAGAATAATACTCCCATACAGATGATTTCTAAATACATGTGCCAGAACATCTGTGAACACAACATTGACCAATCTACCATCCACTGATTTAGTATGTAATACTATAACCTTATTTTCTAGATCTACCTTGTACGAATTAATAATGTTATCATGAACGTTTAACATGGTTGAATCACCCTGTCTTTCTATCTTTCCAGTATCAAATAATCTTTCGTTTTAACTACAGCTATACCGTACTTATCAGCATAAGCAAATATTTCATCATAGATGGTCTCTGGATGGAAGTTCATAATTCGTAAATTAAAGCCCTCAGCCGATTGGACAATGACACACTTTTTATTCCAGCCTATACGCTTAAACTTGATTCCAATTATTTGTTCCGGCTGTAACTTTTTACGATAAACTCTCATTCTGAATAGAAATATTTCAAACGTTATGGACGACTCTATTATTTTAATCTTAAATTGAATAAATAAGCATAGTAGAATAAACACAATAATTGTAATTAGATAAATTTGATAATAAATAATTCCAGATGAAAAAGTCATGGCTAGTAATAATAGCATCATAACGAATAAAAACAACAATAATCCTCTTTGCGTTTTTGCAGTGAAAGTCATATTTTATCCTCCTTTTCATATATTTTAGCCTAACTAGATATATGTTCAAGTAATATTCTTATTATTCTAACAATCTATTACTAGCTCTATTTATTTCTCAATATAACAGACTGAAAAGAATGAAAGTGAACATTTCCCCCAACGATTTCTTTTGGTACCACCTTAAAATACTCTATATGAAAGCTCTCTGAAAGTAATTCTTTTAAAGAATCATCTTCATAGAAAGAAAAGAATCGTTTAGGAGAATAATGATCATCTTCCCAAATCCCTTCCGAATTCTCTCCGCCATAAACACCTAAATAGAATAATCCTGATGGTTTTAATACTCTTTTTATCTCGCTTAATACCTTTTTCATGTCTTCTTTAGGAACGTGAAGTAGGCAGTTAAGAGCCCAAATGGAATCAAAATGGTGGTCGGGAAAATCTAGATTATAAAAACTCATAACGCTAGCATTTAGCCCCTTATCCTTACATAGCTTTATCATTTCTGGTGAAATATCGATGCTGAAGGTATCTAAACCATTTTCTTTAAAATAGAGACTGTCTTTCCCTGGTCCTGCCCCAATCTCCAATAAACTGCTACAATTTTCATTATGTATGTAATGTAAAAAGACTTCTCTTTCTTTAACCTTCCAGTCCTGTATATCATTTGCATTTCTTTCAACCGCCTTTTTGTTGTATGACTCCGTAATCTGTTTTTGAAATGTGTGGTTCATTTTTCACTTCCCCTCCTTATCAATCTTTTATCCTAGATCACTCATCTTTCTCATCCGTCTTCTTCTTTGCTATATAAAATGCCAATATGATCAGCGGAATAAAAATAAACCAAGGAATAATAATATGACTTTGTGTGAGTAGGGCAATGAAAAACAATACCACTACTCCAACTATAATGTATAAACAACCTCTCCCAAACGTTTCCAAATAGTCACCTCCGAAAACTTATTCAACTAGTGTGATTAGTAAAAGCAACAACATTATATAAACAGTAATAAAGCAAGAAGCACCAAAATTACAAAACAGCAACCTCTAAACAACATCCTTTGTGTTTTCGTGATACCCATCTTAACCTCTGTAAAATTAAAGTAGGAAACAAGAAAAACCAATCCTAATAAAGTCAGCCCCATTCCTAAAGAGTCGTCGTAAATAGCTACTTGCCTCAGCATCGCTACTCCTATAAGCAGCATAGCTAAATATCCTAGGAATAGATGGAGGTATTTTTTTCTATTCTCTTCATTCATATTTAGCCCCCTCCCAAAAATAGTTAAATATAGGCAATTCTCCTTATTTTTATCATATTCTTTAAAAAACACTAGATATCTATTTTTCTTATTTCATCATCCTGATAATTAATAACAACACAATTTTCTAACTATTTACTGTAAAGAAAAAAGTGACCTCACTGGATCACTATCAATCTAGTTATAGAATCCTTTTTAGATATCCGATTTTCTCAATTTACAAAACCAAATCCTTCTTCTTAGCATCTGCATCTAAACTTGATCCAATTCCCAAACCAATACAGAGGCCAATAGGTAATCCTAAGGCAATATTATCTAAAAATAGCAATCCAAACATGAGTCCTAAACTCGTTCCAAGGGACATATATATACTAAGATAATACCCACTCGTTATTAGCTTGTGCTGTTTTGTTAGATGAGAACTAATACTAGTGATTATTTGTCTATGTTGTTGACTATCAAATGAATCTATATGTTTAATCTGCTCTCTCATTTCAAATACATGTTTCTCCATTACAGGAAATAGTTGCTCACATTCCTCGCAATCTGGTGAAAAAGAGGCTAACCTTTCAACGATACGATTACACTTATCTAATTCAAGTTTGGTAGCAGTTTTCTCATCTGCTAAAGTTTTAATTTCATTAAGAATTTCTTTAAGTTCATCAACTCGTTGACTTTCCATCGTTTTACCTCCTTTTGTTTTACTCGTCACTTTTAAGGATATTATCCGAGGATGTATGCAGTTAGAAGAATTAGTAGGTTCATTATAATGTTGGAGGACTGTAAGGAAGCGCCACAGCGAGGATGACATAAATAACCAAATTAGCCGGAAGAAAAATAAATATTAGTCTTACTGCCAAAGATGATATCCCAAAATATTCGGCAATACCTCCACATACCCCCGTTAGAGCCCTATCGGTATAGGATTTTCTTAGCCTATTATTCACCTTCACTCCTCCTAATCGCTTATGAAAACGAAACATTCTCTACTAAAGTTATACGTATTTCTAATCAAAATGTTTCATTTATAACGTGTACTAATCTGGCTTCCTTCCCCAGCCTTCTTGATTACACAATGAAGTAATATGTGCTAGATGATGTCGACCGTGCCAAGCATAGATTCCGATATTTTCGCCTAATGAGACTTCACCTGAATCTGGGTGAACAAAAGACTTTTCCAGGTCAGTAGGACTTAGACTTTGTAAAAGGTTGGCCCAGCGTGTATGTAAGGCTTCTAATAGAGAAAGTGAAATATCAATTGGTAATCTATAATCGGAAAGCTCCGCCCATTTCGCTTCATCATATGGCTTAATCACTGGTTTTTCTTCCGTGAGAGCCAATTTAAAGCGAATATAGGCATTCAGATGACTATCCGCAAGATGATGTATTACTTGTCTTACGGTCCACCCTCCTACACGATACGGCGTATCAAACTGTTCATTATCAAGGTATTCCACAGTATCTCGTAATAATCTGGGTAAATCTTCTATTTCATTTATCCAACCTTTGATAATACTACTCGTAATCTCTCCATTGAATTGAAATTTACCAATTGGATATTTCTCATTCATTTATATTCCTCCCACAAAGTCATATTTTTTTGCTACTAGTCATGCCCACTAATATTTATCAATTGTACCCGTTCAAGAAGAACGTTTGGCTTCGTCTACAAAGTTTACACTCGCCCACTCTCCCTCGCTCTTAAACAACTTATAGACAGCCTCCTGATTCGTTATCGGCTCCTCTATCCATTTTAATAGCGTTTGAATAATCGGTTCTTTATCCGGGAAATAGTGAATAATGACCTCACATTGCTCATGTAATCGTGTTGTCCACACTTGAGAACGCACCATCACCATCGAATAATATGTTCGTATCAGTTTACGAGCAAAGCCCTGTACGTATGTTTTAAAATCTTCGTTAGAAGCTGTTTTTAACCGATGTAGTGCCCGGTGAAGTGACTCCTTAATATCTCCATTAAAGCTAATCGCAATCTCTGAAGTTAGTGTATACGGACCAAATCGTTCTCCTAAGTCCTCTCCGTACACACAAACAGAAATTTCCTTAAGAAAAGCATTTTCGTAATAATTCGCAGGATCCATTGTATAGTCGTAATCGGCAACAGCTATACCAACATCACGAACTAGATGTTGATACTTTTGTGTTAGGTTACTAGCAAGTTTTTTTAATTCATTCAATTCATCAGGATTTAAATTGCCAGTAAAAAGAGCGATAAGATCTAAATCTGATTTTAAAATTACCGCTTCACCCCTTGCAACGCTGCCATACACATAAACACTGTGCAATCGTTGGGGAAATAACCGTTTAAGAAGCTCGATAGACTCTTGAATACAAGGTTGATAGACTTTATCTATTTTCTCTAAACTAACATCACTTACGATAAATCCATTGGGGTCTAGACCATATCCTGGTTTAAGTTTCTTTATTTCTATCTCCTCCTTCTATATTATTCCTAGCTACTGCTAGGTATCTAGTTTTTATTCGTTAAAAGCTTTTTCGCCCCATATACTAATAAAACTATCCCTAGAATAAACAGAAATCCAACAAAGAAGTTATCAAAGATACCAGGCATGCTTGGTTCACCAGGATAAGAACCACTCCCGTTTAACTTTACTGGAAAACTTTCGCTTGCGTATTGGAAGACTGCAATGAACCTTTCAATAGTAAATAAAAGACCACTTAATCCTATTAATCCCATTCCTGAAATAAAACTAATCTTCCCCATGTATGTCCCCCTCCAATTTTTTGTTCAGTAATAAAATGTCTTGATTGTAAACATGAACTCTATAGAACCTATTCGTTCAATTCACCTTTTTATCCCAGTTCCATTTAATCGCAAATACTAAAGCAAGTATTTGGCATAAGATCCCTAAGCCCCACCCAATTATCAGTGCATAGCTTAATAACGGCCTTAAAGCAAACCCGATACCTATAAATGAAGAAGCTAATAAAATAAATACAATCGTTAATTTCTGATTCCTATTTATTGTCCTACCCCCTATCTAAATACCCTCCAATGCATTTTTCTCAACCCGAATCCCTTCCTTAGTACCTTTAACCACAACATCAAAATGACTACTATACGAATGCATAAATACCTCATACTGAATCCGTCTTTCATGATGGGATAACAATAAATACTCCATATCCGCTCCTCTATCTTCAATATCCCGAATCGATCTTCTCTCCAGCTCCGTATCGCCATCGGTATAAAAATAAATTAGTAAGTCAAATAGTTCCGGATCAGCAAATGCAACGCACATCCCTTCGACAATCGAGATTTTGTTTTGACCGGAAAGCACTTCACTTTTTAAATAATGCGTATCAATCGTACGCAAATCCATATTTCCCTTCAGCATCCGTACATCTCTTTCCAACGAAAGAATGTGATGTGCTGCTGGGTGGCATGCTGTCATCTTGAAGCGGTGTTCTTCCCCTTTATAGGTGTAGTCGATTTTGGCATACCTTCTTATATCCGAGCTCACAATGTATGGGTCTGTATTCATATAGTTCACTTCACACTTTAACTCTTCCATCAATTTATGGGCAAAAGTCGTCTTTCCAGCAGCTCCATGACCAGAAATCCCGATAATTAGCTTCTTATCTGCATGATGAATCCAACGTATGACTTCTTGAATTAATGTATTCATCCTTTACCCTCTTTTCTATAATTTTCAAAATGCTCAAACTACATCATACCATAAATTGGAATCACTTTTTTCACACAAAATAAGCCTACCAATTACTAATATAATTGATAGGCTTATACCTATTTTATTCCTCAAAGACTTCCTTATATTCCTCTTCCGTCACTGCATGAAACGAAAGCCTCTCCTCCGCTATCCAACATGACAATTCAAAACGCTCTGCCCCACCTTGGAATTCTCCTTCTAGTTTGGTTGATTCCCCATCTAAGGTAGTATAAAGCTCTAGAATTTTACCGTCCGTAATGCCGTTTACATCATAGTACGTTTCTTTAAAAGTTCCATCATTTGCTTGCTCCCTTACTAAAAGAGACCCGGTTAGTTCTCCCTCAAGCAGTGCCTCATCAAATGTTATAAATACCCGAAACTGTTCTTCCCCAGCGTAAAGGTAACCATATTGCCCTCTAAGCTCGGTGAAAAAATTCCGTATACGCTCTTGTTCCTCGTACTCTGCATGATCATCTACCTGGGCATCTTCCTGTCCATTTCCTTGAACCAACCAAATGACCACAACACTCAAAACAACGATAATTATTGCCATTCCCCATACTCTTTTACCTTTCATCCTGCTTCCCTTCCTAATATAGAATATATTGACAGAAACAAAATTATCGATGACTATGAAAAAATCGCTATGATTAAGCCTTCAGACGCTCCACAAACTCCTCTAATTTATCTAGAGAGGTCATATTATGGTTACAAGCTTCACTATCGCGGCAAATATAATTTCCGCGCTTTGTAAATGTCCCTTGCACCTGACCTTTTTTCTCAGCTAGAAACAGTCCTACTTCTTCATGTCCATTACAAAGCGAACATATCCCTTTCTGCTGTATAGGGTCAAATGAACCGTAAACCCCAAGCAGTTTGCCATTAGATTGGATCACGATGAACTTTTTATTCGAACTATAATCGATCCAACTTAGATAACATAATTCCTGTAAATCTAACTTTTCTATAACGGGTGGCTTTAGCTTTTTCACTTTAGGGAAAAGCTTCTTCATTCCTTGCTCCGTTACCTTAAACGGTATGACGAATTTCTTTAGTTGTGCCAAATAGACTTCTTGATCTTCCTTATCCTTAATCGTAATAATAGGCTGCAGGAGCTCTTCCTGTTCCGCTGTTAATTCAGGAAAAAGTGCTAGCACTCTTTCTATTGCCATTGATTTTATTGTTTGTTTAACACCTTTATCATTCGAAGTTGCGTGACCATTCACTAGGTTCCTCGCCTGCCGGGAGATAAAATTAAATTGATCCACGCGAATAAATGGTTCCATACTATCACTCCATTCTCATTACCACTATTATAGAAAAGAACCACTAACGTTTCTATGTAAAAAATGATTAGAAAATAATTATTACCTTTTATAAACAAAAAAGAACCCTACCCTTTAATCGTTACATCACAATAAGGGTAAGGTACTTCCTTTGTTTACTCTGTGTTCAAACCCGCTTGAACATCTATATCTTGCTAAACTGATCATGTATCAACATTCTCGGTTTATTTATTTTTATTCGTATAAACAATCTTTTTAATACTATCTGGCGAAAGATAATATTCAGTTGCTAAATCCTCAATCGAACAACCCGCCTGATAAGCCTTTTTAATCATAGCATTTCTTTTTGCTATCGACTTTTTTGCTCCTGATTGGGTTCCCCATTTTTGATAATTTGCTTTTGTCTTTGGAATATATATCGTTTCACCCTGTACAAACTTCTGAATTTCTTTTAATAGCTCTTCCGGCAAAATTAATTCCGCTTTATGATAGCTCATGATAACTGCTCCTTATCCTAAATTTAGATAATAAGGTAGCAAAGCCTATCATGACATTAGGCGAAGACCATTACCTCATGCAAAGTTTCACCTATTCACAACCAGGCTTTGCATGAGAAGCTACAATATAAGGCATCTTAACTGCCATACCATCACCTTCTTCACAGGTTTATAAAGATTACTATAATAAAAAAAGTCAGGATTTTCAATATTTGGCCAAACTGAAAAGGTAATGTAACACGGCACTTTTTAAGAGGAAAAAGAAAAACGGGTAAGGTTCTACAATTAATTAATCGAGGTAACGATTAGTTGATATTCGAAACCGTAACGAATTCATAGCCTTCTTCATCTAAGAAATTTAATACAAGCTCAACTGCTTCCACAGTAGTAGCATGGATATCATGCATGAGGATGATGGACCCGTCTTGAATATTTTCCTTGACGATGCTTAACACTTGATCTGGATCATGTGATTTCCAATCCAATGAGTCAATCGTCCATAAGGTAGCTGGCATGTCTATTACATTATCTACCTGTTCATTTCTCGCACCATACGGCGGTCGGAACACAGTGGGTGATTTACCAATAGCATGTACAACCGCCTCATTCGTTCTCTGAAATTCCAGTTCCATCTCTGCCTCACCAAGTGTGGTTAAATCCTTATGACTCCACGTATGATTGCCAATTTCATGACCTGCATCCGCAACTTCTTTTGCGATATCAGGATAGAAATCCACCCTGTTCCCAAGCATAAAAAAAGTAGCCTTTGCATCGTGTTGATCGAGTAATTTTAGAATTTGCTCCGTATTAGTCGGGTGTGGCCCATCATCAAACGTAAGTGCCACTCGTTTCTTCCCAACAGGAACTTCCTCTTTTAGTTCAGACTCAGGATTTTCCCCCTTATTCTGTTCTGGAGGATTAACTTTTTCTGCAGTTTTATCCTCAAGATGGAGTTTTTCTCTCCATTCATCCGTTATCCATTCTTGTATTTCCTTAATAGGTATCGCAATTTCTGGGGACCCTGCAGCACCTGCCGTCACCTCATATTTATTAAATTTAAAGACAACCGCTTTATCCGTTACATACATATTGGAGAAAGTATTATTCTCATCACGAATCCATTCTTCTAGCTGTTCTTTAAAAAAGTAAGTACGATATTCTGTGCTTTCAAATTCCTGCACTAATCGATCGTATATTTCCTCTTTACTTTGTTCATCATTTCTTAAAATATCGGTTTGCGTAATGAAATGATGATTCGCCGTATCTGCTATAAATACCTTTGAATTCTGCAGACCATTGGCACCTCCAAAATAACTATCATTAGTAAAAACTATGGAGTACACATTTTCAACGACTCGATAGATATCAAACGATAGATTTAAGGATGCGGTTCTATCATCAAGGAATTCCTTATTATCCTCCACCCCTAGGAAAAATTCATCCTTCGTCTCCGCAATAAATTCCAAGATTTCCTTATTTAACTGCGCATCCTCAAACTCTGGGTAATGGATGGCAATATTGTAAGTTTCTTCATCCGACACTTCCGTTTTGATGTTTACTCCAGGATAAGCCGACTTTGCGGTTTCTATTCCTTTATCTATTGGTTCTTTCGTTATGTCTTCATCATTTTCGCTTTTTGAAAAAGTGAAAAATAACAGTAGCCCTACTAATCCTATTAAAATGACCATTATAATCATAGATATTTTCCGTTGCTTCAAATCTAACACCTTCCACACTCTTTTTACGAACAATAACCATTATACGCTTCTGAAAAAGAGTTAACAAAGAATGTGTAGTAAAAGTTTAAAGACATTTTAATTATGAGACCTCTCATGCCGAAGTAGCCATTCCTTTCTCCATAACCCTCCCGCATATCCGGTGAGCTTTCCGCTTGAGCCTATAATTCGATGACAAGGAACTACAATACTTAATATATTTTTCCCGTTAGCACTTCCTACTGCTCTAACCGCTTTTTCGTTTCCTATCGCCATGGATATATCTTTATACGATCCCGTCTCGGCATATGGTATTTCAGTAAGCGCGTTCCACACGTTTTTTTGAAAATCTGTCCCCTTCATTTCATACGGGAACGTAAACACCTTGCGATTCCCTTTAAAGTAGTCGTCTAGCTCGTTATAACACTTTATTAGAACTGACGGTAGATTAGGATGGCATTCGTTCTCTATATCCTTTTTTTCGGAAAATAGTATCGATGTAATCATTTGATCTGTTCCTTCTATTTCTAAGACACCAATTGGTGATAAATAATCTACGCTATATCGCTTCGTCATATAAAGACCTCCAAAGGTAAAAAGTTGCATACGCTTCCCAACCGCTCCAATTAGCGGCATATTCCTTTATTTCCTCGATAGATGGTTTACGCTCTAAACCTAATATATTCTTTAATGCATTATGCAATCCAACATCGGCAATTGGTAAGGAAGAAGTATCATGTAGACATTTCATCATTACATAATTCGCTGTCCAATCCCCAATACCTCGTATCGAGACTAAGGACTTCTTCACCTCATTGAAATCTCGTTTTTGAAGTAACTTTTCTTTTGATAAGTTACCACTGACCATCTCTTCGGCAATGCCAATAATATATTCTGCCTTCCTAACCGTGAATTGAAGTTCTCGCAAATCATCCACCTGCAAGGAAGCAATTTTCTCATAGGTTGGGAAAACCCAATATGTTTCACCCGCAAACATTAAACTTTCTCCAAAACGCTCCACAAACCGTTTCTTTAACGTATAGGCAAAAGTTAAATTGATTTGTTGTCCTAAAACGGCCCAGACTAACGCTTCAAATAAATCAGGAATACACATGATTCGTAACCCACTATAGCTCTTTGCAATTCCCTTAAGAATTCCGTCGTTACTAGCTAATTGATAAAACTCCTTTAAGTCTGCTTCTAAATCAAACCATTCCCAAATAAACTTAGCTACTAGAGAACATCCCTCTTTCTCTGGCTGGCGGTCTGGGAAATCAACCTTAATGGCATTCTCCTCATAACGAATCCTGCATAAAACTAAGGAATCTTCAATCTTAAGTAGTTTATAGATACTTCCATCTTTTATTTGATGAAGAACCTCCTGACTAGATCGGCTCAAGAATGCAATACATTCGTAAAAACTAAATTCTTTAGGCGGGTAAACCTCGATATACGTTTTTTTATCATACCACTCCATTTTGACATTCCTTTCGATATGCACTAGGAGATGAATGGGTTATCTTTTTAAATACTTTATAGAAATTGGACGTGCTTTGAAACCCCACCTCATAGCAAATCTCTAAGTTCGTCATGGTGGTGTGTCTTAGCAAGTGGGCAGCTTTATCAATACGGATTTTTTCTAAGTAGGTGCGTGGGGTCTCTGTGGTTTCTTGTTTAAATAAACGCTCCAAATAAAAGGGACTTATCCCAACACCATCCGCTATATCCTTTAGCGTTAACCGCTGTTTATAATGGTTGACTAGGAAGGTAATCACATTTCGAACAAGCTCCACATGTGGGGACTCTTCGACTTCAGGCTGACATCTTTTACATGGACGATAGCCTCTAGCTTCTACTTCACTCTGGTCCAAGTAAAATTCAACATTTATTTTCTTCGGCTTCCTTGAGCGACAGGAAGGGCGACAGTATATTTTCGTTGTTTTTACAGCAGTAAAAAATAACCCATCATACGTACGATCACAGGCAATAATTTTATCCCACATTTCTTCAAATGACAGATTGATACTGGTTACCATGTCAGGAATCGTCCTTTCTTTACTATCTATTGTTAGCATATTACATTCGTCATTCAATGGAAAGGTATTTTGAATGAACCGGTTTATTGGTGTCATTTTAACAAGTAATTTCCTCCATTTCGTCCTCATTCTTGCTCTTATGGTCTATGATCAGGTAAGCAGCCCTCCATAAGAGCATTATGTTGTAAAAATTACGAATCTATTAAGTTAGGGAAATATTTGGTATAATGATGGGAAATAATCTATGTAAGGGGTTACATTCCTATGAACCAAGTAGTTAATAACAACGAAAGCTCTCATTCGAATAACCAGCTTGTTGTTGACGGCGTTCGTCTTCATGGCAGGTTCGCTGCAAGACCACATGATGTTGATCCACTAGACGAGTCATCTAAATTCCCAAGGGCTCTCCGCAAGTTTCGTCTGAAGGAGTGGGTAGGATTTACGTTGATGCACCCTGAAATATCGTCTTCGATGATTCTTCAGGACGCACACTATCTAGCAAGCTCAGAAATTTATGTTCGCGACAAGCAAGGGTTAGTAGAGCATAGTCGTAATGTTCGTGGTGGGTCTTTAAATCTATCACATGTATTATTCCCAAGCGCCATGGCTATCGATTCCAAAGGATACCGAATTGCCTATGACTGGGCGGACAAGCCAGAAGGACGTCACCGAATTAACGTTACTGTTGAGGCAACAGAAGATCAAGAAGCGATTACGATGAACCTTGAGCTTGATGGTTCCAACGCATCGGCACCGCTATCTGTCAGCTCCCCACTTCCTGGTGGCTCAATGTACACACATAAATTGGCATATCCCGCTTCTGGTACCGTAACCGTTGGTGATCGGACCTATACATTCGATCCATCGCGAGATCTTGCTGTTCTAGATGAGCACCGGACTATTTTACCTTACCGAACCACTTGGGTATGGGGAACGTTTGCATGCAACACTCCAGATGGGATAATTGGTGCGAACTTCGCAGAACGCCCAATTGTACCAGGAACAGATGAAGAATCTTGCCTATGGACACCGGGAGAATGTGAGCCACTTGCGGACATCACCTTTACCAAAACTTCCCTTGACCCGCTTGCGCCATGGCGGATGACTTCTGCTGATGGGCGACTAGATGTCACCTTCACGCCAGAGGACAGAAAAGGTGTTAAGCACCAGCTTGTCCTTGCTTCTATCGACTACTGGCAGATGGTTGGGACATATTCTGGAACGGTTGCTGGATATGAAGTGAAGGATGCACGCGGGGTTTGTGAGTCTATGAAGGCTAGACTATAGAGGATGTTTTGAATAAAAGCTCTTTATTAACATGTTTAATGAAGTAGTTTAAAAAAGTGGACATAAAAACGCTTGGAATAGTTCCAAGCGTTTTGTTCAATTAACCTTATTTAGCAAAGTTCAAACAGCACTTAGAAAAGATTGTCTCTTGGAAGTTATTTTTCCTTAGCAGCTCATCTATTGTCCAAAATAATAATGCCGTTATGGAAGCGAAGATTATTGCTGTATCAATTTCAACACCGTATAATGAAAAACTCGCATTAGATGGAAAAATAAAGCCAAACAATACACCAAATACCAAATGAACCATAAAAGCAACCGAAACTCTTACATTCCCCACGAATCGCCTACCAACATAATCTGATAGGAAGGTTACTGGTATAGCGTAAAGGATTATAAATGGCGCTAAATATATACTAAACATTGCTGTCATTGTGACTAATTCAAAAGGTTGTTTCCATTCCCCAAAGAATACTGCAAAAATAACTATTAGTGACATAGGGGTTGCTAATAAAGTTGTTACTATCTTTCTCTTTATCATCAAAATCCCTCCTAAACCTTCTTAATCTACTTTATATTTATTTTATCATAAAATTTACCTTTCTCGAAAAAGGGTCTCCAAATCAAGCATACATCCTTGAACTAGAATTGAATACGCATTATTGGCTAAGCCATTTGCTAATGTAAGAAGGTAGGAAAAAAGCAATCTAGAAGAAGCAGGGAAAAACAATAGATGCTATGGTAAACATAGAAGTTAAAGGAGGTAATCTGTATGGAAATGCCAAAGGTAGATTTCAAAGGTGGTAATAACATCGCTCTAAAGATTCCTAAATTCAAGTACAATGAGACAGTCAATTTTTATAAGGAAGTGATAAAGCTACCATATTTGGGCTTCATTTCTGAATCACATGCCTTTCAGTTTGGGGATGCTACGCTGTGGTTAGATTGCATGGACAATTATTCCCAACAAGATGTATGGTTGGAAATTCAGACTGACAATGTAAAGCTAGCAGCAGAATATTTACACGAGAATCACATTAATAGAAGAGACGAAGTGGAGGTACACGAGAACTCAGAGGGTTACTGGATTTCCGATCCTTGTGGAACAATCCTTAGAGTCAATCCTCGATAAAAAAATAATCCATTTGTATAGTAATTATTGTTCCACTAAACAAGGTGATCATCGATATTGGTCGCCTTTTCTATTTAAAAATTTCCGGAAATGTTATGGCAGCATTGAAGTGACAGATATTGCAGTAATAGTGAATCGTAAATCGATAAATCTACCTAACCTGAATTAGCTGCTAATATAGATAAAATTGAGGAACTAATGGTTAATAATGGCTATGGCACTGTAAACTAATAATGATGCCATTACAATGTTAAATACCTTTCTATATTTAGGTAAAAATTTCTGAAAAACATTCCCAAACAAACTCCAGATAGTTGAACTGACAATACCAATACCCCCTAAGAATAAAGAACAGATAAAGTATATAAAATATGATTGGTAATAAGGAAGAATAAATGTAGAAACTACTGTAATTCCAAATAGTATCCCTTTTGGATTAACAAACTGAAGGAAGAACCCCATGACAATAAAATTACTACCCGCATTATTTTCCTTATTATTATTCTTTGTTTCTTTGTCCCTAATAGTTATAAATGCTAAATATAACATATAACTGACACCCAAAATTGTTAAGGGTGTTTTTATTGTTGGCATAATTTTTATAAGCAGATCGTTAAATGAACTGCATAGTAAAATAAGCGTAAAAAAACCTAGACCAACACCTAAACAAAATCTGAGCGTCTTCTTAAATCCATACCTAGATGCAAATGACATTGCCATAAAATTATTAGGTCCTGGAGTAAAACTGTTTATTATTACAAATAAAAGAAACGGTAATAACGGCATAATGATTGAACCCCCTTATACTTACGTTATATTGTATTATAATACGTTATATTATATACATTATATTATATGTTTTGGATGTTATAATGTAAATATTGGAGGTGATATTATGGAAGAAATCCAGAAAATATTAGGCAGAAATTTAAAGTCCATAAGAGAGAAGCAAAACCTAACATTAGAAAAGGTCTCTAACTTAAGTGGCGTAAGTAAAGCTATGATAGGTCAAATTGAAAGAGGAGAATCCAGTCCAACCATAACAACCATTTGGAAAATAGCGAATGGGTTAAAGATTTCTTTTACATCATTAATAAATGTTCCAGAACCTGAGGCTAAATTAGTGTTGAGAAGTGATGTCCCTTTCTTATCGGAGGACAATGGGAGGTATCGAGTTTTTCCTACATTTCCATTTTCAGAGGATAAGAAGTTTGAAATATACTCCATTGAAATAGAGCAAGGGGGGAAGCTAGATTCCGTCGGACATAAGGAAGGTACAGAGGAATATATTACAGTATTTGATGGCGAAGTCCTTATCCATATAAATGGGTCGGACTATCAGTTGAAAAATGGTGATTCCATTAGATTTAAAGCCGATAGACCACATTCATACTTCAATACAGGTAATAAACTAGCTCGTTTAAGCATGACAATCTATTATCCAGATTAATTATAAAAAGCGTACAGATGAGCGTGCAAACTGGGTTATCTCGTTATGGAAGAATAATAAGCAAGGAGAACTGTGTCGTACAGTTCCCCTTGTTTCGTAATAGAAATCTAATTGGCAAGAATCCTTTAAGCATGCATAAAATTACAAATGACCCCTCGTTATTCTTTCACTTCCAAATCTATGAAATTGCTAACTTCTTTTACATAGTCCGTAAGTGGATAGGCTTTGTATAGACGGCCAGCTAATCGGATAGGATCTCCGAAAAAGTACCTCTCATATTGCGTTTGTCTCGTTCCAAATGAACTCATCGTCATATCCCAGGCTAACCTAAATATTTTCACTCGATCCTCTGCAGTTCTAGTTGCGGCTTGAAGATACTGATCGAGATCATCTCGAATCGAAGAATGAAATGCATTTTCTGTAGGCAAACCGACAAGACCACTAGCCCCGATTAATTGAATGATTTCAGTAAAGCGAGGATAAATTTTGGGGAATATATTATTGGCAACTTGTAGTGGAACAATATTTGGACGCATTGTTCCCCACTGATCCAATGCTGCATCATGTTCAGACTTCTCCAATAGAGCCTTCATTGTTTCAAGACCAATGATGATTTCTGACAGCTTTTCTTGAATATGTTGATACTCGCACACGTTAATCGTTTGTACAAGTAGCTCAGCGAGACCTAACATGTATTCGGTTTTGACAATTTGTCTGGTTATGGCTTGATGGGCTGTAAAATGGTGAAAAGAACTTTGGAGTGTGAAGTCTACGGCTGCCATTGCATTATCATAATAGAATACTCGATTCCAAGGAACTAATACATTGTCAAAAACAAGAATGGTATCCATTTCTTCAAATCGGGAGCTTAAGGGATGATTAAAAAGAGAATCTCCACCAACATATGACTCTCTACAAATAAATTTTAACCCCTTTGTATCGGAAGGGATTGAAAAAGCAAAAGCTTCATCCTCATCAAGTATGAAATTAGGATTACTAAAAACTAACACCTCGTCGGTTAATCCGCCCTGAGTAGCTAAGAGGCGTGCTCCTTTAATAACGATTCCTTCTACATTTCGATCAACCACCCGGGCCACAATAGGTTCTTCTTCAGAGGATTCTAGATAGGACTCGGAACGGTTTACTTGTGGTGATACAAATGTATGCGCGAATGAAAGGTCTTTTTCCATCGCCATTTCATATAAGGATTGGATATTTTCCGGAAAACAATTGGCTCTACCCTCTAATAAGGGAGAGGAAGAAGCGAAACTCATCACAGCGGTATTGAGGTAATCCGGGCTTCTTCCCATAAAGCCACCCGTTTTTTTGGCCCAGTGCTCGCTTACCTTTCGTCTTTTGATTAGATCCTCCTTCGTTTTGGGCATCAGGAAGGACAGCCCGACAGAATCTCCCGTTTCTGGTGAAAGGAAAGTCATCTCATCTTTAAAATTAGGATTGTGCTGCATATCATATAGAGAAGCCTTTGTCTGAAGAACCCCTTTAAAAGCAGGGTGCTCAGAGATCTTCCCTTCTATTTTTTCTCCATCCAGCCATATCTCCGTATTTAGCTGGTTTATGCGGTTTATAAATTCCGTTCCATTAATAGCTCCCATAATAACACTCCCATACCTATTTATTATGCAGCGTTACGCTATCGTACTATTTTATTAGTCTATTCGTTAACCAGTTCCATTGTTTCTAAATGGATAATCTAGTATGCTCTACTTCTATTTATTCGATAGCCTCATTGAATTACATGATTAGGAGATACTGGTTCAAAGGAGAGAATATTAAGAAACTTTGAACTTGTGTTTTCCGTAGTAATAGATAAGAACACTAAAACTCAGAAAGGGTGTTTATGTATATGCCGTATGAATTTCTTACAGCAATCGTAATAGCTTCAATTGTATCTTTAATTCTATCAATGGTTTATAAGAACAAAGAAAAGCAAGATACCGGATTTGTCCTATCTTATTACAAATTGAGTTATAGACGAAAAATGATTCGCACCTTATGGACTCTTCCAATCGTAGTTATTGCCTTAATTGTTATGTACTTCCATGTAGGTCAAAACGTAACCTACTTTCTAATTTTCTCCATTTTATTATTGACTCTCTTTCTCATACAGTTCTTTTATAACTATCTTAAGTGGAAAAAATATGAAAAGGGATTTTCATAACATGTGTAGGAGCGATTAATATACAAGCGCCAATTTTCTTTTTAAATTGCAAGTAAAATAGTTCAAATATTATGTTAGTATTGAGTTGAAAGATATCAGATTAATATATAGTTTCATTTGGAGAAGGGGGAATTGGATGGAGAATCTTTCTTCTATCATTATTTTTATCATTATGTTAATCCCTCTGTATGCTACATTAATTTGGACATATATTGAACCTGAAGAGAGTTTATTATTTGGGAAAAGATGGATGTACAAAGAAGATCCAGTACCATCCACTAAAGCTATACGTTATACAAAATTTTCTTCCATGACGGTAATGATTGGACTTCCTATAGTTATCATAAGCTTTCTCGTAGACGTGACTATTCTTAGAATGATGCCAATAGTGTTATGTTTTGTTTTGGTCATTGGAGCTGCAATCATTTTTACTAGAGAAGATGAGAACTAACTAGATTTTAAGTGGACTTTAAAAAAACTTATATCTAAAGAAAGGATCTAAACATGACTAAACTATTAGTTCCAGCAATTCCAAAAACAGAAATCGGAGAAGATTAGTACCCATCTTACAGAATTACTTCAAACGGAAATGAAGAGGAATTTCAGATGATTATTCAGTCGTTAGAGTAACTTCTTTTAGGGGGGGAATTTATGACAACACTAGGAGAAACAATGTTACATAAAAACGAGCTACTTATTAGACCTATGAATTCTAATGATTTTGATGTGATGGTTAAATGGCTAAATGACCCGAAAGTTTTGAAATACTATGAAGATCAACCAATGGATTTAGAAAGAGTGAAACACAAATATGGTCCAAGAATTGACGGAAACCATTATGTAAAACCTTGTATAGTAGAATACAGAAATCAACCAATTGGTTATATGCAATATTATGAGATTCAGGAAACCGAATTACAAACATACGGCTTAACTAGAAATCAAAACATCTATGGTATTGACCAATTTATTGGTAAAACGGATTTATGGGGTAAAGGAATAGGAACGGAAATGATACAAATGATGTTACATTATCTTCGTAATAAAGGTGCCACAAAGGTTGTATTGGAAGTAAAAAATAGTAATAACAGAGCCATTTCAAGCTATAAAAAATGCGGCTTTAAGAGTATTAAAGATTTAAGCAACAACCTAACCCTTATGGAATGGACACCAAAACCTGTTTAATTTTTAGATGATGTAGATATCAGAAACCAACTCGAAAAATTGGAGAGACGGTTCTACTTTGTTAATTTTCCTATTGTTGGTAGCACCCTTGCTCGGAACTTTATGGTTTTTCAATTTCACAATCTTTTTGAAGAACTTAAAAACGAACAAAGATAAACATAATCAAACGGTGTTGGGGAGTATTCTTACATTTAGTTTTATTTTTTCGGTAATGTATGGTTTTGTGGGGTTACATTAAATCCCATGGTACATAACCCAAATCAAAAGGCATGGAATCTCATGCCTTTTTAATATGAGATGAACCACTCAATAATCTGCTTACTAAACAGATATTTCTAGACTAATAAGGGTTTTGTAATGCATTTTCCATAATGCTTCTCCCTTAAACGTTGAATGTGCCCATAAACTCTTCATTAATAAAAAATAGATGTAAAATCTGAAACTATATTTAGTTGGCTATCGTCAAAGGGGAAAAGTCATTAAAGAGATTGGAAAAGAGGGGAGTTATGGAACAAGATAGAAAAAATGATTTATTAGAAGAAATTATGATAGAACATGGAACAGATTTGGTTCAATTGGCATTTAGTTACGTTAAAGATAAAGAAACCGCTAAGGATATGGTTCAGAATACCTTTATCAAATGCTATGAAAATTTGGATTATTTTCGCTATGATTCTTCCATAAAAACTTGGTTATATAGAATCACCATTAACCAGTGTAAGGATCATTTAAGAAGTTGGCATTATAGGAAAGTACAGACCAAAGAGGCTTTTGAGAGTGCTCTTAAATCTCTTTTTCCTTTAACCGAAGATTCCGTTATCCAGGCTGCGGAATCTGAAGAAATGAAGGATTTGATCTTTTCTTTACCTAAAAACTATAGAGAAGTAATCTATTTGTATTATTACAAATCCTTATCACAGAATGAAATAGCTGAAGTAACAAATTTAAACCTTAACACCATTAAATCCAGACTTCGCAGAGGAAAACAAAGGTTAAAAATTTTATTAGAGGAGGCTGGTATTTATGGATAATAAGTTAAATCAAGAAAAGTCCCTGCAATTACAGGATCAAGATTTAACCTTTACTATGGAAGACCGAATAAAGACCTTTCATAAGATTCAGGAGAATAACCAAAAGAAACAGAGGAATGCCAAATCATCTTTCTATCGTTTGAAGCGTTTCACAGGTCCAGCATTAGGCTCTATTTTAACTTTAGTCCTGTTTTTCGTCTTACTTGTACCGAGCCTACATTTAGGAAATGAAGAGAGAGAAGATAGCAAAAATAAAATATTATCCAACCAACAAGAGCCGATATCCTATTCTGTCTTACTAATGGGGAAGGATTCAGCTGATTACAGCAATAGGAGAAGTTCCTTAAATATTTTAATGACCTATAATGGGAAAAGAAACAGTATAAAATTAGTACCAATACCGAGGGATACCTATGTTACGATTTTAGATTCAAAAGGAAAAATAGCAAGCAAAGATAAGCTAATGCATGCATCAGCTTTGAACACAAATCCCGAAGCAGTTTTGAATACAGTATCAAATCTATTCCATAACATTCCTATCGATTACTACGCTACTATTCCAGAAGAAGAGTTATACAATGAATTAGGAATTAGTAAAAGTGATGCTAGAGAAAATCGTTATACAATTGATGCTGTTGCAGAGTTAATAAAAGGACAGTTAACCTATTCCGAAATAAGAGATCTTCTATCATCAGCTGAAACAAACATCCCAAGTGAGATCCTTAATAATAACGTGAAATTAAAATCCGAATCCATCGAAGTGATTAATTTGAATAATGGATTAAAAGAAACATATATTGATGGTATCTATTTTGTAAGACTGGATCCAAAGGTATTAGAGGCCACATCTATATCGTTAAAACAACATTTAAATCTAAATTAAGCTGCCTAATAATAAAATTATCAGTTGAAACAGAAAATTTTATTCCCCCCTATCTAGCTGATAAAAAGGGAGGGAAAATATATACACGAGTAAGCCGATCCAATTTTATAAGAAATGGGACGAAACAAATTAAAAGGCATGGAATAGGACAGTTACCTATACCATGCCTTTAGAATGTGAATCAACTACTCAATAACCATCTTACTAAACAAATAATTCTTAGACCAATAAGGGTTTTGTAATACATTTTCCGTAATGGTTACTCCCTTAGATGATGAAGCGTGAATCATGGCACCATTGCCCATATAAATACCTACATGTCCAACCCGTCCATCTGAATAAAGGTCAGGCGTAGTAAAGAACATTAAGTCCCCCTTTTCGAGACTAGATACTTTTGTACCAATGGAAGCCTGGTCTCTTGATACTCGTGGTATCTCAACCCCATTATTTAAAAACACCAACTGTGTATAAGAGGAACAATCAAATAAATTAGGAGCCTCAGCTAGAGTTGCACCGAATTTATATTTGGCACCAATGTATTTTTTCGCCTCTGCTATCAGCTTATCCGCCAAGTTTGCGCCACTTGGCTTTTGGATAATCTTCGGCTCTTCATGTTCCTTTTCTGGTTCACGTTCCTGTACTTGGTCTTTTGGTGGTAATTTTATCTTTTGTCCAATGTAAATTGTATTTGAAGTTAGATTATTTACTGCTTTTAATACATCTAATTTAGTATGATATGCCTTTGCTATTCTCCATAATGTGTCCCCTTTTTGTACTAGGTGGAAATTCGCAGGGGTGGTGATGCGGATGGAGCCGTCAGATTTTTGGAAAGTAATGTCTGCATTAAATAGTACACTCGCACTGGATAATGGTAAATATCCCGTCTTATCCACCTCTGTCCATAATGGCGGTTTGATATTAATATACCCATCTCCGCGTTTTGCCATCGTTCCACCCATCGTCACTCTGATCATCGTGGAACCGTCTGTCAGTTGATATGTTTTGGTCCCTTCTTCGAAAATGATGTGGTTATATCCCAGTATTTTGGAAATGTAAATTATCGGAACATAATACTCCCCATTATATAAAATAGGATTAATACCATTAACAATCTTTCCATTGACATATACTCCAGCAGTAGGCATTTGTTTAAATTCTGCATTTACGGCATTAGGACTGGAGAATAATGTGGAAAAAACTAAGGATATAGCTAGAACTAAGCATAAGCTTTTTACTTTCAACCTCATACGACATCTCCTTTATTAAGATAAAGTCTACATATTAAATATTTGTTATTAACAAATATTTATACTGAAAAAGGAGATATTGCATATTTAGGCTGGTGGATGTGTTTTAGAGGGAGATACTTGATTCAACTACGTAGGATAAAATATAGATAGGAGTGGGGTCCTTTCTTCCCTTTTAGACAGCACTTTAGATGGAAAGGAGGGATGCTAAAGAAGATTGTATTATCTATCTTGATGGTACTTTTTTAAAGCTGGTGCTTTTTTAGTGTCACTGTTAAATTTCATTAGACAGTTAATTCATGAGTTGATTAATAAAAAGTGAACCTCACCCTTGATCGAAAAAATCATACTTTGCGCCAATATTCCCGGTTTAGCTTGATATTGATGTTCGGGTGGATACCCTCCTGAACCATATGTTTTTTTGTCTGTTAGCTTTTTGGTATACTGGTACAGTCAAACCTTGCTCACTAGCTTTCTTTTCACCGATATCCCCTACTTCCCGAAATATGGCTTGATTAGAAGTAGCAGATAGGGAAATGGGATTATACAGAAAAGAAAACAAAACGATTATTCCTGTAACAAATAGATAAGACATCAATTTCATTAGCATTCCTCCTATATGCTTGGTATCATTTATATTGTTACCAATAGAAGTAATAAAATCTATTATGATGGAATTATCAAAATAAGGTAGTGGCAGAAAGAAAAAGGGGACTTCCTATAGAACAACAAGTAACATCACACTAGTTGGTAGCTCATACTAGAAAAAGATAATCTCTTGTTTACATTAATGTAAATACTAAAGTTCATACTACAGGAAGTATTACATACATAAGGAGGTAACTGATGAAACAACGTTATATAGTGCTTTACGTTTCAGTATTTATTCTTTCTTTAATCGTTCTGGCGGGTATCGTTATTCCGGATCAATTAGAGCGAGTTACTGAAAATATTCAAACGTTCTTTTCCAATGCATTTGGTTGGTATTATCTAATACTAGTTACTATTATTACGATTATCTGTCTTTATTTAATCATTTCACCTGTAGGCAGAATTAGACTCGGGAAGCAAGATGAAAAACCGGAATTCTCTACTCCTACTTGGATTGCGATGTTATTTAGCGCAGGGATGGGGATTGGTCTTGTATTTTACGGAACGTCAGAACCAATTAGCCATTATGCTATTAGTTCGCCAACAGGTGAAGTTGGAACCGATCAAGCAGTAAAGGATTCACTCCGGTTTACATTCTTTCATTGGGGGATACACGCCTGGAGTATCTATTCTATTGTTGCTTTAGCAATTGCATACTTTCATTTCCGGCATAAAAGATTAGGCTTAATAAGTGCAACATTACACCCGATTTTGGGTGATAGGGTGAACGGTGTTACTGGAAAAGCTATTGATGTCTTTTCTGTATTGGCAACTGTACTTGGGGTTGCTGCATCGCTTGGGTTTGGTGCTGTTCAAATTAATGGTGGCTTATCCTATTTATTCAATCTACCTAATACGGTTTGGGTACAATTTATCATTATTGCCATCGTTACCGTACTATTTCTAATTTCGGCATGGTCTGGATTAGGAAAGGGAATAAAAATATTAAGTAACGCTAATATGATTTTAGCCACTGCTTTATTGGCTCTTATGATCATATTCGGTCCAACATTATTTATTTTACAATTGTTCACTAATACGATCGGTACTTATATCGAAGCATTACCTCGTATGAGTTTTAGAATGGCGCCCCTAAACGAAGACATTCATGAATGGATTAATGGATGGACTATATTCTATTGGGCTTGGTGGATTGCATGGTCGCCATTTGTAGGTATCTTTATTGCCCGAGTTTCAAAAGGAAGAAGTATTCGGGAATTTGTTTTTATGGTATTGCTAATACCGTCCGTAGTTATCTTCTTATGGTTTTCAGCTTTCGGAGGTTCGGCAATTTTCCTTGAACATAATGGTACTGCAACGATATCAAGTTTAGCTACAGAGGAATCATTATTTGGTGTCTTCTCCCATTATCCATTGCCATTAGTAACATCTATTACAGCTATTTTACTGATTGGATCTTTTTTCATTACATCTGCGGACTCCGGAACGTATGTATTGGGAATGATGACAACAAATGGGTCTCACCAACCTGGTAATAAGATCAAGTTCACCTGGGGGATTTTACTCTCAGCAATCGCAATGGCACTTCTCTATACAGGAGGGCTTCAAGCATTACAAAATATGATGATTATAGCAGCTCTACCATTTTCCGCTATCATGGCGTTAATGACAATTAGCTTAGTAAAAGGGCTACGTGAAGAAGCAAAACAACTTGGAATAGGTCGGATAAAGGGCAGATAGGATGTCCGGATCCAGAATAAAAAAACAGGCGGAAATTTCCTGTCTGTTTTTTTATAATTACTATATTATTGAACAACTATATTCTTTTCCTTTACTAGATAGGCCCGATTTAAAATCAGTGCACCAATCATCTGCACAATCGTCTTGGCAATAATTTGTCCTGCAATGGCTCCAGGTATTGCAGCCCATGGTAAAATATTAGCACCAATCGGGCTTAAGCCAACGATGACAAATACAACTGAATCTAAGAACCCACCTACAAGACCGCTATAGAACACTCGCCATGCGATTGGTAGTTTTAGTCTGGAGTATATTTCGGTATCTGCCGTTTCGGAAATTAAAAATGAGAGTGCGGATGCCGCGACAATCATTAACGTATCTCCAAGAAGATAGGAAGCAATACCGGATAAAATTAGTGCTGTAAAAATAATAAAATACGTCTTCTTTCTACCGTACTTATTTTGCACGATGTCTCGAAAAATAAAGGTCGCGCCAATAAACAACGTCCCCATTGGAATAATAAACATGCCAAATACTAATGGAGCAAATTTTGCCGTTACCACATTCGCAATGACAATCGATACTAAATATAGCAATACTCTCATCATGATGCCTCCTTAACGATTATCAACTTTTTCCGGATTCAGATCATGGTTCATTAAACGATAATTCGCCATTTCTTCATACTTCGTACCTGGTCTACCGTAATTACACCATGGATCAATGGAGATACCACCACGTGGTGTAAATTTGCCCCACACTTCGATATAGCGCGGATCTAGTAGCTTGATTAAATCATTCATAATAATATTCACACAGTCTTCATGAAAATCCCCGTGGTTTCGGAAGCTAAATAAATATAACTTCAACGACTTGCTCTCTACAATCTTCTTATCTGGTATATAGGAAATGTACATTGTCGCAAAATCTGGCTGCCCCGTAATCGGACATAGACTCGTAAACTCTGGACAATTAAATTTTACGAAATAATCTCGGTTTGCATGAAGATTATCTACCGACTCTAATACTTCCGGTGCATAATCAGAAGGGTACTTCGTGTTTTGATTCCCTAATAGATGTAAGTCATGTAAACCTTCTTCATTTGTTCTTGGTGCCATAAAAAAACCTCCTTGCAAAGTTTTTACCTTCACAAGAGAGGCCATAGCAATTAATCTAGTAAAAAAAGAAAAAACTATGCCCATATGGACATAGTTATCCATAGTTTTTTATAGAGGGTATCCGCTATGAACCTCTCCCGAACGGGTATGCAATTGTTTTCTATTATACAACGCTTGCCGAACATGTCAATCCTTTTTCTCTATTAAACAAAAACAATATCTCTCATTTTTATCCAACTATTCTCGTCCCATGTGCTTCACTAATAGGTAGTACTGCTACAAGGGCGTCTACATTTTGCTCCGTAATCCCACCACCAGGTAAAATAACGATTCTCCCAGCAGCACAATCAATGTATTCCTTCAGGCGGTCTACATTGTCCTTAATCGGAGAACCAGCAGGACCACCGTGCGTCAAAATACGATCCACCCCATATTCCACCAGCCAGTCTATCGCTCGAAACTGATCTTTTGGATTTATTTGGTCAAAAGCCATATGAAATGTGATCTCAAGTCCTTCCGACAACGCAAGCAAACTTCTCATAGCTGCTTCATCAATCCAATTCGAGTTATTCAAGCAGCCAAACACGACGCCAGATGCTCCTAGCTCTTTCATCTGGAACAAATCTCGCTTCATGATTTCGAGCTCTGTATTACTGTAAATAAAATCCCCACCTCGTGGCCTAATCATCGTCATCACTGGAATATTTTCACGACGGCAGTAATCAATTGTATAAGCCGCAACACCATAACTAACTGTCGTCCCGCCTACAGCGAGGTTATCACAAAGCTCCACACGCCCTGCTCCCTTGGCGATTAACTCCGGAACCCTCGTAAAATTTTCCACACAGATTTCTTTTATCATAAGCATCTTCCTTAAACCGTTTCTATCTTACTTAGTACGAACTTTTCTAACACTTGACCTACCTCTACACCAGCATCATTTTTTACAATCGACGGTTTTAAAGCTCGCAAATTAGCAATCATTTGGTTATTTTCATAGCCAATTTGCTCGAGAATACCTGCAATAACTATTGGCCACACATCCTCCGAGCCATTTAACACTTTTAACGCAAAGCCAATTCTCTCCTTCTTTAAGCCAAAGCAGTACACCCCTTGTGCACCGCCTTTTGCGACGATATTCGTATCATTAAGTAAGGTTGTACAAATAAACTCTTCTGAAGCGACCATTCTTGAGTGCTCATTCATCACACTCGTCATTTTTATTACAGCCTCCTGTAAATCACGATTTTGTATTTGATCGGGGCAAGCTAATTTCAAATACGTTAACGCCATGTTTTTTAGCGGAATCGCAAAGACCGGTACACCACACCCATCCATACCGATATGTATTTCAGAAACGGGTAGTTCGGCAAGTTCAGCGAGGTGGGTTAAGATTTGCTGCTGCAATGGATGCTCCACTTCCCAGTAACCTTCAACTGGATAACCTATCTCGCGACAAGCCATAATAAACCCCATATGTTTTCCAGAACAATTATGGTACAGCCTTCTTTTCGCTTTATTTTCCCGAAGCATTTTCTCTCTCGGCTTTTCATTTAATGGATAGGCAAGCGGGCAAAATAGCTCCTCTTCCTCGACTGGAAGTTTTTTTAACATCGATTCCAGTGCAGCAATATGATAATCTTCACCACGGTGAGATGCAGTAAATAAAGCCGCTTCCTCGTTTGTTAAGTCATATTTTGCTATACAATCTGTTAAGAATACAGGCAAAGCTTGGATTGGTTTCGATACTGAGCGATAGTAGGTAACATGCTCGGTATCTCCTGCATGATAGATTATTTCGATGTTTTCATTCACACCACAAATCATTCCGATGTGGACATCTTCTACTATACCTGCTCTAGTTTCTTCGACTAAGGTTACAGACTTCATCTTTGCATCTCCTCTACTTTGAGCACTTTTTACTTTTAGTCTAGTGGTCTATTGGAGAAATAGCAACTTGGATTTCAATCTGTAAAATGATAAAAAATATGAAGAAATTATAAAGCAAAATAATGAATTCAGGCAGGAAATAGAAAGGTTAAGACAATTGATTAAGTAATACATAAATTAATTTTTAAATTCCCCTTGACAGATACATCTACTCTGCATTACTATGTAGTAGTAATAAGTAATACAGAATATCAGTAACACAAAATACCGTCTGTCATAGAATATGAAGTAACGAAGCAACATACAGATTGTAGGGGTCATTTTTAGAAGCATAAAACAACCATGCAAATTATAAATGATCTATTGCTGTTAATGGCTTACAATGCACATAAAAAGTGCAAAAACAAAAAACTTTATAAAAAAGAAAATTTATTATTGACAGACCACACTACTCTGCGTTACTATGTAGTAGTAATAAGTAATACGGAATACCAGTAATACAAAATACTATCAGTCATAGAATCCGAAGTAAATTAGTAAAATACAGATTGGAGGGGTAATTTTTGGAAAATATTACAGAAATGTTGAAAGGGGTGCTAGAAGGTTGTGTACTTGAAATTATCAGCCGCGGCGAAACTTACGGCTATGAAATCACACAACAGCTGCGCAATCTTGGCTTTACTGACGTAGTAGAAGGCACCGTTTATACGATTACAATGCGGCTTGAGAAAAACAATCTAGTGGATATCGAGAAAAAACCGTCCACTATGGGACCACCTAGAAAATTTTACACACTCAATGCTGCAGGGCAAGAACAACTTGAAGTCTTTTGGAAAAAATGGGAATTCGTTTCAAGCAAAATTAACGAGCTCAAACAAAAATAAAATAAAAAAGGAGAATTACTATGAGTTTATTTGAAAAAATTATCGGAAGTCTAGAAGAAAAAAAAGAATGGAAAGAAATGGAGACACGTGCAAAGGAACTACCAGAAGAGTACTACACTGCTTACAAAGCAATCCAAAAATATATGTGGACAGCTGGTGGCGCCCCTACAGAATGGGAGGATAGCAAACGTATCTTCACCGGTATTATCGAACTTTTAGAAGAAGGTGCTGCCCAAGGTAAGAAAGTTACTGATCTAACAGGTGAAGATGTTGCTGCTTTCTGTGATGATCTAGTGAAGGATGAACAGTCTTGGAAAGATAAATACCGCAAAAAGTTAAACGATACAATTGGTCGCGGCTAGTAGGGAAGCAATGTATCGTGACAATTTGAAACTGAATATGAAACAAAAATAAAAAAATGAATTCAATAAATAACACAGACTGATTAGCTAGTTCAAATAGACGTTTCATGCTATTCAGTTATTTTTTAAACCAGTACTAAGTATTACTGATTATCAGCATAACTAAATAGTTATATGCTCTGCAAAAACAACTTTTATAAGGAGGAAGAAAGTATGAGTAATTCAGTAATTTCTGTTAAAGGGTTAAAGAAATCCTTTAAAGACAAAGAAGTTTTAAAGGGAGTAGATTTTGACGTAAGGCGTGGTGAAATTTTCGCATACTAGGCTCTAATGGAGCTGGCAAGACGACAACAATCAACATCCTCTCGACATTGATGAAACCAGAAGGAGGAGAAGCAAGTATATGCGGCTATGATGTCCAACGCGATCCGGACCATGTTCGCCAAAGCATCAGCTTAACCGGACAGTTCGCAGCTTTAGATGGCGTGCACACAGGGCGGGAAAACTTGAAAATGATCGCCAAGTTGAGAGGAGTTTCCAATCCCGCTCAAGTCGCCGACGATCTGCTTGCAAAATTCAGCCTGACCGAAGCTGCCAACCGCCGGGCGGACCAATACTCAGGAGGGATGAAGCGACGACTTGACATCGCTATGAGTCTAATTGGGAAGCCTGAAGTTATTTTTCTTGATGAACCAACGACAGGGCTAGATCCTGAAGCACGGATTGAAGTCTGGAATACTATTAAGGAGCTTGCTGGCAGTGGCACGACAATCTTGTTAACAACACAGTATTTAGAAGAAGCCGAACAACTCGCGGATCGTAT
Source organism: Ornithinibacillus jepli (assembly GCF_047228935.1). Taxonomy (NCBI): domain Bacteria; kingdom Bacillati; phylum Bacillota; class Bacilli; order Caryophanales; family Bacillaceae; genus Ornithinibacillus; species Ornithinibacillus jepli. The sequence goes on from NZ_JBFEGG010000002.1 coordinate 415,518, forward strand.
CGCCATTTTGCATGGTGGAAAAATCATCACGACCGGTACGCTTACTGAGCTCAAAGAGATGTTCCCTAAAGCGAAAGTAGAGTACGTCGAGAAGCAACCGACATTAGAGGAAATTTTCCTTGCGATTATTGGTAAAAAGGAGGAAATGTATAATGAAAAATAAAACTGGGGTATTATTAGGACGATTAATGCGCAACATCATGCGCAGCCCGGATACGATTATCACGGTGGCGATTACACCGATTATGTTGATGCTATTGTTTGTTTACGTGTTTGGAGGTGCCATAGAGACCGGCACTGGCAATTATGTCAATTATCTATTGCCAGGAATCTTGCTAATAGCAATCGCTTCCGGTATCTCTTACACTTCTTTCCGGCTGTTTGACGATGTGAGGAGTGGGCTAATGACGCGTTTTATTACTATGCCTATCAAACGCTCGTCGGTATTGTGGGCTCACGTGTTAACATCACTTGTTTCCAATGGCCTTACGCTTGTGGTAGTTTTCTTAGTCGCGCTCTTAATGGGCTTCCGTTCTAGCGCTACTATTCTAGAATGGCTCGCGGTTTGTGGTATACTTGGATTGTTTACCCTTGCACTAACATGGGTTGCTGTCATCCCTGGATTGACAGCAAAGTCTATGGAAGGAGCAACAGCTTACTCATACCCATTGATTTTCTTACCGTTTATTAGCTCAGCCTTTGTTCCAACCGAGACGATGCCTACTATTGTCCGTGTGTTCGCCGAGAACCAACCAGTCACTTCTATCGTAAACTCGATTCGTGCTCTCTTATATCAAGGGACTGTCGGCAGCGATATATGGATTGCACTTGCTTGGTGCGTCGGAATCATGATAGTCGCATACTTCTTTGCTAGTAAAACGTTTAAACGCCAGTTAGGGTAAGTCGGCGGTTTGCGCTAATATCTTACTCGTAACCGCTGATATTAGAAAAGCTTGAGGTTATCTATCCCACCTCAAGCTTTTTTACTGTTTTCTATTACCCAATCCCTTAGACACATCACTAATTTTCTCTCAATTCCTTAAGCTTCCCTATATGAAACCCCTTTACGATTAACCATACAGCTAAGCTTATCTCATAAACACCAACTGGTAAGGCTATTAATCCTTTCACGGCTGAGAGAGGTTCAACCACTCCGAACATTTCTAATAAACCAGCAATAAATACCATGACAGCGGTAACCATACCAAACGCTGCTAAGCCTTTTGGCACTAAGCCGGATCGAAAAAGCAAATAACTATAAAGGAAAGTGTTTACCCTAGCATTAAATTCGGCCCTAACATAAACGTCCAACTATGAAAAGCTTGGAGAGCCGTTCCAAGTGCCAACAGATTTGCATCACCGCAATAAGCAACATATCAAACCACACACCCTCTCCTTTCTATTACTTCGTTAACTAAAAGATAGCATGTTGAAGTTGATCCTTACTTTCCAAATCTTGCGGTAATGTACTTTGGACAAAAACGTTACCTTTACGGTTCGATTCGTAAAAGGCTTATGAAGTTTTTATTTTTTGCGCATTTATAAATATGAGAACGTTCGATTTGTAAGAGCCTCTTGTTCCATTAGTTAGAATACTCGCTCACTAAACCCTTGACATTAAATTTAGTATGGCATATATTGATGTTAGTCAGTACTGACATTATTGAGAGGGTGAAATATTCGTTCATGGCTTCCACTCGTAAACAAGATACCACTGAAAAACTTATTACAGCTGCAATCGAACTTTTTTCTAAAAATGGATATAGCGGTGTTACAACTGAAGAAATAGCGAAGGAAGCAGGCTTTAGTGAAAAAACATTATTTAGACATTTTAAAAGTAAGCAAAATTTATTAGAGCAGGCTATTGATCGTTATCATTACGCTAATGAAATGGGAGCTATTTTTAGTAGTAAGCTTACTTGGAACCTCTATGATGATTTGATTTTAATCAGTCAGAATTATCATCGAATTATGTATCGAAATCGAAAAATGCTTAAACTACTGATGAAAATAGGAGAAAATGTTCCTGGTTTACATCAATATTCTCACAAGCACCCACAAGCTTTAAAAGAATACTTAATTAAGTATTTTGAAGAAATGAAGGAGAAAAAGAAGATTGTTCCAGTTGATCCAAAAAACGTTGCCGAGATTTATCTTTATCAAAATTTCGGGTTATCACACGGGAGAATGAATGGTGACTTAGCTTCAAATGTTGAAGAGTTTGAGAAACTAATTGAAGATAGTGTTAGCATTTTTACTAGGGGATTAACTCCCTAGTATCTTTTTTACACCGAAATGTCAGTAAGTACAGACTAACATTTAATTAAAAAGGAGAATGAACTAATGGAATCAGGAGTGAAAAATCATGCTAGTGAAAAGTTATTGTTTATTGTGATGTTCACTGTTACGCTTTCGTCTATGAGCATCTTATTGTTTAATTTTGTTCTTCCTCTTATAAGTGAAGAGTTTCAATTAACGAACTCTCAAGTGAGCTGGGTTACTTCCGGATATACTCTTATATATGGAATTGGTACAGCAATTTATGGAAAGCTAGCAGATCGTTATAAGCTCAAAAATTTATTGCTATTTGGCTTATCTTTATTTGCCCTCGCCTCCCTATTAGGTTTCTTTTCTAATTCATTCTGGCTCCTACTATTAGCGAGATGCTTACAAGCTGTTGGTGCTGCCACCATTCCTGCTATCGCGACACTTATACCAATACGATATTTCCCTGTTGAAAAAAGAGGAACAGCAATGGGAACGGTTTTTGTTGGTACGGCTTTAGGTGGTGCACTTGGCCCTGTAGTCTCTTCTTTAGTCGTAAGTTTAGTAGATTGGCGCTGGCTATTCTGTATTCCCCTTCTCATTCTATTTACATTACCTTTCTATCTAAAGTATTTAGGTGATGAGGAAGGAAATAAAATTAGCCTTGATTGGTTAGGTGGAGGATTGTTGGGATTAACCGTTGCCCAGATTTTGTTAGGTGTTACCAATAACACGGTTTGGCTTTTAGGGGGGATTGTTACATTTCTATTATTTATCCTCCGAATTCGTCTGGCAAAACATCCTTTTATAAAACCGGAGTTATTCAAAAATAAACAGTACACATCCCATTTAGCTCTTGCATTTTTTGTAACTGGAATTGGTTATTCCTTCTTCTTCTTGAGTCCTTTATTATTCGCAAGCGTCCACCAGTTACCTGTGAGTATTATTGGATTGGCAATGGTACCAGCTACAGCCGCAGCTGCTATTTTGAACAGGAAAGGTGGAAAAATTGCAGATTCTAAAGGGACACCTTACCTATTCTTTATCGCTTCTAGTCTATTAATTACTAGCTTTTTCCTACTCTCCACCTTCATTAACGTAAATGCTGTGTATATAGCGATTTTCCTCATCTTAGGGAATGTAGGGCAATCATTTATCATGATTGTGATGTCTAAAACTGTCTCTTTAACGTTACCTAAAGAAAGTTCTGGAGTTGGGATGGGATTACTGATGATGCAAAACTTTATTGCCGGTTCGATTGGAATTGGGATTTATGGGAGAGCAATCGATACACAAATGAGTCAAGCATGGAATCCATTGCTTCAATCGTCAAATGGCGCCATTTTCAGTAATATATTTTTTGTTTTATTTTTATTGCATATTGTCATTTTGTTCCTATATAAGTTTAAAATTGATGGAAGTGCAAGGACTACTATTGATCCACGTACGATAAAATAACTAAAGTTAATTCTTTAGGATAGCGATTGACCGGTAGAATGTTATAAGCTAAATGAAGTAATCGCTTGACTAAGTCACAGGGCGGTTACTTCGTTTTATTTAGAAGCTCGAAAGTCACAGCTAGAGTTAATCCTGCTGTAAAGCATAGTAAACTTGTTCAAATTTATTCTCTCCCATCAGACTTCTCAGAACCCCTCATTAACATCCCAATCCCGACCAATAACAGCACCAGCCCTATCCAAGAAACAAAGCTTAACGATTCTCCCAAGACGAAAACACCTAATAATGCAGCTGTTAACGGTTCTGCTAGGGCAAGCGTAACGGCAGTCGATGAAGGCACGCGGGTAAGTCCTTTGACAAATAGTAAATAAGCAATCCCCGTTGCAACGATTCCAAGATGGAGACTTACACTTAAACCTCGTAGACTCGTTATCCAAGCCATATCATATATAAACAAAAATGGGGATAAGAAGACAGCACTAATGCTGAAGACAATAGCGACTACCGACAAAGATGAATAGTGATCCACTAGTTCTCTACTCGCTAACGTATACCCCGCAAACGATAGCCCCGCTCCCAAAGCCATGACAATCCCAAACGGATCCACCTGTACGGAATCCTTATTCACAAATAACAAAAGACAACCTAAGATAGATAGAAAAGTAGAAAACCACCAAATCATACGAGGACGTTTTTTCAAAATAATCCATTCCATAAAACCGGACAAAACAGGAGCGCTCCCTATGGCTACTACTGTCCCAATTGCCACTCCAGTTATCGTAACTGCAGAGAAAAATAATGGTTGGAACACAGCCATACAGAAAGAAGCTAGTAATGTTGGCTTCATTGGCCAGTTTTTGAAATTCCACTTCCCGGTGATCAAAACAATAAGCAACAAAAATAAGCCACCCACTGCCAGTCTCGATGCACCTATCGCGATCGGGTGTGCAGAATCTGGTGCAAACGCTTGGGTTGTCCCGGTAGTTCCCCATAGGATGCCTGCAAGTAATATAAGAAAAGGAGAAAGGTTTCCTTTCACATAGCTCACCTCAACAAAAAAGATATAAACTAATCGTAGAAAATTCCAGGAGAATTTTCTTTACGAAGTTTAATATCCTTTTTATCCATTTATAAGCATTCTATATTTCTGCGGGGATACACCTTCGCATCCAACGAACCATCTCGTAAATGAGGAAGAATTTTCAAACCCTAATTCCTCACTAATCGCAGACATGGACCAATCGCTCGAAAGGAGAAGATGCTTTGCCTCTTGTAAACGCAGGTCCGAAATATATGCTTTCGGACTCTTCCCAGTTTTTTTCTTAAACCAGGCGGAATAATAAGTCGGGTGGTAATGCTCTAACATGGCTAATGTTTCGACTTTAATAGACTCCTTATAATGCTTATGAATATAGTCTATGGAAGGAGAATTCGAGACTTGAAGTTTATTCGTGACATATCTAGTTAAATCCACTAAGGAAGAGTTGTCGTTTCCCCTTCTCGCTTCTTCTAACAACAAATACCGGATCGCATCCCACTGTTTATCTAATCGTATGTACATACTGCTCGTTTCTTCTGGTAAATACCGGATTGGTATATCTAAAATAAGGAACTCATTCCGGTCCACGGAACGGTAAAGATGATCACAATTTGGTGGAAGGTAAAAGCAATAATCCGAATTCAGATTGACCGCTTGCCAATCTGTCTGTATATCTAACGTACCTTGTAATGGAAAAAGAAATTGACCGAAATCATGTTGGTGGGATTGGAACTCTTTGGTGTAGGTTCGTTTTTCGCAGATTACTTGATGGAGATGTTGCATGTAATCCCTCCTAATTTTATTGTACTATTTATATATAATTATACCATTGCATATTCACCAAAAATAAAAAAGAAAAGACCTATGTAATATAGCCCTTTCCTTATTTGTCCACTATTTACTTAAATATTCTAATATCCCATCTCGAATAGCTTCTGCAACTGATTGTTGGAAGTCTTCTGACAACATTCTTTCCTCATCGTGAGGATTCGTTATATAACCAACTTCCAACAATACGGCAGGCATCGTTGTATCTTTTAAGACAAAATAATTCTCCCTCTTCACCCCTCTATCGCGAAACCCTGTTTCCCTTACTACATGCTTATGTAAGGTATTCGCCAACTTTTTGGAATTTTTATGGTAATAAAAAGTTTCCGTCCCCGTTACTGCTGGATCCTCAAACGTATTCCCATGTATCGAGACAAACAAATCGGCTTGTTTACTATTAGCAAAGTTTGGCCTCTCTCTTGTTTCTGCTGATAGAAAAACATCTTCTTTCCGAGTCATATAAACCTCCAGCTCCGATTCTTGTTCCAATAATGCTTGTACCTTTTTCGCTAATTGTAATGTGAAATCTTTTTCATAGGAACCACTAGCTCCAATAGCTCCTGGATCTTCACCACCATGACCTGCATCAATCACAACCTTGTAACTTTCTCCTGGAGCTTTTTCTATTATATTTTCGTGATTAGTAATATGGCCTATCTCCTCTATCATTTCATTTGAATCGTCTTCATCTTTTAACACAAAAAATAGCAGAATTACTAATAATGTACCTACTATCCACTTCATCCATTTGTTCATCTATATTCTCCTCTATATTCCCGTGTAGTTAATCTTGATATGAATAGATTAAGGTCACGAAATAAAGACAAGATGAAGATTAAATGAATATGAAATTAAGTTTTTAATTTTATTCCTCATCAACGGGGTAACAACGATCATAACAATTAAAACTATAAGACTCCATATGCTCGTCTATTACTCCTGTTTTATATCCATGCTCCTTTAAATAGGCTAGTAATGTTGATAAATGATGTGCTGTTCCATCTTGATCATGCATCAAAATAATCGGCGTTATTCCATATTTATCTAGTTCTTCTATTTGTGAAATAACTTGCTGTACATATTCATCCTCCATTAAATTCCAATCACTACTATCGACATTCCAATCCCATAATCGAAAACCATTATGATTAAGTACATCTCGAAAAGATTCTGTCAAATATGGAACACTTCCATAAGGTGTACGAATCAGATGAGTAGTAACCCCCGTAATACGTAGAAGCGTTTCTTGTGCTGTCTTCATTTCACTTAACGCAGCAAGTTCAGATTGATAGAATTTATTTTTATCATGGGTCACGCCGTGTAGCCCAACAGCATGCCCTTCCATAACCGTACGTTTTACCACGTCTGGGTTTACCCTCATTGCTGGGTCAAGCATAAAAAAGGTTGCTTTCGCATCAAACGTCTTTAGCGTATCCAATATGTCATTAGAAACTGGACTTGGCCCATCATCAAATGTTAGGTACACTATTCTGTTGCTTTCTGTATCTGGTTGTGATTTCCCCTCTCTATTTAAAGGAACATTCTTAGGCTCTAAATCTATCATTATATTCCTATTAGCCTCTTCAACATTATAAGAACCAACTCTTATAGAACTTATCCAATCTACTAATAAAAATAACAATACAATAATGACCATTATCATAATAGGCAATCCATATTTCTTCACTTCTACTTCCCTTCCCTCTACTTCATCTTTAAATTTCTATGAAAGTAGCGTAATCAAATGAAATAAAGATAAAGGAAAGATAGTATAAATATAAGGTAAAGATTAAAAAGCCATCTAGCTTTGATCACTTAATCCTTCGCTAAACGGCTCTTCCATATTACTTATTTATTTTTTATTTAAATAAAAGTAAAAGCAAACACCTAACTCCGTGTTATATACCCCATACGCTACACCATGTAATTCCAAAATATTCTTAGAAATCGCAAGGCCAAGCCCTGTCCCTTCCTTCGAGCGTTGATCCTTGTCGCCTTGGTAAAAGCTATCCCATATTTTCTCCAATTGATTTTGTTCGATTGGATTACCCTCATTTTCAATCTCTATTTTTACTTTTCCGCTCACTTCTATAGTAGTAATCCTAATTTGACCCGATTCTGGTGTATGACGTATGGCATTATTCAAGAAATTTGTAACCACCCGTTCAATCCAATGTTCATTAGCTACAACTTCTATATCATTTTGATTTAAATGAACCTTTAATCTCTTATCACGGGCTTTAATGAGAAGTTGCTGATATGATCTATTTATCAGTTCATCCAAACGAAACATGTCCATGTTCATTTTATAAGTTCCTGATTCAAACTTTGCTAACTCCAACATATCAACTATTAATCGGTCCATCCGCCTTACTTCTTGACTCATCGCAGAGAAATAATATTCCCTTTTCTCAACAGCAACCTCATCTTGAAGTATATCAATACAACTTCTCATAATACTCAACGGCGTTTTTAGTTCATGAGATACACCTGCAATAAAATTTTTACGTGTCATTTCTAGTTGTCTTTCTTTCTCAATATCCTGCTGTAATGCTTGAATATAAGAATGCATTGTATCGGATAAAGAGTTAATATTCTTAGCCAATTCCCCAATCTCATCCTTGGATTTAACAGGTACCCTTTCCGCAAAATCTAAATTAGCTATCCGTTTTGCAGTATTATTAATTTTTAACAACGGACTCGTTATTTTTCTTGAATAATAAAAGGATACTAGCAATGTTAAAATGATGACCGCAATAATTATGTAAACATAATAATCCTCCATCATCTCTACCGCTTCATTAATTGGTTGTAAAGAAGCCATGGTGAAAAAGTATATCGTTTCTCCATTTCTATCCTCTTCCTGATCGATCAAAATTCGGTAATTAATCCCATTTTCCTCATACTCAAATTCATTAGACACCGTAGCTGGATTACCGTTTACAATAAGATCTATTTGGAATTGCTTAATTCTTTCTAGAAACAATCGGTTGGAAAATGTTGATGCATACAACAAATTACTACTTGGTAATTGTATATCACCTATACTACCATATATGATTTCTTTTCTAACATGCTCCGTTTCATGAAGTTTATCTACCTCCGTCATTAGCACGTTATTCTTCCAATAGCTTACATTTTCAATACTATTATTCCACATAAAAGGGTTAGAAGAAGGAATTTGTGTTTCATACGTGAACTCCTCTTTGCTTAACATTAATTCATAAGGGTATATCTCCCCATTTTTATTAATACTATGAATTTCTATTAAATGATCCTCTTTCCCCTCAAAGTAATCAATTCGTTCATTTTCTTGGTACGTATCCTCTAAATAATAGATCGGTATAAAAAACTCCTCTTCTGTAAAGGTTAGCAGGTCACCCTCACCAACAAAAGCTCGCTCCAATTTGATATGATAATCTTTTGTACCTTTTATATACCCATCTTGATCTAACACCGTTATCCAAGCATTATTTTCTTGATAAAACCTTTGCTCTATTTCTTGGCGCTTCATTTCATCTTCTTCTACCTGTTGGTAATCATGCTTGAACAAGTCGACAGCCTCTGATAGCTGCTCCATTTTATTATGGGCATAATAATCTTCAAAGAGGATGGTTTGTCCTACATAGATACTCCCCAATATAAGTAAGCATAATGCCGATGTGAGTAAAAACAGCTTGACTACAATACGATTCCTCATTCTAATTCCTCAAATTTATACCCCGCACGAACAATGGTTTTAATTTGTTTGGCACATGCACCTAACTTATGGCGCAAATTCCGGATATGAGTATTAATCGTTCGATCGTCCCCATCATAATCATATCCCCAAATGTTAACAATTAATTGCTCCCGCGAAATGACGATATTTTTATTTTTCATTAAGTACGTTAATATTTCAAACTCAGTATGTGTCAATGAAACAGGATGACCCTCGACTTTTACGGAGTGTGAACGGAGATCCACTTCAAGGTGTTTACTGATTAAGAACGCATCATGATCTTGTAAACTCTGACTAGCCGGAGAAGTGAGTAAACGCATAGCTCGTGCTAAAAGAACTCTAGGACTAAAGGGTTTGGTGACATAGTCATCTGCCCCAAGTTCAAAACCTAACAAGGTATCCTCTTCGTCAGATCTTGCCGTTAACATGATAATGGGTACAGTTGACGTTTCACGTATTTTTTTACAAACTGACCAGCCATCTAGTTTCGGCATCATAATATCCAACACGACCAAATCTACTTCGACATTTTCAAATAAGGTCACTGCTTCTGCACCATTTCTTGCCTCAAGCACATCAAAACCTGCATCTAAAAAGTAATCTTTATTAATCTCTCTTAAAATATCTTCATCTTCTACTATTAATATAGTCTCTTTCATATTATTCATCCTCTAATGGTATAACCTTACTATTTTCCTAAGTACTAAAGATTATATCAATAAGATGTAAAGATTAGATAAAGAATAGTAATAAATACCATATTGCTTCACTAAAAGTTTTTCTTATGCAGGCGGGAAATGGTTTTCAAATATCCTATCTACTAAAAATAGGCATCGGAAGCTTCTTTAGCCCCAATGCCTTTAATTTCCTACCAAAAGTTAATCAACTTCAATATTCGGTCAACCATCTTCTCACTAATCTTCCCTTGAGAGAAGCGAGGAATCTGGCGAAAAGGCATGTTCATGACGAACATGACATTATTCGCTAGTCGGATAACTAGCAAGAATTTCTTGGTAAGTAAAACAATAAAATAGAGAAGTATTCCAAACCCCTTTTTATCTACCCTGCCTAACCCTAATTTCAAGAGCTCCTTCTAGGACAAATAAAATTTCCATATCCTCATGCCAATGATATGGAAAGCGTTCTACTGTATGGGTAAATACATTAATAGCCTCTTCCTGACTAAATATTAAATTCACTCTAGCATAGGAGAAATATTTTTACAATTTGATACGAGATTGGAAGTTAATCACGCTCAAATAAAGGATAGAAGGAATTTACTAAATCATTAAAACGATTCTTGAAGCAAAACTCAAGTATTGCTCTTTTCCTACTTACCATATATCCTTACTAATGTTAAAAGAAAATCATGAGCAATCTTCATATCATACACACTTTTCATCTAAGCACGTTATGGGAATAATGTAATGAGGATTTTTTATTCATATACCACGTAACATTATAAAAGGAGGGGATTCTTATGGCATTAAACATGACCGAGGAGAAACTCGCACTTTTAATTATACAGGCACTAAAAGACGGAAAGAAACAAGCATTCCAAGAAATTATCGATGAACTACAGCCGTACGATATCGCACAGCAATATCTGGAATTACCGGTTAAACATCGTAATAAATTTATCATCTATTTATCCATTGAACAGCTGACTGAGTTCATTCAAGAGCTGGAAAATGAAGAACAACTAGACGTTCTTCAAAAGTTGGGCATTGAGAAGTCGACTAAAGTTCTCGATTTAATGGAAAACGATGACCTAGCGAGTATGCTAACGAACTTAGAGCCAGAGAAAATCGAAGAACTGCTTTCTGAGATGAAGCAGGAAGAATCGCAAATCGTCCAAAATTTAATGAACTATCCTCCTGAAACCGCTGGTAGAATCATGAATAACCGCTATGTTTGGATTCCGAAGCACTACACCATCCGAGAAGCAGTTGATAAGCTAAAGCACTTTGCCGAGCTTGCGGAATACTTGAACTACCTGTACGTCATTGATGAACAAAAAAATCTCGTCGGCGTTGTATCGTATAAGGATTTACTGCTCGGGGAATTGCAAGATAAGATTGAAGATATTATGTATAGCAGGGTTGTAAAAGTTGATGTTCTTACAGACCAAGAGGAAGTTGCTAGATTAATTTCCAACTACGACTTTGTCTCCATTCCGGTTGTGGAAGAGGAAAACAGATTAGTTGGGGTAATTACAGTCGATGATATTATCGACGTCGTGATTCAAGAGGCAAACGAAGACATTGAAAAATTATCCGCATCTGGTAAGGCGATTGATTTTAACACGAAGCCTTTTGTTGCTGCTTATAGACGCTTACCTTGGCTAGTTTTACTTTTATTTATTGGACTTATATCCGGTAGTATTATCGACGGCTTTTCCGCGACATTAGAACAAATTGTCGCCCTTGCCTACTTTATGCCGATGATTGCTGGGATGACCGGTAACACGGGAACACAGTCACTTGCCGTTGTCGTTCGAGGATTAGTATCCAAGGACTTGGATTTTAAACAAGTTGTGAAGCTCATTTCCCGTGAATTATGGGTTGGAATCATTATAGGTGTTACGTGTGCCATTATGATTGCTGGTATTGCCTATGTGTGGCAAGGCAATCTAACACTCGGCATAGTAGTAGGAAGCTCCTTGTTGATTACGCTGATTATTGGGACACTAGCTGGAACGATTATCCCTTTGATTCTTTATAAATTCAAAGTCGATCCTGCTGTTGCTTCTGGCCCGCTCATTACAACGATTAATGATATTTTATCGCTACTTATTTATTTCGGCATCGCGACGATGTTTTTATCGAAGTTGATGTGATGGCGGAGGCTTAGCCCACATTAACTTAAGAGGCGTAGCTTTAGCCAGAGAGATTTATTATTCCACATCTTGACAGGTAATGCAGATGGTTTAACCTATGTGATTTTTTTAGAATTGTTGGAGCGCGGTTAAAAAGCCAGATGCATTACCTCGTCCTTCATTGCTTTAGGAAAACGTTCCTTAGCATTTCCCTATTCCGTCATTTCCCAAGCAGGATTCCAAACTACTTCCCATACATGTTCGTCCGGATCTTGGAAATATCCAGAATATCCTCCCCAAAAAGTATCGTGTGCACGTACTGTAATCTTTGCACCAGCTTTCTCCGCCTGCTCCATTACGATATTGACTTCTTCTTTGCTCGCAACATTATGACCAATCGTAAATTCAGTCGGACTAATCGGGGACAGTTTTATACTAGTATCATGGGCTATATCTTTACGATTCCAAAGTGCAAGCTTCAGTCCTGCTTGTAATTCAAAAAATGCAACAGCACCATGCTCAAATTCTTGTCCTACTATCCCATCTGTTTGCAGCCCTAGACCATCTCGGTAAAATTTTAACGACCTCTCCAAATCATCTACCCCTAATGTTATAACTGAAATTCGTGGTTTCATCTTAATACCTCCTAAACACTCTTAATACAATCCTTCCTCTATTACTCGCTGTAAAACCTTTTTACTGTTGGCATCTTTCTGTCTAGGAACTCGCCCAATTTGTTCATAAACCTCTTTTTCTTCTAAAAGTTGTGTTGGATGCAAAACACGAGCTGACACCCCATTCAGCATAAAGGTTTTGTGAAGCAAGGAATCCGGTCTCCATACCCATTCAGGTAGTCCATTCAATATAAGATTTTCATCCTCTTTCAGAGTTATATAGCTAAACGTGATTTCTACATCACCCTTACAAAAATCAGACTGTCTATCACGAAATTCTTCTTTAACAAACGTCCTCTCATAACCTATTTTTATCAGTTTATTTTCCAGTTGTTCTCTATTTTGTATCCATGTTACTACATCAATATCATCGTGCGGACGTGTAATCTTGCCAAGTAAAAAGTCAATTGCCCATCCTCCACGCAACCAGAAATCCACTTCAGCTGCCTCAGAAACAGCAATAATTTCCTTCAAGACGTTCAATTGCGATTTTGTCAGTGTATCAAGCTCTTCATATGTCATGGTATATCTCCAATTCCTCAATATATTAATTTGCTCGTCCAGATTTTCTACTCTTCGAAAATGAAAACAACGCGATTACTAAGCACAACATACTCAATGCCCATACTAACCCAGAAATACCAATTTGAAAGGAGATATTTTCTGGTGCCATTGGGTGATTATAATCAAATCCGATAACTTTAAGTGCTAAATATATTGCAATCGAAAATGTTAGTAGGTGTAACAATGTCCAGATATACCCCGAACTATTATTTTTATTTTTTATCCAAAGCATTACAGTCACTACTAAAGTGATTCCCATAACAATAGTAAATCCACCAATTAATAAACCCATTACCCCTTCTTCTAATGGCATAAAATTTTCCTCCTTGATTTATTTCCTGTAACTAAAATATCTATAATGATAATTCCATTCGATTGGTTCTATTTTTCATTCACATTGACTTGTATAGCCTAACACCGGCTTCATTACAGGCATATACGTCCAATCCAACTGCTTCAGCATTCATTGCTCTTAATTATACAACGTTGACTTCAACTCTTCATTGCGTACTTCTAGTAAATAATTTTCAAAGACATAATCTCTTCCCCCATGTTTATCGAACCATTCGTTAACCCTACTCACATGCTCTTGATCACTCCGTACATTTGCCTCAATCTCTTTATATTTCTCATAACTGTCATATTCCCAAATAGCAAATATTTCGGTCGTTGTTTCATCATTCGGAATCATCCATCTTCCTACTAATCTTGCCCCATGTTTTAGTTGATTAGGTAAATTGTTCTCATTAAAATGAGCATTGAAAAACTCAACAAATTCATTCTTCACAATGTAAATCTTCCTTCTATAAAACAAGCTTTTCACTCCCATAATCTTTCTTCAAACTAACCCTTATTAGCCCATATCGCCTACATAAACCTGGGTCTTTTCATTACGAATACCATTTATTAAATGAGGGATTATTTTTGAGGGATAAAACTCATAGTTTGATAACTCTACTATCGGCAACCATTCTAAGGCCACTTGTTCAGGGTCTGTTTCACTACCTTTATTGAAACCTTTTTCATCTATTATGGAACAGAGAAAGAGATGAGCAACAACATGAACATGAGAATCCCATTCAGCGTGTTGATGATTTTTCCCTATATATTCCGACACATACAAGAGTTCCTTCGCCTCTACGATTAAACCTGTTTCCTCCATACACTCCCTCACAACTGCTTCTTTCAAGGTTTCACCATGTTCTTGCCCACCCCCTGGCAAAATGTACATAGTTTTGTTATCATAAGCGACTTTCTTAACAGTCAGGACTTTTTCATTTTTTACAATCACTGCTTGTACAGAACTTCTAATTTGCATTATCTCTCCCCCATCTCGTCTTGTTTTTTTCGTGTATCTTGCTCGATTAACACAAATCTTAAGTATAATACTAACATAATATTCCGAATATACTATCGGTATTTTACTAAAAGAAAAGCATTCTTCTTAGAATAAGTAGTACGGATAACGAGACTAAACCAAAAGACAGACAATCTCTTATGGCAGCTAGCTTAAATTCCTTTGAATACTTTTTCCAAGTAGCAGAATCCTTCAGACCTTCTAAACCATATTTATCATACTTGTGTTTCCATTTTAAAACGGTTGAATGATGCACGTTATATTTCAAGTTCATACGTTGAATAACGCTCATCTAATGCCTTTTATATCTCGGATTTCTCTTCTACAGCGTAAGATCTTTTGGACATAAATAAATACTCCCCCATAAGCACCCAGATTCTTATTTTTTAATCTGTCTACCTATAGGGGAGCATATCATTTTCAAGTGTTTTCTTTTTATTATTCTTATTCAACTAACGGACCAATTAGTTTAGCTACATTCATATAATTGTTAGCTTTGAATTTTGGTAATCAATATTCATTAACCTAAACTTCTTGAGTTTTCCTTTTAAAGACAAATATTGAAATAACCATGATTATAACCGCATAACTAATTACCCACCAAATATGTGGAAACATGTTTGTATAATATCCATCCAATACAGATTTGCCGACTTCAACCGCATGGACAAATGGCAGTATATTGGCGATGTCCTTAAAAATTCCTCCTACTAACTCTAAATCAAACCAAACTCCCGATAACCATGCCGAAACATTAGTAAGGAGAGCACCACAAATTCCTATTGCTGCCTTTTCGCTAAACAATGTTCCACAAATCAGACCAATGCCAATATATATTAACGCCATTGGTATTAACATCATAATTGTTGCAAAAATCGTAATGGTAAAATCAAGCCCTAGAAATAATGCAGCAAAGAGGCAAAATGCTATTTGTATAACTGACATTATTATCAAAGGTAACATATATCCTAAAATAAAATTATGAGCTGTCATCGGTGTTGTAAATAATCTGGTTAAAAAAGAACTAGCACGATCTTTTGCTAATACTTGAGCCGCAAACAAGGCCATAAAGGAAAGACCAAACACAGCAATACCCGGAGCTAATAAAGCTATATTAAATAAGTCCACAGGGATACTTCTGTTAATCGCCGATAAAAGTATTAGTAAAATGAGAGGAAAGGCCAGGCCAAAAAACAATGATATAGGATCCCTAATAATTTCTTTCATTACTCGATTAGCAAAAACAAATGTTTTCATGCTAACCCCTCCTCCCTTGTAACAATTTTTACAAAGGCATCCTCAAATTTTTCAGAGTTTGTCATAAGTGTCATTTCTTCGACTGTCCCTATCGCCTTTACTTCCCCTTCTTTCATGACACAAATACGATCACATAAGGTTTCTGCTTCTTCTAAATAATGAGTTGTTAAAACAATGGTTGTTTTTTCTTTCAATTTTTTAATTAGTGCCCATAATTCCCTACGACCTAAAATATCCAAGCCTAGTGTAGGCTCATCTAGAAATAGAATTTTAGGTTCTGAAATGAGTGCAAGAGCAATACTGAGTTTCCGTTGCCAACCACCGGACAATTTTTTACTTTTTTGATTTTCATATGGTTGTAGTGAAAAATTAACAATCATATTAGCTGTTTTTTCTTTTACCTCTTTTTTTGTGTATCCATGAATGCCGGCCATTAATTCCAAGTTTTCACGAACTGTTAAATTAGGGGCAATTGCGGTTTCTTGCGGGGAGACTGCGATAATTTCCTTGACTTGTTCTTGATTTTTTTTAATATCATATCCTAGTATAGAGGCCTGACCGCTTGTAGGAGATAATAAGCAACACAACATTTTGATTAATGTTGTTTTCCCTGCTCCGTTTACACCTAATAATCCAAACAACTCCCCCTTTTTTATGGAAAGTGATACATGATCAGCCACAGTTTTTTCCTTGTATTTTTTCGTTAAATGATTAATTGAAATTGCATAATCCATCATTCATCCTCCTTATGAAACGGTGTTTGCAAAAGATTTAAAAATGCATACATCATCTTTTCAGGTACAATTGCAAGACCTCGTTCTTCATCTCCTAAAATAACAAGAGAGTCCCCAGGTTTTATTTGAAATACATCACGTGCCTTTTTAGGAACAACGATTTGCCCACGGTCTCCTATTTTTGCAACGCCAAAAAAGTACTTTCCCTTTGGAGGTATAATCAAGTTCGAATCTTCTCCGTCAAAATTCACTAAATTATCAAGAGAAACGTTATACAATTTAGCTAACGCCTGACAATGCCCTAAATCAGGTGTTGATTCACCCTTTTCCCATTTAGCTACCACCTGTCTTGACACATTAATCCTGAAAGCAACCTCTTCTTGTGTTAATTTATGATGCAATCGTAGTTTCTTCAAATTCGTACTTATCATATTTTTCATACCCCCTATATTTAGTATGGACCGTTATTAAACTGTTTTCTACCAACTTTCAGTTACACCAATGTTAATATTCGTAGCATATTAATTAAAATCTTAAGCTGAAATGAGAAAGGTAAAAACACTGGAGAAGTCTTTCCATACTGCTTTAGTACTCCTCATAAAAGAAAAACCCCTAAAAAGGGGCGAAAGTTCTCATAGTTCTGAATGACAATTATTCATAAACAAATCTATAGTTTGTATGAATTTATCTAAGTTGGGTTCAAAAATATTATGATCCGATTCATCAAATACGACTAAGTTTGCTTGGGGCAATTTCTCTAAATATTGTTTTCCGGCTTCTAATGATAACGCTCCTCCATGTTTCCCGGCACGAATAATAAGGACGGGGCATTCAATTGATGATAAATCATCCCAAAATATAACTTGAGCAGACTCTTTTTGTATACCAAGCAATGCTGTATGACTCATTCTTTGAGATAAAGGTTTTCCCCTCCAAGGCGGTAAGGATGAGAAAAACTCAACCCACCCTTGAGGGAGTTGTGTATGAATAGCAGGATAGTCACCAATGATTAATCCTTTAACTAAGTTTTTGTTTTTTAGCGAGTATTTAAGTACATATGAAACACTTCTAGAGTAGCCGAATAAAATAAAGTCTTTCAGCTCCAGATACTTAACAACAGCTTCTATATCACTGATATGATCATCCAAACTATATCCAGTTTCTGGCGTGTCGCTTTTGCCACGCCCCCTAAGCGTGATACAGATACAGTGTCTAGGAGAGAGATTTTCAATTACCGAAATATAATCTTCTGCCGATTCCGAAAGTCCAGGAATAATTACCAAAGGAGCCTCTCCCTTTAAATTAGCATTTATTTCCACATAGTGTATGTTAATACCGTTATTATCAACCCAACTATCGTTATAAATCATTTGATCATTCCCACCTTTTTTATAAAATAATAGATTATTTTATTTAGCTTGAACATACGGTGCTGATGATTTGAATCTTCTACTTTCCTAATGCGTGAAAAGGTAGAAATGCATGAACACCTTTGCAAACATTAACAATTTGAGTTATTCGTAGGTCAACGACCATCGTAGCGTATGCATACGCCTCTGTTCGTGATATCTTATATAAAGATGACATTAAATCAAGCATCTCACTTAAAGCTAACCACATAGCTTCTTCAAGATTTTCATGAAACCCCATTGTTAGCCAACCAGTATTTGTTTTTGCTCTAGGCATTTTAATCTGAATATCATGTCTTACTGTAAAGGTTATATTTACTTTTTCCATAGGACATTCTAATGCGGGCCCGCTAACTTCTCCATCTCCCTGCACAGCATGCCCATCTCCGGTAGAAAACAGCCCTCCATCTACCTCAATAGGTAAATATAATGTACTTCCTGCTTGCAACTCTTTACAGTCCATATTCCCTCCCGTCGCCCTAGGTGAAATAGTTGTATGTTGTCCAGGTATACAGGGTGGCATTCCCATAATTCCCATGAAAGGATTTAGCTTTACAGTAAAATCAAAATTTCCAAATTGACTTCTTCCAATCATTCGATTAATATCTAATTCAAAATCTAGCATCACTTCTTTTTCCTCGACCATTTCTAATTTCTTATTCCAGTAGCTAGGATATCCCCCTGCTGAAGTCCATCCCCATGAGCCAGGTATAATTTCATTAATCTTAATTTCTAAAGTTTGACCTGGCTTTGCATCCCTAATGTAAACTGGGCCGACTAATGAATGGCCAAATTGTTTTGGCATCCGTGAAGGTTGAACATCACTGAATCTTTTTCTAGGTTCCCCTAATGCTTTCCGCTTCTCGACACCCCACGCACTGTCTAGTGTTTGAAAATGAACTGTATCCCCTGAATCTATTTCTAAAGCAGGTTCTAAATCTTTACTGAAGAAACCGTGGAGTGACTTTGAACTCGGGTTTAATCGATAAATTTTTGACATATGTGAAGACCTACTTTCAAATCCTAGGATTGTAAATTCCCAATAAACTCTAATTCTGATACATTTTTAGAATCAACGGCACTGTTCATAATTTCTTTCACATCATTCAAAGTATCTTGAAGACCAACAGCTTGGCCTGGTTTCTTTGTAAAGGGCTCGGCAATATAAAAAGGCTGAGTTAAATATGCTTCAAGTCTCTCGCCTCTTCGATATGTTTGTAACTCAGAAGTCGGAATCCGTTCAATCCCGCTAACATTCACTAATGAACGGAGTTCCCGATAACGGCGAAGAATTTTTAGGGCCTTTTGTTGAATTGTAAAGTGTTCCTGATCTAGATGAGCTCCTTCGAGAACCGATGATGTTGAAATTAAAGGATTAACGGCTGGATAGCGATGTCTTGCAACAAGGTCAGCATCGAATTGCCATAATGTTTCAAGTGGTCCATAAGGTAAATCTTCATCAACAACTTCGCCTGTCAAATCAACGAGGAAAGTTGTAACAGAATGAATTCCAATCTCTTGAAGATTATCCTGCAGTTGTTGGATGCCTCCTGTAATAACATGTGTTCTGTCTGCAATAAAGATAACATCTTGGTCTCCACCAATATTCACAATATTGTCATATGTATCTTCAATTGTGTTTGTAATAATTTCTGCGTTTTCAATGACATCATTTAATCCTTGGTGTTTACCTTCAGGCATTAAAAAGATTGTTTTATATACATTCTTAAACCGATAGAGTAATTCTGCTAATACAACGAGCTGCCCCATTCCTGGGCGAGCAACCAAACCAACAGTACCCCCTTTTGCTAATGGAGCAAATAAATCTAAAGTTTTAATTTGGGTTTCTATCATTTCGGTTTTCTCCACTTTGATAATCAGATCATCTAAACTGCAATCGGCTAATGATGCCAGTGCAACTAAGGTTCGAACCTCTGCTCTGCCAACAGGTATTTTTCCAGTGCATAGATTAGAAACGGTAGCTGGTCGCAAGCCAACTAGCCTGGCTGCACTTGTTAGATTCGGTACTTTCCTACGTAATAAACTTACATTTAGTCTTAAGTCATCTACTTTTTCCATAACCTACCTCCTTTACTTTATATAGTAAAATATTTTTCATTGTAAAGCAACAGTAAATTACTCTTTAATTTAATTTTAATTACTTTATGAAGTAAAATAATAAGAAAGAGGTGCGTTAATCACAACATAAAGATAAATAATTTTATCGTTCAAATTATTGTGCGAATTGATAGCCTTAGCTTAACAAGCCAAATTAAAAAGTCGGTTCCCTTAGCGTGCAGGAATTCGACTTTTTTAAATTGTTGAAAACAAGTTATTCATTCATCTTTAACTAAACTGCTCCGTTAGCTTAATAGGATCTATATAAATATTGACACAATATTCCGAAAACAAAATTAGTATTATAACCACATAAAAAAGGGTGGCCCCCACTTGGATCCCCCTCTATAACTATAGCACCCTATAGTTTAAGTACATTGTTTCATTATAAATCCGTATTTGATTTAGCTTGAATTCATTTTGTTATTTTTGAAGCCTTTTTGCTAACTTTAAGAACAAATATAATAGTAATAGTGAGTAAATTATTATCCAAATAAATGGAAATAAAGAAAGATCCACGACATTTTCACCATTCCAATTGATTAGAGGGATTTGTGTACTTGTTGCCGGGGGAATTAGCCAAACTATACTTTTTAGATATGAGGGCAGTGCATCATCAATTCCTAGAGCTGCTAAAGAAATAATGATAGTGAGTGCTAACCCCCCATATGAATTAATAGCACTTTCTGTTATTATTTTGCTAAATAAACTTGCAATGCTAATTCCTAATATCGATAGAAAAATATGATTTCCAATGGATACCATACCAATAGTTAATGTTACCGAATCACCAAACATGCCAAAAATAATCGGATAGATAAAAGCATAAAGTGTTAGTATCAAGGAAATTAACCAGACAGATACTAATTTTGATAAATAATAGCGATTCTTACCACCAATATGAAGAATCATAAGTTGTCTTTGAACAGGTGTGTCTAGTGATAATACACTAATACATAACCAAGCAGAAATAATATATATAATTATTGCCGTTACAGCATAACTATCAATAATCGGATTTGGTTTATAAGAATAATTGACAGCTATTAAGATAATGAATGTTGAGATAGGTGGAAAATACTTATGGGAACGAAGATAATCATGTAAACTATATTTTATAAGTGACTTCATCGCATTCTCTCCATATCTTCATCAACTATTACTGTTGATACAGCCTCAATACTTCCTTCAAGTTGAAGAACTCTTGATAGAATCAAATCACTCTCTTTTATCGGAACATAAAGGTATAGTTGTTTGTCTTTTTCTTCCACTTGAATTATCTCGTTCCACTCTTTAACGAGTGATTTCTCTACGTCTCTTACTACCAATAGTTTAATAGATTCCTTTTCAATAGATTCTGCCTCTGAAATATTTCCATTCTGTAAATAAAAAGTGTTATCTACTATTGATTCAAAAACATTAGATTCATGGTAGGTTAACAATATAGTGGTTCCTTGCTGTTTCAATTCTCCTATTATGTTCACTAACTCGTCCTGTGATTCGGAATCAAGTCCAGATAAAGGCTCGTCTAAAATTAGTAGGTTGGGCTTCTGTAAGATTGCCTGGATAAGACCAACTTTTTGAATATTACCTTTCGACAGTTCCATTATTCGTTGTCTATCCAGTCCATCTAGTTGAAAGCGATGTAATAAATCATCAATTCTTTTAGTAAGGTAATCATTTGAAGATCCATTCAACTTCCCCATGTAAAGTAAATATTCACTTGGGGTAAATCGAATATCTTTTGGAAATCTTTCGGGTACATATCCAATTTTAATCTTTTTGTTAGGATAATAAATTTTCCCTGAACTTGGTCGTTCAATACCCGCTATTATTCGTAATAAGGTGCTTTTTCCTGTCCCATTTTCGCCTAAAATTGCAAAGATTTGGCTTTGGTTGATTGTAAGTGAAATATTACGTAAGACATTTTTATTAGTATAGACTTTACTTATATTTTTAATTTCAACAAGTTTGTCCATAAAACTCCCCATTCTGAAGAAACGAGATTAGTTAATAGTCTCATAATCCCTCTACATTTCCCTGTAACTTAAACAATCCTGCCTCGTTAGTAAAATAACCTTATACATTAATATTAACATAATATTCCAAACAGTTATAAAAAAATAAAGACCATTAATTTGATTACCCCTTACTTCACACTTGTACCCGTTACTTGAATAAGGATTGAACTTTTAATGCAACTTCTTTTGGTAGGCCCCAATAAGCAATCAAATATCAATTAATGTAATAATATAAGCCATACTAACCTCAAGTATGGCTTACATTTATAAATATAATTTATGTAATTTTTATTTGAAACAAATCTGTATTTAAGTCCTTCTCTTCAAGAATATTTTTTACTATATATTGTATTTCAGATTCATTTACTTCATTTATTTTTCCGTTTATTCTAACCTCTAAATTAACTTTGTCTGGGTAAACAAGAATAATTAAACCATTATAGGCATATCCTTTTTCAATCAATTTTTTACCCATGCTATCATTTAAGTTGCTCTTTTCAACTTTCTCTTTTAATTTATTAGCTTGTTCAATTGCTTCTTGTGTATAAGGAATATCTGCATTAGTTTCACCAAATGGGTTAAAGAAAAATATTAAAAGTGATAATAGAATCAGAAAAGTAAACATACCAATGATTTTGTGTTTGTTCAATTAAAGACACCTCCATAAAATGTTAATTTTACACTATGAGTTGTCCTTGAAAAATATGCTAATTACTTTTCAACTAACCTGCTCCTTTAGTATACCTAGTTCTACAAAAATAGCGTTAATCCTTCTTGAATTAACGCAACCATTACTTTTAGAGAAGTTTAGCCATTAACTATATCAGATTTCAGCTTATCAATATAATCTTTCCCCTCTAATAGTGATAGACCTAAAGTTTCTCTTGCCTTTTTTACCGCTTTTACGTCTTCACCGGCCTTAATTAGCTCACGCAGTTCATCATTTATTGGGTTATCGGGGAGTCCTAATTGTTTAGTTAATTGGTCTAAGCTATATTGCATACTTTTCATTCGACCATCTAACTTATCCAACTTAACAGACAAATAAATTATTATGATAAGAGCTATGATTATAAGATAATACTCCATTTAATTGTACCTCCAAATCTTACTTCTTTACGCTAACTTAAATACGAATTAAATAAATAAAAGGTTCACTGTTTTACTAAACTGCCTAGTTAGCGTGATTACTTCTAACTAAAATATTAACATAATATTCTAAGTGAATTATTCTGATCACCTTGCTTTGCTCTTACACGCAGTGATGGGATAAGGTTCTATTTTATTATATATTTTCGATTGTTCATTATTTTATTTACCACATAATCAATATCATCAGAGGCAATTTTACTTGTATCAAAAATATGCTTTTTATCTAATCCTGATTCCATAAAACTCATTAACTAATATTAAACATCTATCACCCATTCTATGCTCAGGCTTCCGCATATTATCTCTATTAACTAATGTCTCAATATCAGTCCATAAAACTACATAATTAACCTCTACATTTAATCTCATAAGATTTTCACTTAACCATTTTGCCTCTTGAGGAAAGGTTACATAATCAATAACTACATCATTACCATACCTAAGAAAGTTTTTTGTAGGACTTAAAATATTGTCCCAAATCAAAGAGGTTTCTTTTTTGCTTTCCCAGGGCTTTTTTCTCCCGTTAACGTGCATATGGCTAACGTAGTCACCAGAGATATACGCACTGTTTTTTGATGTGTTTACGAGTTCTTTTGAAGTTGTTGATTTACCTACACCAGCTGTTCCTGATATTATATAGACCTTATTTACTTCCTTATTATTTTTTTAGAGAAACTCCCCCTAAAAATAATAACCATAAAATATAATTCTTTGTTTTTAAGTAACCTGCCCGTTAGGAAAATAAACATTGGATCAACTTGAACAAACGCACCCATTAATGTAAATAGATTACATTACTAAGTCAGTGACCATAAAGGCAATGTATAGTAAAGTAAGTGTTATAACAGATAATAAAAAGACCTTTAATTTCTCCATATATATTCCCCCTTTAACTCTTCTTCTCCTTTAGTACAATATGCTCTACAAAATATTAGCAATAATCCTTCTTAAATTAACGCACCCGATAGTTGAACAAGCAATTCAGCATTTATTGCACAATATTCTCGTAATGTTCATAAACCTATCTTCTTAGCAGTTCATTTGATAAAATATTATTAGTATTTATAAAAGGAGGTATTTTCTCATGTATGAGTACAAATTCGAAAGAATTTCACTAACATTTCCCTCTATGAGTGATTCAAAACCATCAGAAAATTATCAAGATATTATTCATCAACATGCTAAGGAAGGCTGGAAACTGGTACAGATTTTTGCACCAAGTACAAGGAGTTCGGGAACATCAGGATATTTTGAAATAATCTTTGAGAGAGAAAAAGACGGTAGTTTGTAATTATAGAACCACATGTAGAAAGCGTGGTAATTTCACGCTTTTTTATTTTTTAAATGGACCTTTTTTTATTGCACATCGATAGTCAAATGCGACATTTATAACGAACCACTCAACCTGCTCCTTTACTTTAAGAACAAGGATGCATATTAATTAATTTTAACATAAAATTCCATCTAAACTGTGTGATTATCCAAATAGAAGAAGATCTCCATTAACATATGACGATCCTCTTGTTATACTAAAGCACCCGTTAATGCAAGAAGGATTTTTAATGGTTTTTAACTAAATAATGAAGTTCTACAAACTGATTAAAGTTTCTCATTCCTTTTAACGAAAGGTCTAAATTGTACTCTCCCTCTCTAAATAACGGAATACCATTTCCGATTAGAGTTGGGGCAACCGTTATGATAATTTCATCTACTAATTTTTCTTGTATAAAAGATTGCAATAATTCTCCCCCACCAACAATCCAAATGTTTTTCCCATCTTGACTCTTTAGCTTATCAACAAATTCACTTACATCGTCATTAACAAATTTTACATATTCGGTATCCTCAATAGAAGACCTTGTAAACACATAGCATTCTTTGTTTTTATATGGAAATTCCTCAATATCTTGTTTCATTACCCAATCGTAAGTCCTCTTACCAAGTAAAACCGTATCCACCGTTTCATAAAACTCTAAAAATCCGTTATCACCTTCACCTTCGACATTGAATAGCCACTCAAGTGACTCGTCTTTTGTAGCAATATATCCATCTAAACTCATAGCAATAAATAATACCAAATTTCGTTTATTTTCCATAAAACCCTCCATCATTTAAGAATATATGTTCGTTTTTAACTTTAACAATGAATAGTTCATTCTTCAACTCTTCTGCCCCTTTAGTTGAATAACCTATCTTAACTCTAACATTAAATTCCATTCAATTCACCAGAATATAATAAAAACTTATTTTATTCACCTTAGTGGTGAAGATGTTATAATAATATTTTTGAGAGCGAGCAGTTATGTTATTATCGGAAGACGCAAAGGGTTATGATGCATATAAGAGAATTGAGGGTTTTTCTGTATAAACATTAAATGCTTATAGGTTGCAAGCAAAGCTACTAACGGATTACTTTGGGAATATCGACTCAACTACTGAAGGATTATTTAGCAAAATAGAGTAATAGATTAAAACCTTTAAGTTTGTCACATCGTATTAGATTTTTACGGTCAACAATGAACTACAAGGATATATGCAGAAATAAGTGTTAGACTGCGACAAGAGCTTTATAGAAAATATTTCTAAAATAATAAAGAGCAACCCATATTATAACAGCGTTCCTCTTTTCCCGTTATCGGTACAATGTTTGGTGAATAATTTCAATTTAAAAGTCTTGTGATAAAACCAAAACCATCTTCATCTTTTACTAAAAAATCAAAACCAAAATATGCTGCACTACCAAGTAAAATTGCCCAAGTTGCAATACTCGCTGTCATTAATGCTAACGTTTTTGAACGTGTACCACCAAATGAAATAGCTAGTAGCGCTGTTAAATGACTACCTACAAAAAACGGACCAATGAATGCCAAGCCAGGCAATCCATATTTATCCTAAATATTCTTCGCGCGCTTATTTTTAGACTCTCTTTTTTCTTTATTACCTTTTTTCTTCTTACGCCAATTGCGAATGGAGTCTACAAAAGCAATAAGTAAAAGTATCGTTAATAAATTTCCTAAAAAGGCAATGATGATAACTGGGATTGCTGGAATACCACCAACAACTGCAACTTGTATAAGTTTACTATTATTTTGCGGGAATATTCTTATAACATCGTATTTACCGAAAAGAATCTCGAGCTTATCTACGAATAGAGTAGACGATGTATTTGGATTTTTTATACTACGAATCTTCAATATTTCTTTAATCTTAATCTTACCTTTAAATGGACCAATTCTTACTACTAACAGTTCTCCTTTAACCTGATAACCTGTTCCAAACCAAATCCATAGCAACAAATTTAAAATCAATGCTCCTATGATGATATATCCTGGTATACTTTTGTACGAAATTGTTTTCCTTTTGATGTACTATGGCATCCTCTAGATTCATTAAGTTTAACTGTATCTCTTAGAAAAGCGTACGTTCTTTAACATTATTGATTTGAAAGAATCCCCATATAACTACTAATAATAGCAATACATTCAATCCAATTGAAACTCTAACGAATATTTTTTCTTTTTACTCAATACTCCTAAACCCCACTTATTAAACTCTTCTGTCCCGGTAGAAATTAATTATATATCATATCTGCAATTATAAAATAAACCGCTATCCCAATTGCTAATGCTAGGATTAAAAAAATGGTTGCAATTAATAGATTAAAAGCTATTTTAATTTCTTTTCTTTTTAGAATTGTTGCTATTCTTTTAACCGCCTTCCCCATAATTGCTTTCAAATTTACACCCCTTTTTACGCTCTTTAACCTTTTTGTACTCTGCTTTTCGTAATACCTATAAAAGCTTTTATGCCCACAATCCCAATTTTATCTATTAAGTAGTACATCAATGTCTAGAAGAACGACAATAATCCATTAAAGGTATAACTGTAAAGTCCTCTATTTTCATAGGTTGCATAATAAATTAAAATACCGCTTAGCCTAATTGCCAATGCTCTTGTTGTACTATAGCACCCTATAGTTGAAAAGCACTTTAAAGATCCAAAAAGTTATTTATTCAATTGCCAATAAATCATATTATTATCAGTTTGTATTTTTTTCATATTCAATTTCTCTAACACTTTAATTGAAGGGGTATTATCCACAAGACATTCAGCAGTTATTTTATTTACCATATTGGAGGTAAATGCCCAGTTAATGATACATCTTAATGCTTCCGTTGCAATACCTTTATTTTGTTCTGAAGGTGTAATGCCATAACCAACCTCAACAGATTTGTGTAAGTCAGGCTTACCTTTAAAGCCAATATCCCCGATAATTTTATTCGACTGTTTATCAATAACAAGCCAAACACCCCACCCTAATAGAGATTTATCTTTTTTTAATTCTTTCAGATACATTCCAATATGTGCTCCAAGCTCGTATTCTTCTGTTGAATATGTTGATAATGCCTTATCAGAACAAGGGGTAAGTTTTAATCTTTCTGTTTGTAGCTCCATATTTATTTATTTCCTCACTCTCTCTACTTTCAATCTTTGATAACTTACATAAGAATTTTTAACTGTACAACAATCCTGAACTCTCTATTTGTATATCATGGTTTATAGCTAACAATGATTGTATAAGTCTTTTTTCTTTTTGGGGGGATATTTTATCACATCATATTTACCGATAGAATCTCCAACTTATCAACAGTTATAGAATACAGCGATTGTTCTTCAACTAATGCTGCCCTGTTAGTAGTATTACTACACATTTAGTTGAAGATAGAAAGCCAGATCTTCAACTCTCTATCCGTTTCCTTCTTAATCTATTTTCATCACAATTTCAAGGCCAGTTGGCTCTTCGTTAAAAGAGTCACTATATTCCCTGAAAACTAATTCCTTTTTAGAAACATCGTCAGGTAATGGAGGAGAGACAATGAAATTGTATGTATAATGTCCTGTTGATCCTCCAGCACGGTCCAGTCGGCAATCATATTCTTCACCTAAAAACAATTCAAAATTAGTTTGATGATGAAAGTTCATTGGAGACTCTATCTCTTCATCCCAATCAATATGGAGTTGTATAACACTAGCATTCTCATACTGACGAATAACTGTTATTGAATAAACACGATTACCTTTTTCAATGGATTGTAATACTGATAAATGTTTTCTAAATCCTCTCGGGTCAATACGAGGTTTAAACAAGGCGTCATTTCTCATTGTTTCAAATAACGACTTTAAATAATCTTCATACAAATCATACTTAATAGCCCAATTTGAAAGAACATCATCGGATGGAAAACCAGGGTTATTGTTAGATATTTCATTACGTTTTTTTAACAAAGAATATATTTGCTCATCGATTGTGATTAATCGTTTATCATAATAATCTTTCAATCTTTTCATTTTTAGTCCCCTCCTTAACAAAGCGCAAGTACTTCATATTTAAAAATTAACATAATATTCAAAATATATTATAAAAATAAAGACCATCAAAATGATGTTCATTTATTTCACTCTAGCACACGTTTGTTGAAGAATTAATAATAGATTTGAATCGTTATTCCACAGTCAGTTTTGTACTCACTTCATAAAGTTTATCTGATTCCCAATATCGTCCCACTGCACCATTTCCAAAATTCTGTTCATCTTTACAATAGCCAATCTCAAACAAAACCTCACTATCATGTTTGAAAAGTAATTTATAATCTGGCATTGCCCAATCAATATTTGCAGTTGAATGTGTTCTTGCATTGTCTAAATCTTTTACAAGTTCTTCTATAAACCCTTTATCATCGATAGTAGCGACCTGTTCTTTACTGTCCCATTCATACACCTCGATACTCGTAACATCGTCACTTAGATTTAGATTATTGTTTTGACAACCCATTAAGACAAAAGAAAATAATAAGAGGATGTAAATCAATTTGATTTTTTTCATTAAAGTATACCTCCTTTGCTTAATTCGACGTTATGGATTGATGTACAGTTTCATATTCTTGTTAAACTATCCTGAACCGTTACTTCAATAACTCTAACTCAATAATAACACAATATTCCAAATACATTTTGAAACAAAAAAAGACGATCTGATTTAAAGACCGCCTTGTTCAACTCTTGCACCCATTAGTTTAATAAGAATAGGAGTCGCCAAAACAACTCCTTAGTCATAAGCCTTCACTCATTTGATGGTTTTAAGGTAGCCAATCATGACAATTATTAGCTAATTTCTGTAACTCCTTAATAAATAGACTTGCGTGGTATCCATCGCAAACAGCATGATGAATTTGTAATGAAATAGGTAACAACGTTTTATCATTGTGGTTAAAATATTTCCCACCTGTAACTATGGGTAATAAATAGTCGTTATCGTTATTGATATTAAGGTTAAAACCAGTAAAACTAACCCATGGAATACTTGATATATGAAAAGAATTTTTCGGTACATTATCTTTTGAGTCAAGTTTCTTAACATCAGTGTATTGCTTTATATCTTCTTGATAGATCTTATAAAAGACACTAAATTCATTAGAAAACTCAGTCCATATACTTGAGAATGTTTTGTTATCATGGTGGAAGATTGTATAACTTGGGATTACTTTATCCCAATATCCTAAAGCTCCCTCTTCATTAAAGCTAAATCTAAATTCTTTATGTGAATTTACTGTTTTAGTGACCATGTAAATAAAGGCAGGATATAATTTAATTTCCTTGTTCCGAAGCTGTTCCAATAGGGTTGTGATGTCTACATTTACTGTAATGCTAAAAGTACACTTCTGATTAATAAAATGTTCGAAATACGGTCTTCTTTCCCAATTCTCTCTATCAACTAAATTAAACTTCATTTGATAAGCCTCCTAAAAAAATGTTTTTTTGTTTTTAGGAGGCTAATTGTCTGCTTTTGCCAAACCCCTCACCTCTTAATAAAACGTTTATTAAATCAAGTAAATAGAAATTTTGTTCAACTTATCTACCCCGTTATCATAGTAACATCTAATTAAATACTAACATAATATTCCAAAAATAAAACTTGAATTTAAGCCATAAAAAAAGGCGATTACAATTGGATCATCCTTGTTTCACTATTGCACCCTTTACTTTAATTACAATACTTCACAATCTGACCGGACTGCGACATACTTTATTTATTCATTTACTGTTGTGGCAGTTGTCTATATAATAGATTTAATATTTTTTGATTGGAGTGCCAGTAATGAAAATAAAAACGATACAAGCTAACGGACATAACATTACAATAGCTAATACAGATACTATTGTTCTTTCGGATGAGCAAAGTGCATTAGACTTTATTATGACCATAAGCAGTGAAACGAACAGTAATCGAATTGCATTATTCAAGGATGCAATTTCAGAAGATTTTTTTAAACTCAGTACAGGAATCGCAGGAGAAATCCTTCAAAAGTTTATTAACTACAATATTAAGTTTGCAATTATAGGAGATTTTTCATCTTATACAAGTAAACCACTGAAAGATTTCATTTATGAGTGCAATCAAGGAAATCATATTTTCTTTGTTTCATCAGAACAAGAAGCTATTGATAAATTATCTTAAAAAAACAACTTTCACTTTCAGAATCGGGCAATTAATTTGTCCGTTTTGGAAGTAATATTTACTACATAGTTTATCTCTAATGAGACAAAGGAAATATTCTTCTTATTGTATTATCCTGCCTCTTTAGTACAATAAGTTCTACAAAATATTAGCGTTAATCCTTCTTGAATTAACGCTCCCGTTAATTTAAGTACACTTTTTTACCTTAACTATTTATTTAATAGAATTTCCGTTTCAGAAATAAGTTCTTGAAGTATTTCAAGCCCCTGTCTTGTGCTATCTATGCTTGGAGAAAGTAATGTGATAATTTTATCTATTCTTTTCTTGTATCCCAGTGGCTTCGTATCAAACCCATCAATCATTCGAACTGCTTTTTTCTCATTGATACAATATTCTTCATTCATAGCAAATAAGACTTGATTTAGACATGAGATGGTTCGAAAACAGTGACCTGTAACATACGAAATATCATCCTTATCAACATTATCTTTAGCAAACATTAAAGAAAAGGATGCTTCAAACATAAAGTAACCAATTATTGCATCTTTTAAAGGTTTTGGATATGGCATGGTTTTGGATTTTAGCTTCGCAATTCGATTCGTTTTGTCATCCAGTATTTTGCAGATGGAGACTTCACCCATATACATAACATTCAGATAAGCATGTGGATGTCCAGTATGGTAATGAGTTAAAACGTTACCTAACAAACAATCATCAATTACTTGTTCCACTCTATTGACATCACGAAATATTAAATCAACGTGATAACCCTGAACAACAATCCATCCACCACCATTTATCCAAGCACCCCACTCGCCTAAAGATGTAACTAAATTCTCTCTATGTTCATCATCCATTTTGGTAGCAACTCTACTAACTTCGTTGACATCAAAACCTGCCGATTCATCATAGTATATTCCAATGTCAATATCAGAAGTTGAATGATTAGTTCCTCTTGCTCTTGAGCCTCCTAAAACTATTCCTACAATGCCAGGTAACCCTTTCAGTTCTTTAAATATTTCATTTAAAATATTTTGTGCAGTCATAAATTTTTCAACTCCCATATATTTAATATTATCTATCCGTTACTTATCCATTTCTTCGCCCTCCATTTCATTCAACCTGGCACAGTCGATTATCTTATATATAATTATAATATAAATTCTCTTTTTCAAAGTAATAAACGTATAAATTGGCTTGAAGGTTCTTCAACTCTTCTGCCCCTTTAGTACAATAAGCTATACAAAATATTAGCGTTAATCCTTCTTGAATTAACGCACCCGTTACTTTAAGTACAGTATTTTACAAGCATTCTATTGATACCACTTAGGTTTTAGCCTGTTAAAGTAATCATGATCTTCTAAATATATATAAACTTTATCTAACATCTCATTCATATTGTTTGGAATTGTTTTTAAAGTCCATACTACAGTTGAGAAAACGCACATTGCTAAGTAAAGTGAATACAATCTCCAAAAATCTTCATCTGGTTCTTTATTATTAAAATAACCTCTGATTTGTCCTATTGAAAAAGGAATGCTTACTCTACGACTAAAAATTCCTATCTTCAGAAATTCATGAATAGGATCTCCCCAATCATACCTATTAAAGTCTATAACTCCAGCGAATTTTTTATTATTCACAATGATGTTTCCAAGATGAAAGTCATCATGTTGAAATAAGTTCGGGCGTTGTTTAATGAGATGGATATTATCATCAATAAAATTCATTATTATTTGGTCATTTTTAACCTTGACCTCACACGCTAAGTAAGCATCAATATACTTCCTATGCTTTTCAACTTTTCTTGAATACCAAGAAGAGATATGGTCTGGAGCAGACAATTGATGCATTTTTCTTAATTCTTTTCCCGCCTCAATACCAATATTAAATTGTTCATGTTCTGAGTATTTTAAGATTTCATCCTCAGCATCCTTACCCTCTATGTATGATGTAATCATATACCCCCGATTCCCTACTTCACCAATTGAAATCGGTTGTGAACAAGTAACGTGATAATCCTGCATTTTTTCCATGATAGAGTATTCTGACCTCTTTAATTCCAACTCTTCTAAATTAAACATCCGAAGTAATAGCTTATTGTTATCTTGCGTATGTATTAGATATTTTTCATCTGAGGAAAAACCCTTTTTAATTTCAATTAATTCTTTGCAATTACTTATTAAAGGAATTTGTTTTATTAATGCTTTACTCACACCTTCACTCCCATCTGTACTCGATAAACACAATAACAATTTCTTTTTTAATAAAGTGGATCACTACTAGTTAAACAAAAGCACCCGTTAGTTGATTAAAATAATGGTGAATCAGAATCCCAAAAATTAGCTATATGTCTATCATTTTTTATATCATCTACTGTTTTTTTGAAAGCCAACATTACTTTTTCTAATTTCCCCGCATATATAACTGACAGAAAAGAATTAGTATCGCTTCTACCTTTACTCGTACATGGATAAACGTAAATAATGTAATAATACTTAGTTGGAGCAATTTCGATAAACCAGTGTGTAGCGTATGGATAATCGATATCATATCCTTCTTGATCGAATCTCAATTTATCTTTCTCACCTATTGGGATAAGAGCATAGTCTATGTATCTCATTCCTTTTCGTTTATGTGTTTGTCGTTCAGCTCGTTTTATTAAATTATATCTATTCCCCATTTTTTTCTTTAATCTTTTGTTCATTATTTTCCCTCATTCATCCACTTATTTTCTTCTTCAACTATCCTGCTCAACAGTTGAATAAAGGGTACAATTATTACTTCTTGAAGAAAAGCACCCGTTTGTTGAATATAGATAACTTTATTACCCTTCACCAATTCCAAGGTATTTTAAGATTTTGCCTTCCTCCGTCTCAACGATTAGAATATCTCCTCTTTCCTTTGCTGAGAAAATCTTTGTACCTACTGGTAGCTTATTCGACATTTCATCTATAAAGTCTGTATTGGAATCGTTTCTCATTTTTATTTCACCGATTTGAACGTCTTTTGTTAAAGATAATTCTTCTACCCAGTCAATGTTCGTCGCATAAATTACACCATCATATTGAAATATATCTGCATCAGGATTCATTCTTAAAACTTCTTCAGCTTCAGGATGATCTGTTGTTACATCTACTAATTCTGTTTCTTCTAATTTCTGTTACTTTATTTGTCTGTCCCCGATTCGAGCACCCGCTAATAATAAATAAAGTAATTAAAATTGAAATAAAAAGTAGTCTTTGCATCTTCACATTAATTCCCCCATTTATTGTAAAGACGGTAGTATTCTAATATATGTTCCTTCTTCAACTATCCTGCTCCTTTAGTACAACAAAATATTTAGGATTAATCCTTCTTTAATTAACGCACCCGTTAATGGAATAATTTATGATTTCCATTCCTCTAGTAAAAGTGCATAATAAAACTCATCCCACCATTCATTTCCTTGTGGTATACACTTTTTAAAATAACCTTCTCTTCTCATACCAATTTTCTCCATAACTCTCCATGATGGAATATTCTCAGGTTGACAAGTCGCAATTATCCTATGTAAATTCAATGTCTCAAAACCATATTTTAATACGGAATGTGCCGCCTCGGATGCATAGCCTTTATTGTGATAATTTGGATTGAACACCCAACCAATCTCATAAGTATGACTACCAAAATACTTATGGAATACCATATGACCAATCAACATCTGGTCTTTACGTAACAACACAGGAAAATTCTTAGCCTTTTCCCCACTGTTTTTCATTACAAATTCCTTTGCATCTTCTTCAGAAAAAACACCTTCAGGCATATATTTCATAACGTTACTATCAGATGTGTAACTATGTAAACTTTGCCAATCGCCATATGAAAATTTACGTATTATTAACCTGTCCGTTGTTATGTTCATTTTGTTTTCCCCTCGTAAAATTATAAACTCTTTTTATCTTCCACTATTGAGTTTACTACTCAATAATCTTGCTCCGTAGCTTAATAGCTTCCATCTAGATTCTAACATAATATTCCAAAAATATTAAAAATTTAACCATAAGAAAAAGGCGACCTTTTTGGATCACCTTCTTTAAGTAATGCACCCATTAGCTGAAGAAGCTAAATATTTTATTTATGCTTTTCCCTAAAAGCCTTTTTAACTCTTTCAATTTGTTCGAGATGTCCACGTATATGGTTGACTCGGTATTCCAACAAATCTTTGAATGTCAATCTCGCACCATCTGGATACACTGCAACTCTCTCAAGTTGTTCAGCTGTTAAATTATGGAGAATAGGAAACATACTGGAACGAAGCATTTTAAAAAGTAGAAGGTATTGTTCTCGATCTAATTGTTCATAAAACAGTGAGCTTGCCCAAGCATCTTGATCAGGTGCTGGTAAAAGTGGTTCAGGCTCTGACAAAACCTTTTTCATTCTATGTGTAGCCACTAACTCAGAATCTGTTATATGAATAATTATCTGATGTATACTCCATCTATCCTTTCCTGGTTTGTACCTAATCTCTTCTTCGGATAACTCACTTATGGATTCCCTTAACATCGTAAAGCCTCGACTGTACTCCTCAATTAACGCCTGCATCTTGTGTTCCTCCTTTAAATAATATTTTCAATCTCTCATATTTCAAGATAAGGATTAATATTACCTACTATACTCTGGGGTCCTTCTTCAACTATCCTACCCTGTTACTTCAATAACTCTACAACAATAATAACACAATATTCCAAATACATTTTGAAACAAAAAAGACGTTTTGATTTAAAGACCGCCTTGTTCAACTCTTGCACCATTTAGTTCAATAA
Organism: Ornithinibacillus jepli; assembly: GCF_047228935.1. NCBI lineage: Bacteria > Bacillati > Bacillota > Bacilli > Caryophanales > Bacillaceae > Ornithinibacillus > Ornithinibacillus jepli. Next base: position 451,254 of record NZ_JBFEGG010000002.1, read on the forward strand.
GCCTTCTAACCTAAATATACTATTTCACCGTTTTCCTTTTTTGCTCGAATCGTGATTTTACCCAAACATTGTTCTGGATTTTTATAACCATTTTCAACTTCTTGAAATAGCGAAGATAATAAAGTTTCTACTTCACCTAATGTTGTATCTTTAGAAAGTTTATGTACACGCATTAATTCGATACCTTTATAAGCATCTTCTGTACCTTTAACTTGAACCTCTCCAAATGCTCTAACTTCAATTTCTATTTTCATATTTTTTCATCCCCTCAAAACTATTAATACTTTTACGAAATTAACTTCCAAAATGTTTCACTAACCGTTACTTGAATAAGGAATTATTGTTGCACCAATCCTTTTCCATCCTACTCCAACCATATAAGGCGAATGTTAACCCTAATAACAAGCGAATAATCCAAACAATCAACAGCTCAATAAAAGTAAATTCTATTTTAAATGAATTGATAAGAAACTTAATTATATAGTAGTCAAGAGCCAACGGCACTGCTAAAACCAATCCCGACAACAAGACAAATCGTTTCTTACCTTTTTTTCGAATTTGTCCCCAGTTCACCATATTAAGCCCTCCAATCAACAATTTGTCACACTATTATAACTATGTTAGTGAATAATTGTTTTTCGTAAAAAAATAGGTCTTGTTAAAGTAACCTGCCCCGTTAGTTAAAGAACATTTCTTCACAAACTCTTATATTATCATATCATTTTTGTTAATAAATTCTAAATTGCCTTACAACTTATTCTGAGGAATTAGCATACTAAACCGCACATCAATTCGCACTATAAATACCGCTAATAATCCATACAACCATTAATTTGATAACAAAAAAAGTAGTACTAAACCCTATGTGATTTAGCACTACCTTTATACTACAATCTCTTTAATAAAAAATAATGATTGTATCCCTCGGGGTAATCTTCTATTATCCCATAAATCTCATAGCCTAAGTTTTGATAAAAATCAGGGGCTTGAAAACTAAACGTATCGACCTTGATAAATCGGCATTTCTTCTCCATAGCGAAATCCTCTGCCCTTTTTATGAGCTTTCCACCAAAACCTTGCCCTCTAATGCTTTCATCAACCCAAAGAAACTGGATAATTAGACTTTGCATTTTGGTATTACCTGAAATACCACCAAGAATATTGCCTTCTTCATCCATTACTTTATAACAAAAACTTTCGTCAACGAAGTCCACATCTTTTTCTGACAGATGCTTTATATTGTATTCTCTTAATCTTTGTTGAATGTATGGGATATCCTCTGGATTCCATTCTGTGCTAATCTCTAAATCTCGCATCTATTGTACCCCCAGTATGATGAGCATATTTTATATATCTAGAATCCTAATATCTTTTCAACCATTATTCATTCACAAGTACGGCTATAACTTTCTCAGCCTTTCTAACAGCTTCTGACCCCTCGGGTTCCCATACACAGGTAGTAAGTGCCTTCCATAGAGCCCAGCCCCGCGCTCTGTCTTCAGTATCTTTATCTAGTCCAATGGTATTCAAAAAAATGTCTCTGCTTTTACCATCAAAAAATGTCCAAGCCATGGCAAGATCTGCGGCAGGGTCCCCTACTGCCATTACTCCAAAGTCAATAACTGCTGATAATCTACCATTCATTACTAGAAGATTGCCAGGAGCTACATCACCGTGTATCCACACAGGTTCTTTCTGCCATTCAGTGGAGATTGCCCTATCCCATATTTCAAGACACCTTTCCCTATTTACTAATTCGCCTAGTTCATCAAGAGAAGATAACGTCCATTCATGAAATTTAAATTCGGTTAATGGGCACCCTCTATAATAATTATGTAAACCACCAAAAGGACCAGCACTTGCCTCAATAGACTGCAACTCTACTAAAAATCCCCCTAAATCTTTTGCAAATTGATTCGTATCTACTATATTTTCGTGAGTCACTGTCTCTCCCTCTATCCATTTGTATATGGACCAAGGGTATGGATAATCCTGGTTAGGTTTCCCTTTAGCAAGGGGTTTCGAGATTGGTAGGGAAAGATGCTTTGATAACACCGGCAACCATTTATGTTCTTTCTCCACTTGAGAAACATACCCTTCACCACTTGGTAATCTTACACTCATACTTTCACCTAAATGAAACGTTCTGTTGTCGTGTCCGCTGTTTTGAACTGGTTTTATTTCTAACATAGACCATTCTGGAAATTGTTCATTTATTAACCTTTGAACCAAATCAACGGTAATATTCACCATGTTTTTTAATTCCCCCTTTGAGATAACATAATTACTACTCTATAGCTTAAAAAGTTTTTTGACATTACTCTCCTTTCCTATCTAGACTTTCATAAAAATCGTCAACTATAGGATGGCTGTTTGGTTCTGTATGGTAATAGTGTTCGCCTACTTTCGTTAATGAAAATTGGAAGGTCTCTTTAGCTCCTTCGAAAAAGGTAATAGAATAATTAAAACCATCTCGTGCTTCTTGATTTTCGTCTGGAATGAACTTAATTCCCTCTATATTACGTAAAAAGTCCTCTATAACGCTTTTATCTGTAACGACTTTTTCATACCCCGTGTTTCCATCAAAAATGGTTATTTGGGATATATCACCAAGGTTCTTCTCGTAAAAATCGGGAATAGTTTTTGTTTCTAAACCACCACATCCAACTAAAATAAGTAAAATCAAAAAAATAAGCCTAGAGGATCCTTTCAAACCAATATCCCCCCTTATTGTTTTAAGACGTAGAATGATATTATAATGTTTCAACTGTGGTGCTGCCGTTTTGACAATGTCTGTAGCTTTAATAATAACATAATATTCCAAAAATAATATCGAGTTTTTAGCAAAAGAAAAAGGCGATCCCATCTGATCACCTTTCACAATCTACATTACAGATAAATTTATTAAGCTAATCAATTGTAAAATCTGCTTTCAAATGATGCACATCATAGTCCCCAGGTTCTCTAACATTCAATATGCTTTTCGCTATACGGTATTCACCCATACCCACACTTCCATAGAGCCAATCCCAATCGACTGTCCACTCACTAACATTTGAAGAACCTATCTCATAGCCAGGTTCACCAAAGTCGTAGGAAGCCCCGGGGATAAGGGGTACCTCATACCATTTCCCCTCTATTTTCTTTTCCATTAGAAAATCTTCACTATAAATGCACCGCTTGTCGGAGTTATTCTCAAACATTACGGTTAATCCAGTAGAAGATATCGTTTCCTTCTTTACTTTCATGGTTACTCCATCTAATGTATTAGCAGTTTCATATTTTGTCGGTTCCCAATCTTTTGTTTCGGCAGTGTTGTCTGAATCACATGCTGACAATAGTATGAAACATATTCCCATAAAGAATAGTGAATACAAAAATCTCTTCATGCAATCACCCCTTTGAATGGTATTTATTACAAATAATGTTCAAACTGCGAACTATAAATAACCGAAATAAACACAATAAATATTCCGAAATTTCTTAATCTATAGTTTTAGATTATCCTATACTTTTCCTAAGTGAAACAAGGAGGTACTAGTCCAATGGTAAAAAAATGACTCGAGAAAATCTTAAATTATTTTAATAACTTTAGAATCATGTAGATTTTCTCTTTCATAGAATAAGTTTAGTAGAGAGGAAAAAATAACATGTTAAATAAATTAAGTGATACTATTTATTATTTGTCCAATCAAGAGGATAGAGGACGACCGACATTAGGACTGGTATGTGGTGACCGATATAGTCTACTAATAGATTCTGGTAATTCTCCTCAGCACGCTCAGGACTTTTTACTAGAAATCGAGAAACTAAATGTTCCACCAGTTAAATATGTTGTAATTACCCATGCACATTGGGATCATTTTTTAGGAATGAATGAATTTGATGCTACTGTTATAGTGAATAGTCAAACAAACGAAAAGATAAAAGAATGGCAAAGTTTGTCCCTTGACGATCGTTCACTACAAAAGTATGTGACTACTAATCAAATGAGTCCTATGTGTATGAAGATTATACAAAATGATATGCCAAACAGGGACAGTTTTAAACTGCGATCTCCAGATGTAGTCTTTAAAAATGCACTAACGATTGATTTAGGAAATAAAGTGTGCAAACTTGAAAGAATCAAAAGTACTCATACAGATGATTCTACTATCATTTACATTCCTGATGAAAAAGTGCTATTTCTAGGTGATTGTGCATATGGTACAACCACAAATGCATTATTTCATTACAAGCAATCCTTGTTATTGCCTATGATGAAAGACATTCAAAAATATGATGCGGAAATGTTCCTACTTGGTCATGAATCTATCTGTGATTTAAATGAAATGAATATATATTGGGAAGAGTTAACAACAGCAAGTCAAGCTGTAAAGTCCACCTCACTAGAAAATGCGATAGAGTCCTTTAAGGTAGAAAATAAAAGGGACCCTAATGATAATGAATTATTTTTCATAAAAGCATTTGTTAATGACTATATTATTCAGTCACAATAATACTATAGAATATACGGGTCAACTATAAAAAGTAGCCAGCTCATTAAACTTTATAATGAGGTGGCTTTTAATTAGTCGATAATGACGGGTGTTTCTTACTTAAAAATGCTTCGTCTTATTATTCAAATGTGATATAAAAACTCTTCTCTTGTTCAACAAACCTGTCTAGTTAGTAAAAAAGACCGCGTATGGACGATCTCTTTGTTGTGCTAAAGTAACCATTATCTTAATAAGAAAATCGTTACGGATTTGGAACTTTCTCTTCACTGGGATAATCAATTGAATTAGCTATTTTAAGTAATACTTCATCGGCGACCAAACACGAAACTCTTCTATCCATACTTAACATGTATTGCCATTTATCCCTTTCAAAGACTAATGCAAATGCATTTCCAATCTCACTAATCTTAACATAAATTGCTTCATCACCGTTCTTTAGGTTAACCTTTTTAAGAACATATTTATCTGGAACCTTGATTTTATTTTCAATTGGGCGAACATCAATTTTATAATGATTTTCTGGTTCTTTTTCACTAATGAACTTCAATTCTAAAGTGTCGTTTATTTCACCATCAGGATTTTCAAACCTCCCCAGATAATGAGTAAAGGTAATAGGTGGAATTCTAAGAGGTAATTTTAAGTCTCGGTTGAAATGTTCTTCAAATTCTTTTATAGCTTCTTCAGCCGTTGTATATCCTAGTTCGTGGAAAAACTCCTCTAGGGGCTTAGGTTTATCATTAGTATTTGCAGATACTGTTCCTTGGAATCCACAAAAGAAAATACTAAAAGCAATTAGTAAAGCAGAACTACATTTATTCATTTACATCATCCTAAAATTACATTTAGAAATAGTTTGAGCAGTTAATTGACAACTATTCTGTTTTACTAAACTGCCCCTCTAGTACAATAAGTTCTACAAAAATAGCGTTAATCTTTCTTGAATTAACGCACGCGTTAGCAACAAAACGGCAACGACAACTTATGATATGAATGCTCACGTTTGTTAATTATTTTTTGTTTTTTAGCTCTAAAAGTATAGGAGTTATATTTAATAAAATCGATATAATCGTCAAAACCCATAACGCAGTTTCCATCGTAGGCACTACATCTATTAAAGCAGACCAATCTTCCGCCTTTACCCAATCGGACACCGTGCTGTATTGTGCAACAAGTGTTAGAGCTGTAAATGATAATCCCATTGTCATTGCCAATTTATAATTTTTACCTGTTCCATACATATAAAGATTTATAATAGTTGCTACTATAGCAATTAATCCCAATCCTAACCACATAATTATACCTCCATTATTGTTTTATTTTAGATGAACATATGTCTACAAAGATATTTTAAAAAGTCCAGTTATCTAATTTTCGAAATCTGTCTCGTTTGTTGAACATCAGTTAATTATCTCTCTTGCACCATCCTGCCCCATTATCGCAATAAGCGTTTGATCATATTCAACTAACGTACTTTTTAGCATCTGACTCATCTAAGCCAGTGATTGTTTCTCTTGTTTTATCTAAAGTCACATTAAAAAACCTAATTTTTCAGCGTTAAATGAGAAATTAGGTTTTTCCATTAATAGAAATAGACTTATAAGTACTTATCACTAATCACTTTCATATGGTGTAACTCGTGCCCGGCAATGCCATAGGCAATAGTACCTACTGAAACGGTGCTGTTCATTACAGTTCCATTACGAACCCACGCAGCATCATCAATGGTTGAAATAAGGCTTAACGTGTTGGAACGTACCGCGTCTAAACCTGTTAGTAACTGCTCCCAGGATAATTTGTTAAAGTTTGCCTCAGAAACGTATTGATCTTGTTCCATTGCTGGGAGTGGTGCACTTTCATTTCGTGCAATGGCAAGCATTCGATATGACATCACACGTTCTGAGTCGGTCATATGTCCAACCACTTCTTTTAAAGTCCATTTCCCTGGTGCGTACGCCTTCCTTGCTGTCTCCTCTGATACGCTCCTTAAAAGGGTAATGGTCTTCGTTCGTTGATTACGAAGTATTTCTTCAATATCTCCCTCTGGCACAAGACTAACATACCTTTCATGCTCTGGATTTTCAATAAATAACGGTCGTGGACGCACAAGAATCCTCCTCATCGAAATAGTTAATTATGGTTCTAAATTAATATTCGACTGTCAGGAATATATTTCCTTTATTTTTGATATTAATTTCATTACCGCAAAATAATTGCAAACTAAACAACTTTTAGTATCTCTGTACAACTGATTTATACAGTTGCATAATACGGATAATAATCGATTAAGTCACTTCTTATTCCTCTAAACTACCCCGCTAGAAAATAACTCCCCCTCAACACTAACATAATATTCCAAAAACACTCTCAGAATTTTAACCTAAGAAAAAGGTGACCTTTACTTGATCACCTTGCTAACGTACCTTTAGTTGAAGCTTACTTGTGTTCATTTTTTTACTTTATAATGTAATTCAACAATTTGATTAAAGGTTCTAGTACCTTTTAGAGAAAGGTCTAGCTGTTAATCGAAACCGCTAATATAATGAATAATGTGCTAATATCCCTCCAGAAAGCGCCAATATAGGACTATTTCCGCTAAAATCCAGCTCGAAACTGCTGAAAAATACCCTAACCTCGGGTTCTGCTTGCGTAAAATTGGTCTAGTAAAAACGTAAAGAGGTACATACTCCAAATCGAAATGGATGTCGAGATCCAAAACCAGCCTTCTTTATAGATAATCAAATCAAACATCATCGCCACCCCATGCCCAATATAAAGCAGTACAATCACTGTAAGCTTCCAGCCCCAGTGAATTCCTACAAAATATAAAAGCATGAAGATTACACCGAGCAACAGCATATAGGAGCTCGATAATACAACTAGACTATGCTGCTTATCTGCAAGCAAACTGTCACTGAATAGCTGAACACCGCTAAGGCGTAATCCCCAAACAGTTAAGTTTTGATGCAAGGCTACTAAGCCAAGGAAAATAAATAAATAGAACATAAACCCCTTTAATCGTCTAAAGCATAAGCGATAAGCGTGCTTTGTTATCCAAAAAAAGAGCATCGTAAGCAAAAGCGTCATCCAAGATTGATACCAATTTTGCTCATAAACACCCAAAACTAAAAACAATTCCTCAATGACCACATAGGCGATTGCAAAGATAAAATACCAGTAATACCGAAGATTTAAAACAGCAATCAGTAACGCCGTAGCTGGAATAGAGGCTTGTGAAAAGAGATTTCCAGCGATTGAATCATCAGGCGGAGAACTGGGAATGATCATTGGGTAGTATTGATAAGCTTTTAATACCGATAAGATAATCATTTCAAAACTAAATGCCAAGCCACAAAGAGTAAGATAGAAAGCAAAGACAGCTTTTCGGTTTGTTACTTTAGTAAAAATAATGACTAACTCTATCAATGTCGTAATTCCAAGCAAAATAAACCAAACGGTATGAGTCCAAAACGTGACACTCGTCATTTAGAACGCTCCATTCCGGAAAGCCAGTTTGGGTTTATCATGCCTCACTTTAGAGTAAGATATCACATTTTCAATCGGGTTTTGATGTATTCTTGTTAGGAGGAAAATCGGAGTTATCAAAACCCGTACAGTGTCCTGTTGATTTCCTAAGGGACTATCTGCGAAATCATCGTTCAAATTTTATCTCCTATATAGATATAAGCCATAATCCTGCATAACCGATGCATGTCCTTGTTGCCTTAGCATGGTTGCAATATTTCCACGATGATAATTACCGTGTGTTACAACGTGGAGGATAGTCTCAGAAATAGACGTTTTCAATTCCCCTGCATAAGGGTTATTTACCACTATAACTTCATCAACATTTTCTTGATTGGCTAAAAACAATTTGTATTTTCTAGATAAATCGTCATAAAGCACTTCCAATTCTCGCATGTCTTTAGCTTCCATCTGTTCCTTTAATTGAAATGCCTTTGCCATAGCCTCTTCCATAGATAAACCCTCAAAAATATCAAACCAGGTTTGCTCCACAAGATAAATATGGCTGAACACTTCCGCTATAGAAGAGAACCCACTTTGAACATCATGATGATAAACCTCCTTTGGTAGTCCTTTTAAATGGTTAATCATCTCCTGATTCGCCCATACGTTGTAGTCGTACATATCTAGTGTTAGATTTTTCATACGTTCTTCCTCCCTTTCCCTTTTCCATAAATTTCCCACGCTCTAATTATAGTTATTTTTGAAAATTAAGAAAAGATTATTATTTAAAATTTGCTAGAAGACATTAATTTTGAAATTATTTGTTGACATTAAACTAGGTTTAACCTTTATGCTTAAGTTGTACATAAAATTTTAAAGGGGTGTTTTTGATGTATCGTTGGGATGGGGGATTTATAATGGTTGACCCTGAGCACTTTGACAAGGCTGTAGAGTGGTATGAGGAACTATTAGGCTGGAAGTGCTTAGACAAAATAACTTCTTGGGTTGGACGAAAGGCTTTTATGAAAATGCCACGCTCTGGAGTTGTAACGATTAAATCGTTTGAAGGAGAGTATGATCATTTTCAATCTCCAAAAACAGAAGGTAATGTGAAGCTTGTTTTTGTTACCTATGACCTGGATAAGACATTACATTATTTAGCAGATAGAAACGTAAATTTTACCGAAATAAACGTATTACCAAACGGGCAACGGTATTGTGATATAGTTGCCTTTGAAGATACGAAATTAACTATTGCGGAAGAGCCAAGAGGTGAAGATGAAGCAACATATCCACCAGCTGGTATTGTCGGCTTCGGAACGGTGAACACGATTATTCATGTACGCGATCCAAAGCAATCTGCTGAGTGGTATGAAAAACATCTCGGTTTTGAAATCGTAGAAGTAGATTACGACAATGGGTATGCACATCTTCGGACAGAGGACGCCTATGATAGAAATGCATTAGACGAATGCTTTTGGGATCATATTTGGCTTCTACAGACGAATGATGTGGTGGAGAAACCGAATGATAATAAAGCTAGAACCTATTATGATATTCGGCCAGAAGTATTTTTTTTGGAATATAACCAATTAATTAAAAATGGAGTCAAGCCATCGGAAATTGCCGGGGACCCAATTAAAGGCTGGGGAGGGTTCCATATCTATGACCCAGACAATAATCGTATTAACGTTTGGTCATATATCGAAAATTAAGTAGAAGAGGAAGAACTTATGCATTTTACGATACAGGAATTTTCGAATAAGACCGGGATACCTCCGAGTAAGCTTCGGTTTTATGATAAGAAGGGATTATTAAAACCATCTACCCGGTTAGAAAATGGGTATCGGGCATACACACCAGATCAAGTTCATCTTGCGAAAATGATAGATTCATTGCGGCAAGCAGGGATAGCTATGAACGACATCAAGCGATATGGCGATGCGACAGAACTAGAAAAGAAGACGTTACTTGAACAATGGAAAAAGGATTTAGATAAGCAAATGGAAGCCATTATTGCAGCTCGAAAATTTGTGGGCGGGTTAAAAGCAGATAAATCTCAAACCTTACTACTTTCGAAGTGGGAAAAGGAAAAAATCCTCGTATGGCAAAAAGTAGAAACAGACCGAAAAGCCCATCCATTCAAGCCATATTTTAGTCAGGCAAAGGATCGGTTACATGGGCAAGTAGCTTCTGATCATGTATATGTAAAAACAGATGCCATCACGTCCACTAGCATTATCGGAGAAATTGGCTTCGAGGTTGACCGCAATGTTGCTTTGGAGGAAGACGATACGATCCGACTGGAACGCGTTCCTCCTACGTTATTTGCCGTATTAGAAAACTGCCTTGCGGATGATGCCTTTCTATGTTTCTCATATATTCAAGTCGTCATCCGCTACGGATTCGAACCAGCTGATTATAAGCTTGAACGATATGCCAATATCGACGAAGATCGGTATGATTTTTTAATACCGATTGTGAAATGAACGGTTCTCTTATCGGGGAGCCGTTGTTTTTCCGTAATACTTATTTCTTTTCATCACAATAATAAGCATACGACCCCGAAGGATTCTCCCTCCACACATCCTCCTCAGGCGATATAAGGTCTAATAGCGCATTTAATGCAGTGATAGCTTTCATCCGGGCAATCAATTTATGATCAATATATTCTAAGGACTGAATCGCAAGTTCCTTTGCCCGTTTAATATGTTGATGCTCTGTTTCCGATAACACCTCTCGTACGACATCTAATGACCAAGCTGCCCGAGACACGGTTCGGATAATAAGAATGCGCCTGACGTCTTGAGGAGAATACATTCGATAGCCACTCTCCTGATTGCGCATCGGAGTAATAAGCTCTTCATTTTCCCAATGACGAATGGCAGAGGTCGCCACACCTGCAATTTCTGCTACTTCTCCAATTGTATAATATTCTTTCTTCTTACGACTTCTCTCAAACCATTCCACTTCCTCCACATCTAACATCGCGACAACCTGCTCTGCTTGATGTCTTTCTTTCTGTAACTCTGTTTGCGCTTGATTTATTTTCCACAAAACGGGCATGAATTCCCCTTCTTGGATGAGTGGCATGATTTCACGAACGAACTGCATCCCAAAACCGATGTTCATCTTCACAATACATTGGAAATAGGCCGCATGTACCTTAGAGTATTCCCGGTAGCCATTTTTAGCTCGAGGAACTTCTGGAACAAGTCCCCACTCTTCATAATGCTTTAACGTACTAGTAGACACATGACAAAGCCTCGCTACTTCGATTCCCTTCATTCTTAACAACCTCCCTATCTCGTTATTATCCCTTAACTATCCTTCAAGTACAACATTCAAGTACATGATAACCTTTTTGACTCTCCCTCCCTTTAGAAACAATTCCTATTTCTATCAAGTAGGGGTATTGCATCAATGTTGTACGATGAAGGTGTGAGTGACAACAGGTAAATACCTTATATTTAAGATTAAAAAATAAAGGAGGCTATCCATATGCTAAACACCATACGTATTGAAGGCGCACAAGAAAACAACTTAAAAAACATCACCCTAGACATCCCACGAAATCAATTCGTAGTCATTACTGGACCATCTGGTTCTGGAAAATCGACGCTTGCGTTTGACATATTGGAACGAGAATGTAATCGACAATTTTTAGAATCCAGTGGTCTATCTACCGATGTATTTGAACGACCGAAAGTAGAGCGAATTAGCGGTCTTTCCCCATCTATTGCTATTAACCAACATGTAACGAACCGCAACCCGAGATCAACCGTTGGAACGGTAACCGATCTTTACACGTACTTACGAAAACTCTTTGAACAAAAAGGAAATCGTCCATGCTCCAATTGTGGGGAAACACTTCCTTTACTACCAGCTGGATCTGACGCAGAAGAAATCGTCTGTGAAAACTGTCAGACTACGCACGTTCGATTTACCCGCGCTGATTTTTCTTTCAACAAACCTTCTGGTGCCTGCCCTACTTGTTCCGGGTTAGGAGTTGCCAAGGAAATTAATATGGAACGACTCTTTAATCGTGAGAAATCCTTGAATAATGAGGGAGTAAGTATTTGGTCTGGTGGCTGGGGAGAATACAATATGAATGTCGTTCTTGCCGGAAGTGAACATTATGGCTTATCGATTACAGCGGACAAGCCGATCAAAGACTATACTGAAGCTGAGTTAGATTTCCTTTATTACGGAGCAGAAGATGAACGCTTCACGCGTCACTTCCCGGACGTAAAGCCTCCTAAAACCGTTGCAAAAGGAAAGTTTGCTGGCGTATTAGGTGCAATGTGGCGTTCCTATAAAGAAAGCGGGGAAAATGCACAGGTTGCTGATTTCTTTGAATCTAGAATTTGTCCAGAATGCCATGGCGAACGACTTCGAGAAGAAATTCGTTCCGTTCATGTAAATGAAAAACGCCTGCCAGAGCTATCCCATCTTCCTTTGAATGAACTGTTGAACTGGGTTACCAATACGATGGAGCTGTTCGCTCATGAGGAAGATGACATTTTAGCCACTGTTCTAAATGATTTACATGAACGACTCAATCGTATTTTACAAGTTGGCTTAGGTTATTTAACACTAGACCGTCAAGCCATCACCTTATCAGGAGGAGAGGCACAACGATTACGCCTTGCTTCTATCTTAGGATCTGGGCTCACTGGTGTACTATATATTTTAGATGAGCCGACCGCCGGGTTACATCCTCGTGATACAGATGGACTGATTGCCGTAATGAAAAGTTTACGAGACCTCGGAAATACGGTTCTCGTTATCGAGCACGATGAATCAGTCATGGTAGCAGCGGATCACTTAATCGATATCGGTCCAGGTGCTGGACGACTTGGTGGAGAGATTATCGGTGTTGGAACAGCTTCAGACCTGATTAACAACCCAGGCTCCATCACTGGCCGCACACTTGGAAAAGACATTACGTTAGCTTCCAAAGGACGGAAAGGAAATGGAAAAACTATCGCCATCCAACATGCCACAAAACATAATTTAAAGAACGTTTCTGTTGACCTGCCTCTTGAAACACTTACCGCAATAACCGGTGTTTCTGGATCAGGAAAGTCTACATTAATCTTTGATGTTTTAGCTAATCAAGATGGGTGTGAAGCTATTTCTGGCATGGAAGAAATCGACTCGATTATTAATATTGGACAAAGCCCACTTGCTCGTATGGCAAGGTCCAATGTGGCTACTTATATTGATATTTATACTGATTTACGTAAAGTCTTTGCTGATCAGGAGCATGCTAAAGTACTTGGTCTTACAGCCAAACATTTCTCATTCAATACACCAGGAGGTCGTTGTGATCGCTGTGAAGGAATGGGGAAAGTGGATGTCGATCTCCATTTCCTATCGAATACCCAAGTAACTTGTCCAGAATGTAAAGGCAAACGTTTTAAAGAGGAAGTGCTGGAGGTATCGGTAGAAGGGAATTCCATTTCGGACTTTTTAGAGATGAACGTAGAAGATGCACAAAGGCTACTAACTGGGAAGAAAGTACAAACGAGATTAAATCTTCTTGTTGATGTTGGACTAGGATACCTTACGTTAGGGCAGCAGCTTACTACCTTATCTGGTGGAGAAGGACAACGATTGAAACTAGCAAAAGAATTAAGTGGGTCTCAAAAAGGGCATACACTCTATTTACTCGATGAACCAACAAGTGGACTTCACACTTCGGATATTACGCACTTGCATGAATTGCTGAATCGCTTAGTAGACGCTGGAAATACCGTCATCATGGTCGAACACAACATTCCGATGATTTCCTCAAGCGACTATATCATTGATATGGGACCGAATGGTGGAGCAGAAGGTGGCGAAGTGATTGCTACAGGAACGCCTGTAGAATTGAAGAAGAATCCAGTATCGGTTACTGGGAAGTATATTGTGATTTAAAGATATGATAAAGCCTTCGAATGAAACGAAGGCTTTTTCTTTTATTACTGATTGTAAAAATCCCTTAGAACCGGAGCTAGTACATATGGAGATACGTATAGCGATCCGAATGTGGCAACTCCTTGGCAAGTGCATCTGCTACCCTATGCATGAACATCGGACTGTCGCCGCCATCAAGTAGAATTTCTATAAATTCAAAATTATTCTTTAGGTGGCCAATATATCGATAACCTTTCTTGTAAAACTCCTAAAACTTCCTCTGGCACTTCCCTGACCTTGATATCTCCACCTAAGAATAGGACCCAATTTGTCATTTCGGTTAATTCTTCTTCATTATTTATAGCGATAAAGGTTTTTAGAATAGCTGTTGTTTGGTAAGGATTCGTATAGGAAAGCGATACTTTTATAGGATGGTATTTTTTGTACTGCGCAATCGCCTTTGGACCAAGCTCCACAACAAGGTTGGCCACTTCCTCCTGTTTACTCAGTTTTTCTAAAATCTTTTTCCTACTAACTCTTTTTTTCGTAGGATATGGTTTTACATCAGTGAGATTGTCTACTGGAATTATCCTACGCTGTTCTTCATCTAGGTCAAAGCCTTCAATAAGCCAGACGCTTTTTTCACGATAAAGGTGCACCAGATAAATTGGATAAGTCTTCATGACATTCTCTTCTTTAATCGTAACCCATAAATAGCTATCCATCAGAAGGTTTTGAAAAAGTTTTTCTACCATAGGATGCGGAATATCGGACAGTTCGAGTAGATCGGGATTATTAGGATTGGTCCCTTCAAAAAGCAAAATCTGATTTAAAAAAACGAGGGTCTCCTGCTGGTTTTCTGAGATGAGACCAAGTAATTTTTCCGCTAACGACTGACGACTCTTTAAATAGGGAAGTTGTTGATTTCTTGTGGCCATAAAAGCAATAAAAAGAGCTTTGACCTCATTATCGGTAAAGCGAACCTCGGGCAGGACAGAGTTGTGCATGACAAAATAACCCCCATCCCTTCCTACCTCAGCGACAAGGGGCATTCCCATAGCTTCAATTTCTCTAATATCCCGAATAGCGGTCGATCGAGAGATGTTAAATTCTCGCATAATTTCCGAAATGGTAAATTGGGCTCGGTTGTTGATATACCGCATAATGACATTAATCCGCTCAACTTTCTTCATCGGGACCCCCTAAACAGTATCACTTTTTGACATGATTTAAGACTATTATATACGTATCAAATGAAAATACAAACCATTTGATAAATTCAAAAAACAGGGAGCTTCTTTCCGAAAAACTATCAGTAGGAGTGATAAAATGAGTAAAGTTATTGGTGCGGAAACCGCAAGTGGAAAAATTGAGGTAAAAGGAAAATTAATTGCATATTGGACTGTTACATTACTACTAGCAGCATCTATTACATTGAGTGGAATCGGGCAACTAATGCGATTAGGAGGAAACATTGAGTTAGTGCTAGATGTTGGTTTCCCGTTGTATATTACGACTATTCTTGGGACTTGGAAAATACTTGGTGTCATCGCTATTCTCATGCCACGCTTTCCTCGACTGAAAGAATGGGCTCACGCTGGTCTCTTCTTTTTAATGACTGGTGCGGCATTGGCTCATGCGTTTGCTAGCGATTATGGTGATTACGGGTTTCATGTTATTCTTCCTCTTGCATATGCTGCACTAAATATCGCCTCATGGGCGCTGCGTCCTGAGAGCCGCAAGTTATAAGGGAGATACATTTAGATTTCTGAGGTGACCTAAGTAGCCAAAAAGAGGCATTGGAATTATATCCAATGCCTTCATCCTCTATCCCCGTTAAATTACATGCTCTCAACATAGTCTCTAAAAGTTGAGGCAACATCTTCACACACTTTGCCTTTGACCGTTATTAGTAAATTATCAACCACTTTATCTTTCAGCGTAAGATAAGGATTTAGTAAAAACATTTCTTCCTTTGCCATTGTCCTTACTTTTGATCTAGAAACATTTAATATTTCTGCAAGTAGCTTATCTATTCTAAGACCAACATCATATTTACAACAAATTTTAATGCATACGTCTCCGCTAACCGAAACAGACATTTCCTTTCTTAACTCATACGTTATATCTTTATTCACATCATCACATAATTTACGTAATTTGCCTGTTTGAAAAGCATGATACCAAATAGTTTCTTGATCATTATTCATATACTTTTGATGTAGTATGGGATCAATTCGGTTAACATGTACTCTTGATAGAATAGGGTAATTCCAAATATTTTCACAATGGACGCATTTGTAAATGAGCCAGATATCTACGATTTTCTGATTGGCATTGACCCTGAATTTATCACTACAAAAATACTCTGTGCTCTTCTTACAGTTTTTACAATTTCGTATGACATTAGGTGTTTCCTTCGCAATAACCTCATATGTTACAACTTGATTTATACTCATAATCCGCTCCTCTTTTTTCCAGAGGAACGCTAATAATAGCTGAAGGGAGAAAATTTCCCATATAAAAAAGCAGAACACCATAAAGGTATCCCGCTCGGAATTTAAAACATCAGATTATCCCGCGTTCCTCGTAATGGCTAAAAATAGGCACACTTCTCCCGTCGTTAAACAATACTGTTTAAAAAGAAATGCACTATTTAATTGCTTAACCATTACAAGTAAGCTGGCAAATCGAATTCCACCTTCCACATTTCTCCTATTTAGAATTATACGATAATTCTATTCTTTGTCAATACCACCAAGCTTTATCCGTTTACTTTTTCTTTTTTAACTGTCTCAAATACCCCATTGACGAGGCAAAGGCGGCAGCTCTTTCTGGGATCCCTTTTCTTACTAGTGCTTCTGCAGTTTCTTCAATTTTGTTTCCAGCACCTTTTAACTCCATGTTAGAACCTCCCTTCTAGCCCATATTATTTGCCTGGTGAATAAATATATTTATAAGGGCTTCTGGTCGTGTATAACAAGAGCTATGTTTTTCAGCTGATATTTTTGTACTAACTGGCTAATTATTCGAAACGCTGGGACAAGGAACCTGTCCCCCTGTCCCACGCTAACAATTGTTCCACTAGCTGTTGGGATTTTAGTGCTTCTTCTCCATCTACTTGTGGCTGGGTATCATGTGTAATGCAATCGACGAAATGGTCCACTGCATCAACAAATCCTTTTTGTTTCAAAATGGTGTCCCACGATGGGGGGGTTTGGATGGTTAGTTTACCGTCTTGTTCTGTTTCCATCACATTCAAGTTCTCCACCCGAATGAGTGCCCCGTCTGTTAGGAGCTTTAATTCCTCTAAGTTGGTTCCTGCTTTCCGGTGCATGGAAAGGGTAAATGGATTACCTTGTTCCCCTTCCAAAACATGCTGGGCAAACGTAAGCTGCTTATCTGAGTTGATTTCCATCTTTTGATACACCAACTTACTTTCTCCTCCTTGGAACCATCGCATCAAGTCAACAAGATGAATATAATCATCAAGCATCGTAAACCGATAGTCACGAGGGCCAATGTCATCTGCACGATGTTTCTCTAAATATAAAGCGATAAGGTTCTGAGCCCGTTCTTTTGCAGCGACATACATCGGGGCAAAACGGCGATTAAACCCGACCATTAGCTTTCTACCATGCTTTTCACTTAACGCTACTAGCTCCGCCGCTTGTTCCACGGTCGCAGCTAGTGGCTTATCCACGTAGACGTCCTTTCCCTTTCGCAGAAGCTCGGATACGACTTCAAAATGGGATTCTGTTGAGCTATGGACAAATACCGCATCACTCGCTTCTATTAATGCGGGTATGCTAGAAAAGTCTTGGATACGGTATTGCCTGCATATCCGCTGTCTTTTCTCCGCATTCGGCGAAAAAGCGCCAACAAACTGCCAATTTGTTTCCTTCGTTAAAATAGGGAGATACGCTTTTTGTGCAATGGATCCAAGTCCAATCATCGCGATTCTTGGCTGGTTGATAACAAACACCTCACTTCATAAAGGCTTTTCTTTTCTTTATAAATTGTTTCCATTAGCCTCAATAACATCTTTATACCAATAAAAACTCTTCTTCTTAATACGGCGAAGGTCATGTTCCCCTTCTTCGTGTTGATTCACATAAACAAAGCCGTACCGTTTTTGGAAGCCATTTAACCAGCTTAGTAGGTCTGTGAATGACCAAGTACAATAACCTACAACATTTACCCCATCACTAATGGCCTCTTGTACCGCCTTCAAATGAACTTTAAGATAATCAATACGATAATCATCATTCACGACATCGCCTTCCTCAAGCTTATCGTATTCTCCTAAGCCATTTTCACTGATGAGAACTGGTAATTTGTATCGATTCGTCATGCGGCGAAGGGCAATACGAAGTCCGGTTGGGTCGATGTTCCAATCCCAATTTGTCCGCTCTAGGTTTTCATTTTTCACCGTTTTAAAAAGCCCAGGTACTCCACTATCCTCTGTAGAGCCTTTCTTTCCGGATGTATTCATTTTCCCTTCAGACACTCCGTCTAACGGATTCTTCTCAAAGGTAGTCGTTTGGTAATAATTTAATCCCATAAAATCTGGTTTACCTTCTTTTAGCAGTTCAAGGTCACCTTCTTCAATGGTTGGCGTCAAGCCTTTCGCTTCTAAATAATCCCAAGCGACTTGAGGGTACGATCCCCACGCATAGACATCCATCCACCAATGCGCATTTAACTCTTCCGCATTTTCTGCGGCAAGGATATCCTCTGGCTTAGCAGATGCTGCATACGAAGGAGAGTAGGCGAAGCTTGGACCAATCTTTCCGTCTGGTACATACTTACGGAATTCCTTAATGGCACTTGCATTTGCAAGATTAGCATGATGATTAACTTGATGGAAAAGCTTCTCGTCCTTTACACCAGGAGGATGAAGGGCGTTTCTGTATCCAAAGCCAACAAAGATATTTTGCTCATTCAAGCTCACCCAATGTTTCACCCGGTCACCAAAATGCTTATACAACGTAACCGCATAGTTGGTAAAATCCCGAATAATCTCCCGAGACTCCCAACCACCATATTCATCTTGGAGTGCTTGTGGTAAATCCCAATGATATATCGTTAAAATCGGTTCGATATTATGTTTCATTAATTCATCGATGACATTACTATAAAATTCGATACCTTTTGCATTTACTTCCCCTTTCCCTTTAGGAAAGATACGGGTCCATGCGACAGAGAAACGATATGCTTTTAAGCCCATCTCTGCCATCAATTGAATATCCTCTTTATAACGATGGTAATGATCAACCGCCGTATCACCAGTCGTACCTTTGAAGGTTTTACCAGGAATTCGGACAAATTGGTCCCAGTTAGAAGGCCCTTTTCCATCCTCATCCCACGCCCCTTCTATTTGGTAAGCTGCAGAAGCAGATCCCCACAAGAAATTACTAGGAAATGGTTTTAAATCTTTATGTATCATCTTATTCCCTCCTATGTATTTGTTTTGCATAAAAAACATGGAGGCCGGGACAACTTATAATACGAATAATGTCCCTGCCCCTAATATCAATGAATAGAAAGCTTGGATGCTCTTTGTAAGAAATGATACAGCGCTCCGATTAAATTCGAATCATTTCCAAATTGGCATGGATGCACCCGAATATCTAAACATTCCTCATTCGGTTTCATCACCTTAAGCTTCTCGTTAATTCTATCAATTAACCCATCACGTTTACTGATTGCTCCACCAATCAATATTTTCTCCGGGTCAATCACATATTGTAAATTATAAATCCCTACTGCCAACCGCTTAATAAATTTTTCAATCTCATCCTGTACTTCTAGGTCACCTTCATCCGCCATTTGAAACACTTTTAGTCCATCTAGTGTATTCGGGTCCATGTCTTTGCGCTTGGCAACTTGCATGACTAAGCCCCAAGTGGCCGCAAGCGAACTCCACGTTTCCCCGATTGGCTGATCCAGATAATCCTCGAGAATCATATAACCATATTCCCCACCAAATAGATTACTACCATGGCGAACCTCTTTATTTAAAACTAACGCGCCACCGATTCCAGTTCCAATCACAATACAAATATAATCATCAATCCCCTTAGCTGCCCCGATCCATCCTTCCGCTAAACCAGCACAATTCGCATCGTTTTCCAGTTCCACATCCAGCTTTGTTCGTTCTTGAATTAGTTTCTTTATATTAGGACCGTGAATATAAGGAAGAGCCGTTATTCCTTTAATATATCCAGTGTCCACATCTACCGCCCCTGGCATACTTAAGGCAATGCCACTTAGGACGTGCCTTTTTTGAAATTCCTTCACCACGGAATCAATCGCATTTATAAAGGCATCGATACTGTCTTTCGGTGTCGGTATAGAAGATTTTTCTAAAAAAGACCCGGCTTCATCCATAACGGAATATTTGATCGCGGAACCTCCAACATCAAAAACTGCATAATAGTTCACCAAAAAACCTCCTAACACCCCATACAAAATTCTAGTTGTTATATTTTCTTTTAAAAATCAGGGATAAACCGAGTGTATTACCAGAAGGTTTTGTCCGCTCCACAAGACTCCCTGACAATTAGTTCAGAGTCCGTAAACACTGGCTTTATTTTCGATTGCCCCTCAATTAAATCATTTAACATATAAGCTGATAATTTACCGATTTTTTCTTTATCCTGTTTTACGGTTGTCAGTCTAGGGTTACTATAACGGCAGGCTGGAATATCGTCACACCCAACTACACGAATATCAGATGGAACTTGTAATCCTGCTTCTCTAATCGCCCTTAACGCACCCAGTGCCATTAAGTCAGAAGCAGCGAAAACCGCTTCCGGTATATCGTTCAATTCCAGCATTCGCTTCATCGCAAGATACCCACTATCTTCCTGGAAATCACCGTATTGAATCCACTCATCCCTTAGTTCCAGGTCAAACTGATTCATCGCATCCTTGAATCCTTTTAACCGTAAATTAGAAATGACCGATTCCCGCATCCCTCCGATAAAGCCGATTTTTCGATGGGAATTCAAATAAAAATGCTCAACTACCTTTCGTGATAAGCTCACATTATCAGTCATGACATAGCTTGCATTCGGCCCTGTTAATTCGATATCAATCCCAATACAAGGGAAGCCACTTTCTGCGAGCTCTAAAGTTGCATCCTCTACTTTCTCCCCAGCAATAATTAAACAGCCATCAACATTAAAATGCTTGCATCTTGCTAAATAGCTTCCCTCATCTTGTAAGAAATGCTCATTAGAAAACATTAAGATATCATATCCTAAAAGCCCGATATTCTTCTTAAACGTTGAAATAACTTCATTGAAATATGGATGCGTCATATCCACATTGATCCGACCGGCATAGATGAGACCGATGAGATTCGATTTTTTCGTTGCTAGGGACCGAGCTGAAAAATTCGGTGCATAACCCTTTTCATTAATAACGGTCATGACTTTATTCTTCGTTTCCTCACTGATTCCCTTATAATTATTGATTACTTTTGAAACCGTAGCCTGTGATACCCCTGCCATTTGTGCAATGTCTTTTATCGTTAACCCCATCGTATAATCTCCTCTAATTCCTAAAAAATATATTTCCCTAATGCTAGATTACTAAGAGACATAGCATGACACAATAGCAAGACAGGAAAATTTGATTATTTTACCGATCCTTCTGTAATACTGGAAATAAATAATCGGTTAAATAGTAAGAAAATGACTAATAACGGAACCGTCGCCCAGAATACGCCAGACATAATCATTCCGAAATCAATATTATTCGTGTTACTTAATTGTGCTAATGCCACTTGGATTGTATACATGTCTGGGTCTCGTAAAATGGTAAACTGCCATAAAAATTCTCCCCATACCGCAGTAAAGACAATAATTCCCAGTGTTGCAAAGGCTGGTAAAATTATCGGCAGGACGATTCTCCAGTAAATTCGGAAGTTCGAACATCCATCTAATTTCGCCGCTTCGATTAACTCATCCGGTACTGCTCCTGAAATATATTGCCGCATCAGGAAGATCCCTAACGGATTTAAAAAGAACAAAATCATGACACCCTGTAATGTATCCAGAAGTCCCGCTTTCGAAATTAAAAAATATTGCGGAATTAACCCTAACTGCGGCGGGATAATCATCGTCACTAAAATCGCGACAAACAAGATGTTTTTCCCCGGAAATTTAAACTTCGCAAAAGCAAATCCTGCTAATGAACTGATGAATAGTACGACAAGTGTAACAACCGCACACAGGATAAAGGAATTCCACATCCCACCAAAGAAATCAATTTGACTTAGTACCTTTTTAAAGTTTTCAACTAGCATATCTCCAGGCGTAAGTGTTGGTGGAATCGAGTTGTAGGCAGCACTTGGTCGTGTCGCCATGACAAACATCCAGTAAAAAGGAAAAAGCGAAAGGATGGAAGCAATGAATAAAAATGAGTAAATCAATATCTTACCTAACGATAGTTTTTTGCGTGTTTTTTGTACATGACTACTCATTTGGATACACCTCTTTTCTTCCTTCCAAATCCTTGCGTTAATCGTAAATTAATGACAGCAAATATCGTAATAATTACGAGTAGTATAATCGCTGTTGCCGAAGCCGTTCCAAAGGATTGTAACCTGAAGGCATCTCGATATAAGTACATTACAATCGTCATTGCTTCATCTCTTGTGAATGCATCGGCCCCTAAGAATACAGTTGGTTCCGAGAATAACTGCATGGCACCAACGGTTGATGTAAATACTGTCAAGATGATAAAAGGCTTCATCATTGGGACCGTAATATACCATAGCTGTTGAAACTTATTCGCACCATCGACGGTCGCTGCTTCATACAACTCATTCGGTATACTTTGAATCCCTGCTAAATAAATAATGGTGTTATATCCTACCCATCGCCAAAACACCATAAGGGATATGGCAATCTTAGTTCCCCATTCCGAGGCAGCCCAAGCGATTGGGTCTAGTCCAAAGAGATGTGTTAACACATAATTGGCAAGGGATGATTCATGATTACTGAATAACACACTAAAGATAAGTGCTACCGCTACCATCGAAGTTAAATATGGCATAAATATGGTTACTCGGAAGAAGCCTTTAAACTTTAAAAATGCCAAATTTAATAAATAGGCTAGAATCAGTCCGACCACTAATTGTGGAGCAGTTCCCATTAGCCCCATTATAATCGTGTTGTAAACCGATTTCCAAAACAATGGATCGGTTAATACCAGCTCAAAATTAGCTAGCCCATTAAAGGTCATCGGGCTTAATCCATTCCATTTTTGGAAAGCTAAGTAAATACTAAAGAGCGCCGGATATAGGCCAATCAGTGCAAAAATAATGAAGAAGGGCGCAATATATAAATAACCCGAAATCATATCCTTCTTTTCTTCCGACCTATATTTTTTCCTTTTAAAAAGTTTACTGGCAGAATTCATGTTCACGCCTCTTTTCCATTTCAAAATAGTACAGTGCCTTTAGGCGTTATAACGATAGTCTTTATATGAAAGTTGGCCGGCTTATCCCCTCATCCTTTGTTAAACTAAAGGCTTGTCATGATAAACCGACCATTGTGTTTATGTTAAGAGTTTACTAGATTAGCGTTTCATTAAGTCCTCAGCACGTTTAACAGCTGCTTCCCATTCTTTTTCAGGGTCTGCTCCTTCGTTTTGAACATTTTTAAGCGCATTTAAGATTTCGTTATGGACAGGGAAATATTTTTCACCTTTGTATCCAATACCAGCGATATCTTGTGCAGCTTCTGCAAATACTGGAGCTGTTGCTTGATTACCGAAGAATTCATCTTCATTCGTCTTGAACTCATCCATATCATATACCGCATGAGCAGAAGGGAATAATCCATGGCTTTGGAACGATTTCAATTGATTTTCTGGTGATACTAGCCATTCAATAAAGTCATAAGCTGCTTGAGCATGTTCAGTTTCACTTGGGATTGCGATGTAGGAGCCACCCCAGTTAGCTGCAAACTCTGTCGGTAATGTCGCGACTCTCCATTTCCCAACAGCATCTGGTGCATTACCTTCCATCCAGCCTTTTAACCAGCCAGCACCTAATTCTGCAGCAAATTCACCCTTGTTTACTGCGTTAGCCCATTCCGGACTCCACATTTCATACTTACCAACAATACCTAAGTCATTTAGATGAACTGCATAGTCATATGCTTTTTTCACTTCAGAGTCATCTCCAAGATTCAACTCATTGTCAGGCGTTAGATAAGCAGTTTCTGCTGCATCTAAATATGCTCTAAACGCCATTTCGATACTATCCACAAACGGCATGCCAGTTGCTTCTTTTACTTTCAATCCAGCCTCTTCAAATGCTTTCGGTGAGTTAATTAGTGATGCTACCTCTTCTGGATCAGTTGGTAATCCAGCTTGCTCAAATAAATCGGTACGGTAGTATAATGCTTTCGGACCGATATCTGTCGGAAGACCAAATAAGAAGTCGCCATCTACATTTTCTCCACTTTTCCATTTCCAATCTAAGTACTGATCCTTCACATCATTCGCACCAAGGTCATATAAATTTTCGAAACGATCCTGTGCTACTTTAAAACGGTCGAACTGATCAATTTCAAGCATTGCGATATCAGGCGCACCACTTCCAGCTGATAAAGATGTAAAGAGTGCATCATGATGGTCCGCTGTTTCTGATGATTTTACTTTAATTTTTACATTTGGGTTTTGATTCTCGTATTCTTTCGCTAACTCTTCATAGCCAGTTGCACCAAATGTCCAGAAGTCTAGTGTAATTTCTTCGTCTGAATTACCACCAGCGTTTTCCTCGTCACCATCTCCACTACAAGCCACTAATGCAAGTGCCAGTAGACCTAAAAGTCCAAGAACCATAATACTTTTCATGCTTTTCAATGATATTACCCCCTAATAATTAGTTTAATAGTTTGTTAAACCCTCTTGGTTCATTCTAGAAATGAACATCTCCTAAAAATGATAGCTATCAATTCAAGGAAACCGGTTTCTTTAAATTTCAAAAAAATAAGTAAGTAACCGCTTACAAAGAATTATAGTGGTTATTATTTTAAAAATCAATATGTTTTTTTGGGTTTTTTAGAAAAAATAGTAAATTTTAGATGATTGCAAACTGAAAATCTAATCAATATAACGAAACCGATTTCGCAAAAGCTAATATTAATAGGCGTGAGGGAGTTGGTGAAAAAAGGGCGTGACCAGAGGTGTTCATATTAAATGGTTAGAAGAATATTCCGCGTAATTTATTGAACCAATATCGGTTTTATTAATTTTTCTCTAAAATTAATAACCAATTTTTCGAAAAGACAATATGAAAAACTAGGACACAAATGTCGGTGTCCTAGTTTTTCGGTTGATGCATTTTTACAGCTTCTATTAAGCCAATAGACTATTTTATATCAAAAGGAATAGATAAAGTCACCTAGATTATCGGGGCGATGTTCGTTAATTCTTACTTCGATAATTGGCCCAGTTGCAATAGTAACAACTTTATCTTCCATTTCAAAAACGATAGTCGTTAGAATTTCATCTGGTTCATCTTTATACCCATAGCCACTTACTCTCTTAATCGTTTTTTTCCCTAATGAGTATTGAGAACTGACAATTGAATGCTGATAAGGAGACATATCTCACTCTGATCGATACTTTAGTGGTTCAGGTGTATCCTGTTCAAGTATTATTAAATGATCATTGCTTTGTTCATCCTCAAACCAACTTATTCGCCAATACCAGAAATTTAATGTGGATGGGTCTATTATCTTAAGAACTAGATCAGTGGGATGAAGAACCATCTCCTTGCTTTCTTGAGATACATGGAGCTGATTGGCGTATATATCCCCTAATATACATCCTTGCACCTGTTTGAAATTAACCCATTTATTTTTCACCGTATTCCCACCTTTATTCCAAAGTAACTTGTGGTATAACAAATCTTACCCTTCCACAGATCACGACTATTCTCTATTACTAACAGGTACCTCCAAGTCGGTTTCGTCTAAGAATCTGATAAATCCGAGGTCGATTTCGACATCCGTATAATACCCATGACCATTAAACGACCTGTCTAGAGTGGGCTCTACACCATCTTGATAAGAAGGTAGCCAGCCAAATTGCATATACTGTTCCGGAAAGAAAGAGTTAAGGAACTTATCCGATTGGGAGGATTTATCCATTTGATTAAATGCATTCATTACCGAAACCCATTCATCTGGTAGCTTCATAGCCCCATAGGACTCGTCCAGTGATATACTTGTTCCCAATTGGAGTTCAGGATAATACGTATCTCTCTGGTCGTCTCCTCCATAATTCGTTATATGATAGTTTCGATCACGTAGAAGGTAATAGTCCATTCTAGTCATCTTATCCTCCGGGTGAATATTCCACACAACGTAATACGTCGAAGGATCACCCGGATCAATTTTCCAGACCCTCGGTTTACCCCGCGAAGAAATCATAGCAACTCGCCATTTATGTTTATCCCAAACCCAATAGCTTAACCCATAATCACCCTTATCGGAGGATATAAATGGCACCAATACATGTCTTTCATCCAACACAAGTGTATCTTGAATCTCACGTGCTGAGCTTTGATAATCAACTCTATTAAGCTCACTTATTAACTCCTCATTCGTCGGAAAGGAAGTAGGACTTGCTAGATAAAACCAATAAATTAATCCAATGACCAGCACGAAAGCTATACCGACACTAATTCTGACCCGTAATTTTTTCTTATTCATCTTCAATCCACCCCCTCGATGATGGATGCATGGAAGCGAAAATAAAGCTGATTTTCGGCTGTGGTAATTAATATACCTTTTCCATCATTTTCAACAAATATTACGGGATGAATAGCACTGCCCCACGCTGCAGAAGTTCCAACTAACTGATATGGAAAACGCTCATCGCTTTCATTGATCTCACTACTATTCAAATAGGTATCCTGGTACCATTTTTCACTGTCTATTCTTTCCTGTGTCATCGTTTGTAGTTGCTTCTCTAAATTCTCTTTATCCAATACTCCGTCCTCTACAGCTGACGGGTGAATCGGAACAAGGGATGAATTTTCTATTCTAGACATATACGTTACGGCCTCATCTTTCGGATACACGGCATGATGAATAGGTATAGCAAGAAGTGTTGACACGAGAAAGATAAAATTCGCCCAAAATCCTAACCATGCAAAACGGCGATAGGCTTGCCAGTTTCGATTCGTCCATTTAAAGAAAATATATAATGCCCAGACACCCAAAGGTAAGATAGATATTTTCACTAGCACAGTAGCTATTTGCCAGTTAATAGAAAACGAGAAAAGACCAATTATAATGATGACAGCTATCTTCCATATCTTTGGTTTGTCTGTTTGTTTCTGGTATATTCGGTATGCTAAATATGCAATAACACACCAAACTAAACAACTAGATAATATAATGATGATATTATCTGGTAAGTTAAACGCTATCTCCATCTCAATCCCCCTAAATCATATCCCCTTCCATAAAGGGAACTTACAATACCGTATAAATTAAGGCGTCGTTATCGATGATGCAGCTGCACTACTTTCATCATCCTTCACACAATCAATAGCAACGACAATCGCAATCATAATCGTCTCCATTGTTTCATCTAGCACCTGGACCTTGTAGCTATCGCCCCATGTGAACCATTCCTTTTTCACTTGCCCTACGACCTCACCATGCCGCACTACTTGAAAATCCATATCCCACCAATTTCCTCGAATTTCAATACCTGCTGCATCAATCGTATAGCGAGCTTTGAAGAAGGACAGCTCCTTCTTAATCGTTAACACTTCTTGCCCATCCACCTCAACAAAAAACTTCGGTAAAAAGCTAAACACCTTCTTCGTAACACGTCCAACTTCTTCACTTGCAGTATTCCTTATAGAGAACGTCTTAGGAACCTTCATGAAGCTGCCCTCCACGAAATATGCGTCGTTCTCCGCCTGATCCTTCACCGTAAATTTCTCACCTATACTGAATACTTTTTGCTTAATATAAAATTGTTTCATCATTGTAAACCTCCTGTATTTAACTTCCAGAAAATGTTTCTTCTTACATGGTAACATAATATTCTAATACTATTATTTACAAGTGGACATACGTTGATGGAGTTTCTAAGAAAATGATAATTTAAAAATTCTAACATAATGATTCAGTTTAATTGAGAATTATTATCAATTATAGTATAGTAGATAATAACGATCCATATAATGGAGTGAGGAGAATAATCATGCAAATATATTGGACAAAAATAAATAAGATAATCGATGAAACGCCTGAGGTTAAAACGTTCCTAATAGACCGTCCGGAAGACTTTACATGGGTAGAGGGCTCCCACACCCACTTCGCACTGGAAGGCTTCAATGCCGGAGATAAACCAAACCGTAGTCTGATTCGCCATATGTCCATCTCTACCTTACCGCATGAAAATACAATCGGCATCACTACACGAATCAAAGAACAATGCTCAGAGTTTAAGACGATTTTAAAAAATATTGAAATTGGAACTAAAGTAGCCATCTTTAAAACACATTCGAATGTACCACTTCGAAGAGAAGATAAAAATATTTACCTGCTATCCTCAGGTGTTGGACTGGCAACGTTCAGACCACTTGTACTGGATTATTTAGAACGAACTGACCATGTCAATCAAATCCATTCCTTGAACATTGATTCATCAAAGGATTACTTATTCCCTACGATTTTCCAATCAGCACCGGATAAGAACTTCACATCAATGTTCACAGATAACCGTAATGACTATTATGAAGAAGTGCAAAATCTTGCTGCAGACAAGGATGGACTATTCTATATTGTTGGTAGCGACGAATTTCTAGTGGATAACATGGAAGTATTGCGTGAGCAGGGGATTAAACCTGAACAAATTATGCTCGACAAACGTGAAAAAGGACGGCATGAGCTATTAGCCTCCGTTTATCCGGGACAAGATACTATTTTGATAGATACGAAATAACGGGTGAGTGCCAGCCACCTCCCTTATTTGTTTAATAAGTAAAAAGAGCCAACTCCACATACAGGATAGGAGTTGGCTCTTCTTTTGTGTTCGTTTTGTTTTAAGAAATTAGAATCCGCGTATGCTGGATCTGGATATTTGTAGAAACCTTCTCCACGTAGCAATACCCATTTTTAAGTTCCCTTCTTTACTCATCCTCTTTTTCCACATCAATCATCAATCCTTCTACATACTTCCGACTCATTAACCGACTTTTCTTTCGATACTCTTTAGACTTAAAGATTTGATCAAAATCGTAGCCCGCTGGATAAAGTGCACTAGCTTTTATATGAAGCTTCAGCAATTTATGATTGATTGTTTTTTTCTCACCTTTGATTTGCACCACGTAATTCCCCATCTTATCCGGTCCTTTATAGACGATTCCCATCTCCCCGTTAGGCGAAATCTTCACATTATCCCCTTGGTCAAACTGAGGTATCTCCGTTTGAATCTTTTCTTTCTTCACCGTTCTTACATAGCGGTTTACGACGATTTGCTTTTGATAGCTTTGCTTAAATTCCTCATTTTCTTCATAAGTGACGGATTTTTGCTGGTCTTTATACGTAAGATGAAAAGCCCGCTCCACCAGCTTTGGATGCATTCCAAGTTTTATAGCGATTGGGAATGCTTGGCTATTCCCAGCTTCCCCTACAATTAGTCTGTATGTTGGCTGAAGTGTATGCAAATCGAACTCCATCGAACCATTGATAAAGCCTTCCTTTTTCTGTGCTAAGCTTTTCAATTCACTGTAATGGGTAGTAGCAAGTAACGTTGCCCCCTTATCCACAAGCTGCTCCATGATGACTTGCGCTAGTGCCATCCCTTCATTCGGATCGGTACCTGAGCCAAGTTCATCCAATAGAACGAGCGTGTTATCATTGGTTTCCTCCAAGACATGGATAATATTCTTTAATCTTGAACTAAAAGTACTCAAGTTTTCATCGATACTTTGGCCGTCCCCCATATCTACAAAGATTTTTCCGAATAAATGAATCGAACTTCCTTCCTCTGCTGGAATCATTAGTCCAGTCTGAGCCATCATACATAACAGACCTACCGTTTTTAGCGTAACGGTCTTCCCTCCCGTATTCGGACCAGTAATGACAAGGGCTCGAGCCAATCGGTCTAGTTGAATAGACAGTGGCACCACATTTCCTTTTAACATGGGATGGCGAGCATTTTTTAAATGGATATCGTATGTTTCATTTAAGATGGGGAGGACACCATCAATCGATAGTCCGTGCTTCGCTTTAGCAAACAACACATCATAATGAAGCATCGTGTCCATGGCGATTTTGATTTCTTGTTCCTTTTCTAAAATCATATTGGTAAGGGTGTATAAAATTTGTTGTACTTCGTTTTCCTCTGTCATCCGAAGTAGTTCTACCTCCCCTTGTATTTCGGCAACTACTCTTGGCGCAATAAACACCGTCGCTCCAGATGAGGATACATCGACGACTTGACCGTCTATTTTATTTTTGAAGGCTGCTTTTACTTGAAGTACATAAGTCCCGTTCTTTTCCACGATATGCTTTTCCTGCAAGTAGTCTGTTATTCGTTTGGATTTTGCAGCTGCCTCCGCTTTTTCCTTTGCTTCTTTTTCCCGTTGGCTAATCAGTCTTCTAACCTTCGCAAGCTCTGGAGTTGCGTAATCATCAATCTGACCATATTTTAAACAACGGGTTAATTCATCCTCGATTTGTTGAAGATCTTCAATCGATCCTACGTAAGTGGAAATAGTTGGCGCAACATGTTCCTTATCCCGCATAAAACGCTTTAATTTTCTACAATGATCCAAAAAGGTTTGAATGTTTACTAACTGCTCTGCTCTTAAAGCAAGCCCCTTATGCCCTTGCTCCAAATAAATATCCACATCATCAAGGGAATGAATCGGCACACTGGCACTTATCTTCAAGACTTCGATTGCTTCTTTTATTTCCTCCTGCATTCTTTCCAATTGCTTTTTATGTTGAATCGGATGGCTTTCACTAATGTGTTGCTTCCCTTTTGTTGTTAACGCAAATCGTGAAACTTCTTCTAAAATCCGCTTATATTCAAGCTTTTCGATTGTATTATGATTCAATGCCTTTTCCTCTCTTTCAAATAAAAATAAAAAACCGCCTCAAGCCTATGCTTAAGACGGTTGCAAGAATCCCTTCACTAGTGTGATTTGTATAGATGTCCCAATAACGAAACATCTACATAAGAGAACCTTACCATCAACGGGTATTCCCCTGATGGTAAGCTGGACCAATTCTGGTGTTAGCGTCGTTTTCTTCCTGTTCTGAAGTGGTAAACGGACGGTTTCACCGCAATTAAAAAAGCTATGGCAAAAACAGCCATAGCTTAAAGTCCATACCTTTAACTTATCCGCTTAGTAGCCTGTTCTTAATTCACCTTGAAAAGGACAACACAAATAGACTAGCCAAATCGCTAGTTTTTTGAACCTTTTCAAGCTATCCAATTATGGATTAATTAAGAACCTGCACACTCATAAAACAATCTCCTTTTTTTAGTGAAGGGTTGTATTCTGTTACCTATTATACCACAGGTATAGGGGCGGTTCTAGTGGTCAGATTATAGAAATAGTAAAACTACTTTGGGATTGAAATTTTTTGAGCTTGTTGTTGGTATTGAACTGGTTTACGTCTGGAGGTTTGGCTGGGGGTTGCTGGGGTTGGGGCGATGTGACACGGGTTTGGGCTGATGTTGACTCGCGTTGGGCTAATGTCCCTCGGGTTCGGGCTGATGTTGACTCTGATTGGGGCGATGTGACCTCAGTTCGGGCTGATGTTACTCGGGTTGGGGCGATGTGACCTCGGTTCGGGCTGGTGTTAACTCGGGTTGGGACGATGTGACCTCAGTTTGGGCTGATGTTACTCGGGGTGGGGCGATGCGACCCCAGTTTGGGCTGATGTTAACTCGGGGTGGGGCGATGTGACCCCAGTTTGGGCTGATGTTAACTCAGGTTGGGGCGATGTGACCCCAGTTTGGGCTGATGTTAACTCGGGGTGGGGCGATGTGACCCGAGTTTGGGCTGATGTTAACTCAGGTTGGGGCGATGTGACCCCAGTTTGGGCTGATGTTAACTCGGGTTCGGGCGATGTAACCCAAGTTTGGGCTGATGTTACTCGGGTTCGGGCGATGTAACCCAAGTTTGGGCTGATGTTACTCGGGTTGGGACGATGTGACCTCAGTTTGGGCTGATGTTGACTCAGGTTGGGGCGATGTTACCTCAGTTTAGGCTGAGGTTGACTCTGATTGAGGCGATGTGAACCCAGTTCGGGCTAATGTCCCTCGTGTTCGGGCTGATGTTGCCTCGGTTTGGGACGATGTGACCCCAGTTCGGGCTGATGTCCCTCGGGTTCGGGCTGATGTTGCCTCGGTTTGGGCTGATGTCCTCCGAGTTCGGGCTGATGTTGCCACGTTTTGGGCTGATGTCCTCCGAGTTCGGGCTGATGTGACCCCAGTTTGGGCAGATGTCCTCCGAGTTCGCGCTGATGCCCCCCGGTTTAAGCCCGATGTCCCCCCACTCCGAACAAAAAAACAGCCCTACATCCCTGTAAGACTGCCTACTATTTTTAATTATCTTGTCCAGCTTGAATCTTCCTCATATTCGCAGTTGTTCCACCATCCACTAGGATATCGGTACCGGTAATATAAGAAGCTTGGTCACTTATGAGAAAATCAACAACGGTTGCAATTTCTTTTGGTTCCCCTTCACGTTGCAGTGGGGTGTTGTCTAATAGTACTTTCATTTCTTTTTGCTGAGAAGCTTCTTGTCTTCCCATCGGGGTGTTGATTGTGCCTGGAGATAGCGATACGATACGAGCACCTTTTTGTCCCCATGCCCATGCTTGATCTTCCACAATGAGAATAACGCCTAATTTCGATAGACTGTAAGCAGCTCCTGGATTGCCTTGCGCAAATTGTTCCATCGTCTCGATAACAACATTATCCGCTAATGGATTTTTTAAGACAGTTTTATATGGACCTTCTTTCGGTGCCATATGTCCACTCATCGAAGAAATACATACCGCAACGGTTCCAGCTTCGGCTAATGGAAGGAATTCATTTAACACAATCCCTGTACCGACTAGATTTACTTGAGTAATACGCTTAGAATCGGCCATTGTTGGGGATAATCCCGCTGTATGAACAAGGCCTTTTAATGTCCCTAGCGATTTTGCCTTCTCCGCTAACTTTCTCACATTTTCAGCATCTGTAATGTCTACCGTTTGATACTCTACGTCCGTAATTCCTTTTCCAGCAAGTTCTTCTTTTGTTTGTTCGAGACGTTCTTCATTCACATCTGCTAACAGCACTGTACCTTTTT
Organism: Ornithinibacillus jepli; assembly: GCF_047228935.1. Classification (NCBI taxonomy): domain Bacteria; kingdom Bacillati; phylum Bacillota; class Bacilli; order Caryophanales; family Bacillaceae; genus Ornithinibacillus; species Ornithinibacillus jepli. The sequence continues at coordinate 484,494 of NZ_JBFEGG010000002.1, forward strand.
TCCCTACTAGTTCAGCAATGGCTTTGCCCATTCCACCAGAACCGCCTGTAATGACATATACGTTTGACATCGTACTTACCTCCTATTAATCTAAAATCTAGTTCTATCGTATGGTATAATGTATACGATTACAAACGACATTTTACGTGTAAATGTCCACTTGGCGAGGGGTAGCTTATGCAGTTATTAGATAATCAGGAAGGTTCGGCTAGTAACTATATCGAAGTCGCACTACTGGAGCTTTTAAGATATATGTTATCTATCATCGAGGACGAAAAGATTAAAGCGCTTTTTGAAGAGGCAATACAAATATTTGGCAGCCAAAAACAGCAGATCGCAACCTTCATTGAAGGGGAAGGGTTCCCAGTTCCAATTGGATTTACGGAATCCGATCTTAATAAAGGTGCAAAAAGATTATTCTCGGACATTTTCTGTCTACACTATTTACACATTATGACATTACATGGTTTGTTAGCGCACACCACATCACTTAGTATTTCCGTAAGAAAGGATCTAAGGGATTTCTTTGATTCGTGTGACAATAGTGGCAAAAAAATGTACCATCAAACGTTAGAATTACTATTAGAAAAAGGTCATTTCCAAAGAGACCCATACTTTTATCCTGAAAAAAATCCTGAATTTATTTCAGGTCAGCAATTTTTAGATGGATTTTTTAGTGATCAACGCCCTTTGTCCGCCATGGAAATTATTAGCCTATCTTTTAACCTGAAGAAAAAGATAATGGAAAAAACGCTCTCCATTGCATTTAGCCAAGTCGCACAATCAAAAGAGGTACGAAAATTTTTACTGTCAGCTCAAAAAACATCCGATAATCAGATTCAATCATTTGGGAAGTTATTAAAACAAGATAATTTACCAGTTCCAATGTCTTGGGAATCAGAGGTAACAACATCTCAGGATTCACCCTTTTCAGATAAGCTAATGCTGTATCATATTGGATTCTTACTTCAAACAGGGCAAGCGTACCATGGAACTGGCCTTGCATCTGCAATGCGAACGGACCTTGTTGTAACGTATGAACAAACCATCTTGAAAAACCTAATGGTTACCAAAGAATGGTTTAATCTGATGACCAAAAACAGATGGTTAGAACAACCACCACTTGCTCCAGACAGAAAGAAAATAGCAAAAGATAAATAAAGACTACATAACAATGGATACATTGTCCTTCTTTTCTAAACAACTCCATCCAAAAAAGGAAGCCTCTCAGCTTCCTTTATGTTCACCTAGTTTTTCATAGCAATCGCTTGATCTAACACCTTATCTCCTTGAATCATACCGTAAGCCATTTGGTCGATAATATCTACCTTAATGCCCTTTGGCTCTACAAAACTTCTGATTTTCTTTTCAAGGTATCGAACTTGTGGACCGATTAATATCACATCGGTGTTTTCTAAATGATTCGTTAATTGGGACTCTCCAACTGCATCTATTTCTATCTCAAGATTTCGTTCTACTGCTGCGTCTCGCATCTTTTTAACGAGCATGGATGTAGACATCCCAGCGGAACAAACTAAGATGATTTTCATTGTTTTCCTCCCTCCAATAGTTGCATTCTTTCATACATGGTGATCATTTCATTTGCTAAATCTTTTACCGTTAACGCGGTCATTAAATGATCTTGGGCATGGACTAGGATGACCGTAACCTCATTTTTCTTTCCGTTCGCCTCGTTTTGCAATAGATCGGTTTGTACATGATGTGCTTCAATAAATGCTTGTTCTGCTTCTTCTATTTTCTTTCTTGCTTCTGAAAAGTTATAATCCTTCGCATAGGAAATCGCTTCCATTGCACTTGAACGAGCATTTCCTGCATGAAGAATGATAGTAAAGGATAATGTTTGGATATCTTCCATAGATTGCATGCTCATTCCCCCCAATCCTAACTAGCGTATATATTTTCAAATTAATAGAGTTATAGTCCGTTATAGAAATAGTCTAGCATGTTATTAGACAACTCATATCATTCTATAATTAATTAGCTGAATTCCTAATTCATGTAAGTAGTTTTTGATTCGATCCGATGTCAGGATTTCATACTCTTTCATTCGTATATCCACATAGGAACTTTTCGAAATCAGATCCGGATCAATATATGCTGGATGACAGTTAATCTCCACTTTCTCATTTTCACTTAACTCCGAGACGCTTCTTAATTGTCCCTCGAGCGTTTCGTAGCTTACCTGGTCCCCGTAAAACTCTCTCATCATGAAAGTAGTTCTTTTTACAGCGTTATATGTTATATCCGTTGTCGGTTCGTTGTTCGCCATTCTAAGTGGGACGCCATATTTATCCGCTAAAGAGATGGCAATCGGTAATGCTATATCATGCTCGTGAACATTATGGTGGCTATCCAGGTGAGTAGGACGCAAGCCAGTAGCTAAAAACCTTTCTATTTGGGCAGTCCATTCCCGTTCAATATCTTCCGGTTCTGCATGATCGAAAATAACATGTTGGCTGTAAAAGCTTCCGTTATTATCCGTTAAGGATGGAACGTTCCGGGATAGTGGTGTCCCACTTGTTAGCACTAGATGGACACCAACTCCTAGTTCCGGATTCTGCTTAGCTATTTCGACCGCATGATCCACGTGAGGTGAATTACACATCATCGTTGTGGAAGTAACGATTCCATTTTTAAATGCATCTACTATTCCATACGTAACAGCACGTGTATAGCCAAAGTCATCCGCATTTACAATTAACTTCATATGATTACCTCGATTCTGTATTGGTTGTCGAACGTAGCTCTTTAAATCACACTACCTCTTTTTTGCTTGTGCTAGCATTCTTGACATTGCTTAACATGGACCTGTCTAGTATCTTTAAGAATGGTAGATAAAGCAATGCACCTACAGCTAGGTTGAAAATTTGTAAAACTGACCCCGCAATGGATCCTCCTGTAGCTAAATATCCACCGATAATCGGCGGTGTTGTCCACGGCACCATCACGACTGTTTTCGGTACAAATCCAATCGATGTTGCGAAGTATGCTATCGTTACGTTAACAAGTGGTACCAAAATAAACGGAACAAATAAGATCGGGTTCAACACAATTGGCATCCCAAAAATGATAGGCTCGTTAATATTAAATAGTGCAGCTGGTGTACTCATCTTCCCTAAACTTCTTACTTGTTTCGCCTTAACCGTTATAAATAACGCAATAAGCAGTGAAATCCCTGTACCTGTACCACCCATCGCAACAAACACATCTAGGAATGGTTTCGTTATAATGTTTGGTACATCGTGTGCAGATACACCTTGTTCAAATAACTTTGTATTCTCTAATAGTCCCGGTAAATACACCGCTTCAATAACCGGTTCTAATATGTTCGAGCCATGTAACCCAAAGAACCATAAGAATGACTTCGTAAATTCAATACCTAACACAGCAGGTAATGTACCAGCAACATTTTGGAATGGTGCTTGAATCGCCTGATAAATTAAGTCTTGAAGACTTACACCAATCACGTCCATGAATAATACCTGTAATAAACCAAAGATAAAGAGTACAATCATAGCAGGAATAAGTGATGCAAATGATCTCGTAACAGCCTCCGGAACACCATCAGGCATTTTTATCGAGAGGTTCATCTGTGTTAATTTTCTGAAAATTTCTGTTGCTAAAATGGCTACTAAAAGAGAAACAAATAGACCTGATGCAGACATCCAATGAAGTGAAATACCACTGCCGTCTTCCGTCAATGGCGATAAAATAATCAAGGAAGCAACGGATACTAACGCCGCCGCTAACGCATCGACATTGTATGCTCTTGCTAGACTATAGCTGACCCCTATTGTTACTACTAATGATATGATAGCAAATGTACCATTCCATATATAACCCCCAAGATCCTTCCAACCTTCTCCAAATACGTTAACCATGAAGTTTTGAAACGGTTCAATTGGTAGATTATTAATCAGAACAGCTAATGACCCAATAATAATTAACGGTAATATAGCAGCAAACCCATCACGTATTGCCACTAAATGTCGCTGTGACCCTATTCTCCCTGCAACTGGAAGAAACTTATCCTCGAAAACTTGGAAAACTTTCATCTTACTTCCCCCTTATTTTGAATTGTGGTAAATACTGTTCATGTGCTTCTAATAACTCATCTAGAATTACTTTGCTACGCTTCTCATCTGTTATTAATGGATTCATGACCAATGCCAAGTATGCATCCTGATAATCTCCAGTCATTGCTGCACGAATGACAAGCTCTTCAAATGCCTTCATTTGCTGAATAATTCCCTTCACACTGAGTGGAAGAGATCCTATAGAAATTGGCTTCGGACCGTCTTTTGTGATCACACAGTTAATCTCGACAACGGCATCATCTGGCAAATCCGAAATCGCTCCATTATTAACTGTGTTTACAGTTTGAATATCTTGTTTATTATTATAGATCGAATCCATCAGGCTACATGCTACATCACTATAAAACGCACCCCCTCGTTTTTCTAACTCCTCTGGCTTATCCCGTAATTCAGGGTCTTTATACAGCTCAAAAAGTGATTCTTCAAGTTGTTGGACAACCTCAGCTCTTGTTCCATGTTCTTTATATGCTATAAGGTCCTTCTCGAGTACATCTTTCGTTTGAAAATAGTATTGATGATACGGGTTTGGTAGTAGTTTAGTAGATTCTATAAATGTTTTCGACCAGCCAAGGCTAACGATATTTGCTGGTGAATAATCGAGCCCATCACTACCAATTAACTTTTCCAACACTTCATCGGTTCGGTCGACTCCTTTAACGAATACTTTCTGACCAAATACAAAGTGATTCATTCCGACGAATTCAATGCTAACATCATCCGGTGCTACATTTAGTATTTCAGCAACAGAATGCCGCATATTATAAGGAATATTACATACACCGATAATTTTTTTATGAGGTGAATGTGTTAACAGTGCTTCTGTTACAATCCCAGCAGGATTTGTAAAGTTAATCATCCACGCATCTGGGCAAATGGTATGAATATCATTTGCAAGCTCCATCAGTACCGGTATCGTACGGAATGCTTTAAACACTCCACCAGCCCCATTCGTTTCCTGACCAATGAAACCATGACTTAGTGGAATTCTCTCATCCTTTGCACGAGCATCCAAACGACCTACACGAATTTGTGTCGATACAAAGTCGGCATTTTTAAGTGCTTCCTTACGATCCAATGTCCATGTTAAGTGAATTGGTTTCCTCGACTTTTCAATCATTCGTAATGCCAGATTCCCTATAATTTGTAACTTTTCCTCCCCCTCCTTAATATCAACAAGTACAATATCGGTTACTGGAAAGCTATCATACCGTTTAATAATCCCCTCGATGATTTCTGGTGTATAGCTGGATCCACCACCTATAATCACTAGTTTTAATGTCACGACAAGTTCACTCCTTAGGTCCTTGTTGAAAGCGCTTAAATTTTTTCGCATTTAGATTTAACAACGAAGTATATTTTCTTAATACAAAATGTATCATACATATATTTAATTGTCCATACAATTTTAGAACCAAATCTCAAATTGTACGTACCTTTGTAAAATAACATAAATTTGTAATACTATTTGTTGCGGATTGTTATTATTTGTATTATCTTGTACACTGAAACTATACAGTAAGGTTCAAGGAGTTACGACAATGGAAAAAAACCAATCATTACATGCTTATATAAAAGAGGAATTACTCAATCGAATTAAATCAAATGAGTATAAAAAGGGAGAGAAAATCCCTACGGAGCTTGAACTATGTAAGGATTTTAATGTAAGTAGGACTACAGTTCGAACTGCCCTAAATCAGCTTACACTAGAAGGATATTTGACTAGACAACAAGGGAAAGGCACTTTTGTAGCCGAGCAAAAATTAAAACAAACACTCTCTCATACTGTGAAGAGGTATAGTGATCAGGTGGCTGTCCAAGGCAAGCGGGCAGAAATAGAGCTTATCGCTATCAATGTCATTCCAGCTAATGAATTCCTAGTAAAATCATTAGATGTTACGTTACAGGATCCTATCCAACGGATTGAAAGGGTTCGGAAGGCTAATGGCGAACCAACACAATATGAAATAGCTTATATTCCATGGGATGTAGCACCTGGTATTACAAAAGAACACGCCGAGATATCTTTATATGGTTCCCTAAAGAATAGCTTTAACGTTCACATCGCGAAAACGACAGAGCATATCGAAATCGCATTTGCCGATGAACGTTCCAGTGCATACCTAAACTGCGACGAGGGCTTACCATGCTTCTATATCGAAACCACAGCCGAAAACGAATTAGGTCAGAAAATCGAATTTTCACGTTCTTATTTCCGCGGCGATAAAACGAATTTCATGATTGAGCGGAATTATCCGTTGGAGGGATAGATTTACATCTTGGCTGGATTTTAAAATAAAAGCCGTATCTATAACAGGTATAAGAACAGATTGTGAAGAAATATTCTTAACCTAACGGAGAAGTAATGTTTTATAAGAAGTTGGATTTTCCATGGTGTAAGATATCGTGAATTTGTATTAGTAGGGTGGTGATTAAAATAGAAAAATTAGTACTACAAAAATGTTTTGATTACTCCTCAAGTTTGAATTTTATAGGTGGTCAAATAGCAAAAGATGGAACACTCATATTAATTGAGAGTGATTTACAGGAATTAGATTTTTTCCAACGTCCTGTACAAAAAAATAATTGGACCATCCGAATTTTTAAAGACGATAGTATAGAAACCGTTGAATTAAAGAATGTTCCCCTTATACCGACGGAAGTGGACTTATTTTCGGATGGTACTTTGCTTATTGTACAAGGTCGTTGTTTAAAAGATGGTAATTATATAGAACGGAATGCTAGAAGGTATAACCCGAATGGGCAGTTAATTGAAGCCTTTACACTTGGAGATGGCATTGAACATGTACAAATTGATGAAACAGATACCATTTGGGTGAGTTATTTTGACGAGGGGATATTTGGTAATTTTGGATGGGAAAAGCCTATGGGTAGTGAAGGGCTAATTGCTTATAGGAAAAATGGTAGTAAGTTATGGGGTGCCGGTAGTTATGGAATTATTGATTGTTACGCCTTGAATGTTGTGAGTTCAAAGGAAGTATATTTTTATTACTATGATGACTTTTTTCTTGTTCGACTTAATGAAATGGAAGAGACTATTCGTTATCGAATAGAAGGCGACGATACAATAACTCAATTTATGTTTGACCATAAAGGTTTAATTGGTCAAGTAGATTTAAGTACAATAATGCGTTTTCGAATAAGAAATAGGACCATTACCCCAAAGGAAAAAATACAAATAATAGATGAAAGCGGTAAGCCTATAATTGGTCCTATGTTTATGCGAGGGAAGTTTCTATTTGCACATGGGAAAGACGGAATTTATAAAAAAGTGTTTGAATAAATGTACTTAAAGTAAAGGGTGCTATATTGAAAGAAGGTGATCATTCAGTTCGCCTTTTAGAATCTCACTGATGAGTTCGTTGTCGTTCATTCCTCTCCCTCCTGTTCCTCTCTTCTAATATAGACGTTGGTATAGATAAAAAAGATTCCCTTTTAATCAAAGTCATTCATTATTTTCATTTACTTAGTTATTGTCAGCGGGCAATCATTGCCCACTTCCATCTACAGGAATTAAAAAGGTGAGCATAGAATGAATCTATCGCTCACCTTTTGTATTAAGGAATATCTATTTCTATCGGCTCCACTGGAGAATACGTCTCATCATAGGAAGGTGATACCGTTAAGGTTGTGTTCCTAATTAGTTTTGGAAATACTAATCTACGAACAATCGTGGTTTGATCGCCATCTATGATTTCATCAATCTTTCCGTCACTTGTTCCTCCCTGTGGCAAATCTATATCAGCATTCACTCCAAGCATTCTAAATGAGTTATCCAGTTCACCCTTTGGATAGGTTACGCGATAGACAATTGCAGTAGATGCTTTCCCTAGAATGACAGAATCCACTTTGAATTCGACATTTCCTTCAGGGTTTGTACTTACTTTCTGATCAAATGTGACTATCTCAACAGGGTTTTGCTGTACGGGTACATTGAATTGCCAGTTTCCTTGTTTTTCCCCTATTTCTTCAAATGAAACTGGAATGGTACTGTGCTTCGGAAGATCCTTATATGGATAAACAATTTGAATATGCCCCTTATATCCATCTTCTGTCTTCTCTAAGGTGGTTAGCTCCTTCGTTTCATCTGCAAGCGGATCACCATGAAACAATTCATATAATGCATAATAATTTCCATCATGCGATTTTTTAATCTTACCTTCCACATCAAACGTAATACCAATTAAATAGCCGTCATAATAAGCACTTGTTAAGGTAACGTCTACATCTTTACTTGAATAGGTTTGATTCAGTTTCTGCACCAAATGTTGCTCTTCTAAATTCCTTCCAACCATATCGTTAAAACCCGCATACCATCCACCAATGACAGGTGCATCCGCCATCACCTTAGAAAAGGATGGAAATATAAAGCTAGAAGAAATAAGAAGTCCTGCTGCTACAGCTACTGAAACAAAAGCTCTTTTAATCGGCTTCCTTTTCTTAGGTGTCGATTCCTGTACAGCCTTATTCACACCGAGCTTTATCGATTGCAATACCTCTTCCTTTGGTACCTCAACTTCATTGACTTTGTTATTGAACGTTTCTTTGTCCATCAAAATAGCCCCCTCCTAAGAACTTTTTCAACTGTTTTTTCCCACGACTTAAATAGGTTTTTATCGTGTTTTCAGGTGTTTCTAGCATGTTCGCTATTTCCTTTAAACTCATATCATAATAGTAGAATAGAATAATGCTTGTCTGATAGTTAGCTGGCAATTTTCCGATTGCTTCAGACAGATCTAGTTTTTCCTCCGTTCTCGCTCCTGGGAACACTGCTATATTATGTTCTGAAGCTAGTTCATTTCTTCTTTTCCTTTGGACTTGATAAGCACAGTTTATAAGTATTTTCGTTAGCCAAGTGAGAAAATATTGCTCGTTTCTTAACTGACTGATGGAGGAAAATGCCTTATAGGCTGTTTCTTGCACGACATCCAAAGCATCCTCACGATTTCTAACATACAAAAATGCCGTTCTGTAAAGGCGATCACGATGCGTTATCAGCAATTGTTCAAACGAATCAGAATCACCTTGCATGGCTTTTCTAATTAAATTTATTTCATCCAACTCTCTTTCCTCCTTTTACTCATTAGAGCGGGATTGATAGGGAAAAGTTTCAATTTTTATATAGAGGAGCAAAACGTTCTTTTACCGATTCGTTGTATTGAGCTATTTTACTATATTTTCATAGGGACGGCTTTACCGATTGTTATAAAATTTCCACCAAAAACAATAGAAATCTAGAGGGGACCGTTCTCTAGGTACTTTCTCTCATTTTTCATTTTAGCAAAGGGCTAACTATTTCGATAACCGAAGGATTGGTTACGCTTTCTTGATATTCCTACGATTGTCTTATATGAAAGAATTTTTAGAAAATATCTAGTCAAAGGAAAACACATGTGTTAGAATCTCTAGAAATAAATTTTTCTAGTTTTAACTAGGGAATAAAAAATTAGAGGGTGATAGGCTTCGAAAAAGGGGTATGGATTTCGTTTCAAAGTAGGATGGTGAAAAACAAAAACTATTAAAGGAGCGTGACTGGTAATGACGTATACGCTAATCAAAAATGGTACATTAATCGATGGAAATGGTGGACAACCAATTGTGGATGCTGCAGTTTTATTGAAGGATAATGTCATTGTGGCAGCAGGGAAATTAACAGATATTCAAGTGCCGAGCGAAAACGTGACGGAGCTTGATGTAAATGGTGGATTTATTTTACCAGGCTTGATCGATACGCATGTGCATATGATGATGGAAGTAGGACCATTGGAAAAGCAAGTAACTACTCCTTTTTCCTACCGTTTTTACAAGGCTGCTCAATATATGAAACGAACACTAGATGCTGGGGTGACAACGGTACGTGATGCTGGGGGAACGGATGCAGGTGTCAAACAAGCAATTGAAGACGGGATTGTGCCTGGCCCACGAATGCAAATCAGTATCACCCCACTCACCATCACCGGTGGACACGGGGACAGCTGGATGCGCTCTGGTGTCGACTTAACGTTACACGGCTATCCTGGAAACCCAGACGGTCTATGTGATGGGGTGGAAGAAGTCACCAAAAAGGTTCGTGAAGTGCTACGTGCAGGAGCAGATGTCATCAAGGTGCATGCAACTGGCGGTGTACTAAGTCCGACCGACCACCCAGAGTATACCCAGTTCAGTCAGGAAGAGCTTGAAGTAATGGTTCGAGAAGCAACATACCGACGAGGCTTGAAAGTGATGGCCCATGCCCAAGGGAAGGAAGGGATTAAAAATGCCGTCCTTGCTGGAATCCACTCGATTGAGCATGGTATTTACATCGATGTAGAGATTGCGAATTTAATGGTGGAACATGGCACCTATCTTGTACCAACCTTACTTGCCCCTGTATCGGTACTCGAAAATGCCGAGTCCAGTGGCACGATGCCCGCATACGGTGTGCAAAAATGTCGCGAAGTGGTTGAATATCATAAAGAAAGCATTGCTCTTGCCCATAAAGCAGGTGTTAAAATCGCCATGGGTACCGATGCAGGCGTCATGGCACATGGTACCAATCTTCGAGAACTAGGTCTCATGTGTGACATCGGCATGACCCCAATGGAATCGCTTATCGCAACGACGAAGACCGCTGCAGAATGTATAGGCTGGGATGATAAAATCGGTACGGTCGAAGCTGGCAAACTAGCCGACATTGTCATTACGAGTACGGATCCTTTAGCTGACATTCGTTCATTAGAGAATAATGATAATATTGTCGTTGTTTTGAAGGATGGGGAAGTGGTGAAGAATAAGCTGAATAAGGTACCGGCGACTAATTATTAGAATTAAGTGGAGAGTAGCCAGTAAAATGGCTTCTCCCATTTTCTAAATATGCGCATGATGCGCTATGGCAAAGGGTGAACTGCACACTTCAAAGATTGAAAATTCAAATAAAATACATTTAAGGGGATGGCTGTCATGAATGAACCTGTCGTTGCGACGATGCTAATTTTGCTTTTGTTAGGTGTAGGTGAATTTTTCTCGATTAAGTCTAGAGCACGGATACCCATGCTGCTTGTCGTCATGGTAGGATACTTAGTCCTCCTGTGGACTGGTGTTTTCCCAAAGGATCTAGTCGGTTCTTCGGCATTAACCGCATTTGGCGGACTAATGGTCGCGCCGTTAATCGTACACATGGGGACCATGGTGCCTTTCAAGCTTCTCAAGGCACAGATTAGAGCAGTATTTATTGCGTTATGCGGGATTATCGTTGCAACTATTTTAGTCCTGCTCACTGTCCCACTTATCTTTGACTACCCTTCCGCCGTTGCAGGAATTGGACCATTAACGGGTGGAACGATTGCATTTATCTTAACAGCAGATCGACTACAGGAACTAGGATTAGTGAGCCTAGTTACCATCCCAGCATTAGTCATCGCCATTCAAGGTTTAATCGGAATGCCCTTAGCAACACACTATCTAAGACGTCATGCTTATCACATCAAAAGCAAGTTATCCTCTAGCGGAAATGCCGAAGCTGCAGCAGCAACTGATGTCGCGTCGATTATGGACACCAAGCGCAAAACATGGATACCGGATAAATACCAAACAAATATCATGCTATTATTACAGCTGTTTATCGGTGGATCCATCGCCGTCTACTTAGGTAATCTTACTGGAATAAGCTTCAGCTTATGGGCATTGATTGTCGGTGTCGTTGGTGCTTTATTAGGTTTTTACAATGACAAAATGATGGACCGTTCCAATTCGTTTGGGATTGCGATGGTTGGCCTGATCATTTACTCTTTAGGCGCAATGAATGACATTACTCCAAGCATGTTTGTTGGCTATATCCCCGTCATACTTACGATTATGATAATCGGGATTACAGGTATTATTATCGGTGGTATCCTTGCCTCCAAGCTAATGAAATGGGATTTGAACAAAGGCGTACCAGTGGCGCTGACAGCCCTATTCGGATTCCCTGGCGACTATATTCTTTGTGAGGAAGTTAGTCGAAGTGTAGCCGATAATGAGGAAGAACGAAAAGCGATATTTAATGAAATTCTAACTCCTATGTTGGTTGGGGGGTTTACTACGGTTACTACTGCTTCTATTGTGATTGCTAGTATTTTGGTGCAGACTATTTAGGACATGAAGGGGCGGTTCCGAGGGGGGAGCGTCCCCTTTGATTTTCTGAGAGGACCTTTATTTTCCCGCTTCACAAAATTGCATATACTTATCTGGTCTTCTTCTTAGTCCTTCTAACAAATAAATTGCATGGAAACTTAGTTGGTGAATAGAAAAAAGTTGAGTAATCTTTTGGATTATCCACTTTTGGTAATATGACCTATTATAAAAATTTATTCAGTGACACCTGTTTCTTATTAAGAAAAAAACATAGCAAACAATAGCACAGCTTGTTTATAATTAATTGTAGATAATATGTAAAGCCAATTATTCAGCATTAATTGCAGAAAACGACTTTACTTTATATGTATTTGCTTCACTATACTTAAGTAAGGAAGTTCACACTCTCATCCACTTAGAAGTTATAAAGCTCTAATTAAATTTATTATGGCTGTAGAGAATGGGATATACTTATTCAAAATATCTACGACCCTGTCAATATCCCATTTATTAACATTATTGCCCTTTAATTTATCCATAAAATCATCAATTATATTTTTGTCTTGTAAATCTATAAATTGATTTGTTCTATAAAAAGAATATATTTCCTTATAAATAATTTGTCTATTATCTTGATTAATGGTTATTGTACTATTATCTCTAGAAACAATATTACTATCTCCAATAATAGCATCTCCATATACAACGTAATTAAGATTCTCTTCTCTTTTTAAATCCACTTCTATAACATAATCTCTATAAAACCAGCTTGGGAATATATCCAACTTATTTTCCAGGTGATCTTGATTTTTAAAACTCGCTAAAACCTCATAAACTCTATTTTCGAAAGTTATTTCTTCCGAAAACCTCGCCTCAATAGCCAACTTTTTACTAGTTTGCCAAAAATAGTACGGAACCCTAACCTGGAAGGAACCATTATTAGAAAGGAAATAATAGTTTATTAACTTATTTTCATAGTTTATCCTTGAATCAATAAATTGTAAAAATTTCAAAAAGAGAATACACACAAGAAATAAAATTACTCCTATAACTACAATAAATATCAATAGATTTTCCAAAATAGTAACAACCTCCTATTTAATTATAAGAATATTTATATAACCCTCCTGAATTATATCGGTAAATGTACTTATAATTTCAAGTTACATAGAATCCTACTGTTGCTTCACGTTTAAATTAAATTCGTATTCTTGTTGCAATCATTTAACAAAGATATATAACATTAAAATTAGTAATACTATTCAACTATTTATGCTATGACTAACCCTAGTTATTTGAGGGAAAAAAACAGACAGCATCAATACTGTCTGTTTGTAATATATTCTTTATCATAAGGAACACGATTTGATAGTTTCGTAAATGTTCAGTTTAATTATACTTTATATCTTCCTAACTTTCTCTTTTCTTGCTGTTTTCCTGCCTAATCTTAAATATTTAATATTTCTATGTTGTTTTGCTTCTTAATTTAATATTGATGTTATTATTCAAGGTAAATTACCTTATTTAATATATCTTCTTTATGGACAAGTTTCTTCTCTGTACAGAGGAATTCCTCTTTTTTATTTCCAAGAAGAACATAATTCTTTTGAGTAGGATATAAAATATACCATCTTTTAGTATTATCTTCTTCATCTTCAACATATATAGTTTGTTTCTCCTTATACCAGTTAATAAAACTTATACCCGGCTTAAATAATACTGGTATTAATAAACTAAATAAAAAAGAAAAAATTATTATCGCTATAAGATAGTCCTCTTCTTTTTCCCTCATTCCCAAATATATCCCAGATTCAAAGATAGTATAACTTAGAGAAAGACCAATAGATATATAGGTTAATAGAACATAAAAAATAAAGAAGATCAACTTTTTTATAACACTTTGTTTTTGAATAAATAATACACATTTAACTATTGATTTCACTTTAAAAATCTTAATTAATTCCTTTGTTTCACTATAACCACTATTGAACGTTGTTAAAAAGAGTAGAAAAGAGAATAACATAAGATCTATAAACATTAAGATGTTTACCGCTGTAAAAGACACACTATCTAACCAATTAATTATAAAATCAACAAAAATAAAAATAAAAGCAGTGGCTAATAAAGAATAAAATATGTATTTTACACTTTTAACTAATAACCTTTTTTCTTTTGAAAACAATTTCACTTCTACTATATCTGCAGTCAAGTTCGATAATGGAGCAACCTTCCAAATGATAGTAACCAACCCGCCAATCATTCCGGGTATACCTATGTATTTTAAAACCTTAAATAACTCTTCCACTTATTAATTCCTTTCTATGTATATTCCTTATAAATTATTTTTGATAATGTTCGAAGAGATAATGATAATAATTCATTTACTGATAAATCGCTCTGTTGTAACTATCTTTCAAAAACAAAGACCGTGTGTCTAGCCACCTCCATTCTGTTACTTCATCTAAGCTACTTTATAATGGGGATTATCAACTTCATACCACTTCACTATCCAACATCCAAACTCTCTTAATAGGAATCTCCTTCTTTATATCATCACTCAGCTTCTCATAGTTTTCAAAAATTTGTTGAATAATAGTTTTGGAATCCCATAAACGAACCTTAAAGAATTGTTTAGGAATCTCCTTCGTAACAGACGATTTAAACCCACTCCATGAAACTAACAGGCCAAAGTCTGCACCAAAATTACTCATTGTACCTATTAGTTGATCTAAGGTCGGTCTATCAAGTGGCGTATCCGAAGTCTTCACTTGAACACAGATTTTTGGGTTGCCAAAACCTAATGTATCGGATGCTGCTAATATATCTACACCATAATCTGCTCCCTCTGGACTTCTGTAAGTTGTAAATCCTTTTGCTTTTAGAATTTCCTCAACCAAATTTTCCATCTTATGACCCTTAAATCGTTGTATGATCCTCTCGGAGATTTGGTCATAGATGTGTTCTTCTAAATCGATAGAAACTGTTTCTTCATTCTCTTCAACTAGTTCCTTTACATTTTTATTTTTTGGTAAATACCAATTATTATTGCGCATTTCATTTATACGTTCTTCCGCATTATTTCTATGTATTTTACAAACTGTCATAAAAGCGCCTAGTGAATATAATATATCTTGATCAAAACGATCCCTTGGAATATCTTTTTCTATCCACTTTACATTACGATAATGATAATAGGGACTTCCAAGTGATTCATCATACACATAATCACCAGCAACCTCCCCAATATGTATTGTTCGATTATACTTAGATGGTAAGACTACTAAATCACCTTTTTCCATTGCATGTGCAATTGGCCAAATTTGAGAAGCCCAGTTGATAGCAGTTTTTTCTTTATCTAAATCATAATGTTCGATTAATCGTCTATATAGAGTTTCTTTCGACTCAATTTCTTTTAAGTCTATGTTTAGGTCATCCCAAGTAAGATAGACTCTTTCATCCTCTAGAAACTTGTTTTCAAATTCGCCTTGTTTTCCTGCACGAAACAGCCAAACTGTCATAGTTACTCCCCATCCTTTCTAATACTAACCAACTATATATTACCTCTATACACAACTGAAATTTACCAATAAATATATCTTTCTATAAGAATATTATTAAATTAATCTATCACCCGAAATTTATTCTTGTTTATATAAAATCTTTAACAATTTTACCTTTATGAGCATGGTATAGATAGAGAAAACCTTTGTCAGATAGCTTTTCCTTCGTAGCTCTATTAAGAGACATATAATTAATAGAGAAATCAACAGTTCCTGCGATACCCACTCCTGCTAAAGAGACAGTTGGTGGTAAATTTACAAATCTGTCTCCTGCAAAGGCAGTTAATGTAGCCATTAAAGTTGGTGATTTTACATCTAATAGTGACTTTATGGAAGATAGAAAAAAATTAATTCGCGCTCCTTTTAACATCCGTATAGCTTCTCTTGTTTCTTTTTCTATTTTTTCTTTAAAAAGCATTAACTGCTCCTTAATCTGTTCAATGGACTCAGAATTACTTATTTCTACCTCGAATTGATTAACTTGTTTTCTAAAAGAGAGTAGCTCCTCCCTATATCTTCTTTTAAATCTAATTATTGTTTCAATTGGAACATCACTCATGGGTGTAGGTAATATATTTAAAGACAGATTAACTATTGGCGTTCTATTGAGTAATGGTCTTTTGGTAGCATATTTAATAGGGTACATAAGATTAATAGGATCGTATTGGTCAGTACCAATTACCGTATAATTTGCATCAGCTAAAGCTGTATACTTTGCAAGTGTAGCCATATAAATATTGGCTAATTGGTTATCAAAACTTTTCCAATCACCTATTGAGGAAAAAACATCCATTTGTTCCAGTATTGTATTTAATCTATTTGATATTTTTTCATTATGTACAAAGCTATCTAAGCTATTGGATCTTAATATCTTTCTCGATGCAATTTCGTTTCTCTCAATAAATCTTTTATAACCTTTTAACTTGTTTATAACCTCTCTTTCAAAATCTCCATAAACCTCACTAAGCATTAATTGGTCTGGATAAATTGCTCTAAATTCACCTTCATCTCTTAATTGGGAAATTAAGGAACTATTTGCAAACAAGTCATTCTCAATACTTCTTGGTACGATAGAACTTACTTCGTCCCAGTATAACAATGACTTTCTAAGCCAGTCATTATTAGGTATCTCGATATTAGGATAATACAAAATTGTTCTTCTCATTACTTTCACCTCTAATTCGTATTAATTGGAATTGAAAAATTACATATCATACTGAACATTATTGAAGTTTCCATAATTCACCAATATCCATTCCGTTATCAACCGAATATCTAATATCACGTTTTGTTATTTCAGTATTCCAGTTCATGCTCCCCAACCACCTCCTAACGTGATTATTATATAGGTTTTGTTAGATATTTAATTCCAACTATTAACTCGGCTTTAAAAATGCACATTTTTCTTAATATTTTACCATAAAATGACATAATATTACTTCTGATTTATTAGATCTAAATTAGGTTATACCGTGAAAATTTTTATTTTCATGTACTCTATCAAGTAAAACTGTTAATCATTCATTAAATTAGAGTTGAATATGCAATAAAACCCCCCTGTTTTTTTCCTCCTCTATCCCTCCGGCACGTACATTTTCCTCAAAGGAATTAGCTCTTTTACATCAACTGGCATCTCCTCATACCACTCCACAACCAAACGTACTAATTCATCCAGGTCAACAACCCGAACAGAAGCTTGACTTGCAACGTGTAGCGCATTCGGTGTAAATCCACAAGTCGATATAAAGAGACTCCTAGCCTCCAATGGATGGGCACCGGTTAACTGTTGGACTTCCCTCGAAGATACCTTCTTTTTCCAATGCTTTACTTGTGCCTTGATTAATGGTATTTCCATGCCAAAGATATCGTTGTAAGCTAGCACATCTACTCCACCATCTGGACCCCTGCCCTTTTCTTCCGTATGAAAACCCATTGCAGCTAGTAATCCTGCTACTAGTTTTTGCATTTCCCATGGGTCTAGTTTGGCAATAGTATCTTTGATTACATCCAAGACGACATCCTCTTCTCTAAATATGTATTTTAATAACGCTCTCCGATCTTTTATTAAAGTCAACCAATATTGTCTAATTAGAAAGTCTCCTCTCCTTGATAGTTGGATAATTACTACACTACTCTTGATGCCAAATACTCCTTCAACAACTCCGCCGTCTCAACGTCTTCCTCTTCCTTCAAGTCATCTTGCTGCTCTTTGCGCTTCTGCTTCCTCTCCATAAACCAATCCGGTACAACCTCGCCGCTACGTGTGCTGGTATGTTTCTTACCATTTCCAGTAAACCTACCATTCCTACTCTCCCGCTCCCTAAGCGTTTCCACTGTTCGAATCCCTTGCTTCACCCAAGACTTCAATATCCCTTTCGCATAACCAAAGTTAAACTTCCCCCGTTCTAATGAACGCTTCATTGCCTCGATTACAAAATCATCGCCAAAATCGTTGATCCAAGACAAAAGTTCCTCAGCTAAAAATGGACTGACTGCACCAAAGTTCTCTTGGTAAAAGCGAATCGCGTCTGATGTGTGTTTTATTTTGTTTTGTTTAATTTCTTTTTGTTTATTTGTTGGGGCAGTATGCTGGTTCGCTTGCTCCTCCACCTTCTGGTTCATCTGCAAGTCCGTTTGTTGGTTCTTAGTGTGGTCCAACTCCTGCTTTACATCTTTCTCCCCATAATCCACCATGCTTTTTAAAACAATACTATTTTGTTTATATAATCGCTTCATTCTATAAATAGGTGGCACATTACTACCGATTGAACGGCATTCTATCAATCCTCGTTCTTCCAGTTCCTTTCTAGCCCGTTTGAAGGAACTGTCGGTCAGTCCACTCTTCCATTTCAAAACTGTACCTGCCACGGTAAACTCCTCAGCCCAAGCTGCCTTATTATTGATGTGTAGCAATGTATGCCATAAGATTGCCGCAGATGAGGATAACGGCTCTCTCTCCATCAGATCATAAAACGCATTAATCTCTTTAATATAATTCATCTATGTATCTTCCTTTCTATTAACTGGATGGGGACACTCCCCATCCAAATCTATTTTTTAAACATCTTCTTTACAATTAAGTATCCCCGATGCCCGCAGCTTCTTCTTAGCCTCTCTCGCCCAACTTTTGACGGCATCAATACTAACTCCTTCTAGCTGAGCAATTTCCTTTTGCGAGAGTCCTTGAATAATATAGTAGTCCACCCACTTCCATTGATTAGGAGTGAGCAACTTCTTCACTTCATCCCACACCTCGGTATCTGCCACCTCAATATCTTTAGGTGTCACAAGTGGACCATTACTAATCGTAGAATAATTCCCGTCCTGCTGCTGAATACTCTCATTCTGAAGACAAGCTTCATTGATTTTCTGCTCCCTTGCCTTTTTCCGGATCATATCAATCATCCGGTTCCGAATCACGAAGTTGAAATAAGTAGATAGTGGTCCTTTGTCAGGTTGATAGTTTTTATATGCTAGCCACAACGCGAAGAGCCCTTCTACATAAAACTCGTTGTATGGATCTCTAATTCGTAGCTTATGAATGTGATAATGTATTCGATTTTCATTCTGTTTAAATATTTCTTCAAACGTGAATTTCTTATCCATCTAACACTCCCCTTCACGCAATAATTGTGCCGGCACCACTAGAATAACTAGAGTGTAAGAAGTTGTCACATCGCCTAACTTCAACGAATTTCACTACAAATTTGAACTTTCTCCTAGGAAACTTCAATTTTTAAGAAAAAAAGTCCCTAAAAACTTATTTTGGGAAGGGGGTTTAGAAGTTAGGAAGTATTTTAATTTTTTTGTGGAAAATAAAAAATCAGTTCTTAAATTACATATTTTGTAAAAATCCATACGTTCGTTTGTGGTCGAATCGCTTATCTCCTACGAAAATGGGTACAAAAAAGGACGTGCCTAGGTGGAAAAAGAGCAGCTACAGTTAATATCTCAGGTTTTCGGGAATGAACTTAGGAAAATTCGTGATATTGAAAGGGATGTTACACAAGAGCAGTTTGCTCAAGATACTGGTATTGGTCCTGAACATATTAGTGAGATTGAGAGAGGAAAGAGATTGCCTCGTATTGATACCTTGTTAAAGTTACGTAATGCAGGAGTAAATATCAATCTTATATTCGATCGGATTATTCAAGAATTGGATGCAAATGGTATCGATTTAACAGAGTAAACTAATCTCTTATGAAGGAAGTTCTATCATATGAGTAGTTTAATGCCACATTATAAAATAAATGAACAAACAATGGCTCTAATACCTAGTGACTTTACCGACTATCAGACTATCGCAATCGAAACTGATAAAAATTTACACATAAAGAAAACCCCTTTCGAAATTATAGAAAGGGGTTGTTTGGATAACTTTAGTTCTTTTGAAGGTAGAAGAAATTCTATTACCCATCTAACGGGTTTTAAGAGAAAAACACCGATACCAATAAGTGTTTATCGAAATATTTACGCCTTTCCCACTCATGCTTTGAAGGATAGGAAATGTTGTTGGATTTTTTATCATCATGTTGAAGTTATTGTGGAAGTTACTCTTGAGCAATCTGTGATTTTGTTTAAGAATGGGACTCAAGTTGTGATTGATGTACCTAGGTTCGAGTTGATAAAGCAATTGGAAAGGACAAGTCTGATTTTATCCATTTCTAGGGGGGGCCTTCGGAGCTAATTCACTGAAAAAGTCGTAACGTTCCATTATTTCTTTATAGGTACCTTTATCTTTGACCGCATAGGTGGTATATGGGCTATAGCACTTCTGGTGGATAACGGTATTTAAGTCGTCTAAGAAAACTTGGTCTTTCATTTTGTATAGTCTATTACAGTTTGGGCAGTGTAGGCGGTCGAAGTCGTGGTTCATTTTATCACTTCCAATTGAACTAGTTTTTCTTATTAATTCAACATATTCTTTGTTTTTCCTGCTTAGAATATTTAGAAAATCTGAAGCTTTATTAATAGCTTGAAGAGCTCATAATGATAGAGAGTATTAAGTCGGTTAAATCATAAAAATTTATGAAAGCTATATCTATGATACTGTTCCCCGTATCAATCTAAAGGCAATAATTCTAAGAGAAGGACACCTCTCATTATAGTTTTGAGATTTTCCTTTATTAATCTTCATAATCTGATTTTTAAGATCATCATGCCTAATTTCAACAAAAGAATATATGAGTCTACCTGGGAAGTAATTCTATTTATTAGACAAATGAAGGAATTCGTCTTAGTGTTGTCGAATAATATCATATATTGAAAAATATGTGAATGGGGTTCTAAAATGCACGAATATATTTATAATCAAATGACTCATAACATTAATTTCGAAAATAGTGAATTACAGAAGTTTTTCTGTAAAGATGATCCAGCTCTAATTACTTCCGAGGAATCAGAAGATTTTCATCTATATCTTACCGATATTCTACAAGAGACGTTCCATAGAGAATTTTTTTCAAGCAGACAAATAGATAAAAGTGACCATGTTATTTCTGATATTAAAGATCAGTTAAAGAAGAAAACACAAACAATTAGAAATAATATTCTAAATAAGTATCTTCAAAGTGAAAACCTACATATTTTGATGAGTAATGGTTGTTCTCTATATGCAGGGTCTAAGGCAATTAATACAAATCAAAAGCTAGAACACACTACTTTATTAGAGAATCACAAATTTGATGAACACGTTAATAACAAGGAAGCATTGGAAAATGTATTACTTAATCTAGCTAAGAAAAGGCCAGAACAGGCATTAGATGGATTATATGAAATGCTTTCCTATTATCAAAATATACTTCAAGATGACTCCATCAAGAATCAGTTAGAGGAACTAGTTGAAAGTTTTAAAGAAATTTTTATCAAGAATTTTGTGCTAACAATTGATTATGAAGTAAATCATCTTCATAAAACTTTTTTAAAAAAGTTAGTTTCAAGAGGGGCAAAGAGTAATAAAGTAAATATTTTTACTCTAAACTATGACTTGTTAATAGAAAAAACAGCGGAAGAACTTGGAATACATGTTAACAATGGTTTTTCTGGATTTCATTACCGTTCTTTTAATCCCGCTTCATTTCATCTTGATACACATATTCAATATTCAGACGGAGGGAAAACTTATACTAAAGGGATAAATTTATTTAAATTACATGGATCACTTTCTTGGTTTTTTGATAATTACAAACCTCCTTACGGTATTTCAGAAAAACAATTAGATTTTAAAATGTTATCTACTGAAGGTGAAGGAACATTAATTCCAGATTGTATTATTTATCCCGTTCAATCTAAGAAAACATACTCACTAGATTTACCTTATAGTGAAATGTTCCGCCAGTTTATTGAATTTTGTAATAAGCCAAATTCCACTTTATTAGTTATGGGCTATAGTTTTCTTGATGAACACGTTAACGATATAATTACCAATGCGTTGTCTAATCCTGACTTTAATCTAATAATTTTCTCTTATTCAAATAAATCTGACGGAAATATTTCTCCATTTCTTCAAAGTTTAATAGAAAGGAGCTTTGAAGATTCCAGAATTACTATATTTTTCGGGAACTTACTAGGAGATTTTCAATATATTACCGGTTATCTAGTACCATATCCTAACTTTGATAATAATGAGAAAGTAATTCTCGATACATTAACAAAATTAAAAGGTGAGATGAATAGCAATGTTTGACGGGGATGTACGAATAGGGAAAATAATAAAAATCGAGGGATTAGCAATACATATTGAAGTAACAGATGAAAATGTGGCTAATAAGCTAGTTCTAAAGTACGGAATTAATGATTATGTAGCATCAATCAATAAGTTGATTTACAGTATTTTACCAAATGGAAAGAGAATAATTGGAAGGATTTCCAAAATATTTGATAAAAACACCTTTATCCCTGATGATATTTTTTTAAAGAGTAATAATTCTTTTGTAATCGAAGCAACTTTGTTGGGAGTTTATGATGACTATTTAATGAAATTCGATTCAGGTATCAATAGCTTTCCCATTATTGGTAGTGAAGTTCTTTCAATTAGCCAAAAAATATATCAATCTATTGTTAGTATAAATGCCCCTTACAATCTACCAATTGGTACCAGTTATGATGATAACCAACTTGAAATCTCGGCAAATCCAGATATATTGTTCGGAAAACATATGGGAATATTCGGAAATACAGGTACTGGAAAAAGTTCTACTGTTGCCTCTCTTTTTCAGGGTTTAAAAAGAAGACTACAAGATAAAACTGGTAATCCAGTAAATATTAAACCTAAAATTATCATCTTTGATTCGAATGATGAATATGAGCAAGCCTTTGAAAGAACTGAATACTCAGTAAAGAAAATAAAAAAAGAGGAATTATACTTACCACATTATCATTTAAGTTTTACTGAGTATTTCCGATTTTTGGGAGCGAGCCTTGGTGTTCAAGCACCCATTCTAAAAAATTGTATAATTTCACTTAAAGAAAGAACTGACACTGAGAACAAAAAATTCTTTCAATTTAGTGACCTTCAAGAAGAAATTAACAGATGGCTATGGAATAATGCTAGAAAAAAAGATAAAGATGGGAATTTTACTGGAGAATTTGATAATTTCAAAGCTAGCCAGTGGTTCAATTGGTGTTCAACAATGATGAATAGAATCCAAACTATTACTGATGATCCTAGAATTTATCATATTATAGAGAGCAGAGATGGAGAAAAAAATACAATTGAGGAGATTATAGAATCTGATTTTGAAATCTTTATAATTGAAGCGGACTTTGAAAAAGATGAATTAGATATTGTAATGTTTCTGTTTTCCAAATTGGTCTATGAATGGGCTATAGAGAATAGAAAAACAAGCAATGTTGACAGTTTAGTAATGCTCTTTGAAGAAGCTCACCGCTATATTAATGAACAAGAACAGGAAGAATTCAAATTGGGAACATATTATATTGAACGACTTGCACGAGAAGGAAGAAAGTTTGGAATTAGCTTAATAGTTTCCAGTCAAAGACCCTCTGAGCTTACAAAATCAATAGTCTCACAATGCAACTCATTCATTGTTCACAGAATAACTAACAAGTTAGACTTAGAGTTTGTTAACAGAAACTTGTCCAGTAATAATCAAGACTTAATAAAATTTGTGCCGGGATTAGAGAAACAATATGCAATTGTTTTCGGTGAAGCATTTGGTTATACAGATATAGTAAAAATAGCTGATGCGTCGCCTGTTCCTAAAAGTGAGGATCCAAAAGTGATTGGATCTTGGAAAATTGCAGAATAATCGTCTCTTATAAGTCAGAATTTCATAACCTATTTAGAAATAGCATACGTCTTTTTTTATTAGTAATTACGTAGATTCTGTAGACTACTTTATTTCGCATATGTTATTTAATTATGCAATCATTCCATAATAAAAGGCAACCATACATTTAATTATATGATGGACTTCTTATTAAAGATACAAGTAAAAGGATGAGGAAAAAACACTCTCCTTTTACTTAACTTTCTATTATGAATAACTCTTCTTCTTTAAAAAAAGTATGACCACAAATCTATAAAGGGACTAAATAAGTTAATTATCTTTTCCTGATATTGCTCACTTAACTGATAAAACAATGACATACCAGCAAATGTAGTTGCTGCTACTGATAAAACAACTGTAATTACCGAAAGCCAAAATGACCTTTTTCTAAGCGAGTTGTTTGTTTTAATTTCCAGCAATTGAACAGTTTCATCTATCATCTTGGCAAAGTGTTGAGAATAATCAAACGTATTATCAATAATATATTTAGTATTATCGACAACCATCTCAGTTGCACTCCTATCAATATATCTAGGATTTATTGGTTCAAATTCAGCTAACCTCTTAATTTTTGATTTTACTCTATCAAAGTAATTTTCACCTATTTCATTTTTAAACCTTTTGAGAATTTGTAGATTCCTTTCCAATTCATACCTTATATTTATTAATTTTTGATACTTTGGTTTTCCTTTTTTATTGATGAAAAAGTTTTATTTTGCTGTATTGCAATTTTCTTGCTGGTATCTACCGAATACTCTCTCATCACCATAATTGGAAGTAGCAAATCCGCAAACTCTTTTAACATATAAACAATTTGGAATTCTAGTGAATGATACATTGGCTCCCGTTTAATTGTTGAATTGCAAGTTACCTTCAATGAATTATCAATCAAATAAGGTTCCCTTCCTTCGGTATATAACTGCCAGTAACCGTCCTTAGATATGTCGCTGAAAGGACTATCCATTCCAATTGAATTCCAGAATGAACTTCTTTTCTCATTCTTAGCTTTTTTTTAAACACATGAAGTTTGATTCAACTTGTAGACTTCAATACCTGGAGGAATCAGTTTGTTTTTTGTAAAATACAAGGTGAAGTAATTACTGATTTCTTTCATTGTTCTCCATTTCAGCTCTAGGACTAAATCTTCTAACATTTGATTTTTTACAATATCATATGATAGACCTTTCCCTCCCCAAAACTTTAATAAGTTTTTAAATCTAAGATCAAATGAATGCCCCTCTTTTATATCGCTCTCAATTAACTTCTTATATTTGTTATTAAACTTATCAGATGGGGTTATCACAAACTGTAAAATAATTGAGGATGAAGATAAGTGTGTACCTTGAATATGTATATTTTTTACAAAATCAGAAATAATACCCTTATTATTAAAATCTATAATACCAAAGTCACTCCAACGTCCACCTTGAATACTCTTTTTAACTTCATTACAAAATTCATCTACTCGATCTGTTTGTCCTTGCTGAAAACCGAAAGTGTAATTTTTCAAAAGTTTTTTTAGGCCTTTATTTAACCTATCTACGTTCTCAATTGGTATATATTCAGCTACATATATAGAAAGTAAATCTAAGTCAATATCTTTAGGTATTTCAGATGTACTGATCTTTTCTCTTTCCCAACCTTCCACTGTAATTCTTGCTGATTCTAATACTTTAGGAAGATATTTTGATTTTACTTTCCAATTCTCATCTATAGGTATCTTTTTAATATAAGGTAAAGTTAGTTTAGTAAATTTTTAGTTTATCTTTTCTTTAAAACTTAATCTATTACGACTGAATGGGTTCTTTAACTCTAGCATCTGTTCTCCCCCAAGATATTCTTTTAGTATAATTGTAACATAAATATACTATAAATTAACTTTATTACAAAAAATCGTTTCCTAAATATATAGAAAACGATGATTATACTATGCTGCATTATAATTTTAAATTCTATTGATCAATAGAGTACCTTTATAGTTATACTAACTCTTTTTCCAAATCGTCGTCCTTAAAGTCATACTCCTCTAACTCTTTCTTTGTAAAAAGTGATTCCTTACCTTCCGTAAACTCCCGGAGAACTACCTCTACTTTTATTATATCGTATATTCCTTGTTCAATCGCTTCCATTATAACACCATCCATATAGGCTTCCTTAAATCTTTTACCAACTTTCCTTAACAAAATCTCAGTTTCCAGTAAACTTAACCTCATTGCTAATACTATACGGAACAGCATGTTTATTGGGATTTCCCTTGATCCATTTATATATCTATTTAATGTGGATTCATTGATTAAACTACGTTTAGATAAGGTAGATTGTGTTATATCTTTTTCAAACATTAACTTGTTTACATATTGATGAAAATTCTCATGTTGATCATTTGTATTTCTTTTAATGGCCTCTTCAAATCTCATAAAACTGATTCTTGAAAAAGTATGTCCAAAGCCAGTCTGTATTTCTTCTTTTGTTTCATGAATTCGTTTATATTCTGTTCTAATTCTTTCTAGCTTTCTACTTATTTCATCAGTATCAAATAGCAAAAGAACATTTATTAGAACCTCATTTAGTTCTTTATTCATGCCTATTCCTCCGTAATTCCTTGGGGTTCATTAAGGTGATTACAATTAAGACAAAACTATATTAATAGTTATTGTATAATGTATTTCGTCTGATTTTTCTTTATAGAATCATGTTTTTCTAAGGGTAAAGTATGGTAAATGGTTCATTCATTAAAAGGGGCCGATATTGTAAAATTTCGACCTCCTCAGCTTAAACAGGTTAGGTACTACACTAGATTAATCAATAATTTCAAAAGTTGGCAAACTGTTTACTAAGTCCACTGTTAGTACAGATACATTTATTATACGTAGTAGCAAGTCAAAAATGTAACGTTCATCATCAGAGTATAAATTAGGATCATCAACTATTCCCGACTTTTTATCAGCTTTCACCTGATATTGGTCAATAATCCATTCAATTGCAGGACGACCATTTACCACATACTCATAAGCCTTATTAGGAATATTAGAAATGGTAATATCATTATTGAACACTATTTTGTCCAATACACCCTTCTTAGGGTGTTTCATCTTTTTAACTTTATACGAAGGATTTGTTTTTCCTTCAATTATAACTTCAGAATAAGGTTCAACTTTTTCGTAATTCAAGTGTAAGTCCGCTAGTTTTCGCCCTATCTCTACATACTGCTCTTTATTTTTTAAAAGTGGTATTCTAGGAAGTTGCTTTGATAAATCATTGCTAAAGAGCTCTTTATATTGAGAGGAATGAAGTACAGCATAAATATAATAAAACATATCTTCACGGCTCATTCCAAAAGACTCTGACACGTATTCTGACATATTTCCAAAATTATCACTAACAAACAATGATTCATTATCGTTTATTTGATTAACAAATACTTTTCCTGTATCCATGTTATGGAAGTTCGGAATATAGTTTCCAATTATAGCAGAGAATTCTCTCTTCGAACCCAATCCAAGAGTATGAATATACTTAAAACTTTCTGGATCAACGCTGAAGTTATGAAATCTACCTGGCATTTCAATTATATCACTTTCATAATACAACCATTTTTTACAAAAAGGTCTATATTGACTTAACACAACATTATCTTTATTAACTTTTATAACTTGAGATTTCTCGAACTTCCTCTTTAATGCCCTACTCCAATTAACGAATGAACCTTCTGTATTGATTAACGTTACATTTCCAGTTTCCCCTATTTTTTTTAAGCGTTCAATTTCTGAATTATAATTCTCGACCATGCGATTAACATTTTCTATGACTTTTTCTTTTGAGAATCCGTATACCCAATAATCCCTACTTGTAGTAATTCCAATCATCATTTCATTAAATACTCTCTTATCGGAGTCAGAAAATAAAGGAGCAAAAGTTTGATACCTTTCATCTCTTTGGTTTAACCAATCATTATTATCATCAGGAGTAATTTTATTCCAACTAATTCCTTTAACTGATTTAAGCTCGGCAATGGTAGATAACTTTTGGTCTTTATTTAGGTAATCACCAATGTCATAGTAGTCAATTTCATGATTTTCTGACCCATCTTTTACTAGAATTGTTATCGCAACTGAGGATCTACTTCCTTCTCCAAAGACATTTCCTGCTTCCTTCCTTCTCTGTTCACCGGACGTTCTAGCATCACCTCTAAGGTTAAAAACATATATGTAATTAAACTCCTCATGCCAACATTTTCGTAATCCATCTGTAGCTTGGCTGTCTATAAATGAGCCATTTGTAACAAAGCCAATTACACCTTTTTCTCCAATTCTATCTGAAGCCCATCTAAAAGCTCTTATAAAACTATCATAAAGGGTTTTTTTCATTTTGGCTTTTGTGAACTTAGCATAAGTATTGGAGATTCTACCATCTAAATTTGGATATTCGTTATTTGCATTATTATCATTTTCACTTGATTGTCCTGCAGAATATGGCGGGTTCCCAATTATAGCAAAAATTGGTTCACTACGTTGTCTCTCTAGTCGCTCATTGTTCTCACCAAACAATTCATCTTCAAATGAATCCTCTTTCTCTGTACTTTCAAATGTATCTGTTAAAACAATTCCTTCAAAAGGCTTGTAGTCTTCATTTAGAATTGAATGGAATGTTTCTTCTATATTAATAGCAGCGATATAGTAACTCAATAACACAATTTCATTGGCATGAAGTTCTTTTGTATACTTCCTTAATAAGTCTTCTTTGGAAATCAATCCACTCTGCAACAATCGTACTATAAACGTTCCTGTACCTGTGAAAGGATCAAGTACATGAACCCCTTTGTCGCTAATCGACTTATCAAAATGTTTCTTTAACACTTCTTCTACAGAATTAATGATAAAGTCTACGACTTCAACAGGCGTAAACACAATTCCCAATCTTTCCGTTGTTTCTTTAAATCCAACTCTAAAGAACTTATCATACAATTGAATAATAATGTCCTGTTTTGCTTTAAGATTATCAATTCCTTCAGCTCTTATACGTACACTTTCATAGAACTCCTCCAGACGCTCTTGTTCCTTCATAAGTCCTTGTTTATCCATGACATCCAATACAGCGTCCATAGCTTGAGAAACAGGGTTGTCTTTCGCAAAACTATAGGATTCAAATAATGCTTCAAAAACTGGTTTTGTAATTAAGTGCTGGGCCAGCATTTCAATTGACTGTTGTTCTGAAATAGAACCGTTTATATTATGACGCAGTCCTGAAATAAACTTTTGAAATGCCTTATACGCTCCACTATTAGTATTCTCGAGCATAACTCGAATACGCATCATATGCTGTTGAGCAATTTCAGCGACGTCTTTTGACCAATCTTCCCAATAGCGTACATTCCCTACTTTCTTTACGATCTTGCCATAAATAGCTCGTTCAATGTCTGAAAAACCTTCTTCATCAAGACTGAGAGCTAACTGCTCAGTTTCTTCTGTTATTGTAAATCCGCCTTCACTTTCATCAGGTGCTGAACCTACACCAATAACTTGTAACTGGTCTGGCTTCCTTTTATTCAATTCCAATTTATTAATCGTAGCATCAAAGCGTTCATCTATAGAACGTAGTGCGTTTAGAACATCCCAAACTACCTGGTATTTTTCATTTTTATCTAATACACTATTAGCGTCTATACCTGCTGGAATACCAATTGGAAGAATAACATATCCATAGTCTTTTCCTGGTGCTTTTCGCATAACACGCCCTACTGCCTGTGCAATATCAATCCGTGATTTACGAGGTTTTAGGAACATAACTGCATCCAAATCAGGGACATCTACACCTTCCGTAAGAAAACGTGCATTGGAAAGGATACGACATGTATTAGCTGGAACTTCAGATTTCAACCAAGAGATTTTTTCATTCTTCTGTAAGGCATTCATTGATCCATCTGCATGATCTATTTCTACACGCACTGGCTCTCTTTGGTCTCCTGAAGTATTAATGTACATGTCCACCACTTCGGTAAACATTTCCTTAATCAGTTTTGACTCACGTATTGTTCCAGTAAAAGCAATTGCACGTTTCATAGGATTAGTAGAGATAACATTGGAATTACTTTTTCGTTTAATTAAACCATTCCAACAACCGATGATTTTCGTTACATCATCAAACTCTAGTTCTGTATCACGTTTATTAGCCAACATGTTTTGAAAACTTCGAGCAATCATTTCTTCATCAACAGCTAGAACCATTACCTTATAGTCTGTTAAAATACCCTTATTTACTGCATCTCCAAATCCTATACGGTAAAATTCCTCACCATATATACTTTCGTCGTTCATATCTGCAATTACAACAGACATTTCATCTGCCTTTTGCTTAGCATCTTCCCCATAAATACGTGGCGTTGCTGTTTGATACAAACGTTTTTTAGCTTTTATGTTATTGTCACTATGTATTTTAACAAAAGCACTAGCTTCTTTTCCTGATTCAGTTGCACCAGTTGTACGATGTGCTTCATCACACACAACTAAATCAAACTCATAAAAGCCATTTTTCTGAGCTTCGATAATGACATCAATAGACTGATATGTTGAAAATACTACCATGAATTTACTTTGACTATCAGCTGAATCTATAACCTTCTGACGTTCCAGTAACTTTTGGTAATCAGTCGTTGCTGGATAACCTAAGTCTGCTGCAGCAATATCCTCAATTTCACTTTCACCTTTAGCTTTCTTCGTTACTTTTCTGTCCGAACATACAGCAAAAGTATCCATATCGTGGCGAAACTTAGAATCAGCAGTCCAACCTCTTAAAGATTGCGAAAGTAACTGAATACTTGGGACAAGATATAGTACCCTGAAAGGATCCTCCTTCTTTTCTGCCATTTTCTCGGCAATAACCATAGAAGTATAGGTTTTACCTGTACCAGGTGCCATTATCAACTTCCCACGATCAGCTGTTTTAAATCCGTTTAACACCGCTTCAATAGCAGGAAGCTGATGAGGACGTGGTTCCTTTGGTGATTTCAATGCAACTTTCTCAGGCTTCTCAAATGAGAATTGCGACCAATCAATTTCGCTCTCACGCAGTTGTGATAATCCAATACGGGCAATGTTTTTATCACGGTTTAATAAAGCGTCATCTGCATTATCACTCCATTTATCTGTTGAAGTTACAATAATCCCTTCAGCATAATAACTCTTTCCTACTTCATTTAAAAAAGAATCTATATGAGATTTTTGGATTGATGTGTTTTTTGAGTAATACTTACATTGAATTGCAAATAGCTCACCGGTTTCCCTATTACGAGCAACTAAATCTACACCAGTGTCCCTCTTCGGAATACCATACTTTTCAGGAACATCCGCTAACATCCATACTTCATCAAATAAACGTGCATACATAGGTTCCTTTTTTAAATATGCTGCAACCAGTAATTCAAAAAGTGTCCCACGATCACGTTGTGACATGTCATCTCGTTCTAAATTAAAGATTATCTTATCGAATGAATGGCTGACTTGATAACTTACTGTTTCTTCCATACGTCTTAATCCCTCCAAATCATCAAAACGCTAGTTCTAAATACTCTTGACTGTTTTGTGATTGATTCTCCTTTTATATTTAATTTTATTCTTCATTTGGTAGAAACTCAAGAGAATATCGGATTACCCCATTTTCTCCAAGTTTATACAGTAAACCTAGAAGGTTTAGGTGTCTTTTAGTGTAGTCTCAAACTATATCACTCTTCTAAATACAAAAAAGACTACTAGATAGTATTTACTTCTTAACTAGTCAGTAGTTTCTTCTTCAACAAATATCATCAATATTAATCTTCCACTGTACCTTTCACAATTAAAGAAAACTATGGCTATGGGATTGCACTATAGGTTTAATTTTCCCTATTCTAAAAACGACAATCAAGAAATTGTATTCGAGAAATCATCAGATATCTTTCTAAAGCAACTCAATTCGAAGATTTTGTTGTATCTATTATGAAGAGTCAATATGGAGGAAAAGCTTTTACTACCTTGAAAACAGGAGACTATGGAGTAGACTTCGAGCATGAAAGAGAAGATGGACTCTATTTAGGCCAAGTTAAGGCATATAAAGAACAATCTTGACTATACTCCTATCGCCTTGATTCACTCAAATATGGTGAAGCGAGGGACTACAGGAGGTTATGTTGTTAC
Organism: Ornithinibacillus jepli; assembly: GCF_047228935.1. Classification (NCBI taxonomy): domain Bacteria; kingdom Bacillati; phylum Bacillota; class Bacilli; order Caryophanales; family Bacillaceae; genus Ornithinibacillus; species Ornithinibacillus jepli. Next base: position 516,740 of record NZ_JBFEGG010000002.1, read on the forward strand.
AACATCCGATTTTAATCCTGCAGCTAAGAAATATGCTAAGGATCTGAATATTGAGCTGATTGATGGAATAAAGCTAGTGACATATTGGCTTGAAGCAATGGAAAATAAAGTGTATGAGCCAAATGAGGAGTTTGCATGATAAGCATAGGGACGAGTCTATTATACGTCCCTATGTCATTAATAATCTAAAATAAAAAAAGTATCGTAGAGTTAGAAATAGTTAAATTTGACTCTCTATTACTTTATTTTAGGCTCTCTAATGGAAAATCTAAGATATCATTTACAGAAAATCTAAGCGACTTACCATTAGCATTAATCCCCCTTAAAGATAAATAAGAATAAAAATCCTTAGAAGTTAAAATGTTCACAGCTTCATCTAAGCTTTTTTCAGCTAAAGGAATAATATAAAATCCAGAATATGGAATTATATCTTTGTCTAATTGATAGACTTTAACTTCATTAGTAATAACTGAAGATATCATTAATTTCTCTTGATTCAGATATTGAAGGGCCTGGCTTCTACCATATTCAAACCATTTTGCAGATTTATCTGATTTTCTATCATTCAATTTCTTATAAGCATTTGCAAGATATGCATAGACCCCTGGGAAGTTTGACTTAAACTCCTCCTCACTATATCTTTCTAAGTTACCGTTTAAATAGATATAGGGGAAAATTATATATTCTTCCCTATTAAGGGAATAGCTTCTAGGACTAGCAGCACTTCGAAGTACTCCTTTTTCTAAATAAAACCCTTCTATCTCAATATAATGATTGGACTCACTCAGGATGTTTCTTTTGTCAATAATGAATACTTCATTTAACAAGGTTGCTACACTATTAGATACCTTAAAATAATCCCCGAACTTTTTTGAATTTGTATTTTCATTTATACTTACACCAGCTGAAAAATACCATTTATCTTGTAACAATGTTTTATCTATAATTATTTCTTTTTTGTTATCAACATCATAATATATTAATATATTTTCTGGATTATTATTTATCAAACATAAAATTGCAGGTGAAGTAAGGATGTCTTTCCCAAACACGAAGCTCTCTTTATAATCATAAATTCTCTCAAGTCTATCTTTCATAAGGTTTCTAATATCTTTACCAAATACATTCTTAAATAAGCTATTGGGAACTATGTAAGACATCCTACCATTTATGTTAAGTTCTTTTATACTTTTTTCTATAAATGCGTAACAATAGTCAAATTTTCCATAAAAACACGTAGAGAAATTATTTCTAATAAATTTTCTAACTTCTGTTTCCAATTCCTGATACATGATATAAGGTGGGTTTCCTACAACAAAATCTACTTTTTGTTGTAAATCATATTTTAAATAGTCTACGTTATAAATCTTCCATTTTACATCTTTTATTCCATACTTCCTAACTTCTCGATTTAAATTATTTATACAAATATCAATAATATTTCTATCTATTTCAAAACCCAATATATATTCTTCCAAATCATTCTTTATCTTCTGAATTGAATGATGGAGTGAAATTGATGCCTCAATATATCTAATTACAATTTCTATTAAAATATTCCCTTCTCCACATGAATTCTCTAATATATATTTTCCTAGAATTTCTTCTCCCTCATAGCCTATTGCGTCTAACATTTTCTTCACATATGGTGTAGGCGTGAATATTTGACATTTACTATTCACAATAATTCACCAACGCAAGAGAAAGTTTAATAGTTTTTTCTTCTTTTACTTTCAATTTTAAGAATGAGTCTATGAATTTCATTAATAATTGGCGCCCCTTCATACCTGTCACAAAAGTCTTTCATTTCCATCAATAAATAATCTAGTCTTCTCAACTGATTATCTAATTTTAGTTTTGTATAAAAATCTTTGACAGTATCCCTATTATAATCGCTGCTAACCTCTATTGACAAATCTTTGTTTCTATAAAATATGAATGGCAATTTATTATTATCAGGATGTAAATTTTCTAGTTCTTCTGAATCACATAAGAAATCCTTTTTTCCTCTATTACACATCTTACAACTATTAACTAGGTTATCTATTCCATGAATATCCTTCTTATCATACTCTAATTTTAAATCCAACACCGTTTTTGGTATAAAGTGATCAACTTCAAAATTTGAAGAATTTATTACTTGTGTACTAATTCCACAATATACACATTTATCATGATATAAGTTTCTAAATTTTATGTTAAAACCTTCTCCATTTTTATTTACATAGCTATAGATGTTCCATGCCCTAGGATGTATTGATTTAAAATCATCCATAAAGTCTAATTTCTTTTTACCTAAAGTGTAGTCATATACCTTATATGAAGTATTTCTATAATCGTTTAATTGTTTAGTAATCATAATTAGCTTTAACCTCATTAAATAGATCAATTAACTTATCCAAATCTTCTTTTTCAAATAAAGCTGTGTCATGAAGACCCGTTATGGTTGATTGTATTGTACCAATTAAAACAGGGTCTACTTCATTATCAAGTGTCAACTGCTGTAATACCTCAAACTCTTCAATTATAGCTAAAATAGTACTGTTTAATACTGGTGCCATAACCTCGTTATAATAATCAATTGCTCCATCTGTATTCATCGTACCGTTAGCTTGAAACTTCTTTATCGTTAAAGATCCATCTTCAGGAATATTTTGACTAATTACTATAGTCTTTATAAAAGGTAATACCTGTCTTAAAATAATTTTAAACTGCTCTCCTGTAAATTTACTTAGATTAGAATTTTCATTTTCAAATAATCTAGAATCTATAATAATTATGTTTGAATTGTTTATAATACTATTACTTAATAAAGTTTTATAAGTGTCCGTACTTTTGAACGTGTAATCGGAAAAATTCAATTGATAGTTAAAATCACGATTATTATTATTATGGTTTTTACAAAAATCGTCCAAGTATCTATCTAGTATATTATCTATTCTATCATCTATATAACTTATATTTATTGTCTTCTTGATCATAGTTTTACCCCCAATTACCCTTTTAAAGTTAAATCAATTTTGAAACCATCTTCTCCATCTATTTCAATAACCTTACCACCATACATGTGTATAGTGTTATTAATTATCCACATTCCTAATCCATGCCCATCTTGTCTAGAACTTTCATGTACATCTAGTATTCTATATGGGTCATTTTTATAAATACTATGTAATCCTCTTCCATTATCAGTATATTTTAACCTTATCAGGTCTTCAATTACTTCTAATTCTATATTTATAATTAATCTGTCTTTAAATTCGTTATGTTGTATACTATTCAATATTAGATTATCAAGAATTACCTCTAATACATCTTCAGTGAATTGATATTCTCTCGGAAATTCATTTATATTTAAATTAAAATAAATCCAATTATATTGTTGTTTCCAAGTATCTATTAAGTGGGAGATTATGTTTTCAATTGAATCAACTCTAGAATTAAACTTCTGCTTTTCAATATTGTTTAGAATAATGTCTAAAAATGCTATTAGCCTAATGTTTATTTCCTCTAAATCTTTCAAAGTTTTAGGCACATTTTTATATGAAACTCTCGTTAATTCCTCCGAATTTAACTCTTCCCAAAAGCCATATTCATCTAAAGAACTGATAATATCTTGAAACCCTGTAACTAGTGCATTTCTTTTATTATGTAATTCGTGTGCAATTGCACTAGCTCTTAATCCTTGAGTTGCTAGAACATTTAAGATTCTTACATCATATTTATGTTTTTGCTCACTTTCTTTATATACTTTCGATTGTTCTATAGCTTCTCTCTGAATATCCTTTATTTCAGTAACCAGAATATTAATTTCTTGTTTTGACATTTTAGTAACAGTTGATGGCTTTTTCAAAAATTCATTAAGTTTCTTTTTTTCCTCTTCTACTTTAACTTCAGTTTTACTCTTATCATCAATTTTTCTAATAATTTTCTGACGATGTCTTTCGAACCTACTTAAACCGAACTGCAAAATCTCTGTAAAAAAGGTGTAATACTCATCCTCTTCCAGGCCTTGTCTATTTGCTAAGTCTTTCAAATTTTTGTTTATCTTTTTATCAATATCAACATATCCAAAAATCTGATTGAATCTCACTCTCCAACTACCCGTTTGATGACTTGCTGCTGCAGGGGATTTTCTTGCACGAGAAGTTATTTCAAGCCAATCTTTAATTCCATCTAAAGAAGAAATACTAAAATTATTCCTATATAGAACTATCCTTGTATCAATACTATCTAATCCGTTATATTTATACATGAATTTCTCAGCTATACGAGCTGGCTGTTTTTCTAGACTAAAATATAATTCAGCACTGAAATCACCTAATTGAGTTAAATAGAAGGTAGAATCCTCAATAAATTTTGAGGATTTTAATTCATTTTCCATACTAAACGTTTCTTTATAATCTTTAACTGAATTGATATCTACTATTTCACTAATTTCCTCCTTAAACTCATCTGATTCTATAGCAACTGTTAACTCCATATTTTTACTATTGTAATCTAAAGATATTTTCGTACTATAGTTGACACCTATTCTTATTTCTTTAAATACCGAATTCACTTGATAAGGTTTTTCTTGATTAAAATGAACAAATACTTTCATTTCTTCACTCTTATAAACTCTATTGAGAAAATCTTTTAATTTCTTTATATCCTTTATTCGCCATTTATCTCTCAATTCTGTTATTTCTATAAAAGTTCCTATTTCAACATTTCCTGTAATTAATTTAATACCAGAATTAACCCAATCAGTTTCCCATTGCACTGGAAGATTTCTTTCTTTTTTAGTCATAATCTTAGCTCTGTCACCTAATCTTGCCAAAGCAAATCTTCCTACACCCTTTGATCCAGTTAAAACTCTACTATTATCTTCATCTATATAACCTTTATCACTTTTCCCAACATGCATCCAGCTTTTCTTTACATCTTCCTCATTCATTCCTTTTCCATCGTCAATAATTTTTATATAATCATCATTTATATAAATATCACAAGTTTTAGCTCCTGCGTCATAACTGTTTTTTAGCAATTCAAAAACCGCGGATTCTTTACTCGTAAAATTTTGTCTACCTAATAGCTCAGCAATCTCTCTATCTTCTATTGTGAATTTTATATTTTCCATATAACCCCTCCTCCTATTTAATGCTTTTATAATTATTATTTAATATTATACACTTTTTTACAATTCATAATTATTTTTTCACTTATGATAAGGCTCTTCGTGATGCATCTAAATGAGGTTTCTTGATAATGAATTAACTATTTTAGGAAATTTCAATATGTATAATTCTTACTAGTTTACTAAATTCTATTACTTTATAATATAGAGCTAGTTAGTATAAGAAAAGTTTACGAGGTGGGAATTTATGTTTTATTTGTTTTTGCTAGTATTAACAGTTTTTCCTTTTATTTTTCTTAATTTAACAAATGACAATGGAAATACACGTCTTAAAATAAACGAAATAATCTTATATATTTGGTTTATTTCATACTTGTTTTTCATCCTTTTTTCTAGTATTTATTTTTCTAACTTAAGTGTAATATTACTTTTAGCTTGCCCCTTGGTTTTACAATTTATTTTTAAAAGGTATAAAGATTCGTATTTACTTCAAGAGCTAAATATAACATTTAATAATTTTCAAAAAGACTTTTTTATTAGAGGAATTATAGTTGGGATAATCACTTTATTCAGTTATTTATTATTTACTAAATTTGGTTATTTAAATTATGGCATATACCTAACTTTCATTATATTAATTATCTTATTCTTTAATATACAAAATTCCCTAAACAAAAATTTTAGTCTCTATTTTATTTTAGTTACTTTTTGGAGTTTGATTTCTAGCGCAGGAGACTTTCAAACAAATTTACTTTTAGTATTAATAAGTTTATTTATTCCGTTAATACCATTAAGTTTATACAAACCCTTCGCCCAAAATACCTATTTACATATTTTTTCCTTTTTTATTTATTTGTGTATTTACGAACTTCTAAAAGATATTGATATTAACTTAATAACACTATTTTTAATGGATTTTACTGTTACGATTTCAATAGTTTTGTTAGGAATCTCATTACTATTTAGTGTCGAGAAAAAAATATTGAAGTCTAGTAACTTTTTTGTTCCACTTTTATTTTTAATAACTATTTCTTTTTTAAACTATTATATTAAAATTACAGACCAATTAATTATCAATTCTTTCGATAAATTAATTATAGTTTTGTCATTAATCACCTTACTTAGAACATATGGTGTTGTCTTAGCAAACACTTATAATTATTCTATTAATAAAAATTCCGAACCGCTGTATGAGAGCTCAAAAAAGGTTTTTATTAATTGGATAGGAGAGACGGTTGGCAAGAGTATTTGGGAGCATTTAATTGGCGTACCATCTAAAAGTAAATCATTAAAATATAATAAGTTTATATTTATAATTATACTAGTTTTACTTTGGGTTATAATTAAATTACAATTTGATAATTTCAAACTAAGTTTTAATCCAAATTACTTTCCTTGGGAAATTATTTACATTTTACTATCTCTCCAATTAATCAATGCTAGTTTAACTATTAAAGCCTGGTTCAAAGTTCATGGTTTTATTGACGAAAAGGCTTTAATCAAATAACAAGTAAAATTGTTGTTTCTATATTTTCATTTTTAGTATGTATTTTAATTCAATACTGGAGCGTCTTTAGTATTTTTCCAAATTGGGCTTTAATTACTTTCGGAATTTTGTATTTGATATCACTTATAATATCTTTTGTTAATTTATCCCTAGACATAACAAATTACAGAGAAAAGCAAAACTTTGATAACTTTAAAATGGCATTAGCCCCTTTAATGATGTTAATATCTATTACAATTACTTTTATAGCTTTCCACTTAAATATAAATACTATTGATTTACTATTTATTTTTCTATCAATCATTTGTTTAGGTTTAGGTTTAATTTCTGGAAAGGTCAGTAAATCAATTTTTGCTGTTTCTGGAATGGTTGTAAAAAAGTTTGACTTTTTAAATATTATTATTTTCATGCTAGTAATAATAATAATATTTAAAGAAATGACCTTCGCTTTCTTATACTATATTGGTTACTATGCTACTACCTCAAAAAATAAAAAGTAGCTAAAAAGTAGACAAATTTAATTTACCTATTCAGCGATGCTTGTTACATACTTAATTATTTACTATAAATTGAATTGGAGTTATATAATGCAAATAACAACATTAATTATTGCAGTTGTTGGTTTAGCATTAAGTCTAGTTAATACGTTAACTTCCATCTATAAAGAGTTTTTTAAAAACCACCAAACCCTTATCTAGATGTATATTGTGATTATGCATATTGGAGATACCCACATAAGCACGATAAAACTCAATGTCAAATCCAAATTGATTTAACTGTGGTACCACGTGTTCATGCTAATATGGTGAAAAAGATAACATTTATTAATAAGAAGCACTCTGAAGTTTTTACAGCATTTGATGATAAAAGTAACTATGTTCACTTTTATAAAATTGAGGAAAATTTATATGGAAAGAAGATTTTCTCCAAACATTCCTTTGATCGGCTAAAGGAGCTTATTACAGAAACAAATAAGGCTAACAGAAAAGATGTAAGAAATATTAACTTACCTGAGAATTTCGCGTATAGTTTTACATTATGTGAAAAATTTGATGGTGCAAGGTATCCCGATAGTTATGAGGACCTTCCAAATGATGGTTGGCATATACAAACTTTAGACTCTTATAAAGAAGTATTTGAAGTACCTATAGAATTTGAGCTAACCAATAACTAGTGTGATCAAGGAACAGAAGTCTAATAGGCTCCTGTTCCTTATTTTATAAAAATTATTAACTAGTTCAAAACCTCATTTACTTATGATAAGGTTCATTCTTAATAATCCGATACCCCCGATAAACCTGCTCCAAAAGCACAAGCCGCATCAACTGATGAGGAAACGTCATCCTAGAAAAAGACAACGCATAATCACTCCGCTTCTGCACCGCTTCACTAATCCCAAGCGACCCACCAATCACAAACGCAATCTTACTCTTCCCATACGTCGCAAGCTCGTCCATTTTAGCCGCAAGCTGCTCGGAGCTTATCATCTTCCCACCAATTTCAAGTGTAATCACATACGTATCCTGACCAACATGGGAGAGAATCCGTTCACCTTCCTTGCGCTTCACTTCCTCCATTTCCGCTTCGCTCATATTCTCCGGTGCCTTCTCATCCGCTACCTCCACGATATCCACCTTCGCATAGGCAGATAGCCGCTTCATATATTCATCGATCCCTTGCTTTAAATACTTCTCCTTCAATTTTCCTACTGATATAATCGTGATTTTCAAGTTTATCCGTCCCTTTCATGCTTGTCTTTCATTAGTGTATCAAATCCTCACGTCTTTCACACCTACCAATTCCCGCTTCCATCCCCTATTTCAACTTTCCCAATAATATTACCACTCCCTCACGAATACATTAAAATGATGAAGAAAAAAGGGGTGATAATCGCTTGAAGGAATATGTAGAGAGTGCATCATACGAGCATCAATTTTGGCTTAACGTCTTATCAGCTCACGCGTCCATTATCCATAACGTGCTTTCCCCGAAAGAAAAAGACGCCATCTCCAAAGCGCAAGGCTTTACGAATACATTCAACACCCTGTTAGAAAAGGCAACTAACCTATCCAACAATAACGTCATCGCTTTTACCAAGGAGGCAGAAACGGCTGCCGAGAAGTTAAAAGACTTTAAGCTTTCCATTATAAAGCGAAGTCTAACTGGGGATATCGGGATCCACCTCTCTCCTACCTGTTTGAACCATATGGTGAATGCCTTAGAGGAATATGTACTCGTGATGAGTTATTTAAAAGAAGGAAAAGCTGCACCCACTTTTCATGAATTACATCACCACCTCATCTGGCTTGCCGCAGCAGCAAATCAAGCAAGAGCGATTCATAACGCATTAGATAGCGTGGAGACGCGACTACAGGAGAAAAGCGAAGGCTTCGCAGTGCGTTTTAACCAATTCTACGTAAAAGCCATTGAACTCACGGGCTTCCTGCGCACCAATCTCACCAATTTCCCGAGCCTCATGAAGTTCAATGAAGACGTCCAAGTAGACATGACCCTATTCCGAACCTTTCTCCAAGAGCTAAAGGAAATGGCACGAACCAATATGGTAATAGGCACGCTCTCCCCGGAGATGCTTGACTTATTTGACCAGAAAGCTTCCTACTTTCTACAGAAGCTAAAGGAATCAGCCAACAGGAGCTGACTCTACGAAACTACTAAGGAGAATCTCCTTAAAGCCTAGATTCTCCTTCCTAGTAAAAAAATATCATCTTTTCTACCTTTTATTTCCACTTTTTCTGCTAAATCCGAATTTTTCTCTACTTTTAGTAGAAGTTTTAGGCCATAAGATACCAATATCCATTGACATTCCTCGACATAGATTTACAATAAAATTAGAGAATTCTTATATTAGTCTACTAAATTACTATTTTTATATACAAAATTGCATGAGAGGAAGAGTTTATATGTCAAAGGAAACAGAGAAAAAAGGTCTAGGGTGGTTCAAGGGGAACCGTGCTACCGGGGAATCCAATGAAGCTTGGGAGAATATCATATCGGAAAAGGAAGAAGCAGTCGCTACAATCGAAGAAGAAGCTCCTGTCAGAGAAATTCATTCCCCTGCCGAATCTACTAATAAAAATTATTTCTCCAAGGAAGATCAAGATAAAGTATCCCTTGATTTAATCGTATCCGTAGAGAACATGTTAAAGGACCGCCAATTATTACGCATTAAACAAAGCGACCTAGCGAAGCGCCTTGTAGAAGCGAACGAAACGATTAGCCGCTACAAGCAAGACTTAGAAAATCGCGACCAGCTAATCAATGAGAAAAATAAAGAAATACATACATTAGAAAACAGTCTTACAAACAAGCAAATGAGCTATGATCAATTACTAGAGGACTATAAAGAGTTCCAACAAAACTCCAACGCCGAATACGAGAAAATCTCTAGTCAATTAGAAACCGCGCAAGATAAATACAACAAAATCAGTGAAGAATTTACAAATAGCAAATATGAGCATATGCGTAAAGTGAATGAACTAGAAGAACAGATTCGCAGCATGGAAATTGAAAACAACAAGTACCAAGCACAATATAAGCAAATTTTAGAAGAAAAGAACGAACTTATGAAAACGATTAACGAATTCACCGAGCGTATGTCATTCTCATTCACAGCGAAGAATTCCGTATCCAATTCATCTGATCAGAATGAATAGATTCATCATGTTATAGCCGAGAAAGGGGGCATGAAGATGTATCAGCTTAAAGTACTACAGCTACTCGATATAAAAGAATACGACCATAATTACTACTTACAGGTCAATCTTCATCTGGACGAGGTTCATACCTTGTATTGGAAAGTCGACCATGAAACGGCGAAACAGTTAAACGTATTAACGAATTTTTCAAACGGGTCGTTCTATCGTCTTTCGCTTCACGTGACAAATCAAAAAAGTATCATCACCCAGACGTACTGCGAGCAAAGCCTTCGCTTAGAATTTATATGTTCGGACGCGTATAAAGAACAGTTAGCACAAATAAAAAATGCACAGTCCCAAGCAGATTTGGACAAGCTATCCTTTCTTTCTAGTAAACTAGTAATGGAAGAGCCTGAAGTAGAATTAGAGACTCCGAAGAAAAAGCCGAAACGATTAGCACTTGTATTTAGTATAGTCGCCTTACTTGCTATTTTGTTCACCTACACTGGCCATTCGATTTTAACGAATGCCCAAGCTGAACCCGATAAACAAGCGGCAGACCATGATCTTACTGAGGAAAATCGAGAACCTATTAAGGAAAAAGTAGAACCTGCTCCGGAAACGAATTTACTAGAAGAAAATATCGTCATAGAAGAACCGGAAATTCCATTCTTTGAGCTTCATGAGGGGACTTCTGCCCGTGTTCCAGACGGGATGGTTGCTCTTACCTTTGATGATGGCCCGTCCCAATTTTCTAAGGAGATTGTCGATGTATTGAAGGAATTTGGTGTTGGTGGCACGTTCTTTCTCGTTACGTCTAATATTGCGAAGTTTCCTGGAAGTGTCGAGTATATCTATGAAAACAATCTTTCCATTGGCACGCATTCTGTCCATCATATTAATTTTGCTCATAGTAACCAAGCGAAGCAGAAGGATGAACTACAAGCTTCGATTGAGGATATTGAGAAGGTTATCGGGGAGAAGATTACGTTATTCCGACCACCGTATGGTCATTTAAACGATACGACCGAACAGATTTCCCAAGATTTAGGACAACGAATCGTCCTTTGGAATAATGATCCGAAAGATTGGGAACTACGTAATGCTAGTAAGATCGTGGAACATATTAAGTCTACAGATGTGTCCGGCTCTATTATTCTACTTCATGAGACCCAAGCAACATTAGAGGCACTACCGGAGATTATTACGTATTTGCAGGAACAAGGATTGCAAATCGTATCACTACATTAATTTCCATAGATGAAGGGAAAGGAGAGCAATTGGTTGAAAAAAAAGCGTAAGAAAAATCGTTTGCTGACCTTTACGGTTGTATCCAATGATGCGAACCAGGTTGTCAAACGATTTCGTATGAATAAGTTTCTATTGTATGGCATGATCGCACTTCCGATTATTCCAGTCATCGCACTCATCTATTACATACATATGCACGACCAGAACATGGCTGAAATCGAGGAGCTATCTGCTAACCTACAAATCGAAACGAAAAAAAGTGAAAAGCTAGAGCAAAATCTCGCTGTCCTAGAGGAAGAAACCGGTGAGACGAAAGCAAGACTAGTAGAATTAACCGAGCTAGAAGAACAAATGCGCGAGTACATAGACGAATTACCGACTATCGTGGAACCAAGTGGCGGTATGCAGGTGTTAGCGGCTGGGACAAGCATGGAAGTGTCAGAAGACGGAATGTTAGTGCCATCTGCTGAGTTAATCGAACGCTATAAAAACACCCTTTCCGTAGTGGATGAGCTTAGTACGGAATTGCAATATACACCAACCGCATGGCCGACACACCCGAATACGATCACTTCTGACTTCGGTGTGCGAGAAGATCCGTTAAATAATTCCTCCTCCTTCCATAGTGGGATCGATATTCGAGGCCAATACGGGACACCCGTTTATGCGACAGCAGACGGCTCTGTCACGATGGCTAAGTATTACGGAAGCTATGGCAATGCGATTAAAATTAAACACTCTAGTACATATGAAACACTTTACGGGCATTTAATGCGAATCGAGGTCGAAGTCGGTGACACCGTGAAAAAAGGTGACATTATCGGAACGATTGGCAGCACAGGACGTAGCACAGGACCACATCTTCATTATGAAGTAGTCCGAAACGGCGAACCGGTTGACCCGAAAACATATTTTAATCTATATGGCGAATTTGATATTGAATAGGACTTGGAAAGGAAGATAGAACCATTGAATAAAAAGAAAAATGAAAAAGTAATTGAAACAATCATCGGTGCAGAAACCGTAATCGAAGGAAAAATCACCCTCCCCACTAGCTTACGAGTAGATGGGAAAATCATCGGCGAAATCGAATGCAGTGGCGATGTTTTCATCGGCCAAGACGCCCATGTAGAACCGAAGATTAAAGCGAAAAACGTCGTTATTGCTGGTGAAGTAAAAGGCGAAGTGGAAACAACGGAAAAGATTCAAATTGAAGCAAAAGGGACATTAAACGGAACAGCTACTTCCCGCGGAATCATTATTGAAGATGGCGGTGTGTTTAACGGAAATAGCGTGATTTTAGACGCTGAGGAAAAAGGAAGGAAGAAAAAGCCAGAGAAAGTTGTTGCAAACTAATTTGTAAATAAAGGAGCGGTTCGTGATGTCAGAAGCTCAGTTTATTGCATGTCAAAAAGAAGTCTTTCAGCTTTTTCAAGAAGGAAAAATCGATGAGGTCCACCCGCTTATTGATAAAGTCGAGCAAAGCTTTCCTGATAGAATCAGTAAAACGATTTTTTGGAGAGCATGTGCATTCGCCTTACAGCATAAGCTAGATGAGGCTATTTCGGCTCTTCAAGCAGGTCTGGAAAAGGAAATTTGGTGGAATCCTATCATTCTTACGAGAGATCCGGATTTAAAGCCGCTTCAGGAGCTTTCGGAATTCCAGTCCATTGTGGCTACGTGTAAAGACATATTTGAAAGTACGAAAAGCGAAATGACATCACAGCTTTTTACATATGGAAATCCTCATTCGGAGACAGGAATATTTTCCTTACATATGCGCGGGTCAAATGCACGGGACTTTGCCCCGCACTGGTTAGATGACGTAACATCAGAACACTATTTTTTCGGTTTCCCACAATCCTCCCAAATATTCGGGTATAACGCATATTGCTGGGATGAACAGCAAGTGGTGCTGGATGAGATACGTGAGAATTTTGCAGCGTTTAAGGAAAAAGGTAACACACAATTAGACATCCTTGCCGGTGGCTCGCAAGGTGGTAAAGTGGCAATAGAACGAAGCCTGGCGCAAACCGTTCCTGTGCGTGGGTTCATTACCGTAATCCCATCGGTGCAAGATGTGGCTGCCTTTGAAACGTTAATCAAGACAGCTCCGAGTGATTTAAGAGGCTGTATTATTACAGGCGATCAGGATCCATTTTATGAGAATACGGTACAACTAGTGAAGCTTCTCGAGGAACATCGTATTCCGTGTAAATTAATTACGATTAAGGGGCTTGGGCATTTTATTCCGAATAATTTTTCGGAGATGTTGGTGGAGGCTGTTGGGTTTGTTGCTAACTAAGGCCCCTGGAATTTATAATTTTATTTTTGAATCAACCATAGCTGGTTGGTTCTTTTTTTCTTGTGAAAAGGACTATTCTATTATTTTGGTTGGTTACAAGTACTAAATTGAATTGGTAAAAATTCCGATATTTATTCAACTAGCGGAGCAGTTTAGTCAAAGTTTAAAAACCACTATGTTGACTTCCTTCACGTCTAATGATAGACTCAATTTATATTATAGATATTAAGAGTCCTTAATATCCCATTTAAAACAAGGAGGTTATGTATGAGGTATTCAAACGCAACAAACTACGCCTTGCATACGATTGTCCATTTAATGCTGCAACCAAGGGAAAGCTCGGTGGGAGTGCAGGAATTAGCCGAAATGCAGCATCTTTCCCCGACTTACCTTTCTAAGATATTAACCAAACTTGCGAAAGCAGGTTTGATTGAGTCGACGCCTGGTGCGAAGGGGGGCTATAAAATCTCAAGAAGAAAACATGAAATATCTTTTTTAGATGTAATTCATGCGACTGAAGGAGATACTAGCTTATTCGACTGTTCCATTCACCATGAAGGCTGTCTGATTGAAAAAGTAATGAGACAGGCAGAGGAAAATATGAAGGCTGAACTGAAATCAAAGCTTTTGATCGACATTGCTAAAGAGGCAGAATCCAAACAGAAATAACAATAAAAGTGAAATTAAAGGAGTGAACAAGATGATACTAGACTGCGCTGTGATTGGCGGAGGGCCAGCTGGACTTAATGCTGCATTAGTTCTTGGAAGATCAAGACGTAAAACTATCCTGTTCGATGACAACAAACCTAGAAATGCGGTTGTTTCAGAATCTCACGGGTTTATCACTAGAGACGGTATTAATCCTATGGAATTCAAAAGGGTTGCCCATGAAGAATTAAGCAAGTACCCAGACGTGAGGATCGAAAAGCAACGGGTACATCGTATTAATAAAGAAAACTCCTTGTTCCAGGTGGAGACAGAAAATGGGGAAGTATATAGCGTGAAAAAAATCATTCTCGCAACTGGCTTTAAGGAAGTCCTTCCGAATATCCCACGAGTGGAAGAGTTCTATGGCAAGAGCCTGTTCAGCTGTCCTTTTTGTGATGGCTGGGAATTAAGAGATCGGGCGCTGGCAGTGATTGCAAATGATCAAAGGGCGCTTCATATGGCGAAAATGGTATCCAATTGGACGAATGATTTAATTATTTTTACCAATGGCAATAAGATACTTTCGTCGGAAGAACAAGAATTGCTCAAAAGCTACGGAATCAGTATAAATGAAAAGAAGATCGCCAGTTTCATTGGAGATGACGGGATGCTGAATAAAATCCAACTTGAGGATGGTACGACTGTAGACCGTGAAGGAGGATTTATCTCTGCAGAATGGAAACAGGCTGCTTCTTTTGATTCTACACTTAACTATACAGTAAACGAGCAAGGCGGAATTGAAACCGACAACTGGCAACGTACCAATACGGAAGGGGTATTTGCTTGCGGAGATACGCGAATTGCCGGTCCTTCCCAATTAATTATTGCGGCAGCAGAGGGTTCTATGGCTGCCATATCAGTGAACGCAGCACTGATAGAAGAAAAATTTAACCAGGATAAACAGCACGCGTAAAAAAGAGGAGGATATCTATGCATCACCCGAATGGCAAGCACAGTAAAGGAAAAGTATCGTACTTGGAAAGTCCCGAACGAAGAAAAGAATTCTCTCCGGAACAGCTTCTAAATATGATTCCTTTAAAGGAAACAGACAGTATCTTAGACTTTGGCGCTGGAACCGGTTATTTTTCCATCCCTGTGGCGAAGAGGATCAAAGGCAAAGTATACGCGCTAGATATCGATGCAACAATGCTGGAAATAATAAAAGAGAGAGCCTTGAAGGAACAGCTTATGAATATTGTCCCGGTGCAAGAAAGCATGGAAGAACTTTCTTTACCTGATGGCACTATCGATATGATCATTGCTTCTCTGGTACTACATGAAATTCGGCCGTTGGGTCCACTGTTACAGCAAATGAGAAATGTACTGAAAAAAGAGGGCTATCTAATCTGTCTAGAACTCGTTCTAAAAGGAAGCGCAGATAAAGGACCTAGAATTACTTTGGAAGGAATGGAGCTAGAAATGAAGAAAGCAGGATTTCAGGTAACGGAGAAGTTTTTCCCAGCGGAATCTTTATATATGCTCGTTGCACAGAATACGAAGTAAAGGATTAATTTTCGGCGTAATTAAAGACATTAGGTATCTCTAAAGTATATAATTGATATTGAACTGAAGGCGTGTTTTATGCTTTTGGAAATAATACTAACCAAACAATGCAAGTGCTTCACCGTACAAG
This sequence comes from Ornithinibacillus jepli, assembly GCF_047228935.1. Lineage (NCBI taxonomy): Bacteria > Bacillati > Bacillota > Bacilli > Caryophanales > Bacillaceae > Ornithinibacillus > Ornithinibacillus jepli. The sequence continues at coordinate 532,919 of NZ_JBFEGG010000002.1, forward strand.
GATACAGTGCAGCAAAATGACACCTATTTAGTGCTGACTTTGTGAGTAAATGTGCTTAAATTAACGGCTGCTTTAGTGAAATAAAAGATCATCGAGATGATGGTCTTTTTTTTGAGAAAAACAATTTAAGTGTTATGTTATGATCCGATTATACGATAAGGTGTTCACGGGGAAAGATGAAATAATCTCATTTAACCACTACAAATAAGGAGTGGTTTTTTTGCTTTCCTTTAGGAATCAATCTATAACTGGTTGGTTCTTTTTTTAGGACTGTTCTAGTTTTTCTTGTTTAGTTACGAGTATCTACGTGAGTTCGATAAAAATTCTGAAATTTATGATACAATTAATTTGCAAACGGGGAAGCATTTAGTTGGGAGTATTTGGCTTTACTTAAAGGTTGTGATAACGATGGAAATGTTAAAAGAGGATGAATTTAATAAGGTATTACCTATTTTGAATCAAAATAAAACATCTCCTACCTTCGCTTATTCTATTATTGAAAGAATCATTTCAGGAATGGTTTTTGTAGATAACAGTGATTGTCCTAAAACGGCTTTAATAGGCACGAAAATCGGCATTTATTTTATAGCTGGTCATGAAAGAAACAGTGATTTCAATCGTTCATTTCGGGATTTTTATGAGGAAGAGATAGGAGATCGTTTCACTTTATTTTCAGCTACTGAAGAATGGGATCATATAATTTGTAATCTGTTTAAAGATGAAATTTCGCAAATGGATAGGTATAGCTATACATTTAATAAGAAAAAGTATCTATCTAATGTGATAGATATACCAAAAGATTATCATGTTAAAATGACCGACAAGGATATCATTGAAAATAGTCCTGAGTTTAATAAAGATTACTATAAACAATATTGGGGTTCCGTATCTAACTTTCTTGCTAATGGAATAGGGGTTTCTGCTTTGTATAAAGGTAGAATTGTTAGTGAGTGTACATCCATTTTCCGGAGCAATTCATTTGTTGAAATAGACATTGCAACCCAAACAGAATTTACCGGAAAAGGTTTAGCTTACATATTAGGGAAGGCTTTTATTGATAAGTGTTTGGAAAAGGGACTAATTCCGAATTGGGATTGTGACGTGGCAAACATAGCATCAAGAAAGTTAGCTGAGAAATTAGGCTTCGAATGCCCTATTAAGTATTCGATATTTGTAAGAAGGAGATAAAGGTTTCTTCTATTATTAAACTATTGAGGCAGATCAATGAAAGAATCCCGAGTTAAAATTAGATCGGAGATGACCAATGAAAAATATATATCATCCATTACACACAGAAGAAATTTTAAACCGCATTGACAAGTTAAGCCCAAATTCAAAGCCCGAATGGGGTAAAATGAAGGTTGCGCAAATGCTTGCACATTGCTCAGCCTTTCAAGACATTGCAATGGGTCATTCTTCTCCAGCGAGAGGTTGGTTAGGAATACTAATAGGAAACTTTGTAAAACCAATGTTTTATAACGACAAGCCAGTAGCTCGAAATATGTCCACCATTCCGACCATTTTAATAGAAGATGAAAGAGAATTCGAAGCAGAGAAAGAAAAGCTAAAAGAAAAAATTATAACTTTCCAACATAATGGTCCAGAGAAATGTACGACTCATCCACATGCGTTTTTCGGTACACTTACTCCTGAGCAATGGGGTAAAGGAATATACAAGCATCTTGACCATCACTTAAAACAGTTTGGAGTTTAGGTAGAAGAGGTTGATCCTATGTGTCTTCATAATATAAAAAATGAAATAGTTAATCAGTTTTAGCAACGCGCTATAAAAAATCGTCCTTATTTAATTGGAATTGATGGTTTAAGTGGAGCTGGAAAAACATCTTTAATAAATAAGCTCGAATCTGAATTAAAACATCTATGCAAGATTGTTGTAATACATATTGATGATCTTATCGTCGAAAGGAATAACAGGTATAATACCGGATATGAGGAATGGTATGAGTATTATTACTTGCAATGGGATGTTGAGTTGCTGACGGAAGTATTATTTAAAGGAATCGGTAATCATACTGAATTAACGCTCCCCTTTTATGACAAATCTATTGATAAAACGATACATAAAACCATTTCTTTAACTCCCGAAAGCATCATTCTCATGGAAGGCGTTTTTTTACAAAGAAAAGAATGGAAAGGATTTTATGATTTTACGATTTTCATAGATTGTCCTAGGGAATTAAGATATGAAAGAGTACGCCAACGAGATAAATATATTGGAGATACGCACGAAATATTAGATAAATATAAAAGAAGGTATTGGTTAGGAGAAGATCATTATCTTAAGATGGAAAATCCCATTGAATCAGCTAATAAAGTATATAAGATTCAGCCCTAAGCCTGAAGATATTAAGTTTAGCTAATTATATAATGTAACCACTGCTATTAGGGAGTGGTTTTATATGAAAAAGAAATCAGTATTCGAAAATCCACTGATAAGCTTTGTTACCTTAACTTATATCATATTTTTCATGCTTTTTATGGTTATTGGGATATGTATATGGTTAGGTGCACCTGAGTGGTTAACCGTCACCATGCAAATCATGGCTGCTTGGTCATCAACCTTTGCATTTATTATTTTATTTAAGAGAATTTATCCAGAATTACGGTTAAAGGATTTTATAAAACAGCAATTCACTACCCGACTTCGCTTTTCCGTACTTGGTACCATCGTAGCTATTCAAGTTATTATTGTCGTTGTGACAATGCTTCTACACCAACTTACCAATACGCAAGGTTTTGCTTTTTCCTATCCAGGTCTTGGTCTAATGGCTCTCGCATTTTTAGATAATGTAATAAGGGGGCCTCTTGGTGAGGAGCTAAGCTGGCGAGGTTATGCGTTAAATGAACTTCAAAAGAAGTACTCTCCTTTGAAATCCGCTTTAATAATCGGCGTTTTATGGGGATTCTGGCACACACCACTTTGGTTGGCCTCCGGTTATAATGGTGTAGATTTAGTGAAGTATAGTGTGCTGTTTTTAATTGGAATTATTTCTTTCTCCATTATTGTGACGTTCTTCTATAATATGAATCCAAATCTGGTAATACCGATTGTAATACACCAGCTTTTTAATTTTTCACTTGTTGTCATAAGCGGTGATTTATTAGAGATAATGGTGTATGTTATGCTTTTATATTTTGTTGTTGCAGTGTTATTAGTTGTTATAAATCCAAAGGGAAATTTATATAAAAAAAAGCATTGAAAATCATAATACATCTTAATTATATCCATCCCGAGGAATTCATAATTATCTCCTTTTTTGAGAATAGTATTCTTAAATGAATTTGCTTGGAGGATGCCCTATGGTACATGTCGAAAAAGATTTAAATCCCTTTAATGTTATGAAACGGCTTCATTTGAGTACAAGTGAACAAGATGAATCTCAACCTTTAACTGTTGTTGAAATGGGCAAATTATGGACTTCTTATATGGGCAATAGTATGTCGAGCCAAATCATTACTTATTTCCTTCAACATTGTGAGGATGAGTATATTCGGACGTTATTAGAAAATGGCTTAGCAGTAAGTAAGGATTTTTTGCGAAGGATTGAAAAAGTCTTTAACGCTGAACATTTCCCTATACCAGCAGGATTTACGCAAGAGGATGTAAATCTCGGTGCCCCACGTTTGTACGAAGATGAATTTTATGTCCATTATTTAAAATATGCGGCGAAGGCAGGGATGAGCATTTATTCGGTTGCCATTCCGTTAGTAATAAGGGAAGATATAAGAGAATTTTTCATTTACGCAAATCAATGTACCATGATTTTATTAGGACAAATTAATAATGTTCTATTTGACAAGAAATTAATGGTAAAGCCCCCCATCATTCCTACACCTGAAAAAAATGATTTTATTAGTAAAAAAAGCTACCTAAACGGTTGGTTTGGAGATGTGAGACCTCTACATGCAATGGAGATTGTACACCTGTATGATAACATTGAAAATAACACAACAAGCAAAGCTTTATTATTAGGATTTTATCAGACGGTTAAAGATGAAAAGATAAAGTCTCTATTTAAACGAGGTTTAGATATGACAGATAAAGCTGTGAAGCAACTAAGCGAAAAGCTTCATAATGAAAAACTACAAACGCCGTCATATCTTGACCATTTGGTTACAGCATCTACCTATCCCCCCTTCTCGGATAAAATAATGTTATTTCATAAATTTGATATGTTCTCTATCAAGATGAGATCATTTGGAAATTCCGTAGCTGTAAATGGTCGAAGAGATATAGGTGCATTATATGGCCGAGCTATCGCTAACGTTGGCTTATTTGTTGATGATGCTGCAAATATCCTAATTGATAAAGGCTGGTTGGAATCACCGCCAAAAGCATTGGATAGAAGTTGAATTTTTACCACATAAGCGAATTGGTCTAAGGCGATCTATGAAGGTCGCCTTTTCCTTATGATAATCCCACTAATAAATTGGGAATAGTATGCTACTATTGAGATAGTGATTATAATTATATAAAAAAGTATTTCAATACGATTGAAAAGGATGGTTCCCATGAAAAAGGCAGTGAACTTAGCCTCCTAAAATCAAACTAAAAACTTTTAGGAGGCATAAACATGACATTTCATATAATTGACCGTGAGAATTGGAAACGAAAAGAGTATTTTGAACATTATTTGGCTCAACAAACAACTTTCAGTATAACGAATAATATTCGTATTACTGTTCTGCTTGAAAACTTAAAGAAAAAGAATTATAAGTTATATCCTGCGTTTATTTTTATGATTACTAAAGTAGTGAATTCGCATAAAGAATTTAGGATTAATTTTGACTCGGAAGGTAACGTAGGCTATTGGGCAGAGCTTTTGCCGTCTTATACAATTTTTGATCAGAAGACGAAAACCTTTTCGAGTGTCTGGTCACCACATACCGCAACTTTTTCAGAGTTTCATTCTGAATATGAAAAGGATGTAGAAACATACATCGGTTCGGGTACGTTATTTCCAAAGACACCAATACCAGAAAATAATGTCCCGATATCGATGATTCCCTGGAGTTCATTTACAGGGTTTAATTTGAATATTAACCACAATGAAGACTATCTTCTCCCAATCATTACTGGCGGTAAATATTCGCAAGTAAATGGGGAATTTTGCTTACCTGTCTCCCTACAAGTTCATCACGCCGTTTGTGATGGCTACCATGCGAGTATCTTTATGAATGACTTACAAAGACTTGCTGATGAAAGTGCCGATTGGATATAGTTGTAGCTTTTCTTCGTCTACTAACGAAAACAAGGTGATCCCTAAAACAGATCACCTTGTTTTTTTCCATAAAAAGGAAGATTAAATTCCGAATATTATGTTAGTATAGAAATAGAAACACGTTAGCGCAGTGAGGGGAATGGTTAGATAAAATGAAGAAAGAAAACAAGAAACAATCTCAGCTTCCCTTTCGTCTAAATTTATTATTTTTCTTCGTCTTTGTATTATTTGCCGTCCTTATCCTCCAACTTGGTATCGTTCAAATTCTTAACGGCAAAAGGTTTCAAGAAGAGATAGACAGCACCACACAGGATATAACAAAACTTCCAGTACCTCGTGGTGAGATATATGATCGCAATTATAATGTAATTGTAAAAAACCAGCCAACGTATGCCATTACCTATACACCCCCAAAGAATGCAGGTGCAGAAGATAAAATAGCCGTTGCTAGAAAGCTGGCTCCGTATATCGATATGTTTCATCCAGATAAAGAAGAAAGAAAAAAACAAATTAGCCGAATTACGGAAAGAGAGAAAAAAGAGTATTGGTATCTTGAACATGTAGCAGAAGCAAATGCCAAACTAACGATGGAAGAAGCAGATGAGCTAAAGCCTGCCGAACAGTATAAAGAGATTCTAAAGCGAATTACAGTAAATGAATATGAACATTTAACGAAGCAAGATTTAGAAATTATTTTGATAAAAAAGGAACTTGACCGTGCATATGCCTTAACACCGCAAATTGTGAAAAATGAACATGTCACACCTGAGGAATATGCCAGGATTGCAGAACATCTCGCATCACTACCAGGAATAAATGCAACTACAGACTGGATAAGAGAATATCCATACGACGAAACATTTAAAAGCTTAATTGGAGATATTACAACGGAAAAAGAAGGCGTTCCTGCTGAGAATATTGATTATTATTTAGCAACGGGGTATAGCCGTAATGATAGAGTAGGTGAAAATGGTCTTGAATCGCAATATGAGGACCTACTCAGAGGTAGAAAAGAACAAGTTAAGTATATTATGAATAACCATAACGTTATTCTGGAATCAGAAGTTGTTGTCCCAGGGGAAAGTGGAAAGAGTCTTATTTTAACTATTGATATGGAATTTCAGAAGTTGGTAGATGAAATACTTCGGGAGGAACTAATGGCGGCAACGGCAGGTGGTAAAAATAATCTTCTACGCGATGCTCTAGCAGTTGTAATTGATCCGCATACGGGAGAATTACTAGCTGTTTCCGGCCAAAGTTTTAACGATGAGAAACAAGATCAAATCTATGATTCTGCTTACAGAACGATTTATGACCAGCATGTACCAGGGTCTATCGTTAAAGGGGCTACTATTCTAGCAGGCTATGATTCTGGTACCATCACACCCGGACACCGGGAATATGACGAACCAATTAATATACAAGGTACACCAACCAAGGGTTCATGGATGGACTTAGGATCGGTAAATGATCTTGATGCACTACGGTTGTCATCGAACGTATACATGTTTTATATCGCGATGAAAATGGGTGGAGAAAATAATTATTATCCAGGGAAAAAGATTAGCTTCAACCCTCAAGCCTTCCAAGAAATGCGTAATTACTTTAAACAATTTGGACTAGGTACGTTAACTGGAGTTGATTTTCCAAATGAATCTCCTGGTCTTAAAGGAACATTACAGGATGGCGGTTTATTAATGGACTTCGCTATTGGCCAGTATGATAACTACACGGCGATGCAACTCGCTCAATATGTGTCCACCATAGCAAATGGCGGTTACCGTGTTCAGCCACATTTCTTAAAGGAAGTACGTAACCCATCTTCTGATGAGGAATTTGGCAGTGTTTATCGTAGTTTTAATACGAAGATATTGAATAAAATTGTAATGGATGAGAACTATATCCAGCGGGTTCAAGAGGGGTTCAGACAAGTATTCCAAGAACCCGGTGGTACGGCTTATAGTTATTTTACAGAAACAGATTATCAAATAGCTGGTAAAACAGGTACAGCCGAAAATCTCCACGATACCATCAATTTAACGATGGTCGCCTACGCTCCTTATGATAATCCAGAAATAGCGGTGGCTGTTCTCGTTCCTAAACTAGATCCTGATATGACGAACAACAACTCTATTATTACGAGGAGAATTTTTGATGCTTATTTTTCATTAAAGGAGAAAAGAGAAAATGAAATACAAGAGGAAAATCAAGAAGAGGAATGAAGCAATAGCGTATAGCCTTATTGGTTAGGTCGTAACGTTCAACAGGTACCTTAATCATCTGCAGATGAAAAATAAAGGAGGACATTCATTTCAAAAACAACAAATAAAACTATTCTCAGAACCACTTTATCCATACATCCAACCTAATGATTTGGAAATACAATTAGTTCAAAGTAAACCTCTTAGAAGGTTAAAACATTTAGCGCATTTCGGTGCTGGTTCACTAGTTTCATCTGTTGTTCATAGTAGATTTGAACATACAATAGGTGTATGGAAGCTAACGGCATTATTTTTCCCAGAAGATATGGAATTACGGATAGCAGCATTGCTGCATGATGTTGGGCATCTACCATTCTCCCATGCAGTAGAAAACACCTTACAGTTTAACCACCATCAATTAACAGAACAATATATTTTAGAGGATGAAATAGCTTCGATATTGAAACAATTTAATATGAATCCTAATAAGATTATAGAAATCTTAAATGCGCCTTCCGTTATCACTGGTAACGAAAATATATTAGGTATTGATCATCTGGATAGCTTTTTTAGAGACACCTATATGGCCGGTAGGATAGAAACTCTCCCTAAACATTTATTACATAAAATTAGATGTACCTCTAAAGGCATCGAGACGGATCTTGAAACAGGACATTATATTTTACGACTGATTTTGTCAGATCATAAACTGTTCTTATCACCACATATGGTTGCCGTAGATAGATTATTAGCAGAGTCTATAAAACTACATTGGAGTGTAGATACCGTTAATAAGAAAGATTTTGCACGACTAACGGACTCCGATGTGGTGTCCATGTTAAAAGCATCCCCTTCTACTGAAGCCAAAGAGCTAATCAATATTTTACTTTTTGCACCAAATAAAATTAGAATTAATACCGCCAAAACAGGAAATGGTTACCCGATTAGTATCAGGAAGGTATACAGTAAAGTACCTTTATATAAGGGAAAACCACTAACGGAACATAGTAATGAAGCTAGAAAAATCTTAGAGGGATTGAATCAGTTATCGTTTGATTCAGAAGTTCTTATAACTTCCAACTAGTTAACGTTTTTAAAGTTACCGGCACCTTAACACAACTATGAGAAAGGCGATCATTCAAGTTCGCCTTTTATTTTCGAAATTGATGTTGATGATTTAAGGAGAGTGAGCCATGAAATCTATATCTAGGGATAATATCAACCTCGGATTTATTTTTGTCCTGTTGTTTGGAATTTCATTATTTGCTGGAGTATTTTATTGGATATTCTTTATTTTTTCAGGAGTTTTTCTGCTATCTTATATAGTTTTGGATAGGAAAAAGTTACGATGTCCTGCATGCGGGGGATTTGAAAATCTTGATAGATTATTGTATGCAAAAAATAATATCTATCATTGCAATCGATGCGGTGAAAGGATAGTAGTTTTATAAAGTTGCGTAATTATGAATCTATCATATTTCTTTATTGTAGAAATGGATTTAATGGAGATAGAAAGCGTCTTACATTAGGAGGAATAAAATCTTGAATAACCTATTAAAATCGAGTGTCTTCATTTTATTACTTGCAGCACTATTTTTAACCGGTTGCAATGAAATTGAAGGTAAGCTAGTCAATGGAGATAAACATATAACTGCAGAGATAGATGAGGCGATATCTGATTACATCATTGAAAAATATTCCTCCTCTTATCCGGATACAGATAAGCAATTTGAAGTCCACCGTGTATATGGCACGAGTGAATCAGAAGGAGTTCTAAGTGTCTATATGTGGTCTTATTATAGTGGTTTTAACAAATCCACTGGATTAGAAAGCCAAGCCGGCCATTCCCTACCAGCCGTCATTCGGTTACGTAATGAGGGAGAAAATTATTCTGTTATCGAGTATTTAGAACCACAAGACGGCTCTTATTACCTGTCCTCTTTAGAAGAAATGTTTCCCAAAAAGTACGTTAGGCTCGCTAAGAAAGATAGTGGTAATATCGAGGATTTACAAAAAGAGATGGATCTAAAGGTAAAACAGTGGTTAGAGGAACCAGCGAATTGATGAGAATAGACATTTAAGCAGACGGAAGTTTACTATATAGAAGAGATGAACATTATGGAAAAGAAAGACCCTTCCCTTTTATGCTAGAATGAAATAACATGATCATCATAATATATTTAAAAAGTGAGGACCCACAATGATTGCAACGACAGAAGCAGATTTTAATGGATTAAAAGAAATTGGTAGTATTTGCGGTGCAATTCGAGATGAATTAGTTAAACGTACGAAACCTGGAATAACTACAAAAGAACTCGATGAGATTGCTGCAAAGATGTTTGAAGAAGCAGGAGCGCAATCTGCACCTAAGGGAGTATATGATTTTCCCGGATATACATGCATTAGTATAAATGAAGAAGTCGCCCATGGGATTCCAGGGGACCGGACCATTCAAGAAGGAGACCTTGTCAATATCGATGTTTCCGGTTCGAAAAATGGGTATTTCGCAGATACTGGTATTTCCTTTGTTGTTGGGGATGGAGAAGCAATTTTACAGAAAATATGTGACGTTGCGAAGGAAGCATTCTATGCTGGGCTTGAGAAGGCAAAACCAGGTTCGAGAACAAGCGCACTCGGAAAAGCTGCACATAATGTGGCGAAACAACATGGCTTAACGGTCATCAAGAACCTTACTGGACACGGTATCGGACGGTCCATTCACGAAGCACCAGACCATATTCTCAATTACTACTCCCGCTGGGATGACGAATTGTTAAAGGATGGTATGGTCATTGCTTTTGAACCTTTTATCTCGACATTGGAAGAAGAAGTTTTCTTATCTGAAGACGATGACTGGACTTATCTAACAGATGAAAGCTTTGTCGCTCAATACGAGCATACGATTATTCTTACGAAGGATGGACCGATTATTACGACATTGTAAACGGCATTAGCCACTCTGATTTTATTATTTGTTGAAATGTGAATTTAAGGGACCGATGGTATTGCACCTCAAACATTGTTGGGGTGTTTTTTTTGTTTAAAATTTTTGATTTTATATTTGGAATATTATGTTAGTATTTAGATAAACTCATTAAGCTTCTGATTCAAGACTTGCTGATATGATGCAACAACCTTTTACTGGCAGTTTAATTGATAATGATATAGGGAGATAGAAAATGAATACTAGAGAATTACCGAGAGTACATTTAAGAGAATTAACGCCTGATGATGTGGAAGATCGTTACAGATGGTGTTTAGATAAAGCAGTCATTAAACATTTAAATATGCCAGATAAGTATCCTCCCTATACTCGAGAAGAAACGCTTCATTGGATTAAAATGTGTATTAACAAAACAAATGGCTATGAACAAAAGGCGATCGAAACGGAAGAAGGAAAACATATTGGTTGGGTCGATTTAAAAAACATGGACCAACTAAACAAACATGCTGAATTAGGCATTGCTATAGGCGATAAAGAATATTGGGGCAAAGGATTTGGTCTTGCTGCCATGAATGAAATGCTTTCATGGGGGTTTCATGAATTAGGACTAAATAAGATTTGGCTTAGAGTGGAAGTGGATAACGAAAAAGCTATCCGATCTTATAAGCATGCTGGCTATGTAGAAGAAGGCATTTTAAGACAAGACAGATTAAGAAATGGTGAGTTCGTTGATCGGTTAAGAATGAGTATTCTTAGACAAGAGTTCCTCAAAAATGGATGATTAAACAAATGATGATAATATGGATACCATTCTCAATAAATTTAAAGGAAATAAGGGGATAACAATGTTTTATTATGAAGTGCTTTGTTATAACTGCAAAAAAACATTCAAAGTATATGAAGGAAGTCAGAAATATAAACAAGCTAAGGAAAATAATATCAAAGTATTTTGTTGCGAAGATTGTGATCATCGGATACGCATGGAAGCGATAAAGAACTTTTTTTAGAAGAGAATAGTGATACAAGAAATATCAAATTGTTACTAAAGGGGAAGGTTTTGATGTTACTAAGAAAATTTTTAGTTCTTATTTCTACTACATTGTTAACTGGATTATTTCTTAACTTTTATTTCGTGATTACAGAAGGCATTGGTATGGATAATTTATTTTTTGCGCTCGGTATGTTTCTTATGGGTGCCTTTCCATTCATACTTCTTATTGGAATGCCTGTATCTATCTTATCTGATTCGCTATCAAAAAATATAAAAGGCAAACAACGATATATCGAGGCATTTTTAGTTCATATTACCTTTGGTCTAATAGCTGGGTTGGTTATTTCCTTCTTTTTTGAGCATTTTTTCTATGTTGTCGTGACACTCTTTGCCGCAATTATATTCTGGGCTGTTGATGAATTTTTGAGGAAGAAAATAAGAGGATTACATAACTAGGAGAAAATTACTGATATCGAGGAGTGATGTAATGAACCTAAAGGCATTTTGGGTTAGTTTTGTTATTGCTTTTCTATTGATGAGCTTACCTTCACTATTCGGAATAGGTTATGTAATTGATTGGACTCCTGAAGCAACCTTGTTTCAAAAGTTTACAGGATACGTAGCTGAGGTGTTTTTTAATAATTTCCCTATAAAACTTATACTAGCTTCCCTAGTAGGGATTATTGTTAGTTTTGTTATAGCTAGAAAGCGGCGGACTATGGAAGAGTGAAACTAAATACGCTAGAAGATCGTATGTAAGGAAAGAAATGGAGGTGGCGGGATGCCTATATGGTTATTTCTAGTCATTTTGCTCGGTGGATTACTAATTTTTGGCCTTATATTTGATTGGACAGCAAAGAAAAGAAATAAAAAAATAGATCTATATAAAGGTGCTATAAATGTTAGAGAGTCAGAAAGGATTTATACAGAAAAAGCATTGGATGATGTTAAGCGTAAAATAGGTGATGACAGTAATTATTGGTAAATTGGATTGCTACTTGGCATACCAAATTTAGTCGTTTCTATCTTGTTAGCCTTAATAAATTACTAACATAGTAGTAATAATAAGTTACTTTGTGAACTACAACTAAAGTACAAGAGTGGAAGAAATAAAGAAAGGATCAAAACTTATGAAACAAATTATCGCCCTTGGTGGTGGCGGCTTCTCCATGGAGCCAGAAAATCCATTATTAGATTTGTATGTACTTCAACAATCAGAAAAGGAGACTCCTCAAATTTGCTTCCTCCCTACCGCTAGCGGAGATTCCGATAACTACATATCGCGATTTTACAGCTCCTTTAAAAAACACCATTGCACTCCCTCTCACTTATCATTATTTAAGCCACCAACTAAAGACTTAGAGAGCTTTCTATTGGAGAAAGATATCATTTATGTAGGCGGAGGCAACACGAGAAACTTACTCATTCTATGGAGAGAATGGGGATTAGATTCTATATTACAAAAGGCTTGGGAGAAAGGCATAGTGTTAGCTGGTATCAGTGCAGGCTCCATTTGTTGGTTTGAAGAAGGTGTTACAGATTCATTTGGAAATGAACTAGAGCCATTAAAATGCTTAGGATTTCTCAAAGGGAGTAATTGCCCACATTATGACGGGGAATCTAAGAGAAGACCTTCCTATCAGGAACTTATAGCCAACGGGAAAATAAAGTCTGGTTATGCAACTGATGATGGTGTCGCACTCCATTATATGGATCAAGAATTAAGTAAAATAATTAGTTCCAGACCTAACGCGAAGGCTTATAAGGTATATTTTGATGAGGTAGTAAAAGAGATGGAATTGGATACGGATTTTTTAGGTGGTTCTTAAACGGTATTTTAGGCAGGAATTAGGTAGGATTTTGTTGAAACATATGAAGGAAATACTCTTCATAAAAATAGGATGTGAAGGAGCTTTATATTATGAGTAAGGACACTTTGTTATTTTGGGTATTTTTTACGATATTTCTGTTTGTGAGTTATCATGCTTATTTTTACTATATAAGTCATTTATTAGTCGATTTATTTCAAACTGATGCAATGGATTTAGTAATATTTCCGATTGTATTTATCCCGTTATCTACTATATTGGCAAGAATTGCAAAGAATTTTTTTCTTTCAAACATAACTAGTTAAAGTGAAACCTGAACATTTTATTACCCGTCTTATCTTGTAAAGGGGGGCTAAGTTTGTATAAAAGAGCTTTATTAATGATGTTATTATTCTCAATTATATTAGCAGCTTGTAGCAATCAAAAAGCACCGAGGGAATCAAAAACTGTTAATGATAATCCAACTCCTGAGGATATTTTATTAGAGAATGAGAATGCAGATATATTTCTCCTTAATGGAATTGTATATAGCAATGCTGAAGATTTAGAATGGGTAACTGAAAAAGAATTAACTTTAGGAAATGAAATCGGTGAGATTAAAAAACAGACAACGAACAGTGATGAGTTTGAAAATTATACTGCAACTAAATTACTTGTTGGAACAAAAATCTACGAACCTATCGAAAATAGTGACATCTTTATAGTAAAAGTAGATGGGAAGGAAATAAGGTATTTAGGATTAAGAGAAGGTTAGCGAATTTTTTTACTGTGTTGTGATCATCCATATTGAGAGATTTCAAAGGTGGAAACAAGTTCGTGTAATCCTTTAACAAAGTCAGTTTAAGTAAACTACCGATGAAAGTAAATAGTACAAAATAGTGCTAATTAATATAGGCTATTCACCTTAAAACGCGTTCTCTAAAATAGAAGAATGCGTTTTTTCAATGTGGAAGTATAAAATTTATATGTTAACTTTTTATGACAAAATGACAACTTTAGTTTACATTTTGCAAACAAAACTTTACGCTAGTAGTGGAAATTAAAGAAGGAGAGTTAGAAAATCATGTTAAAAAATTCTGTGCGTGAACTGCGGGCAAGATATCGTTTAACGCAACAAGATTTAGCCGATAAGATTGGTGTTTCAAGGCAAACAATCGGGTTAATTGAAAAAGGGGATTACGCTCCATCCGTTACTCTTGCATTAAAGATGGCAAACGTATTTCAAGTACCCGTTGAACAAATCTTTTATTTAGAAGGAGAATAGTTATGTTAAAGAAAATTTTTCAATCTCCCATATTTAATGCCATACTTGTCCTTAGTATAGGCGTTATTATGCTCGGAAAGTGTGACTATTCTTATTCATTTTCGTCTTAATAATGACCAGTAACACAGGGGGTGAGACTAGTTTGCAGGATATAGATAAAATGGACATCTCGGATTGGTATCAGCAGCATGGTGAAGCCATTTTAAAATACATATTATTAATGGTTCGTGATTATCACCATGCTGAGGATTTGACCCAGGAAACGTTTTTTAAAGCTTATAACAGCATGAGCTCCTATCAGGGAAAAGCCAATCCTAGAACATGGTTATTTCGTATAGCTCACAATACTACGATAGATTTTATAAGAAAACATAAGCCCATTGAGTTAATCAAAGAATTCATTCCTTCTTTAATAGATAGAAATCCGTTACCAGAAGAGATGGTACAAATAAAGGAATGTACAAAGGATTTATATATGGCACTTGGCAAACTAAAAAGGTCTTATCGAGAAGTTATCATATTACGGAAGATAAAAGAGTTTTCCACGGAAGAAACGAGTCAGATACTAAACTGGTCAGAGGGGAAAGTAAAGACGACGCTATACAGAGCAATCCCTGCTTTGGAAAAGCTATATGGGAAGGAGGTTTTATAAGTGAACACCCCTTTAGATGAGGAATTAAAAAAACTTGATCAGCATGTTTCTTTTAATCAAAACCAAATAAAAGAAATAGAGAATAAAATCTTAACTAGAATTGATAAGGTAGAGAATAACAGAATAAAGAATTCCATCCTGTATTTAGGTAGCATCACTACTTTTGCATTATCGATCTTTGCTGCATTTCTCATTTTTTCAAACCCTAAAGAAACTATCGAACGTGTTAGCGGGGAAGGTTTAGAAAACAGAATAACTAATCAAGTAGAACACTTGTTATATATCGTTATTGGGTTCCTTCTATTGAGTTTGATTGTATTTACAGTAATTAGAATTAGAAAAAGAGGAATCTCGATTAAGCAACTACCTTTCAAATTTAAAGCTTCGTTCATCGGTATTGCAATTATTACATTGTTAGTACTATGGGTCAGTGGATTAATGAATCTTTGGATAAATGGCATTAGCTATGTTACAAACAACGTTGATAACTATTCGGTCGAGGCATTTCCTGTTGATGGAGAGTATTCCGTTACGATTGATTTAAGTGACCTCGATAGCAACAAAGGTAAAGTGCTTTATGATGATGGTGAGAATCAAATTTATGTATCCGATGTATTGGTACATAACAAATCAGATTACCAAATATATTTTAGGGCGAGCGGAACGTATAATTTGAATGGAGCAACATTAGTATCTGGGATTGAACACGCATATACTCAAAATGGTTTCACAGATTATATGCATGTTATTGCAACCGCTACTTATCGTGGAGATACTTTTGAAATAGACCAGGCTGCTATTTCTGGTATAAATTATCGAGACGGAGATGACTTTGGTTTTTATTTATTTCCAAACGAAAAAGATATTAGCGTTAAAGAGGACTCCATTATAGAAGTGACACTTTCCAATTTAGTTTTGAACAAATGGGAGAAAAAGTAGCTTTGGGGGAAGACTCCCTCCTACAACAATCGGGTGTTGTATTTAAAACAAGGTGTTCCTAGTGTGGTCACCTTGTTTTCGTATGAGTATAATTTTAGTTTGGTTTCAGGTGTAAGAAAGTATTAACATTAAAGAAATGAAGTAATTAGATTATTCGATATAATTTGATATAGAATTCAGAAATTTATGATACAATTATTTTAGCAAAATTTGCGAAGAGTTTAATAAGGCGGGTATTATCCTGTCTTTCACAACTTATTTGCTTTTTAAGCTGACTAGGAAATCTAATACTATATAAACAACATGAGTTTTTTGTTCCTCAAACGGGTCCTTTATTTCAAGAAAGATAGATTGAAAGTAGAAAGGGAGAAAGTAAATAATTATGGAGCTACAAACAGAAAGATTAAAACTTACCCCTTGTTCTGATAAGGCATTATCAACTTATTCAACAAAAGAATACGAGCTAGGATCTCATATTGGAAAGTATCTGAAAGAATTAAAAAAAGATAAAACTCTATTAGGGTGGGGAGTTTGGCTTGTTATTGATAAACAGACGAATAAAATTATCGGGGATATTGGATTCAAAGGTAAGCCTGACTTAGAAAAATCTGTTGAAGTTGGATATGGGATTACACCCTCAGAACAGAATAAAGGTATTGCAACAGAAGCATTAAGATGTATCATTAAGTGGGCATTTAACTCCGATATAGTAAATAAAATAACTGCTGAATGTCTAAATGATAATACCCCTTCTATTAAAGTGTTAGAGAAATTGAATATGAAAAAAATACATACTGATAATAATATGATTTACTGGCAATTGGATAAATAACTTTTTTATTGTTTTATACTCACTTAATAGTACTGCTCAGTAGCAACCAGAACACTAATAGGGCTTGTAGGGTTAACTACCTACAAGCCTTTCCTAAAAAATATATTCTTCATTTCTTAGTTTTTCTTCAGCTATCCTAAAGGCTATTCCCGTCCCAATCATCGTCGAAAGTACCGAGCTTCCCCCATAACTAACTAACAGTAAAGGGATTCCTGTAATAGGCATAACTCCAATTGTCATTCCAATATTTTGGAAGGCATGTACTGCTAACAATGTTGAAAAACCAAAACAAAAATAGGAAGCAAATGGTTCTATTTTATACATTTTTAAACCTCGGACTATTAAGCTATAAATAAGGATAAAGTATAGCAAAATCACAATTGTACAGCCAACATAACCAAAGCTTTCTCCTATGATTGCAAAGATAAAATCTGTTTGAGCTTCAGGGATATAGACCTCAAGGTTATTAAAACCTTTCCCAAATAATTGTCCAGAACCTATCGCTAGTAAAGATTTTGTTACTTGAAAGTTTTTATCATTCTGATGCTCTGATTCTTGTACCCACGTCATTATTCGATCAACTTGATATGGTGCGATAGGAAGAAGTTCTGTAGACTCCTCAGGGAACGTAATTATGATAAAAAATGCACTTCCTATTATTATTACGAACGAAGCTGCAATAAGCAATATCAGTTTCCAATTTATTCCGGATAAAAGAACCGTTACCCCTAGAATTATAAGATAAACAACAGAAGTACCAAAATCTGGTTGTAACATAATAAGACTTACAGGAATTGCTGTAACCACCAACAATTTACTAAACAATATAAAATCACTTTTAAATAGACCAGTTCCATATTTATTTTTGTGTTTAACAATGACATAAGACATACATAAAATTGTGGTAAACTTTGCAAATTCAGCCGGTTGCATGGAGATCCCACCAAAAACAAACCAGCTATTAGCCCCATTTATTTCTGGTGCTATGCCACCTGGATTAATTAGTAAAACTCCAAGTACAAGGACTCCCATTATATAAGCAGGGAGACTTAATTTGAATAATTGATTAAGATCCAAGAAGCGAATCCCTATCATGAATAAGATTCCGATGCCAAACCATACAGATTGCTTAAGTACAAAATTTTCACTTCCAGGGTAAGTCTGTTGCAAATTATATAACGATAAAAGACTTATTAACATCAAGAAGAAAATAACTAAAATAATATCCATTGGGATTCTCTTTTTTTCTGATTCCAAAATACTTCGCTCCTATTTATAATAAAAGTAATATTTACACATCCAATACCATAGAGCAGGTGATGAAGTTATTTGCTACGTATTTCTTTAAGAAATGCTCATATACATAACTTTTATCTTCCCTTTAGTAATATCATGATATCGTATAGACTGGAAATACCTTCCTTGTTTTTATAGTATCAAACAGAAAATAGATATAATAGTAATAATTTTCTTCATTATAAAAGGTGTCCATGATTAAATGATAATAGAGACAAAAGTACATTTTTACGTGCTAGTCTGAAACAGGGGTGAAACTTTTGAAAAATAATAATGAACGTATCGGGAAAGTCCAGGAAATTCGCCGCTTTCCTGTTAAATCCATTTTAGGAGAATCTTTAGCCACAGCTTCTGTTGATGATCGGGGTCTTTGTGGAGATCGCCTGTGGGCTATAAAAAACTTAGATGGAAAGTTTGGTAGTGGCAAAACAACACGACGCTTCCAACGGATGGACGGGTTATTTCAGTATAGGGCAAGATATGAAGGTAGCAATCTAATCTTAACAATGCCCGATGGCTCCGAATATCAGGGTGACCATATTGACGTACATGAGGTATTGAGCGAGTCACTCGGGTTTCCAGTAACATTGGCAAAAGAAGAATCTATATCACATTTTGATGAAGGTCCAGTAAGCATTATTACGACCTCTGCGTTACGAATGTTGAGTCAGGAATTAGGAGAGGCGATTGACCCTAGACGTTTTAGAGCAAACCTTCTAATCGATACCGATTCAACTGGATACCCCGAAGATGATTGGGTTGACCGAACAATCCATATCGGTCCAACCGTAGCTCTAAGAGTTGTTGCGCCACTCCAAAGATGTGTCATGGTAAACAATGCACAAGAAGAATTAAAACAAGATGCTCGAATTCTCCGAAACTTGGCTACTAACCATGATGCTATGTTTGGAATCTGGGCGAAGGTTGTGCGTAGCGGTGACATACATGTTGGGGACGATATCATCTTACAATAAAATTGCTTAAGGAATGCGACAATCCAAAATGGGTTATCGCTTTTTTATGAAAGTAATCACCTAACTTTTTCCTATAACTTTTCATGATACCTATATATCCAAAATTAGTATTTTATCTATGCCCACGCATATATTACACTTACATTAAAACAGCATAAAAAATATTTTGAATTGGGGTGGGTAGGTAATGGAAATAAAACGATTGACGCTTCAAACAAATAAAATCAAGGCAATGAAAGAATTTTATGTAGACACGTTAGGATTTCCATTAATTACGGAGGATGAGCTTCGTTTTTGCATCCGAACGGGTACAGACGAAATAGAATTCACATCGGAACATGTAGAAGGCGATCCTTATTACCATTTCGCCTTTAACATTTTTGCTAATAAATTTGAAGAGTCTAAAGCTTGGGTAAAAGAAAGAGTACCTTTGAATGTAAGCGATGGCGACGATGAAGTATATTTTTCTAATATCGATGCTCATGCCTTATATTTCTACGACCCTGCCGGTAACATTGTAGAGTTTATCTCCAGACACGCTATTTCGGAAAATGGAGAAGAGCCTTTTTCTATAGAAGGTATCCTAAACATTAGCGAAATCGGTCTGACAGTAGATGACGCTATAGATGCTGGAAATAAATTAATGGAAATTGGAATTAAGGAACGTGATAACGAGCCTATAAGCTCCACATACCTTAACTTTATGGGAGATAAAACAAAGGGGATTTTTATCATACTTAATCAACCAGGGAGAGAATGGCTTTTTTCAACTAAGCGATCCGTCGTATTCCCTCTGGAAATTACAACATCTAATGGTAAAATCGTCGTAACTTCAGACCGAAAGTTAGAAGTATATGCTCCTCCAAATGAACAGTAATCTTTTCGGATAATCAAGGTTAAACAAAAGTAAGAATCCATTTTGATAATAGATTGTTCAAATTGGATTCTTACTGCCCCTCTTAGGATTACTTACTAAACACCCACATTTTCGACACTTCACGATAGCCCAATTTAAGATATAAGGATCGCCCCATTTGACTGGAAGCAAGCGCACTCTTCACCGCTCCCTCCTGCTTGGCATCATGAAGCATTTGCTGACAGAGTGCATTAGCCATTCCTTTACCTCTATGATCTTTTGAAGTAAATATATTATCTAAAAAACATACCTTTCCATCTAAAAGTAGATAGCTTCCATGCGAAACAGGCTGCCCATTTTCCTCACCAATGTAATAATGCAGATTTGGGTTGTCTATTTTCCCAAGATCAATGACAGTTTTATCAAACAGATGATTAATATGTCGAGCCTCTTCTTCCGTTTTTACACGCTTAATACTCTTGTCTTCTGTATCAAAAGACACGCTCTCCAGATTTAAAATCATAAGATACTCTGTACTTTTGAGCGAGTACCCCATCAATTCATAACTATCCGGTTTTTCATCAGAGTACACAGTAAGCCAGTAATCTTCTTTCGGTTCTTGTTTATTTATGGTTTCTATAACATGATCAGGACCTGCATTATAAACGAAAAACTCGTCCGTTCTACCAGCAACTTTCGTACCAAATGCAAGATGTTTTACTGAATTGAAATCATATAGTTTAGTCGCCGGTTGCCGACTACAGTGAAACTCCCCCCGTACAAAATAATCGATAGCCGCTTTTATCTCTGTCGTTTCCCCCATTACGGAATCCCCCCATATCGCCCAATAGCATTTAAAAATCTCCCTTATTATATCAAAGTTATCTTTGTTTTTTGAATAAATATTTCAAACATTATGGTAACATGATGGTATATAGAGTATGAACTTACAAATACCACGCGTACATCATTCGAGGGATTGGTTAAACCATCATGATACTAAGGAGAGAATTTAAATGTTATCACTATCCACGACTGTTCAAACAGTCTTAGATGAATATATTAATCTATTTCATGAACAATTTCCCGAAACACTTGAAGGATTATATATCCATGGTTCCATCGCTCTCGATGCCTATGTCGATGACTCCAGTGACATTGACTTTATTACAATAACAAACCGCCGCCTAACAGAGAAGGATCGAGATACATTATCTTCTATTCATACTAAAATAGCGGATACATATAAAAAACCAGAAATGGACGGTGTCTATATCACTCGGAAGGACATAGGAAAACTCTATCATTCTAGTGGTGATTCAGCCTATAACTACCCATACTTTAATGATAATATTCTATCATTTGGCGATTACTTCAACTTTAATCCGATAACTTGGTGGTTATTTAGTAAAAAGGGAATTACTGTGTTGGGGCCAGAGCCTAGTGCTTATCCCATCGACATCAACTCTGATCAGTTAACTTTATACGTACTGGAAAATATGAATTCTTACTGGGCTAATCGAATTCAAATGATGGAAAATTCAACTGAAAAAATAATTAACCTACCGAGCCAAACCATAGATGTTGAAGTGGAATGGACCGTTCTTGGTCTGTTACGCCAATTCTATACGTTAAAGGAACATGATATTATTTCAAAATTGGGTGCTGGGGAGTATGGATTAGTTCACCTTCCAGAAGAGTGGCACACCATTATAAAAGATGCGATCCATATACGTAAGAATACGAGATTAAATGCATTCGATTCAGATCGAGAGAGACTAGAAGCTGTAATAGGATTTTCGAAGTATTTGATTCGCCTTTGTAACAGCAGCGGCAGTTTAGGATGAACACCATATATAGAAGTTGGAAAGTTGGTTTTACAATCTAATGAGAAAATGGTTTTTACTTGGATTATTATTCGTTTTTATATCTATCATAATCGCCTCGATAACAGGCTATTTTGAAATAGTAGTGTTTCTAAATTTAATAGTAGGAATGATAAGTTTAGTTATTGCATTCTATATGCATATTGGAATGATGTGGTTTTACCGCTATAACCAATTTAGAAATAATCATGCTCATGCTGATTACAAAAGCAGGAATCGACTTAAATATAAGTTTGTTGTATTTGGCATACCAAATGTTTTAGTTGGTGAAATAGTCAATAGAGTATTTAATATTTGGACGTAGAAGAAGATTTAGAGCTCTTAATCTATCACATTAAAATACTAGGAGTATCTCGATTGAGATACTCCTAAAAATCACTCTTTACTTCTTCACAGCATGGATAAAATGAATCGTCTCAAACGCAGACAAGTCGTCCGTTCTATTGGCGAATAAAAGCTCATTGATCGCATTTGGAGATAAATGTTCATAAATTAGTAAACCTAATTTTTCTAACATATGCTCCATTTCCTGATAAGTGAAACTCGATTTCATCGGTTCTCCACTTGCTGCAGCCATTTTCACCATATTTTCCACTCGATTAGACATCCCTTTTTCTACAAAGAGATTTTCATCTGCATAATCCAAAACAATGGAGCTGCCTGTCGGGACGTTAGCGAATATATGATGAATCAAGGACGCAATTTCCTCTTTCGTTAAGTAATAGGAAACACCCAAAAGGCTAAAGAACGTTTTCTTATGATCAAACCCTTTTTCTACTAACTCTTGATAAGAAAACTTAGTCGTAAAGTCCATCGAAACAAAATGGAGATTATTCGGGATATCAAGCTTAGCTTCCCTTAACCTTTTCTTTTTAAATTCTTGTGTAGCCGGATGATCAATTTCAAATATCTCTAAGCTACTTTCCAACTCAGGATATCGGAAAGCAAACGTATCTAAGCCTGCTCCGAGTATGACATACTGGTTTACTCCTAACTTCAATTCATGAAGTAATACTTTTTCACAATAAGCAGCGCGTGCTAAAGGTGTTGGGGAAAGCTGAACTTGTGTAATCCACTTTAATATTTTATCTGGATCATCTTTAAATCGTTGCGCAATATCTTTGTTGAAAAACTCTATGCCATTCATCATATTCTTGCTGATAGTGGAAAACTCTTCTTCCGATATTAACTGGTTTGCAATAACATCATCAAAGATCTTTGGTGTGTCATATTTACTGTGATATGCACGACCGAATGCCGATACTAAGGAAGTTAAACTGGACTCATTTTGTTTCATACCATTTTCCTCCCAAATAAAAAAATAAGATTCCCCTGGCCAGGAGAACCTTATTATACATAATATATTAATAACTGTAAATTATAGCATAAATAAATTATTTTGTCAATTATTATGACCGTTAAATTTCGTGAGAATATTCTAATTCAACTAATCGCCTCAATACTTAAAAAGGATATTTTCTATTTTTAGCGAATTAAACAATATAAAGAACAAGAATACAGGATATTACAAAAAGAGAGCATAGGAGGTATAGGTTATAAAGATCAATAGAATCGATCATGTCGGTATAATCGTGAATGATCTACCTGCCGCGAAAGAGTTTTTTCTTGAATTTGGCCTTGAAATGCTAGGGGAAGCAGAAGTAGAGGGCGAGTGGGTCGAGAGAATAATAGGACTTCAAAACGTTAAAGAGGATGTTGTGATGTTTCAAACGCCAGACGGCGAGGCGACTATAGAACTAGTTAAATTTCACACACCATCAGATGAAAATGGCATTCAATCTGCTTCGGCAAACACTCTGGGAATCCGGCATATTGCCTTTGCTGTTGAAGATATTGAAGCCATTGTTGCCAAATTGAAAAAGAAAGGCGCGGAACTTATTGGCGAGATACAAAACTACGAAAACGCTTATAAATTGTGCTATATTCGTGGGCCAGAAGGAATTATTTTAGAGTTGGCGGAGCAAATCAAATTTTGAAGTAACGATTCCGTTTAATTAAATAAGCTACTTGAAATTTACTAATATAAGGAGATGTTCTATGATAATTGGGCAGAAAATTGGTGAGGGGCCTAATGCAGAAGTCGAACATTGGATAATTCCAGTAACTGCTCGCAAGCTATCTTCTGATAGTATTGATGAAGACAAGAAGCAATTACTATTGAATGAGATTAAAATGGGAATTTCATTCTAGTAATAACGACATACTTGAATTATAGAGTAAGTTCAATTAAAGGGAGAGATATTATGACTGCGATCATTAGTATTTTACTATATCTATTCATTCTGTTTGGTTTTTCAACATTGCTATTTTTTTCATTCCAAATGATATGGGAAACTAATGAACCTATTATTGTTTACTTGTTATCTTTGATCTTTATTTACTTAATATTGAATACTATCGGGAAAATTACTAATCAGGATAAGTGATTACCGGTAAAAGGTTTGAGGTAATATATGAGGTACTAAGATTCATTCTCAAAGAAGGATTTCCAACAAATGAATAAAAAATAATGAAAACGAAAAGGAGTATCGTATGTGCAGAAACATTAGAACGTTGTACAATTTTGATCCACCAGCTACCAATGAAGAGATTCATGCAGCAGCACTTCAGTACGTCAGAAAAATTTCCGGTTTTAACAAACCCTCAAAGGTTAACGAAGAAGCATTCAATCGTGCAATCCATGAAATAGCTGTCGTCACCGAGAATTTACTAAATACGTTGGAGACCAGTGCGGAACCTCGTAATCGAGAGGTAGAAGCTGAGCGTGCGCGCATTAGGTCCGCTAAGCGATTTGGAACACAATAATTATCTTTCTAGAATCAATAAAAAGGGAGGGGATACACATGAAAGTCGGATTAATCGGTGACAGCCTAACCGAAGGACGTCCTGGAGTTTCCTTTTTTAATATTCTACAAAGCAACTATCCAACTATTACCTTTATCAATCTTGGCAAACCAGGGGAAACCATGAAAAGCTTGCATTCACGTTTAACTAATACAAAATTAGACACTGATTATGATCTGGTCTTTCTTTGGATTGGGGTTAATGATTACTCCAAATTATTGAAGGTTCAAGCACAGCCTGTTGCAAAAGACCACCAAGAATTCAAAGAATATTTTAACCTTGTACTAGATATGATTACGTCTTTTTCTAGGCAGGTTGTTGTGGTATCACCAGCTATAGTAGGAGAAAACATTAAAAACCCTTCTAATGAAGAGCTAAGAGAATTGACCTCCATTATGGAAAGTTCTAGTAAACAATCAAACGTAAGCTTTCTGAATATGAATGCTATCTTTGAGAAGAAGTTGGCTACACTCCATTATTCTGACTATATAAGTACAGGTATATTCAGAGTAATGATGGATGTACTCTTGTATAAGAAGCCTAAACGAATAGATCGGTTATCTAGTAAGCGAGGATTGCATTTAACTTTAGATGGAATTCATTTGAATAGTAAAGGTGCTAGAATTGTTGCGGAAGAATATTCCTCGATAATTAATCGATTTTTACACAACAGCATGACGACAACTCAATAGCTTTCTGTATTTTTTCTACTTTTGTCCATAGAAGGAACTATTATGTCCATTGTTGAAAATAGTGGGATCATGGAAATAGAAAGGGCCGAAGACTTTAATAAAATCATCCACTCAAACGCTCTTTAAATATGAAAGGAGTAAAGGAATGAGTTATCAAAACACTTTTATTACCATTTCAGAGGATTCAGCTATTGAATCGGCTATTACACCCCTCCCGAGAAATAACAAACCAACTATAGCCTCGATTGAATATGAGTTAATCTATAATAACCCTTATAAATACACCCAGAGTGATGTGCAGTTTCAAACCTATTTAATAAAAAACGACATTGTTTCTGATCAATTAGAAGAGTTAAGAGAGCAATTCTTCCAAAAACCTAAAGCGTGTTTTAGAGCTTCTCCATTGGTGAAGAAATATGGCTGGGGAATACACTATGATGCGGAAGGAAAAGTTGCAATATATGGCGTTGATAGCGAAGCCTATGAGCGATTCCTCCTTTCAGATGATATTACCAAATTAAAAGGAATGCGTTCTAAAAGGAAATAAAACGAACTTACGAGAAGAGGCTGTCTCCAAAAGCTATACTTTTGGGACAGCCTCTTTATTGGGAAATCTTAATAACTCCAAGTCAAGTCATTATATTTTTGTTAATTTCGATTAGCGTCCCTGCTGGGTCCCGGAAATGTGCCACGCGAATTCCCCAGTCTTCACGATCATGTGGCTCGGTAATGAATGCCACCTTTTCCTTTAATGCCTGATACGTCTCGTCCACATCATCCACCGCAAAGATTAGGCTAACTTCATGTAATGGACGGTTTGCCGGTTCGACTTTTGCATGAATATCCTCGAGCATTTCATTCCGGTCAAAAATCGCAAGCTGTGTATCACCTACCTGGAACTGCGCATAATTGGACGTTTCATCTCCCCAGTTGCAAGTAAACCCTAAGGTATGTTTATAAAACTCATAGCATTCTCGATAGTTATCAACTAGCAGTCTAGTATGGGTTAGTTTCATTTCAATCACTCCTTCGTTTAATTCAATTTCCATGCTGGTATTAATGAATGAAAATCAAAGAACATGCTCATGATGACATGAATTATCGTGTAAAGTAATAAAATCGTGCTGTAGGTAAGCATCCACTGCAGGAACGCCTTCTTTAAGAAAAGGTATAACAGAATCATCCCTACCGGAAAAGGTGTTAACACGATTAACCAAATTGGTGCACCTAACGCTTCCGTTAGCGCTCCGAGTGTTACGACAGATGTCCCAATCACGATTGCCTTCCATAGTGCAATCCCATTTCTCACTATATGACTTCCAATAAAGTACGATAGTGACGTTAAGGCTACAGATAAAATATAGCTAACGACATAACTCATAAGATCTCCTCATTTCTACAAGTCTACTGTATTACTCCATTTATTAGCATATATAAAAGTACACGGTTGCCATACTATCGGAAGTCATGATATGGGCTTTTTTGGTGTGACTGGAGTAATTTATTTCGCATATAAAAATGAAGAGCTCATTAACTATTCCTTATGCTAGAACGGAACTTATATCTTCCCATTCATAGATTAATAGACCGAGTTCCGCTCCACCTAAAATTACTTTTTCCGTTTTCACTAACGTTGCGCCATAATGCTCATAAAAGTAACGGGTTTTGTTATCTTCTAGCACTTCTACAAATACGCGTTTGTAGCCTAGTTGTTGGCATTGGAGAACGATTTGCTTAAGAAGCAGTTTACCAATCCCTTTCCCTTGGTACTCCTCCAGCAAATAAATAGAAGTTAAATCTCCTGAGTTCGGTACCTGATTAGACTCTCTTTTCCCACAGTCGGCAAAACCAACAATCTTTCCTTCTTCAGTCTCTGCAACAAACAAGTAGTTATCCTCTCTCGCAATATTCCGCTCCCATAATTCTGTACGCTTTTCATAGGATAAGTTGTTCAGCATCGTATCTGGGACAATATTTTTATAGGTTGTTCGCCAGCTGTCTACGTGTACTTTAGCAATGCCAGTAGCGTCTTGATGGTTGGCTTTTCTAATTTTCATGGGATCCCTCTTTCTGTACCATTTAGAATTTATTACATTATAACAAGGATATACGCCATTTTGTTTATTTTTACAGAATTTTTCTAATGTTAGTTAGGAATGCATATGATAAGATGATTATAAATGCACGGGAGATGATGGCGATGTTTGCTTTTAATGTGGATGATGAGATTTCATTAAGGCTGTTGGACGAAAGATACGCCGGGGAATTGCTTCAATTAATAAACCACTCCCGAGAGGATTTACGGGAATGGCTTCCTTGGTTGGATAGTACCACAACACCGAGACATGTTGCTGAGTTTATCCAAGGTGCATGGATGATGTATGAGGAACGGAGTGGACTTCGTTTAGGGATATTTTATCACGGTAGACTTGCTGGTATGGTTGGATTTAACACGATAGACTGGGCAAACCGCATTGGCATCATTGGCTACTGGCTTGGCAGTCATTTTCAAGGATATGGCATTATGACAAGGTCTGTTACCGCTATAATCGATTACGGATTTAACCAGTTAAATTTAAACCGCATTGAAATCCGTGCTGCCTTTCAAAACGATAAAAGTAGAGCAATTCCTGAACGGCTAGGCTTTCAAATTGAAGGAAAAATCCGCCAAGGGGAATGGCTATATGACCATTTCGTCGACCTCGTCATGTACGGAATGCTCGCATCGGAATGGGAATAGTAAGGAGATTAGAAATGAAATTTTATATTGCATCAGGATTTGAAAATAAGCAGCTTGTCCAATATGTACGGGATAGGCTCGTTGAAGCTGGACATATTCATACGTATGACTGGACAAAAAATACTCGCGCGACATCGGAAGCTGCTTTACGCGAAATTGGGACGGCAGAGCTTCAAGCAGTGGTGAATAGTGATGTAGTAATTGTGCTCCTTCCCGGGGGCAAGGGCACGCATACCGAGCTCGGGATTGCACTTGGGTGTAAAAAGGAGATTCATCTATTTTATAGGGAAAACCTAGACCAAGCTACTTCTACCACGTTTTATTATGTAGACGGTGTTCAGCATTACAACGGGGATATCGATCATTTTATAGAAAAAATACGAACACTATATTCATAGAAGTGGAGCGAATAGAATGACAACTATTTATCTAGTAAGACATGGGGAAACAGATTGGAATGCGGAAAGAAGAATGCAAGGTGGAACGGATATCCCGTTAAATGCGAAAGGTGAGGAGCAAGCCGAACTTTGTGGTGCTGCATTGAATCCAAGTGATTATGATGTCGTTGTTTCTAGTAATCTTAAGCGCGCTAAGAAGACAGCAGAGATTATTAATCAGTATTTGGGATTACCTTTTGAAGTAATGGAAGATTTTGCGGAGCGCAATTTTGGCGATGCGGAGGGGTTGACCTTTGATGAGCGTAGTGAGCTTTATCCAGACCATGAGTACCCGAATCAGGAAGAGCTAGAAGTTTTTTCTTCGCGAGTAATGAATGGACTTGAAAAGGTGTATGAAAAATATGCTGGTAAGCGCGTGTTGTTAGTTGCTCACGGTGCTGTGATCTACCGAATTTTAAGCAATCTATCAGAAACTAAATTGAACCTTTATGGTAGGAAGATTGAGAATACAAGCATTTCTACGATTTATCGTAAGGATGATGGTTGGGCGATTCAAGAATATAATCGAGTCGATCATTTAGAGATTAAACAGGCATAATTGTTGGAGTTGATGACGTTGAAATATACAAATTCGTTAGAAGGAATCACGGAAGGAATGTTAGAAGGGTTCTTTGTAGACTGGCCGAATCCGCCTAGTCCAGGAACACATTTGAAATTATTAAGAAATAGTAGTCACGTTGTCTTGGCGATTGATGAGGACAAAGTGGTTGGTTTTATTACGGCTATTAGTGACGGGGTGCTTTCTGCCTATATCCCGCTTCTTGAAGTTCTTCCTGAATATAAAAGTAAAGGGATTGGCTCGGAATTAGTAGAGCGAATGCTAGGCGATTTAGAGCATCTTTATATGATTGATTTAGCGTGTGATGATGATCTGGTGCCTTATTATGAACGATTCGGTATGCAGCGGTCTACTGCAATGATAAAGCGGAACTATAGTAGACAATCTGGGGAATAGTGTTTTCGGGGAGCAAAAGCGATGAATGAAATTGTGCTACGAGCTATAGCTTTAGAAGATTATGTGGTTATGAGATTTATTCGGGTAGGGAATGTAGGTTAATTCAATATCGGTTAGTGTAGAGTCGGGGGAACCTGACTCTTTTATTTTTTAAAACATAGATTAAAAATATTTAGAAACTTGTGATAAAATTAAGTTAGAAAACATAACTACTGGGGGATTAATGTGAGAAAAGGCGTCGTATTTTTATTTTTTATATTCGTACTAACCGGATGTAGTTTCACCGGCCACGCCACGCTGGAGGAAGCTGTTCAAAGCAGGTGGGATACACCTATCAAGGTAGTAAATCAAGACAGTGAAAAACACCTTGTTTATTATTTAGACTATGATCAACACGTGATAGGTACATATGAATTTAGAGATGGAAAGTATTTTTATGATAATAAACAAAGTGAAGGGATGCGATTTACTTCAGCAAGTGGGTTGCCCTTTTATATACAATATAAATACTTTGAGGGTTCAGGAGATATAGTTTACGGTGCAATTACGACCGAAGACTACCAGGTTGAAAAATTCGTTATCCATTATAAGAGCGGAGAGATACAAGAAATAAATGCGGAAAACAACACCTTCATGTCAGAGATTCCACCTAATGTGGATCCAAGGGATTTTATGAGTCAGATTGATACAGTATATGGATACGACAAAAATGGAGAGGTAATAGAAAGTATGGACTATTAAAGGAGTCAATCTGTTAGAACGTAAGGAGAAACTTCGTGAAGTAGAAACATATTTTATATATGACTCTTCCCAGTATTCTTAATATAGTATAAAAAGATTTCAATACAAAAATAAACATAACGGAAGGAGAGATTCTCATGGGTTGGATTATAATCGTCATGATTGCCTATACACCACTCTTATATAGAATGCAAAAACGGATTAGTTACTTAGAAAATGAAGTGGAAAAACTAAAAAATGCTAATTAAGGGGATTTAACAATGAAACAAGGCAAAGGTGCTTGGTTTCATAATTCTCCTTCTGAGGTTCTTTCTTGTATGCTTCTCCAGAATATGGGCTTAGACGCCTGGTATATGTTACCTTTTAAAAGTCCGTTCCCAGAACGAGGGCTCAGACAACCGCCATCTGCTACCTTTTTACAAAGTCCTTCTCCCGAACAACGGCTCAGACAACCGGTATCTCTTAACTCCGCATCATAATAACTCCCACTTCCATACCAATATAATAATCCAAAAAAATTAGTAATATTTTCCCATAAGCAGTAGTAAATTATGCTATTCTATAAATAGTGTGAATTTTAGCATTTGGTTAATAGCCCAAACGAAAGAACTTTATACTAATCTATTTTAAGGGGAATTGCAGCTATGAAAAAAGTATCTATTTTACTACTAACTTTAGGAACGTTATTATTATTTGGATGTAATCCACAAGCATTGCTTCCGAATGATATGACGTACGATAGTGAAAAGGTAGAAGCTTACTATGAAAATGGTGAATATGAAGAGGCGTTAGCATATGTCGATGAAAGAATCGAAAAATATCCAGACGATGCTAGTCTACATGGAGAGCGTGGTTATTTACTACTCGAGCTTGGACGAGCTGATGAAGCATTAAAAGCATTAAATAAGTCCTTGGAATTAGAGCCAGAATTTGAAGCGGCTTTAAATAATAAAGCATGGGCATTAAATGAGTTAGGCAGATTTGAAGAAGCTATAGACTTTGCAAAAAAAGCAATTGATTTAGAGCCAGACGGCGATATGGAATATGTTAATATGGGAAATGCACTAGTATCAATGGAAAGAGATCAAGAAGCATTGACATACTATGAAGAGGCGTTAAAAATTAACCCAAATAGTGAATATGCCTTTTTTGGAAAAGGTGTTGCGAATTATTATATCGGCGAATATGAAGTAGCATTAGAAGCGTTTAACAAATACAATGAATTGGTTCCTGGAGATATAGATGTATTGTGGTATTTGATGTACACTCATGATGGGCTAGGAAATTGGGAAGAAGTAGTGGCGTATAGCGACCAAATTATCGCACTAGATCCTACACAAATTGATGCATACTATTATAAAGGTTCCGTTTTAGTTGACTTAGATAAGCCAGAAGAAGCAGGTAACGTGTTTGATACGCTAATTGAAAAATTCCCAGAGTCTCCATCTGGATATTATGGAAAAAGTCGTACGTTCATGTACATGGAACAAAAAGAAGAAGCACTTGAGCAATTAGCGAAAGCGGTAGAGATTGATCCAAGCTATGGGGATTGGGCATACGAAGACCCAATGTTCTATAACGTAATCGAAGATGAGACATTCCTGGAGATAATCGGATACTAATAATCCTTAGTAAAAAACCATCGTTTTCAACTACTTATTAAAAGTTGAAAACGATGGTTTAATTATTATGAAATGACTTTCAATTCGTTTGCTATTTGTAATAGCAGAAGAAAATTCTTACCAGTGTACTTGAAGTTTATTACCACTTGGATCATAAAAATGGAAATAGGCATGACCATTATCTTGTTTTATATCCTCAACCTTAATTCCATTTTCGATAAGGTGTTGATGAAATTGGGATAATTCTGGACTCGTAAAGCCAATGCTAAAGGCTGGTTCACTATTAATTGTAAAATGTGAAAACGTTTCATCTTCAGAGGGAACTAAGATAAGTAAAAAAGGTCCCTCATTTACTTTAATAATCGCAAATGGATCCTCAGTAATGGTTAACAATTGCAGCCCTAACACATCTCTATACCATAGTGCAGAATGGTCTAAATCTCTCACAGGGATTCTAATATAATGAACTTGTTCAATAAATGATTTACTCATAGTTTTTTACTCCTCTATTTAATTGGATATAAAATATCAAAATCAAATGCCTGAATTTCATTAGCAGGTACACTAAAAGGATTGAATGTATCAAGACGATTGGGTTCAAGGGAAAATGCATTAGTTCCATTATCAATTTGATATCCTTCTTGTATGATCCATTCCTTCAAATACCTGTATCTACGGTCCATCTCAGTCCTACTAAAACATCTACAATCAATTTTTGCATACTTCCTTTTTGGTATCGTCATAGTCAAGCACTTATACTCCCCAGGAATAGGAGTGTTATCTTTTACTTTAATTCCTACCCAAAGCTCAATTCTACCATCTGGCTGTACCATAATTCCTTGATTATAAAAGACAATTCCTTTATTTTCTTCCATTGAAAGTTCTTTCTCAGAAGATAGAACATCTTGTAGTCTATTCCATCCTTTTCGTACTTCCTGCCCCACCTCAAAATTTTCCATACTACCACTTACTTTAACAGCTAGCATAGTAAACCGATCAATCGTGACTGTCTTAACTTCTAATTTCCTATTTCTCTGATACTCCTCTTGTTGACCTAATAGAACTTGCAGTGAGTGTGGCGTTTTTTGAGGTTGATAGTTTTCTAGAGGAAAAAGGTTTAACGCAGCTTTGTCACTCATATAACTTCTTCCTTTCCATAATAGGTATATAACTTCGAACAAGCACGTTATGGTTTGATGAGTCAAATGAAGAAGTTTGATATTGAGCAAACCACTGTCTTGAATCATCTAGAATGTATTTTTCTTCACTAACGATCCACCGGTGAATAATTTCTAAAACACCATTAAGTGTTCCGTAGGCCTTCGTCTCGATAACAGCGAATAATCCACCGCCTAATCTCTTCTGATTAATATAAGGGTTGCTTATACCTTCAGCTTTTGAGTATTTAGTTGTTATACCACATTCACTCCAATGTTCCAAACCATTTTCTGCTCCGTAGTTATATGATACGTACAGCTTTGCCTTAGAATAGTCAATGAATGCATCGGTTTTTAACCAATCAGATAATGTAGCATCAGCTTTATGCTGACTATCATGTCCGTAAATCCTACTAAATGCCACCCAGAAAGGTTCAGTTTCTTCTACGGTAATCATTTCAGGTTCTAGCTGACGCTCAATCGGTAAATAAAGTTTCATTCGAACAAGTTTTTGGTTATAGGTAATGTACTCTTCTAAGTATGTATGTGCACCTTCTTTAAATACGCTTTTAGGCAGCCACTCTGAATATAACCGATTCCATAATGATAGAATACCGTGTTCACAATTTGAAGGGGTTGCTCCAACCGCATACATCCCACCATGAATCTTTTTAATATACATTCCAGCTATTGAGTTAACAATAGACTCTTCAATAGCAACCATCATTTCATATGCAAATAGGTTACGGTTAAAGTCAGATCCTTTATCATGATCTAATTCTATATTACGACCAAAAAGTTTAACTTTTTTCATGCTTAAATTAGAGTTTTGAATTAGATGTTGAACTGCCGTAAATGCATCCTTTTCAATTCCTTCTAAACAGTCTGATCTATGTATATAACTTAGTACTGTCATATCTTTTATTTGAATAACCTTTACGTCAGGGTATCTATCGAACAAATCACGTTCCTCTAGGTAGTTCACCTTTTCGTATAAATTAATACGTTCGAAACTATAAAACATGTCTGAACTTTTATATACCTTCGGAGTCACTCCAACTATCTTCTTGAATGATTTTGTAAAAGATGCCTGTGATTCAAAACCAACTTCCATGGCAATGTCTATGACTTTACGCGTTGAGTTTTTCAGATGTTCTGAAGCAATGCTAAGCCTTCTTTTACGCATGTAGTCTTTGACTGGATGTCCAGTAAGGGAATAAAACATACGATATAGATGCGGGAGTGACATACAAGATATATTAGCAACCTCTTCTATTCCACATTCATTTCCATATTCTCTTCTATAAAATCTATTGCAGTTTGAACACTTTCTAAGTAATTCATTTCTCACCACCAGTCTAGTAAAATATTCCAACAGGAATTTGAAAATAATTCCTTTAGTGTAACTATAGCAAACATGTAGGTCATATTTTTGTCCTTTTTTATCAAAAACCCAATAAAATTGACAGCGTTTTGAAATATACTAAGCATCTATTCTAGGGAAATGAGTAAGAAATTTATATGTTAAACAACTTGGATTACCTTTATTAAAATAACTAGTCACTATCATAAATGATTCGATAAAAAGGACATTAATCTATCTTGGATTAATGCACCCGTCAGTTCAAGAAGAATTTATAATAATGGAAGAATATCAGACAAATCGATAAACTCTAGTTCAGTTTCTGCTTCTGCTTTCGAACGATAAACGGTAATTTTATCATAGGGTTTCATGTTGTCTTGCCATGTTCCTATATTACTCAGAAAATCTTCTAAGTTCTCAGAAATTATAAAGCACTCTAAGTCCCTATTGATATAACAAATTGGTGCGTCACTTTCTGAATCACACAATTGATAAACAGTTCCGACAAATCCACCTTTACTATCTTTTGCTATAATATCTACATGTGGAACCGTAAAAAACTCTAAATGTGGAATATCATCGTCAAAGATAAATTGAATATCATGATCGTTAGCGTATCTTTGATACTCCTCATTTCTATCATGAATACCCATTGAATAAATGGTTGTTCCTGCTGATATAATCTCAGTATCTTCTAAATTAACACCTATGGCTCCAGAAAATGCTGTTCTATCTAGATAGATTTTTCGCATATAAACCCCCGTTTAATCTTATTTTAAAGTAAATGCTCATTACTTTTACGATTTCTTATTCAACTAAACTGCCTCTTTACCACAATAGGAACTGTCAC
This sequence comes from Ornithinibacillus jepli, assembly GCF_047228935.1. Lineage (NCBI taxonomy): Bacteria > Bacillati > Bacillota > Bacilli > Caryophanales > Bacillaceae > Ornithinibacillus > Ornithinibacillus jepli. The sequence continues at coordinate 568,269 of NZ_JBFEGG010000002.1, forward strand.
GAATACAGCTCCTTATTCAAGATAAGCACCCTTTTATTGAAATAACTTTATGACCTATAATGTTTTTTCCATTTTAATATTCTTTTCTATATATCCTAACTTTTCATATAAGCCTCGTGCTACTTTGTTGTGACCAAAGACGTGAAGTTCTATACTTTTCAATCCAATCTTCTTGGCTACAATCTCAATTTCTTGCATAGCTTGTTTGCCATAGCCTTTACTTTGATTTCCTTCCCAAATGTTAATATCATAAATAAACCCTTTTTCATCTGTTCTCTGTGCGAGCCAAATCATACCAACTTCTTTACTTCCATCATGAATTTAAATAAATAATGGTTTTTCGTATTCTGTCCTTTAGGCAACAACTTTTCATATTCCTGTGTTGCTTTGCTAATTGCCTCTTGTGACCCCCAACTGCCAGGCCAGATTTAATTTGTTTCGTTTGCAAAGTTTTTGATTGCAAAATTTTGATATTGTTGGAATTCATCTGCATTCATTTCCTCTAATCTCACCGTCATTTTACTTTCTCTCCCCTATAGAATAATAAGCAATAGGAGTGGCCAAATGACAACTTGTAACTGCTAAACTAAAGTAGTCAATTATTGCTAGATAAAAATGAACACTTTTCTTTGGGGGTATAGGCATGTAAAAGGCTGTTGCCCCGTAGGGGCAGCAGCCTTTTACATGCTCGCTGCTTACTAGGCCCTCAACTATTTAAATTCCTCCATTGCTGTATAATACATGTTTGTACAAAACAGCAATGGAGGGAACATGAAAGGTGGAAAAATGGAAAGTGTACATGGAAATCTATCAACTAAAACAACAGGGATTTAAGATACGAAGAATTGCTAGGAAGTTAGGTATTTCAAGAACAACCGTATATAAATATTTAGATAAATCCCCGGAGGAAATGAGTGAATGGATGGCTTCCACAAAAACTAGAAAAAAGAAGTTAGATCCATATGAAATGCTGATTCATACGTGGTTAAGTGAACACCCTGACACCTCCGGTGCACAAATATATGATTGGCTAAAAGAAAGATATAAAGATGATTTTAAGGTAGGCGAAAGTACAGTTCGGGGTTATGTAAAAGAGTTACGGGAAAAATACTCTTTACCTAAAACAGAATCCAAACGTATATATCAAGCTGTTCCTGAATTACCCATGGGACAACAAGTACAAGTTGATTTTGGTCAAACAGTCCAAAAAGCATCTAACGGGAAAGAGCAGAAATTATATTTTATTAGCTTTGTGCTCTCACATTCTCGTTATAAATATGCAGAATGGTTAGATAGACCATTTACTGCGAAAGATGTTATTCGAACACATGAAAATGCATTTCAGTTTTTTGAAGGGGTCCCACAAGAAATAGTTTATGATCAGGATTCTTTAATCGTAGTAAGTGAAAATTCGGGTGACTTAATCTTGACAGGTGAATTTCAAGCATATCGTGAGGAGAGAAAACTGAATCTGTTTGTTTGTCGTAAGGCGGATCCAGAGAGTAAAGGAAAAATTGAGAATGTCGTTAAATTTATAAAGAGAAACTTCGCCAAATACCGTATCTTTCAAAACATAGACCATTGGAATGATAGATGTATAGATTGGCTTGAGCGAACTGGAAATGGAAAAGTTCACAACGGTACAAAAAAAAGACCGGCTGAAGTGTTTGCATTGGAAAAACAGCACTTAAGACCAGTCCTTAAAAAATTCCATGTTTCACATGTAGATTCCAGTATAACAAGAACGGTACGAAAGGACAATACGATTGTGTATAAATCTAATCGTTACTCCGTTCCACTGGGAACGTATAGGGGTAGCGTCAGGAAAATGCGGATTTACAACGTTAAGGAAATCAAAATATAAAAAGTCTAATTTCTCGGTGTTATAAGTGAAAAATTAGGCTTTAGTTACTTCATTAAAGCGCCTGATTGTTGAAGACTAAAGTTTATATTCACCAAGAAAATTGATGTGCTCTTATCCTAACAAATTTTATTTAGGACTTACATGTATGCCTTCACTCTCTCGCCAATCTGCGTAAAGTATACGCTTTACATTATCATATCCATTGGTAGTTAATTGGTTATCTAACCACTGTTGATCAAATCCGAGTTCATGTAAATTATCCCATAAAATTTCCCCATCTATAATTAACGATGTTGGGAGGTCTACTGGACTTTCTGGAAGATTGAGATCTTGCTTGTCTGGTTTTTGATACTTGGATTTTAATAATAAACTTATTTGCCCATTAGCTTCCAATATACCGTATTTGACTTCGCGAACTGAAAAGACATTATTTTGACGGAGTATACTCAATACTTGATTTACATCCAATTTGTTCTTTGTAAGTAACTTTCTGTCCATAACACCATCTCGAATGATGATGTTAGGATTGCCTAATAAGAGAGAACGTGTCGATTTAATTTTTAGAGTCATAAACTCTATTCCCAACATAAGAAAAGTCCACAATCCGACGGCATATAAAAAATGAAAAATCCTTACCTTATCTTCATAAATGGTATTTCCAAAAAAATCTCCAAGTACTAACACAAAAACTAAGTGAAACGGGGTTAACTGATAGATGGATGTTCTGCCTGTTATGATAATGATAAAAAATAAAGTTGCAAAACCAACGATGACTTTGATCGTCAGTAAACCAATATTAACTTCTTCCAAAGTTTTTTCCTCCAATTTAAATTTTACTTAGGTGTAAGATCTTGAGGGTTTAGATAAAGAGGCTAGTTTTAGTATTAAAGCTCGAGTTACAATTCCAACAATGATGTAATATATGAATGAATATCTGTATCTCCACTCATAATAATACACAAGTTCGACCCACTCGGAAAAAGGTTCACCAATAAAGGCGTATGTGAGTACCATAGTGATTTGTGCGATTATAAAAATTTTCCATGTTCTAAAATATTGATATAACAACATGTAAGCTACAGGTACCATTGAAAAATCAAAAGGAAAGGCCCTAGGAATAAAAGGTAGGAATGCAATGGGGTAATCCCAAAAACTGTATTGTGCACCAACTACATCTAATAAGGTTGTTGTCAAGATAATTATGGTACCAAATAACAAAATTTCTAAAATAATGTCTCGTTTAACAAGTTTAGCCCATATAACCCAAGGCACAACTAAAAAAACGACTAGTATCCACCATTCCCAAGTTAAAAACTCATTTTTTAGCCAACCATTTAATTCTAAATGATAGAGCTTATCTTCTAATAAACGTATTTCCTTAAGATTTTCAAATATATTATCTATTGATATCACCTCTATATTTAAATGAAAAGGTAACAGATATTTTTGAATTCAAACTCTTTGAGCTGCCTTTTTAGTATTACCGTTTTTTAGTAATGAATTTCCATCGTAAATAAGAAAAAAACCATGTTGGAATTTCTTATAATACACGGGTTTTCGACTTTTTTTCAAATAAGTCAGAAATATATTAAAAACAAAGTTAAATCTAGATTTAAGATAGAACAATAAAAACAGGATACATCAACTTATAATAATGGAGAAAGCAGACGAGCACCTTGTTCAACAATGCGCTCGGTCAGGGATCGTTGCAACAAGTCTTCAATTCTTAATGGTACAGAATCAGTAAGATCCCTCTCGAACTGCTCTGTGAGTTCCCTTGCCACATCAGCACTGTACACGACTTGACACACCTCATAATTCAGGCGAAAACTTCTCATATCATAGTTTGCTGCGCCTACTTCTGCAATTTCCTCATCAATGATCATCAGTTTCGCATGTAACATTCCTTTATTGTACTGGTAGATTTGGACCCCAGCTTCTATAAGTTCCCCGTAATAGGTACGACTTGCATAGCCCACGCTTTTTTGATCAATGTGGCGAGGAACCAGCAATCTTACGTGCACACCACGAGCCACAGCTGTCTTTAATGCCATGATAATATCTGTTTCTGGTACAAAGTAGGGTGTTGTTATATCAATAGTTTTGGTCGCCTGTGTTATACATATAAAGTAAGCTTGACGAATAACTGGGGTAGGAATTCCAGGGTTTCCTTCCAACGTATGGATGTACGCTTTTTGCAATTCTCCTGTCTTTGTTTGGGTATTGTCTGTTTTACCTTCTATAGGCCATAATTCAGATCCTAATTCGGCAGACCATCTTGAAAGATCTATGCTGCCGGTTGGATTGATTTCCTTTGATTTATATTTTGGGATTTTAGTGGCCTTTTTCGTTGCCTCAGATTTTGTTTTTGACTTTATCCGTTCTGGTACAGCGATATTCCAATGAACGTCGAAGATAGTCTGCAAGTCGCCTGTTGCTTCCCCTATAATTTGCAAATGAGTGTCCCTCCAAAATCCTACGTCTGGCTTTAATCCTGTATATTCATAACCAACGTTCATACCGCCAGTAAAGGATTCCTTTCTGTCAATCGTCACAATCTTACAATGATCCCGATAATTCCAATTGGACAAAATCCAGGGAAAACTTAAAGGAAATATTGTCCGACATTCTATCCCTGCTTCCACCATCTGAAGAATTTTTTGACGCGGAAATTTTTTACTCCCCCAACCATCTCTAATAAAACGAACCCGCACTCCATTTACTGCTTTTTCGATCAGTAGTTCTGTGATGCGATTACCAATTTGGTCGTTCCGATAGATGAAATATTCCAGATCAATGGTTTTTTGGGCTTTTTGTAGGGATTCGATAAGTTGTTCATATTTTGCTATTCCATTGTTTAGTACTTGGACTTTGCCGACTCGAAGCCCATGCACAGTGAAATGCCGTAAAGCATCGGCGATTATCGATGCTGAATCACTATATGTATCAGGTAACTTCTCAGACTCATTATGAGAAGAGGTCAATCTTTTACGATGAATAAGCTTGGGATTTGATATGCTAAGATATAGTAAGAAACCAATGACAGGCAAAACAAGGACTATTATTATCCAATTCAAAGCCTTGGCAGGACGACGAACTTCCCAAATTGCTATGAATAACATAAAGAACGTATTTAACAGGTATAGATAAAAAATCCACTCCATAAAATTCCCCCTAGTTTTTTCTTAGCATGTACAAACTATGTAGCGAGTATACGTTTGGAATACGAAAGAATTGTTTAGATACCTTTTCTTATGAGGCACTCAAAATAAATATTTTGTAATTAGTTTATTTTGTCACAGGAATTTAAACGTCGGAAATGGATCGAAAAACAAAAAAGGAGGTTCGTTTTACATTTCTTCGATTTAATCCCAATACCTTCCGTAATTCTGATGTAGCTGACTACGAAAAAGACTCCAACAGGGGCAAGGCACTACTACTAATTGTTAACTTGGTTTTTTATAGAGTATTCATTTAATATTTGTAAAAAAGGGACATAAATGTATGCTTTTTTTCATACTGTATTTTGGAGGTGAAAAAAATGGCAAGAGTCGCTTACCGAGATGCAGACGTTGATTTAATGGCAAGGATGATGAGAGCAGAGGCTGAAGGTGAAGGAGTACAGGGGATGCTCTATGTTGGAAACGTGATTGTAAACCGTGCTGTAGCTGATTGTGCGGATTTCATGGATGTAAGGACCATTGAAGATGTTATTTTTCAAGTACAAGGGGGAAATTACTCCTTTGAAGCTGTGCAAAAAGGCAATATGTTTTATCAACGAGCAAGAGAATCTGAAAGAAGATTAGCAAGAAAGAATTTGGAATATTGGAGAGATTACCCAGCGAAATATGCTCTTTGGTACTTTAATCCATATGGTCCGTGTCCTCCAACATGGTATGGCCAACCTTTTAGTGGTCAATTTAAACAACATTGTTTTTATGAACCAGCGCCTGGAACATGTGAAAGCGTTTATAGTCGTTGAGGAAAAGATTCGAAGATTTTTAAAAACTAAAACTTTTAGCAGCAAAAAAAAGGAACTTCTTACTGGAAGATCCTTTTTTCAGTGCCTATAAAACTACTTACGTAAATATACCCCAACATTGTTAGAAGCCCTAGAATTCACTTCTACAAAATCAGGAGAGCCATTGCTTCAAGCTATTGAGACCATTAAAGAGATGAACAAAAATAATAAACGAAAAATTCCAGAAGGCGCTCCTTTGGACTTTATCTCGAATCGCTGGCAAAAGCACGTTTATGATGATGATGGGAATATAAATCGCCAATATTATGAGATGTCTGTTCTTACCGAGTTAAGAAATCTTGTACGCTCAGGTAACGTTTCTATTAAAGGAAGTCGTCAGCATCAAGATTTTGATAATTATTTAGTGACAAAAGAAGCATGGCAGCAAAACAAGCACCTTAATGGACTTACCGCACCACCTTCTGTTGCTGAATACTTAAAATTGAAAATGGATGCATTACATAATCGGCTTGAATGGATTAAAGCGAATATCACAGAATTAGATGGGGTTAATTTTGAAGACGGACGACTGCATCTCCATCGTTTGGAGAAAAACGTTCCAGAAACAGCACGAGAATATAGTTTATCTCTATATCAACTGATACCTCGTGTGAAGTTGACAGATTTACTTATGGAAGTAGCAAGTTGGACGGGATTCAAAAAGCAGTTCCTCCATGCTTCTACGCTGAATCCACCGAAAGAAGAAGAAAAGTCTGCAATCATGGCAGCGATTATGGCTATGGGAACAAACATCGGTCTTACTAAGATGGCAGAAGCGACACAAGGGGTTTCTTACCGGCAAATGTCCACAGCCGACAGTGGTGTTTATATGAAGATGCTATGAATAAAGCACAAGCCGTTATGGTGAATTTTCAACACCAGTTAAACTTGTCGTCGTACTGGGGCGATGGCAACTTCTTCTTCAGATGGAATGCGTGTTCAAGTAGGAGTTTCATCCTTACACGCTGATGCAAATCCACATTACGGCACAGGGAAAGGAACAACCATTTATCGGTTTGTTAGTGACCAATTTTCTAGCTTCTATACGAAAGTGATTAATACAAACGCAAGAGACGCTGTTCATGTTATAGATGGTTTATTGCATCATGAAACCGACTTGCATATTGAAGAACATTATACAGACACGGCCGGTTATCAATACCTTTTTGTAAAAAAATTAAAATTATTATGTGTTCTTTCATTGTAGACATGTACTTAACGAAAGATTTAAAAATGACTAACGATTTAAAGTCGTTAGCCATTATCTTTCACAATCGCGCTCGATTGTGGAAGATTTTAAAAAATAATAAAGCTTCAAAATTAATCTTTAGTTATTACTAACGCTTCCTTTACTTTTGAGAGCCAAATTTATTCTCTATTTCCTTGAAGTCTTTGCTATCAATATCTGGTGGTTCTTTATCATTTTCTCTTAATGTCCAATTAAAAAATCCAGAAATCAATGCAAATATGAGTGAACCTTGCGAAGCAATCTCAATATTCACCATAAATGTATCGAGTAACTCCATTAACACAAAAGTGAGACCTGTATTCAAAATAAATGACAACCAGCCGTTGCTTGATTGAATAATACCAACAAATCTCAAAGCTTTTGGTATCGCATTTGTAATGAGTGAGAGAGGTATTTCAAGGAATACATACATAACAAAGAAAAATACTAAAGCACTGATTGAATTATATTGTAATCCGAGTAACCTTAAAAATATGTATTCAAAAAAGGTAATACCAAACAAAATTATTAGTACGATAGATGTACAGATAACTATTGTTTTAATTTTATTTATCTTAAACGACTCCTTCCTAAATTTGCCCGTTAATTTAAGTACAACGCTTCACAACCTCTCTTAAATTTTATCATTATATTCAATTTTCTTTAAAGCTATTGTTCCAGAAAATGGCCCGATTGCTGAATACAACTTATCTTTTAACGGCATTGTCATATTACACAGAAAATCAAACAGGGAGGGAAAATCGTAGATCTTAAATTCCCTCATAAATCTTCCCAAATTTAATTTTCATTTGTTCTTTAATTTCTTTATTTTCCTTCTCTAAATCTTTGATTCTCTTCCGTAAGGAAGAAATAATTACATCTTTAGATGCGTCACTCATATTTCTTTTAGCTTGTTTTATTGAAGGGAGACCTTCTTGTTGATTGCGAAGTGTTTCGATTCGTTCTCGGAGTTCTGTATTTCTGTATAGAAATGCTTTTGAAACCCCTGATTCTGCAGAAACAGAGTTAAAATTGATTTTTATTTGTTTTTTTATCATCTTTTTGATCGCTTCTTCAACTTTTTGAATGGTCTTTTCCGTTTTTAACTTTGCATGTTTTATAATACCTTCGGTATTTGGGTTTTCATTAGACATTTTGCATCACCTTCTCACGTTCATCTCCAACATACTCACGCCTGGTTTTATCTAAACCAAAGATACCACCAGTATGTAGTAAACCATTTGCTAATTCTTTATATCTTTTTAATTTGGGCTCAATTAACTCAACGGAACGTAACCTTCCGGATTTTTTGTATACTCCAATATCAGCTTCCATTTTAGATATCTGTTCTTGGTAATAGTCGAGAAACGTCTTGTCAACGTGAAAACTTCGGCAGTTGTTTTTAATACAGGGTGGTTCTAATGTCTGTTCAAGAAAATCACAATGAAGTTTAGGGCTTTTTACACAAAACCCATGATCTAAACGAATGGAGTCCATGTTATGACGTATCCATTCCAGTTCAACTCCGTTTTCTTCAGCCTGTTGAGCTAAATTAGCGACAATAACTTCTCCATGTGTATCTAGTCTTACTGCGCCAATATCGCGAGCCTTTTCCCATTCATCACGGAGTGTTTGATCATGAATTTGGGCATAGACTAACGTCATTTCAGGACTGGCATGAGCCATCAGTTTTTGAACATGAAGAATATTCATTCCGTTATTAATCAAATTAACACCGTAACGGTGTCGGAACGCATGATTTTTAAACCAATAAATTTCTCCATCTTTGTCCTTAATATTACATCTGTTAGCTAGTTTATTAAGGTTCAACTTAATGGAATCTTGCGATATGGGATTACCCATCCTTTTCCCTTTAAGTGTTGGAAACAAATATTTCTTAGGGTTCGTGTCCAAAGTTGATCTCTTTTTTGTAAGTTCTTGCTGCGCTAGGACCACATTTGCAATTTCCTCTGAAATAGGAACTTTATGATTTTTATAACTTACTTTTCTTTGATCTCCGATAATCCACCAGCCATCTTCTTGATTTACTAAGCAGTCAATTTTAAGTGATAAAACGTCACTTATTCGAAAACCTGTAGCTTCCATTAGAAGAATTATAGGTATATGATCTGAGGAAAGTTGGTTAATATGGTAAATTAACTGTTCCCATACTTCATCCGGGATATATTTAATTTCACCAGCTTTTGCTCTTTTCTTTTTAGGGATATCTTCAATTGACAATAGTGAAATTACTGACTTTGTCGGAGCTTCTTCCCATTCGAATTTCTGTATGTATGAGATAAACGTTTTAAGGTCTATTAAAAAACGATTTACATAATTGTGATCTGGATTAATTAAATATTTTCCCTTTTTAATAGTGGAATGTCGCAAGTATTCAATGTACTCCTCAATATCCATTCTGGATAGCTGGTTTAATTCTTTCCACTCAGGATGTTTACCCTTCAAAAAGGTGAAGAAAAACGAAAGTCTATTTAAATAACATATTGCTGTAGAAAAGCTAATGGATTGCTGAACAACTAGGCGAGTCTTTATATATTTTTTAAATAATTGTCTATAAGGTTGTGGAACCTTCGAAAAGTCTAATGAATATCTACTAATTGTATTGTTATAATTAATATTCAATTTTCGTACATCCCAACAATCCTTGTCTGTTTCATCACGTTCATCATAAAGCTGATAATAAAATTCATAAACTTGAAGAAAGAGTCTAATATACAAAGATGGTTGGACTGTTGGTGACAACCATGGTGATGACTTTTTCCGGTGTACAATTTCAACTGATTTTCCATTCTCTACAAGAAATGTTCGATATTCTGTTAGAAACTTTTCCTTCTGTATATCAATAATAGAATCTAAATTGGCATAGTATCGAGAGATGAATTCTGTAAAAATTTTAAGACATGGAGAATAATGCATGAAAGCATAGGTAATCGAAATCCTTGTCTCCTTTAATCCCTTATAAAAATAGTATTTTAATTCATTTTTCAATCTAAGATTGTGTACCTTATCAAAAATCAATTTTCTATTCCAATCATAATGTTTATCCAGGATGGGACATTCTTGTACATTCCATACATCATTTGCCCAATATCCATGTAATGGTTCATTTATCTGTTCCAGATGGTGGGGAAGGGGTTTTATTTTCAATGTACTCTGTGTCATTATTTATCTCTTCTTCCTATTTTTTTGTTTGATTGAGCTTGTTCCCAGCTTCCACGTATGGTTTCATCGGATGCATGGATATAAGTCTGTATCGTTGTTTGAACGTGTGCATGCCCTAATAATCTCTGTATGATGGCAATATCTACTCCTGCTTCATGTAACTCTGTGGCATATGTATGCCGAAGCATATGAGGGGTAAAATCTATTCCTGTTTTTTTCTTCATCCGTTTAATTAAAGAACGTACAGAACCATCAGTCATTGGTTTACCACGATTTGGTCCAGTTAAGGTGATAAACACATAATTGCTATCAATTTCGTAAGAATGAAAGTCTATTAGATAATCTTGAAAGAGATTCATAGTCTCAATAGATACATAGACTTTTCGTTTTTCTCCATCGGATGTTTTGGATCTCCTAACCGAAATAGCATTTTTACCAATATCAAAATCCTCTACCCACAGAGAAAGGGCCTCTCCAATACGTAATCCACCTTCATATAAAATACGGAACAATAATTCATCCCGTATATTGCTGCAAGCATTATGAATTACTTGTAATTGGTTTTTATTTAACGTTTTAACTGTACGCTTTGGCTCCTTAACTTTTAAAATGTTTTTATCATAAGAATTCCCTTTTGTAATGTGATGGAGGAAGGGTTTAAACGTCCTAAAACGCCCTGGGGCCTGCTTTTTTAATTGATTATTTACATTTCCCACGTAATCCTCATTACGAGTCAAATAGTCATAGAATCCTATGACACAAGTTATGATGGTATTGACTGTTCTTTCTGATCGTTTAGCTAAGGTTTCTTCAAAGTAAATGACTTTTGTAGATTGATCGGGAATTCTCAGCCAACCGATGAATTGAGCCAAGATATCAAGGTTCACTTCTTGATATCTTAACCGACTTTCCTCTAGGAATTGAAAATAAAGCTTTAGATGGTAACAGTATGACTTTAGTGTATTTTCAGCTTTTCCAATGTTATCTAAATACTTTATATACTTTGCAACCGGTATGACCGGATAGCCTCTCTTATCAATTAACAGATATCTTTTCTTCTCTTGAATGAGAACTTCTTGTACTTTCAACATTCCACCCCCTAATTCGTAAGATACTATATATTCATAAATTTAATAGTACAAATAATAATTCTTTAATGAAATATAAAAGAAGTAGTTACTATCGCAAGATACGTTAATAACTACTTCTAATACTAGTACAATTAAGGCTGGTTATACGGATCAAGTATTCGGATTAACTAATTTGTTAGGATTTCGATTTGCCCCAAGACTACGAGACCTTGCAGATTCAAAACTTTATTCATTTGAAAAGCCAGACCAATATCCAGAAATGGAGAAGTTGCTTCGTGGAAGAATTAACACCAAGATCATTCAGGAAAATTATGATGATGTATTAAGGTTGGCACATTCCATTCGTAAAGGAACGGTCTCTGCTTCTCTCATTATGGGGAAATTAGGTTCTTATTCTCGTCAAAATAGCCTTGCTACTACATTAAGAGAGATGGGGCGCATAGATAAAACCTTGTTTATATTAGATTATATTTCTAGCGAAACATTGCGTCGACGAATTCAACGTGGATTAAATAAAGGAGAAGCTATGAATGCATTGGCGCGAGCTATTTTTTTGGGAAACATGGGGAACTTAGAGAAAGAGCATTACAAGATCAATTACAGCGTGCCAGCGCCTTAAACCTCATTATTAATGCTATTAGTATTTGGAATACCGTATATCTATCACAAGCAATTGAACATTTTAAAACTACAGGAAAGTATCAAGAGGAATTGCTCCCACACATATCACCATTAGGATGGGAACATATAAACTTTCTAGGAGAATATTCATTTATACCTGAGATTTTGAGCTCAATACATTCCCTACGTCCACTTAGGATATAAAAAGACCCTAATTTTTCTGCTTAGCGTAGAAAAATTAGGGTCATCATATCCAAAAAATGTCTTAGCGTATAATATCCGCGTTTTGTCGGCAGTACCCCTATTAGAAAATGTTGCAATATAAGTATTAAATTTCTTATTAACATCCTTGAATCTTGATACATAAAGAACACCGTTTGAGAACAAACGGTGTATAAACTTATTCATCAATAGTATCTGGATCTGTTGCGTCTTCAGGATCTTCAATTGATTCTTCTGTATCAGGGGTGACATTATGTTCATCAATAGTATCTGGATCTGTTGCGTCGATTGGATCTTCAATTGGTTCTTCTGTATCAGGGGTGACATTATGTTGATCAATAGTATCTGAATCTGTTGCGTCGATAGGATCTTCAATTGGTTCCTCTGTCCCTGGAGTTACATCCTCCGGTGGTGGATTATTATCGTCATCTCCATTATTACACCCTAATAACAAGAAAATTGAAAGAAAAACCGTTGATAAAAGTTTCATCCACTTAAGATTCATCTTACCGCCGCCCTTTCGATTGTTGTAAATTCTAAATTATTTTCTAAGTTGGTTAACAACTAACCAACCTTTTGTCTCGCATAACTATTGTTGTTTTACCTTGAGTTTATTCTTCTTGAACACGTGTTCTTTTATTGTATTACATTACCTCTATATGGATCTTGACTTTGCATGTAGTTAGAAAATTGCTGAACCGATTGTTGAATAGTTTGTTGAGTTTCTTTTTCCAAACCGTACCATCCGTTTTTAAACATTAAGTTATATATATTGCGGTGACAGTCTTCTGTTTCTTGGGAAACAGACGCTATTGTACGATACAACGATTCATGGCTAGCTTCTTTTAATGCAGTCGAGTATGAGGAAGATATATATTTTTCCGTAGTTAAGGCATCGTTTAGAAAATCTCTATCGTTCATTTGCGGCGTCTTAGGGACTGGTGTTTCAGGATTTTTAATCCTGTTTGGAGTATTATTTTCCACAATAGTTTCCTCCTTATTGATTCATATTTTGTGAAGGTTGAGTTACATACTGTTGCATCTGTTGAAGCAGCTGTTGATAGTGTCGATCATGCATTTGTCCAGCTTGTTCAAGTGCTGCTCTTACTTCGGGATTTTGGCATTGTTGAGCGAAAAAATGCATTTTCTTCATCGCAAGTAAATTCCAGCTTAACATATCGTTTACATAGAGATGATCCTTTGTTGACATTATTTCAGGCGGTTGTGTCATTAAAGCTTGTGCTTGTTGATTATTCATACCCGTCTGCATTTGTTGCATGATGTTTCCTCCTTGTTAACAATGTTGTAATCACATGGGTAGATTGCCACACAGTGGTCAAAAATATGCAGGTTTTTAGACTAGTTTTAAAGACCCCCCCACCTTTAGATAGTATTTGTGGCTAAACTAAATACTAATTTATTCTATTCCAGACCCTGTTTAAATCTAAGGGGACATAGACTTTATCACCATGAATTTCCTTATGTATGATAGGATTGGTAAAACTTTGATCTAAATAATTTTCAATTATTTTCTTATGTCTAGCTCGTGGTTTTGTTCCTAAAATATTTTCAGTATAGTCCTTGTACATTACTAATGTATACCTCGCTTTTTTTCACCATTTTCTTGTTTATTGAAAAAATATTAATAAGACAAACAAATTGTAAAATACTCCATTGACAAGTCCTTCACTGTGTTTGAAAAGGAATTCCCCTTTATTCGGATAAAATGCAATGTAACAATTTCCAAGACACCTAGTAACTACGAATAAATTTTCTGTATTTTAATCCGTTTATTTATAACTTAATTGTCCATTTTCACTATCCTCCTCTCATCGCTTTTTCTTACATGTGTTTCTTTTCCAAAAGCAGTGGAAAATTACATATCTAAATATTTAAATATTTAAAGTCTGATAAAATTCAATGAATAAAAATCTTTTTATACAGCAATATAATAAAGGTCAAAATAAAATATAGGAGGCGTTATTCATGACAGTGATCAGTGACGTTAAAACAGCTCTAGCAGGGTTAAAAAGTGCACAAGCTAGCTTTGAAACATTTGCTCTTAGTACAGATAATGAACAAGCGAAGCAACTCTATCAAGATGCGGCTAAACAAACTCAATCTGTAGTAGACAGCATTGCACCACGCGTTCAACAAATTGAACAAGAAGAACCTCAATACAAACAATAATCTTAATGCGACACAAAAGGATGGGTCGATATTGATCAACCTTTTGTGTGATTTTGAATGGATAAAATATGAGGTGATTTCATGAAAGGTAACATAACTAAATTAAAAATTTTGCTTTTATTACTAATCATCATCGGAATAGGTTCAGGATGTAACGAAAACCAGAATCAAATGGGTTATAACAATAAAGATTTGAGTATTTCACAAGTACATACAAGCAAGCCATTCGATCAATCTATCGCTAACCAGGCTAAAGAAAAGATGATTACTAAGGATGAAATTACGGATGTAAGGGCTGTGAATACAGATAAGGAGCTTTTAGTAGCGATAAAGGTAGAAAATTTCAATCGTTTTCGATTAAAAACTATCGAGAAGACAGTAAAATCTGACCTAGAAAAAATATATCCGAATCATAAAGTCGTCGTTTCGTCGGATAAAAAAATGTTCTGGGAACTCGAAAAAATAGAACAAAGACTGCAAAAAAACAATACGAATAAGAAAAGCTTAAAAAAGGATTTGAAAAAACTTAAAAGTCTTATAAAGGAAAAAACGTAAAGAAAGAGGAAGGATCGAGCTATGTCAAATAATCAAAAGAAACAGCTAACCCCAGTCCAACAGGAATACCAAGAATTACAAAAACAACGTGAAATAAAAAGACCGGTTGTAACAAATTGTATAAAAGCCTTTCTAACAGGTGGTCTCATCTGTCTTATTGGTCAGCTTATTCAAGACTTTTACATCTATTATTTTGATTTCACAGAGCAAACGGCCGGAAATCCGACGGTAGGTACTTTAATTTTTATTACGATGCTTCTTACCGGTTTTGGAGTATATGATCGAATGGCCCAATTTGGGGGAGCAGGGACAGCTGTACCCGTAACTGGTTTTGGTAATGCGGTCATATCACCTGCCATTGAACATCGAACCGAAGGATTTGTACTGGGCGTAGGCGGCAATATGTTTAAACTAGCCGGTTCTGTCATTTTATTTGGTGTGTTTTCTGCTTTTGTCATTGCCTTAATTAAAACAATTTTAATCAGATGGGGTGGTTTATAATGCTTGCAGGTCATCGTACATGGGTTTTCGAACAAAAGCCTGTGATTATTTCCACTGGAACAGTAGGTGGACCATTTGAAGCAGATGGAGCTATATCGGAAGATTTTGATCTTCTTCATGCCGATTTATGGCTCGGACAGGATTCCTATGAAAAAGCACATAAAGTTTTTTTTGAAGAAGCTTGTCAAAAGGCAATGGAAAAAGGAGAAATACAAAAGGAACAGGTTCAGTTTCTTCTCGCAGGGGACTTGATCAATCAGATTACTCCCACAAGTTTCGCT
Organism: Ornithinibacillus jepli; assembly: GCF_047228935.1. NCBI lineage: Bacteria > Bacillati > Bacillota > Bacilli > Caryophanales > Bacillaceae > Ornithinibacillus > Ornithinibacillus jepli. The sequence goes on from NZ_JBFEGG010000002.1 coordinate 584,026, forward strand.
AGTCGAACCATTGGAGCTCCTTATTTTGGTTTATTTGGTGCTTGTTCTACCTCTATGGAAGGATTGGCTCTAGGTGCTTATATTATTAATACAAAGGGGGCTAAATATATATTAACAGGGGCTTCGAGTCATAACACAGCTGTTGAAAAACAGTTTCGTTATCCGACAGAATATGGAGGACAAAAACCACCTACTGCACAATGGACGGTTACTGGTGCTGGTGCGGCCCTTTTAAGTGATTCTGGGGATGGACCGAGTGTCACTTCTGCTACGATAGGCCGTGTGATTGATATGGGACTGACCGATCCATTTAATATGGGAGGGGCTATGGCACCAGCTGCTGTTGATACGATTGAAGCGCATTTAACGGAAAGAAACATTGATTCCTCTTATTATGATTTAATCGTCACTGGGGATCTTGGCAAGATAGGGCGTGAAGTTTCCCTTGATTTATTTAAAAAGCATGGAACTTCCATTAGTGAAGGACAATTCCAAGATTGTGGACTTATGATTTATCGGAAAGGACAACCAGTCCTCGCAGGGGCAAGTGGGGCGGGGTGTTCAGCAACAGTAGTCTATGGTCATTTATTAAATCGCATGAAAAAAGGCGAATTTAAAAGAATGTTAGTAGTGGCCACTGGTGCTTTATTATCACCTCTTTCTTTCCAGCAAAATGATACGATTCCTTGTATCGCTCATGCGGTATCGATTGAATACGGAGGTGAACAATCATTATGACCTACTTTTGGGCTTTTACCGTAGGTGGTTTGATTTGTGTCATTGGGCAAATTTTGTTTGATGTGTTTAAACTAACTCCGGGACATACGTTAAGTACCCTTGTAGTAGTGGGGGCCATTTTAGATGGGTTTGGATTATATGAACCCTTGATTGACTTTGCTGGTGCAGGAGCTACCGTACCCATTACAAGTTTTGGAAATTCCCTTGTACATGGGGCTATGCAAGAAGCCGAAAAACACGGGTTAGTTGGTGTACTCACAGGGATATTCGAAGTAACAAGTTCCGGTATTTCAGCTGCCATTATTTTTGGAATGCTGGGAGCTTTGATTTTTAAACCTAAGGGATAAGGAGGATGTAATATGACCGTAGGATCGGATGTAAAACAATGTCTTGCCAGTTTAAAAGGTGTGGAAGCTAGTCTATCCAGTTTAGCCATACGGACACAAGACAACGAATCCAAGAAAACTTTACATGAAACGATGATGGTAGTAAACGAACTAGTGACAGATTTGAAAAAAAGAGTTGGAGAATTGGAACGAGAAGAATTTCAGTACAAAGGTTTTTAAAAGATGTAATTTTTATAGGAGGTGTTAAGTAGTGCCTGAATGGTTAGATATTGCAGTACGTTCAATCTTCTTTGTTGTTGTTTTATTTTTAATTACAAAATTATTAGGAAAGAGACAAATATCTGAATTATCTTTCTTTGAATATGTCACCGGTATTTCCATTGGAAGTATAGGTGCTGAAGTTGCTATGGGACTTGAACGGAACATTTTTCACGGTATTATTGGAATTTTCATCTTTGCAGCAATACCCTTTTTATCTGGTTTGCTTTCCTTAAAAAGTAAAAAGTTCCATGATTTTGTAGAAGGAACAGGAACTGTCTTTATAAAAGATGGGAAAATCATGGAAGATAATTTAAAAAAGGAAAGATACACGACAGATGAATTATTAGAATTACTTCGTAAGAAGGATGTTTATCAGGTGTCTGATGTAGAATTCGCTGTATTAGAGGCAACAGGGGATTTATCCGTCATGTTAAAGAAAGAAAATCAACCATTAACAGCAAAGGATCTAAACTTGACGGTTGCTTCAATTAAAGAGCCTCAGACTGTCATTATGGATGGTGTGATCATGGATGAACCACTTGCGACGATTGGACGAAGCCGTGCTTGGTTACACACTGAATTAGAAAAACTTGGTGTAACGGTAGAAAATGTTTTTCTTGGACAAGTTAATTCCTATGGAGAGTTAACAGTTGACCTGTTTGACGATCAATTACAAGTCGCATCTCCTCAAGAAAGACCTTTAATTCTTTCGACAATGAAAAAATGCCAAGCAGACTTAGAGTTGTTTGCTCTTGGAACCGAATCAAAAGAAGCTAAGCAAATGTATAGTAAAAATAGTGAAAAACTACAAGAAGCTATTGATAAAGTGATGCCTATTTTAAAAGGATAATGGTTTATTTCGCTATCTTGGATGATCTTAAGACACATAACAAAAAAGTAGTACCATTTTTTTATATAATATCATTTAGTCGAATCTTGAAAATAAAATCTTTGGAAAAATATTTTTTTTAAATTGATTAGAGGGTGCTTAAAATATTAAAACATTACTGGTTAACTTTCTCTGTTAATTTTTGCCGTATAGTCAAAGAGATGAACATCCTTAGTCTGACTTCAGACTAAGGTGATTTTCCCTAAGAGATGTTAGAAGTGTCTAATTTTTTAGTTAAATTAATTTTTATATATATATTGTTTTTATTGTAGCCATAAAAATTTTAGGGAAATCAGCCCTAGCACAACTTACCCCTCACGATTTTGGAGCGATTCTATTTTTATCTTATTTAGCATTTGGGTCCATTAAAGTAAATGGAGTAACAGAGGGGATTATTGGAACCATTGTTATAACGGGCGTTCACTTAGTTATATCAAAATTAAGTTTATTAAATTGGTTAAACCCTTTTATTATAGGAAAACCGACTATTTTAGTTAAACATGGAAAAATTGTATATAAAAATTTAAGGAAAAATAGATATCCTTTATCTGAGCTGTTGTCAAGTTTAAGAACAGCAAGATATCCAGATATTCAAGATATTGAATATGCGATTTTGGAAGCAACAGGTGAAATCAGCATTTTACCAAGGAAAGAATTAGTTCCTGTTACTCCAAAGGATTTACATATGAAAGTAGAATACCATGGATTCCCAATAGCTGTTGTAATTGAAGGGAAAGTTCAGAAGCGTAATTTAAAATTAATCAACAAGAATGAAGAGTGGCTTAAGCAAGAACTAAAGGCAAAGGGATATCATCAAATTAAAGATATATTTTACGCTTCTGTTAGAATACCGACCATTCACTAAACATTAACACATTTGATATTAGCGACTAATCTTAAAACGATTTCCCCTCCCTATATTAATCCTAGATAAACGGTTTTAGATAAATATGGTTTTCTTAGTACAGTACCTTATCAAACTATCAAGTTCTAAGTATTTTTGAAGAAAGATGAGAAACCAAATGCATCATTATAACTTTTTCCATACTATGGGGATATAAAGAGTGAAACTTTGAGTGTGGTTGTTGTTTAATAATTAATTTTCTTTCCCGAAAAAACAGTCAAATGCCTAAAAGGCTAATGCTATAATAGAGTTTTCCATTAATCTAATAAAAATCAAATTGATCCGAAATAATTAAAAAGCCGATTTTTCCTTGACATAAAAGGAGAATCGGCTTTTTACTAGTTATCCCTATTACTCATCTTTATTATCCCTATCGCCTATATCTTCTGCATCTTCTATTGGATCTTCTGGATCTGGATCATTATCATTTTCATCATCTTTAAACATGTTATCATCTTCGTCAACACCGGGTGCATCTTCAAGATCTGCATTATCATCATTCGTATCACCGTTTTCAATAACATTATTGTTATCCTCTGGTGGTGGATTCTGATCATTATTGTTACAACCGACTATTAACATGGTAGATAAAATTGCAACGGCTAGTATAAGAAACCATTTTTTGTTCATGGATGTCCTCCTTTCATGATTTAGTATTATGTTTAAAACTATAAATAGTATCATTCCCTATAAATGTTAAATTATGATCGCTTTTAACAAGTAATTAGGCTAGAAAATTTAAGCATTACAGCCAATCGAATAGAGAAGTAGATAATTTCACTGAATTCATTTTTTCATGTCAAGCGTTTAGAAAAGGATATGGGTGATAAACCAATTTAGGCGAAATGTAGGTAAATACCTATCCCTATGACAATTGCGGAACATATTATGGTTTAAGTTTTTCAAAGAAGGAATTTAAGGGGATGTTTTTTTTGAAGAGGAACATGGGAATGTGTATTTCTTGTGAAGATTATTTCTGGAAAAGTCAACTTTCAATGTTACCAAGTGGTTCATTTCTTCTTAATAAATGGTACTGTCCACAATGTTATCCTAAAGCCTTAGAAGAATATACTAGAATTTATTGGGGTAACGCCTGAATCACTGATATGCCTCCTTAAAAATTTAGGGAAAATATCTAATTCCGAGACCATGGTTAAATTTATAGATGAAATTTATAAAAAGAATAAAAGTTAAAAGGAGAGTTGTTTCTTTTGAAAGTTAAAGGGAGATGTTCCTGTTGTAAAATTCTGTTGCAAAACGATCTGACGTGCCTTAACGAAAAATACTGTTCTAAATGCTTTATAGAATTCCTAAAAATATATTTCAAGCTAAAAAGGGAAGCTTAGAATAATGAAAATAAATGATATATGAAGACAAATTCAAAAAAACTGCCCATTTTCAAAATCGCTCTAAAGGGTCGCCAACTATCACAAATTTAACGCCAACTTAAATATAGATGACGAAAATTCCTCCCTAACACGTTCATAAAGGGAGGTTATTTTAATAATACTTTATCTTTTTATTTAAATTCAGCATGGAACTTTAGTTTTATAACTTCTAAAAGTCAAAAAATTAAACGAGATGCAGGACAAATCACTATTTGTAAAGAAGTCTATGAAAACGAACAAATACTTGGTGTAGTCTTTATGGTTTTATTGGAAGGATTATCTTGATCCTAATACAGAATATGCTTTTAACATTCAAATACAATAACTAAATCAAAAAAAGTTGATTTACTGAAATTACTTCTTATTTTTAAGTGAAATCTTAATTGCTATTGCACTACTTACCTCATTGAATTCAATTAAGAAAAGGTGCTTTTTTCGCACCCGATAGCACAATAGGTGATTGTTTTTTAGATCACCTTTTCACACATATTGAACAATCTATACATTCTATATATATAAACCAATCATTGCTGAAATGACGCCTACTGTAATAGAGGTAATGACATATATAGTGCTAATTTAATTTTGTTTGATTGTATTAGAGTTATAGTTTCGTACCCAAAAGTTGAGAATGTTGTAAATGCACCACAAAAACCTACACCAGCAAAAACTCATGTTTCTTCTAACATCCATCCTTGTTTGCGTTTCATCTCTATCCACACTCGTTCCGACATATCACCTCGTCTTTTAACGTTAAGCTCAATTCTGAATTAGAAATCTCTCTTTTCTTATTTTCAGTTGTTTCTTTTCCATAGACAGTGAACTTAAATTAAACAATGATAACACTATGACTGGAATTATATTAAAACGTTTCATCTGAATCTCCTCTGATTTTACAAAGGTTATTTTCCCCTACTATCACTGAATATGTTGGTTGTTAATTATTCAGACTTCTGCCCGTTAGTTTAGGAGTAATTCCTTCACATAGTAATTAAAAGAGGAGCAAGAAGACAGTTTTTCTAAATTCCTTTCAGAATTTGTTTATCACATTCCCTGTATTACAGGTTTTCTGTAAATTATGTATAACTGTAAATACAGGAGGAAGTTTTTATAATCATAAAATTAGTGCTTAGTGTTAGGGATTTTTCATCCTCATAGTTAGTTACAACTTTACCTCTGAGTTTTTGCTTTAAAATAAGACATTTCATTATCCGCCATCATAAATAATGACGAAGTATCTTTACAGTTATACCCACTTACGTTTTCAACTGTAATTATGTATAACTGTATGTACAGCTATACATAATTACATCTCTTGTATTTTAAATACTTCTTAATTGCCTTTTCCAACAATATCTATCATGGTAGTGCCGTTTATAGCAGCATGATTACAATCCCTTTTAAAAAGATCTGCATCCAATTCAAAAGTGACTTTTTTCCCATTTTATTTCTCTGTAGATACATCTTTCTGTAAACCTGTATTTATGAAATCATTATCGTTTTTTATACTTCTTAACTATATAAAGTTTTTAGCGATTCTATAGATCTGGTCTTATAATAAAAACAAAATCCTAATTCTTCTCTCACTAAAAACTCTGTGTACTGTACCCATTCATCTGGAGTTCTACCCAAAATAAGTTGATTGCCCGGGTTACCGCCTTATTCAGCAGCCATTGCATCTGCTTTTGTTTGATGTATCGTTCCAAATGGATGTTCTGGAGGTGCATAAATGCTAGACAACTTTAATGGCTCATTTCCAGTGTTTGTTAAATTATGCCACGTACCAGCAGGAACCATAATAGCATAATCTTCAGAAACCCTTCTTTCATAGTTCAAATTATTTTCTGTGATCCCCATTTGAACAAGACCCTGACCTTCTTCAATGCGTAGAAACTGATCCACATCTGGGTGAACTTCTAAACCAATGTCCTCCCCGACACCAATACTCATTAATGTAACCTGTAAATTATTTCCAGTCCATATCGCTGTGCGAAAGGTACGATTTCTTTCCGCAGCTTCTTTTATATTTATTACAAATGGCTGTTTCCCTAAGTCTTTAAATTCTATATTTTCTGCTCTTTCTCCTATGTGCATAGGTTGATACAAACTCTCCATATTTGTTGCTTGTGGATAGTTCCAATATATAGGATGTTGGCAAACATAGGGCATTGGAACATTTACAAAGTTATGCGGATACATATAGGGGGAATAATACATATTTCTCACTCCTAAATTATAGTTAAAGTATCCTATGCACAATACCCAAGAAATGTGCACATTAATAAAATAGAAGGGTATATTTTGGATTTTCCAACGATTCATACCAATTTCTGGGATGGTGTTATCGCTGTGCCTGCTATCATAATAATGACTCAATGTTTAAAAGTTTTCCCTATACCTCGTCAATATTTCCCTACAATAGCTAGTATTTTAGGTTTTCTAATATCGATTACCCTTAATAGCGTTGGCGTATATTTTCTAAGTGAATAAAATCGTTTTTGCAGTAAGTCTATATAATCAAAGTCGGCAGGGCGTGCAAGCTCCTGAGCTTCTTCGACCGAAGAGACAAAAGAATTCCATTCGATAACGGATTCTAAAACCTCAAAAACGTCTAATTTTTCCTTTTTTGCTTTGATTAAAGCTTGTCCGATGTTCGTAAAGTGTATAACTTTCTCATTCAGCTTTTTACCGTTTTGTTTCTGAATTTCCTCTTGAGCCTTACGGCCTTTTGATAACAGACTAAGTATTTGTCTATCATGAATTTCAAAAGCTTTATCCGTTAACTCTTGAGTAAGATGTAATAAATAGACAGTTAATATCGAATATCGCTTATTTTCTTGAAAGTCACGGAATGCATATGGCTCATATCTTGAGCCTAAGCGAGATAGTTGTAACAGGCGATTGCGATGCAAATGACTAATTTGTACCGTTTCTAATTCCATTCCTCGTATGTATTCGAGTCGTTCTATTACTTTTAGAAATGTTTCGGGTGAAGGATGACCCGGTGGTTCCTTTAACCAACCCAATATCGTTTTATTGGATTCGGATGGATGCTGCGAAGTAATGATCTCTTCAAGCTTTCCTTTTTGTTCATTTGTAAGAGATTGACTAACAGTATTAAACAGTTTCTTTTCAGCCATTGTCCTTGCCTCCCACACCATTCTTTCAAGTGTAGTAATAGCAGGCAGTATGATTTTGTTTTTTCTTAGAAAATCTATACATTCATGTAGTAGATGTATGGCATCGCCATTTTCAAAAGCTAATTGATGAAGATGCTTAAGTGCTATTCGATATTCTCTTAGAGTAAAAGTTACAAAGTCGTATTCACTTCGAAGTTCTTTCAAATGATCCCAAAGTGTATTTTCTCTTTGAGGATAAAGACTAATCGAAGATGGAGTGGCACCGATTTGTTTCGATATATAATGTATGACTGATTCCGGGATGCTTTTGATATGAGTGTATGGCCAACCGGGATACCGAAGAACAGCTAATTGAACAGCAAACCCTAAACGGTTTTCTTCTCTCCTTCGCTTATTAACTATTTCTAAATCCCGTTTGGAAAAAGTGAAGTAGGTCCCCAATATCCATTCATCTTCAGGGATTTGCATAAAATCCTGCCTCTGTTCCAGTGTAAGCAATTCTCTACCTCTCGCAATTTTCATTCAGTATCATCCCATTTCCATAATTATTCAGTTAATTAGTTCAATTATATATCAATAGAGTGTACTCTATTGATACAAGTATAGTAGACTGATAAAATCATAGTTAAGAGTGTCTCATAAGACTTGTCTCAAAAACGAGGTGAAATTTTGCAGAAAATCGGTTATGTACGCGTCAGTTCGACTAGCCAAGATCCTTCAAGGCAATTTTGGCAATTGAACGAAATTGGAATGGATATTATTTATGAAGAAAAAATTTCAGGAGCCACAAAAGATCGTGAACAACTTCAAAAAATGTTAGAGGATTTACAGGAAGGTGACATTATTTATGTTACAGATTTAACTCGGATCACTCGAAGTTCTCAAGATTTATTTGAATTGATTGATTTAATACGAAATAAAAAGGCAAGCTTAAAATCACTTAAGGATACATGGCTAGATTTATCAGAAGATAATCCATATAGCCCAATTCTTAATTACGGTAATGGCTGGTGTTAACCAATTAGAGCGAGACCTTATTCGTATGCGTCAGCGTGAAGGAATTGAGCTCGCAAAGAAAGAAGGGAAGTTTAAAGGACGGTTAAAGAAATATCATAAAAATCACGCAGGAATGAATTATGCAGTAAAGCTATATAAAGAAGGAAATATGACTGTTTTCACAAATTCATTAACCCCGATTACATTTGACTTGTAAAGTTTTTAACCAAAAACTATCCCCATAATAAGTTTATAGGATAGTTTAATAATGTTAACTAGAGTGTTTAAAATATTCAATATAACATGTTTGTTTATCCTTAGAAAAGGAGTGGTAAACAATGAACCTATCTACGAGGATTTTATGACTGCCTTTCCATTCTAGTATCTGCTCTTGTACTTGTACCAAGTGTCTGGATCTTATCCTCAATACGTTCTAATAACCTTAATTTATCGCAGGTTAAGGGGCAGTAAAAATCAGGAAACACCTATTTCATTTATAGAAAATGAGATTGTAAATAATAACTTATTTTATAAGAGAAACCACTTTAATTATCCAGCTCTTTCTTACTCAAACTATTGGCTCCCAATTAATGGGATCATGTCAACACCAATATTGCTTTCCATGGAGGACATTCTTCAATTACCTTCAAAAACAATACTAGCTGTCCTTGAATGTTCAGGGGATAAACGTAACCTTTTCGAACCTAAAGTATTTGGAGAACAATGGGAAAAGGTGCTATAAGCCAAGGCTATTGGAAGGGTGTACCGTTACGAACCCTGCTGGAACTTTCCGGGATAAGGGAAGGATCAAAAGAAATTGTCGTAGAAGGATATGATTTTGGAGAAAGAACCGATCTAAATGAGGTTTTTACCTACGCTAGAAGTCAGCCTATAGAGAAGGCTATCCATCCTGATACCATTATTGCCTATGAATATAATAACCAGCCAATTCCGTTTAAACATGGTTATCCACTAAGATTAATTGTTCCACAGTGGTATGCAATGGCGTCTGTTAAATGGATAAAGCAGATTAGTGTTATTGATTCTAATTTTAAAGGACCATTTCAAACAATCGATTATGTGTATTATCCTGATAAAGAAAATAATAAAGATGCCTACCCTGTTACTACAATAAATGTAAACTCGACGATTCAAAAGCCTTTAGATAAGGAGACTTTAAATAATGGTAAGCATTTGATTAAAGGGATTCCTTGGACAGGTAAAGGCTTTATTACAAAGTTGGAGATAAGTATCGACGGTGGATTACTTGGCTAAATGCAATGTTAGAGTCAGCTAAAAATGCTGGTTATGGGTGGCAATCTTGGTCTTATGAGTGGACTGTACTGGACAAAGGTGAATATAAGATTATGACAAAAGCTACTGATTCTTATGATAGAACTCAACCAACCCTACCTTTCTGGAATAGAAAAGGTTACGGTTATAATGCAATTGATGAAATTTAAGATTGAATAGAAAGCTAAATAAAGAAGAGAATGTTGTATAGAATACCTAGTCCAGACCTAAATGTAAATCATTCGGATAATGCGACTGTCTTAAGGTGTACAGCATGCACACTTGATTAACTTACCTTTATTTAAGGCAGAAAGAAAAACAAGCCATTGTAATTATGATTAATTACAGTGGCTCTTTATTAAAGTTTACATATTGCTTTTTAAACGTTTTAAAATACGATAGTAATCATCCAAATCAATCCCTGGAGCGAATTGCTCTGGAAGTTCTGGAAAATCGGGTACAGGCGCACCTTCAGGCATTCCGTCAATTACATGCAGCCTTTCACCTGTTTCTGGGTTTGCACCTTTCCATATTTGGTTGATATCACGATAATCCGCTTCTCCCCATGTATACAACACATTGTACAATCCTTGATCCATAAACTTTTTGGCATAATCAAACTTATTATTATCCAAACTTGGAACTGGAAGCATTTTACCCACATCCACACCTGTAGCTACTTCTAGTGCTTTTGCATAGGCAATAATATGAGTCCCACCTCTGACAAGCAAGTATCCGGTCATCTCTAAGGCAGTCGGATGGGTCGTCATTTCATACACACGCATTTTGTGGTTTCTAGCACCGATTTCCAATAAATAATTGGCGAGTAGATCTTCAACGAGCGTTCCACTGTTATTTACATACGACCCATTCCACGGTCTTCCCATCCCGTCACCTGGAAAAGCTGTTTGAGCAGTGGTTGTAAAATGTGTAGAATAACGGGCATCCTTTCCATTTTGCAGTGGGGCGGTATCAGGATTGCCAGGAATGGTATTGCCAATCGAAAGCAGATTAATTGCATTCGCTACTAATTCAACATGGCCAAATTCCTCCGCTGTAATACTTGCAATTAAATCATAAAAGGGCTTTAGCTTTTTTTTACCGCGGAAATTAAAGGATTGAAACATGTAATTGTTTAAGGTGGACATCTCACCGAATTTTCCACCCATTAATTCTTGTACAGCTGCAGCAGCATTCATATCGCCATGTTCTGGATATGGTAACTCAATGGCAATTTTATTCACGCGTTTCATCATAAGCTTTACACCTCCATCCGTAAACAATAATCATTTTCATCATATGTTGGATGGAGCTTGGCTTATTCTCACATCGTCGAATGAAACCAAATTATTTGTGCTGTACGTACATAGAATGGTGTCCCGCCCATCATGATGACGATATGATCAGGCATGACCTCTCGTAATACACCTCGTACAGAGCCGTGGGTCGTTTGAACAGCAAGGGATTGATTGTGAAGTCCCATTAAAGCTTGATAAACATATGGATCACTAAGTTTCCATTTTTCACTCATTTTCAACACACTCCTTTTCATGAAGCCCATAGCAGTATATGCAAGGAAGTAAAAATGTGCATTTGTCCAATTGGAATGTTGGTTTTCGGATTTATTCAGACATCCATTCTTTCATTAGAAAAATAAACCCAGATTCTGAATCCAAAATAAAAACACCTATGAAATAGTGTCAGGGCGTTTCAATCTTAATAATCACCAATTACTGTGTGGCTGGGGCTATAAACTTCCTGATTTGATACTCAATATCCTTCTTAAACTAACGGTGGCACCCGTTACTTTAAGTGTAACTGTTCACAAACTTACTTTATTATAGATTTTTCCAATTCATTTTTATGTGTTATAATCGTTATAATCGTTATAATCGTTATAATAATTATAATAAGGATGTGATCTTTTGGAGCAATTCGAAAGAAAAGTTACGAAGGTTGGAAATAGTTTTGGAATTACTCTTCCTCATGAGTTACTTAAACAAGTTGGCTTAGCACATGGTGACGATGTTCAGGTTGAAGTTAAGGATGGGAAAATTGTTTTGAGAAAAAAAGAGCAGGTAACACTTCCTAAAGGCGTTGATACAGAATTCATGGATATTTTAAATGATGTCATTAATGAGCATGACAAAGCGTTTAAAGGGTTAGTGAACAGATAATGAATGACGTCATCTATCTCAAAACGAACCAGGTGATTGCTATTAATACAGTACAAATTCGTCAGCCTTACATAAAAAACACAATATTTAACTCAATAAACGCAACCACTTGTTCAATAAGAAAAACTATTTTTTAATGCTTTTGTATATTAAAAACCCTACCCCAGAAATTACTGTAAAATTATCAAGATTAGTATCAATTCAGGTACTTCCACCATAATCACCCCCATTATCTAATTTTGAACTATGATAATTTTCACATATATTGTAGCTATATGAAGTGTGATAAATCACAAATCCTTACTTCACTAAAGCACCCCGTTAGTTGAACTATTAACCATCAAAGTTGTCTTCAAAGGATTCTTCCCACAAAATGATACCATTTTTATCAAGAGCTTCGATTTTTATCGTTTCAGGTTCATTAGAAGTCGATTCTTTCACAAATATACTATACCAAGCAGAATGGTTATCGTTGATTTTTAAAATATCAGCTTCATAAACTCTGTAACCCTGTTTTACCTGAACCTTTTCAATTTGATTATTAGTTATCGAACCACCAAATAAAATATAACTTGAATAACTAACTTGTTCCCAGTTAAATCCATCTTTAGGGTTCAATGAATTTAGCTTTATATTTCCATCAAAGCTCGGTTTCTTTGAGGATACCATTAAATGATTTCCTATCTCATCTTTATAAAAGACGGAGATTTTATTCTCTTCAAGCTTCTTATGAAGAATTTCCGTTGATTCGGGATGCGGAAGAAAATTACTTAGTAGGTTGGATTCAAGAATATTCTTTTTCATTTCGAACATTTCTTGCTTCAAGTTCTCGTTTTCATAGTGAATATTTAGGTAATCACTATGTAATTCGCTGTACATTTCTTCTAACATATTTAGTTCTTCTTCGTCTGATAAATCTGGAATTACATCTTCACTTTCAGCAGGTTCAATAAAATAAGTCGCTGAAACAAAGAAGGCAATAATGAAAATAATCAAAATCACATTTTTATTTATCCTCATTTCTTCTTCTCCTTAGTTAAAATCATAGTTCTCTCTAAATTGCTTGTGCTTGTTATTTAATATATTCAACAAAAAAGGTGCTTCTCCTTCTTTAAGAAAAGCACCCGATATTCATTTGTATCAATATGCCTTGTTGCACAATCCTGCCCCTTTAGTTTAAGAACATTTCTTCACAATCTATCCACATCTTACCACAGCATTTAGCAAATTTAGATTATTTGCTAGAAAATTTTAAATAAATAGCGAAGGGGGAATCAGCTCGAAAAAAATTAAACAGCACCCTATTGTCGCGCGCATGCAACAATAAGGTGCTGTTTCTATATTTGCTCCTCACACAGTCTTTTTCCTTAAAACAATGTTTAATTGCTCTGAACTTAACAACATCACCAAAATATACACAACCATAAAAATCGGGAAAATCATGATCGTTGTATGAGATGCAATCAAGCCAATAATAGGAGGCATAAACGTGCTACCGGTATATGCCACCGCCATTTGATACCCCATAATGTTTTGCGACTGCGCTTTACCAAAGCGAGTTGGTGTTTCATGTAACATACATGGAAAAATCGGTGCTAACCCAAATCCAATTATAATAAAACCGACTAGCGAGAATGTAGTTGGCAATGGTAACACTAGAAGTACAGCACCAACTAGAGCTATCATTTGTCCTAATCTAATCAGCATGCGGTTACTCAATTTAAACGTAACAAAACCAGTTAAAAATCTCCCCACCGTTAATCCTGCCCAATAGAAGGACACCCACTTTGCAGCAGTTGCCGCGGACAAGTCCTTTACATTGACGAGATAACTACTTCCCCAAAGCCCGACCGTTGCTTCCACCCCGCAATAAAATAGAAAGGACAACAGCGCTAGCTTCACGCCTTTTATTTTCAATGGCTTTACCTGCTTTGTTTTTGAAGTAGCTTCCTCATGGATTTCTTCCGTTCTTTCATTTATCCCACGCTTTTTCGCTACACTTTTCCAAAGTGGTATGGAGACTAACAAGATAGCCGCTAATGCGAACTGGATTCCTGCAATGGTGAAATAACCACTTCTCCATGCATCCTGTCCTACCATAAACTGGGCCATAATAATCGGACCAAAGGTTGCTCCTACACCCCAAAAACTATGTAACCAACTCATATGGTGTGCCTTATAATGTAACGCTACATAATTATTTAATGCAGAATCAACAGCCCCTCCGCCCAATCCAAGAGGGATGGAAAGTACAACCAACCAAACAATCGACGGTGCAAAATAAAACCCAAGTAAAGCACTAGCCGTCATGAGGACACTCACAAAGGTTACCTTTGCTGTTCCAAATCGTGTAATGACTCTGCCACTAACTAAACTAGAAATTATAGTACCACCCGAAATGGTCATAAAAAGTAATCCGGCTGTCTCAAGAGGAACCCCAAAGTCCGGTTGCATCACGGGCCAAGCTGCTCCTAATAGCGAATCCGGTAACCCTAAACTAATAAAAGCCAAATAAATAATAATTAAAAGTAATAGCGTCATGTTTAACTCTCCCCTTCACTTATTAAACATCTTTAATAAGTTGTTAAAAATAGCAGCATCCATATTTGTTGAATGCCTACGGTTATCTACTACTTTTCTCATCGATCATGACATCGATACAACGTGTTTGTAATCCAAATAAATAGTCTTGTTCCCAATCACTCATCTGAAACTCTGGAAGATGCTCGGATGGGATATACTTTGCACTTATCGCCTTAATTTTTTCTATTGTAGATTGGTTCACATCGTCTTTACAAAATATAAAAACATGAGGATTAATAATCGCAACAAACGACGCTACTAATCTACTAACCGCATCAATCTCATCATCCTCAACCATTTCTTTATTCCGTCGGTTCCCCTTATTTAACGCTTGTTGGAAGTTTCGATTATCATATTGCGGAATGTACTGAACTTCTCCCGAGAAAAACGTGCTTCCACGAACAACATCACCATTTAACATAATTCCCGCACCAGGTCCATTTTGGCCAGAATACAGGTATACAAGGGACTCTTCCTTCATTTTTCTATTATGGTAATATCCAAGAACAGCTGCATTCATATCGTTTTCCACTGCGACAGGAATCGAAAAATGCTCCTCATAGAAATGTTTCAGATCGATATTTTGAAACGCATCGTATCCCGGTATATGAAAAATCCGTCCACTATCAACGGCACCAGGTACCCCGATCGCCATAGCACTGATTTTAGGATTGGCAGCTACTAATGTCTCGATGTAATTCGTTAATGATTTCAAATCGCCATCTTCTAATACACTAGCAAATTTTCCTTGCTCCTTTATTTCTCCCAAACTATTAAAAATCGTATAACTTGTCTCGGACTTCTCTAAGAAAATGGCAAGGCCAAGCATATATTCAGGATTGTACCTATATCGCTTTGCTCTTCTGCCACCACTTGATTCATCTAGACCAACAGAAATAATTTCCCCGTCCTTCTCCATCTGAGCTAAGAACTTACTTATGGTTGGGAAACTAACATTCAATTTATCACTTAGTTCTACTTTGGTCGTACTTCCAAAATCTAAAAGAGTTGTACGGATACCTCGTAGAATTATATTTTTCATAGACTTTGGACTCGCCGAATTTTCATTCACTTAGCTCACCACCTAACCACTTATTAAATTACTTTAATAAGTTATGATGAAAATATACCATATTTAATTTTTCGTGCCAACAACAAGTTTTAACGCGAACATATATTCTTGTTTTTCTACTAGATTTAGTTTATAATCAATTATAGAAATTTCAGAAAAAGTGGTGTCATAATGAAATCTGTAAGTCATGAAGATATGTTATTTGAAGAATTGTATCAGGTTGTTCGTGCCCGCTTTCATGTTGAACTGCGTCATGTGGAACAGATAAAGCGTGGCTGGCTAAATAGGAAATGGAAAATAGAGACCCATGAAGGGACATATCTTCTCAAGCAGTATAATCAAGACCGGCTAAAAAAATATTCGATTGACGAGCTGCATCATGTGTTTTCGGAGCAAAACCGCCTACATAGTCTCGGCTTCCCTTGTCCAAAAATCTTTTCCGATGAAGATGAGGTTTTCTTTGAGACACTTAGTGGAGAACGATTTATTATGATGGAATTTTGCTCGGGTCAATTGATGAAGCCAGGGAAGCTAACGGATGAGCAGATGTTCCAGTTAGGATACTATACGGGGAAGATGCATGCCTTTTTGAATGATGGTAAGACTCCTACTAAAAAGAATCCGATGTTTGTGCCACCCTCGAAAGACGAGCGTATGGGTTATTGGAAAAAGGTATTGAACGAAGTGTCTCTTGCTGGGAAATATGAGTTGTCACCAATCATAGAAAAACAACTTCAGTTAATGGAAGTATTTCAGATGGATCAGCTGAACTTAAAAAGCGTTGGTTGGGCGCATCGTGACTTGTGGGTAGATAATATGTTATTCCAAGAAAATCAGCTATCGGCGATACTCGATTTTGACCGATTAAATTATGACCATCTCCTGTTAGACGTCGGGAGAGCGATTATTTCTGGTGCATTGGATGGCGACTCGCTGCATGTGAAAGGTATTAAATCCTTTGTCCAAGGTTATAGTCTTTTCCGTCCAACTGGTGAGAAATTTATCGCAGATGCATTAAAACTTTTATGGTATTTAGAAAGTGAATGGTGGTTGGATGTTCAAATGGATCAACGTAAAGGACCACCGATTCGGTTTGTTCAGGAAATGATTTGGCTGTCCGAGCATTTATTGGAGTTATGTTAGCAGGCACCTAGATTTTACATTTCCCGGGAAATATCGACAATATATTGTCGAATTAGGAGAGGAAGATTAATATGTACAAATTTTTTCAGTATAACTGGCAAGTACGAGATGAATGGTTGGCTTGGTGTGAGCAGCTCCCTAAGGAAGAATTGTTAAAGGAGCGAGTCGGGGGACAGAAAAATATTCTTCATACGTTATTACATATTATCGATGTGGAATATAGTTGGGTGCGGGCTATTCAGGGGAAAGAAGATATTCCTTTTGATTTCCGATCTTATACAGAATTGGAACGAGTGAAAGAAATATCTCGTGAGTATCGAGAAGAGATTCAGGAATTTCTTCAACGTAATGATGCGTCTTCTGGTGATTGGTCCGTTACGGCACCTTGGATGGAAGGAAGTAGGTTTACGAAGGACGAGATTCTCCATCATATTATTGCCCATGAGATACACCATATTGGGCAATTATCGATTTGGGCAAGAGAGTTAGGATTAGACCCAGTATCAGCTAACGTAATATTTAGGGGACTGTTTTAAGAGGGGGATTCATTTGATCATTACAACTAGTGATGGCGTAAACTTATTTATTGAAAAAGAGGGTTCTGGATTTCCTTGTATTTATTTACATGGCGGACCTGGATATTGGAGTAAGTCATTTCAGCATTTTGTAGGGAAGTCACTTGAGGAAGATTTAGAGATGATTTATTTAGATCAACGAGGATGTGGACGTTCTAGCTTAGCGGCTAATCGGGATTATTCGTTAGAACGACTACTTGAGGATTTGGAAGAAGTACGTGTGCAGCTTAAGATTAAAGAGTGGTATGTGATGGGGCATTCCTTTGGTGCTTTATTAGCAGTTAACTATGCCAATAGCCATCCGAAGAGTGTAAAAGGTTTAATGTTATCCAATGGTACATTAGATATGAAGGAATCTTTTACTCATCAGGTTTTGCAGGGTAGGAAACTGTTAGGAATGGATGAATTGGAGCCACCGGGCAATAACGTTCCGGAGCTTGTTGATTCTTTCTTTTTCACTGCTCTGCAATTAATGGAGAAAAATTTATTTTATCAGCTTCAATTTACATCACTTGCTGATAAGGAAAAGATGGATGCCATTGATGAGGAGTTAGAGTCACAGCCAGATTTTCAGCAGTATATTTTTTCAAACGAAGAATATTTTCAAGACTTCAGAAGTTTAACTTCTTCTATCACAAAACCTGTGTTAGTATTGTCCGGGAAATACGACGATGCGATTGGGCCTGATCATCAAGAAGCCTTTCATTTCGAGAATGCAACCTACATCCAACTTGATAGTGGGCATCATCCTTATGTAGATTGTTCATATGAATTTCAAAAGGCTGTTTTAGACTTTATTCGGGGATAATAAAAAAAGAAGATTTGCCACTAAAATAGCAAATCTTCTCCCCCTTAATGCATTTGTACCTTATGCAAATTCGCAAAGACACCATTTCTTCTAATTAATTCTTCATGTGTGCCTTCTTCTTCAATCCCTTTTTTCGTTACGACCATAATGCGATCCGCATTTCGAATCGTCGCAAGTCTATGGGCAATAACTAGTGTTGTTCTGTCTTTTGCCAAATCATTTAATGCTTCCTGAATAATCATTTCCGTCTCGGTATCTAATGCAGAAGTTGCTTCATCTAGAATGAGAATTGGCGGGTTCTTTAAGAACATACGCGCAATCGCAATCCGTTGCTTTTGTCCACCGGATAATTTCAGCCCACGTTCTCCAACCTGTGTTTCATACCCGTCCGGCAATTCATTAATAAACTCTTCTAAATGGGCTCTTCTCGCTGCTTGTCTGATTTCTTCTTCTGTTGCATCTAACTTACCATAAGCGATATTTTCTCGAAGTGTTCCGGTAAATAGGAATACATCCTGCTGTACAATACCAATATTTTCCCGTAAAGAACGCTTCGTCATATCGCGAATATCCATACCATCAATCGTAATTTGTCCACTATCCACATCATAGAAGCGTGGAATTAGTGATGAAATGGTCGTTTTCCCAGCACCAGATGGACCAACAAAAGCTACCGTCTCTCCAGCATTAATATTGAAGCTCATCGCTTTTACGACTGGACCTTGCGTTTTTTCATATCCAAACGTTACTTTATGGAAAGAAATATAGCCTTGTAATTTGTTAACCGGCTTTGCATCTTTTCTATCCTGTACATCTGGCTCTGTATCGAGAATTTCTGTAAATCGCTTAAATCCAGCCATTCCCTTCGGATACAATTCTAATAGCGCACTAATTTTATTAATCGGATTAAACAAGACATTAGTAAATAGGATAAAACTTACTAACTCCCCATGTGTCATCCGACCATTAAACGTTAACCAAGCACCATATACTAAAACAATTAACACGATTAATCGCATCATCATGTAAATATTAGAATGAACGAACGCCATAATTTTATATGCACCGACTTTTGCTTTTCTAAAATTGTAGTTATCTTTTGTAAAACGTTTCATTTCATAATCTTCATTTGTAAAAGATTGCACGACACGAACACCGGATACGGAGTCTTCTACACGTCCATTAACTTCCGCAATCTCTTCATACATTGATTTCCAAGCCTGATTCATTTTGATATTACTGTATGTAATTAACCAAATTAGGATTGGTACGATAATCAGAATGATGACCGTTAGCTGGAAATTAATATTAAACATTAATGCAAATGCCCCAACGAATGTCATCAGTGCAATAAATAAATCCTCTGGTCCGTGGTGAGCGAATTCCCCGATATCAAATAGATCATTCGTAATTCTACTCATAATATGACCCGTTTTTGTATTATCAAAAAAGCGGAAGGATTGTCTTTGTACATGGTGGAATAAGTCCTGGCGCATATCGGTTTCAATATTTACTCCAAGCTTATGTCCCCAATATGTAACAATATATTGCATAAACGTACTCAGTAAATAGACCGCTAATAACGAGATACTTACTAGTACAATTAAATTCCAATTTTGCGAAGGGAGTAATCTATCGATAAACTCCTGTACCGCAATCGGAAAAGCTAGTTCTAATATCGCTACAAATACCGCACAGGTAAAGTCAATAATAAAAAGCCTTTTATGAGGCTTATAATAGGAGAAAAAACGTCTTAGCATAAGTTGCACTTCCTTCTGTCTAAAAATAAACACTATAAACTCAGCGTTTCTCAATTATATCTCTTTTTATACTATACATTTGATTGTTTGCGAAGGAAAATTTTATGATTAGAATTTTTTAAGAAATTAATTTTTTCCCATAGCTTGTCAATATTGTCCATTCTTCTGCATACATATAAATGAACAAAATTCAGCCAGTAGGAGGAGATTCCCATTAGACTGAACATGAATATGGCAACGTGGCTTTGTTATGCGGTTGGGTATGTGTTTATTACTTCTGGAGTTATAAAATTGATAGACACGGATTTTCGAGCGGCATTTTATTCATTTGGTATTCCGTCTCATCAAACAACTTTATTATTGGTAGCACTCGTTGAAATTGGATGTGGTGCATTAATTGCATGTGGAATGTATGTAAGAAAGGCAACTATTCCGTTAATCGTCATTATGATTGGCGCCTTATACTTTTCCAAACTTCCTTATCTCGTAAATGAAGGCATTCTCACCTTTTTATTCCAATCAAGATTAGATATTGTCATGATTATTCTTTTACTTCAATTATACAAGCATGTTCCTGGGAAAAAATTTTAAAGGAAATTCAGATATTAACAGATAATCAACGTACTTTTTATAAGTTATACACATTTTTATCCACATATGCACAAATGTTCGCAGATATTTTGTGTTTTCGATTCAACTCGACACAAAATATAGATTCAAGTCTTACTTATATACACAATTTGTGAATAACTTTTGGGAATTGGGGATAAGTTGTGAGTCTTTCTACTTTCATACAATGTACTCAGTGTGAATAACTGGCATCCTGATAAGCCTACGCGACATCAAAATGCCAGTTTTTTCATATTATCGTTGCACATCCAGTACTAATGTTGTATTCTTGCGCTCCCCATCACGGTAATATGTGATCTCAATTTCATCACCAATTTCCTTTTCCTGATATAATATCTTTCGCAAATCAATCATATTCATAATCTCTTTCCCATCAAGATGGGTTATCACATCAAGTCTATCTAGCCCAGCAAGTGCAGCAGGCGAACGCTCCTCTATACTCCACACGTACACACCACCATTAACGTCATTCGGTAAGTTCAATGTCTCTGCCCACTCTAAGCGTGGAATCTCATCTAGTGAATAAATCTCCACACCTAGATAAGGTCTTCTCACTTGGCCTGTTTTCTCTAGCTCATCAATAATTGGTCTTGCGGTATCAATCGGAATAGAAAACCCAATCCCCTCAACCGCTTCCTCATTAATTTTCATTGAGTTAATCCCAATCAGCTGTGCATCCATATTAATCAATGCACCACCACTGTTCCCTGGATTAATCGCTGCATCTGTCTGGATAACCTCTGCCTGCCAATCTGCCCGTCCGTCCAAATTATAATCCTGGGGAATTGTCCGCTGCAAACCACTCACAATCCCTTGCGTCACGGAACCCGAAAACATATGCCCAAGTGGATTCCCAATCGCAATAACTGGCTCGCCAACCTTTAAGCTCTCCGTAGACCCCATTTCAATCGTTCGGTCCACTTTTTCCCCATCAATTCTTAGTACAGCTAGGTCCGAAAACAAATCATTACCAAGTAACTCTGCCTCGAGCACTGTATCATCATTGAGAAGCACTTCGATATCATCCGCCCCCTCAATAACATGATGATTCGTGACAACATACGCGTAGCGGGAATCTTTTTTATAAATAACACCAGATCCAGTCCCCGCTTCACTCTCCTGCTGCTGCTCAAAGAAATCACCCCGATGTTGCAGATTCGTGATCCCAACAACCGTAGGAGAAACAACTTCAACCACCTCCGTTATACGGGTGGAAATATCTAATGAAACAAGCTGTTCCTCGGCACTTTTTTGATTCGTTACATCTGAATTAATCGCTGTACCCATCTCTTTTACTCTCGGCACCGCTATCGCCATAACCAAAACCCCAATAACAACACCTAAAAATAATGGCAACCAGCTATTTCTCCTTTTCCGATGCGGATTCGGAGGATAATGTTCATTATAATACCCCATAAAAAAAGCTCCTTTATACAGCATAATTACAGCAAAAGCTACTTATATTATGTTCTCTTTAAAGGAGATTAAACATTAGGTTTAACATTGCATTTCCGGTGAAAATGTAATAGATTTTTTAATAGAAAGGATGTGGAATATGGAATATAAAACTAGATCCGTACCAAAGGAACTGCAGATATTAGAGGTCTTACATACACGAATGGAATTACAGGAACATGATAGGCAGAGGTATCTCAGTTTAAAAAAAGGATTAGAAGGGGAATTGCTATTTGATAGTCACACGAGACAATTGAATTTGGATTGCCTAGTAATAAATGATCTTCTGCTTCAAATAAACAACATTACGTTTCAAATTGATACTTTGCTTATTGCTGATGCTATCTACTTTTATGAAATTAAAAACTTCGAAGGGGATTTTTACCTTAAAGATAATAGACTCTATAATAACTTAAACTTCGAATTGAATAATCCTCTAACACAATTAACAAGAACTGAATCGCTCCTTAGACAGTTGTTGCAAAGCCTAGGAATAAACACCAACATTCATTCCTTCGTAGTTTTTATCAACCCGGAATTCACTCTATTCCAAGCCCCTATTGATAAGCCGATAATTCTCCCAACACAAATTAACCGTTACATGAAACGGTTAAATTCTCTTAACTCCAAAATAACTCAGAAGCATAAAACACTAGCAAATAAATTAATCTCATTGCACTTAGAACAGTCCCCATATACTAAATTACCTGACTATACCTATGAACATTTAAAAAAGGGCATAGTATGTCATATCTGTAAGTCATTTGATATTAATGTTGAAGGAAGAAGTTGTATTTGTGGAAAATGTGGTAATACACAACTTGTTACTGAAACTGTATTGAGGAGTGTTGAGGAATTTAAACTGCTGTTTCCTGAAGAAAAGATAACAACTAGGGGAATTCATGAATGGTGTAGGATATTCTCTAAGAAACGGATATCAAGAATTTTAAATAGTCATTTTAAATCGATCGGTATCAATAGGTGGGTGTATTTTGAGTAGGCGTTTCCTAGTTCCACGCTATTGGAATTTGTCATTAACTTTTTGTTGATTTTGACCAATAGATTCCTACTATTGAACGTTTCTTTGTCGTTTATCTTCAGGTTGTCCAATAGTTCTCCTCTATTGGACTTTTCTTTCTCTTGTATCTTCATTTTGTCTTTTACAGCTACTATATTAGACAATACCTCATCATTTCTCTCCATTTTGTCCATTACAGCTCCCCTATTAGACAATACCTCATCATTTCTTTCCACTTTGTCCATTACAGCTCCCCTATTAGACAATACCTCATCATTTCTCTCCACTTTGTCCATTATAGCTTTCCTATTAGACAATATCTCAATATTGCTCTCCATTTTGTCCATTATAGCTTTCCTATTAGACAATATCTCAATATTGCTCTTCATTTTGTCCATTACAGCTCTTCTATTGGACACATAACTCTCATTTTTCTCTACTTTGTCCATAACAGCTCCGCTATTGGACAATTCTCCATCAATTATCCTCATTTTGTCCAATAGCCCCCCTTCTCAACCCAACAAAAAAAGAACGACCCCACAGTCGCTCTTCCTCAAACCCCCCGGTTACCCAACCTCATACATCAAAGTTGGAGCCCCTGGGTCGGTATCATATAAATCTACCTCTATGCCGCGTTCTACAAGTATATTCCCTACTGACATGCGGGCGAGGTCCTTCATGTTGTTGTCTTTACTTAAGTGTGCTAGGTAGATCCGTTTCGTATTGTTATCGATTATATCGGTCAAAGCAAGTCCACAGTCTTCGTTGGAGACGTGGCCGGAGTCGCCTAGGATACGGCGTTTGACGCTCCATGGATAACGGCCCATGCGGAGCATGCCGACGTCGTGGTTTGCTTCAAAGATGTAGGCGTCCGCACCTTCGACGGTTTTCTTGATTCGTTCGGATACGTAGCCTAGATCCGTCACGAGTGCTACCTTCTTTCCGCCGTTTCGGAAGACGTAAAACATTGGCTCTGCAGCATCATGGGATACTCCGAATGATTCTACATCAATGTCGCCAAAGGTCTTTACTTCCTCCATATTAAAAGTAAACTTTTGATCTAATCCAATCTTTCCGATGGAGTTTTCCATTGCTTTCCACGTTTTTTCATTTGCATAGATTGGTAGATTATATTTACGTGCCAGGATTCCTAGCCCCTTGATATGATCACTATGCTCATGGGTCACTAGGATTCCGGATAACTCAGATGGAGATACTTGAACCTCACTAAACAGCTTGTCCATTTGTTTTCCGCTAAGGCCAGCATCAACTAAAAGTTTCTCTTTATCTGATTCTATATAAAACGCATTCCCCGTACTCCCGGATGCCAGGACGCTAAAACGTAATGCCATGATGATTCACTCCGATTGCTCAAGTTTGCTAGACAATAGGTCTAGCATGTTCTGTTTAAATTCTTCATTATCTCTAATTAAAATCGTGTTATCTACAATAGTGTTTAATGCATTATCAAGAAAATCATGATTTTCTGGTATAACTTTTCGTTCAAAGCCATCTACTAAACGGGTGCGGTCATCATTAATAGTAATTTTCCACGTAGGAACAAGTACTTGGCGTCCGCTCTCTAATGGGAAAAAGTTATGATAACCTAGTTTTACTTCTGTTACTGTATCATTTGTATAGAGTAAGTTATTGTTATACAGTTCCTTAATCGCTGATAAAGGCTTTTCTAATACTTCCTCTTCGTTAATTACTTCGAGATCTCCTAAAACCGTCTGTGTATACCCGACTACTTCATTTGCATCATTTAAGTAAACTAGGAGCATTCCGTTCTGATTATAGTAAATTGGTCTTTCATTCTTCTTCTGGAAAAATACAAGAATATTCCGTTCCATATCCCAATATTCAAAAGTATATTCATTTCCTAAGTATACCGCACTTGTAAGCAGTTGTGCTATATCATCACTAGTAGCATTTTCTGGAATAGCAAATGGTTCTTCCAGTAGGGAATTAATATAACGATCACCTACGACTATAATTTCCTGGTTTTCACGAGATGTAATTTCTTCTATTTCTTCTTTATTAAATGTTTTTGGTTCAATCGCCATTAAGGACTCATTCGGTACTGTATTAGGTAAATCTTCTGGTATGGATATATTTTCTACTTCTAAAAACCGTTGTTCTTCCTCTATAGCCGAACTATCTAGAGTACCTATATCATCTTGCTTTTGCACGACTAGAACCAGCAAATATATGTCAAGAAGTAAGAAGGAAAGGATAAATAATGTTTTTATTTGACCCCATTGCATCCTAGCTCACTCCTTTATTAGGCAATTTTTCTTCTGTTTGAAATTGTTGCCATCGGTTATTCACCTTAATGTACCATTCCGGTGTTAGGTTAATAACATAGTTATTTGTTTCATCTATTTGGAGGCTTAATCGATAGCCAATTCGAATATCTTGTATATCACTTACTTTATAGGTATAGTCTCCACTCTTTAATTTATCGATAACTTCATTACCTGGAGGAATGTCATATTGAACACTACCTGCAAAATCTAACTTATATAATGGCTGTCTATGCTCGATTAGTTCATTATTAGCGAATCGCTGTTCAATTACCGATAAATTATCTAAATTAAACACCGGGTAGCCTTTATAATGCATTAAATATTGTATTTCATTGCTCGTTGTGTTGACCTGTTCTAGCTGATAATCATGTGTCCACCCTTTAAATCCATTAATAGTAGTAATACTTCTATCAATAATATCTAAAATTGTCATCGGACTCCGAACCACATTTTGTGCCATAATATATTCCATATTCATTTTTGTTTCTCCGCCAAATACTTGCATGGATCTTGGACCATCTTGATACCAAAGAATCTGATCTGCTGTCACATTCTCAATTACGGAGGACGGGTCTGGAAATAACGCATTTTTAAGTACGGTATAAGGTAATTCATTAAACCGTAATGTGTACTTACGCATTTCAGTCGGTTGGATTGGAACATAAACTGGATACTCACTAGGCTCTAGCATGACATACTCTTCTAGACCATTTAACTCTCTAATAATACTATCTACAAGCTCATATTTTTGTGTATTATTCACATCTGCACTAAGTTGCTGCTTTCCATCAACAGTAAGGAAAATAAAGGTCATGGATTTATCTGATTCATCCATCGTTATATATACCCGTTGAAAATATAAATTTTCTGGCACGATATAACTATCTTGATTATTAATCGTAAATAAACTTGGAATGATTTCCATTGGTAATTTAACCGGGAATATCATTTCCACTAAATTTTTGTCTCCTACATTTGGTCTCCCATTTGCGTCACTAACACGGAAATTATACAGTACCCATGAAGTCATATCCTCATATAAATTAATTTTATCTTCTGGGTTGGCAAAACCGAAATAGTTATCTCGCCATTTCTTAAAAATAATATGACTAGGCTGAACTAACGTTTTTCTTGTTTCTTCTGTACCACCAAGATTTAACTCACTAGGATCTAGTAAGTGTTCTTCCTCTAATGTTTCATTATTCGGGGTATGACTCCATAGGCTATAAGTCAAAATGAGGCTAATCCCTACTAAAATTGCTAACGCATATGTTTTAAGAAGTTCTATATTCATTAATTATTCCTCCGCTTCTTACCCATCAGCGGGAGTGTAAATATAACCGTCGTTCCTTTGCCTTCTTTACTTTTCGCCCATATTTTCCCGTGGTGTGCTTCGACTAATTCTTTTGAGATGGCAAGACCAAGTCCTGTTCCTCCTAGTTTTCTAGTCCTTGCTTTATCAATTCGGTAGAAACGTTCAAAGATTTTCTCTAGTTTATCATACGCGATTCCCATACCCTCATCGGTAATGGAAACCATGATTTGATGTCTCTGTTTAATGACACGACACGTAACAGTTCCACCCTCTGGTGAATATTTAATCGCATTTGAAATAATATTATCAATAACCTGAATTAATTTATCTTGGTCAATCCAAACATACAGCTTCTCATTCGGTAATTCACGAACAAATTCAATATGCTCTGGTGCGTTCATTTCAAAGCGGTCAATAACATGATGGAATAATGCAACAAAATCAGACCGTTCTTTTAACAGCTGTTGTTCCTTATTATCCATCTTAGAAAGCTGCAGTAAGTCATTAACCATTCTAATCATACGCTCGGTCTCGTTTTGGGTAACTTCTAAAAATCTCGGCGCAATCGCTTCATTTTTCCACTCTCCATCCATTAAAGCCTCAATATAGCTTTTCATTGTGGTAAGTGGTGTGCGTAATTCATGTGATACGTTGGAAACAAACTCCCTACGTTCTTGTTCGATTTTTTCCTGTTCGGTTACATCACTTATAACGGTAATAAAGCCTGTAATTTCATCATCGTCGTCCGTTACAGTCGAGAAGTTAGCACGGATTAGGAAAATTTCATTATCATCACTAAAATCAATAATCATCGACCCATTTTCCGGTAGCTCCGGTAAATCGATTTCTTTATCATCGAACTTTAGTACATCCATAATGAACTCGCCATAAATTTCTTCTGGGTTTACACCAAGAAGAATTCCTGCAGGTTCATTCATTAACACAACTGCACCCGTTTCATCCGTCGCGATTACTCCGTCAGACATATTTTCAATAACCGAATTTAACTTCCTTGTCTCTTCTTCTGTTTTCGCATAGGAATGTTTTAGCTGATCATTTAAATCATTAAACGCAATCGCCAGTTGTCCGATTTCATCTGCTCCGTAAACATTAACCTTTTGCGTAAAATCTCCCTTACCCATTATTTGTGCTTGTCTACGCATTTCCATAATTGGCTTTGTAATAGCTCTTGCTACTAAAATCCCTAATATGGCAGAAACGACAATGGCTATCATAGTACCATTATAAAAAATTTGATTAATTTTCTCTAACTGGTCATATATGTTTTGATACGGTGCTTCCAAATAAATAACACCAACGACATTTCCATTATGATTAACAAGTGGTGTGGATTGAATGTATAAGAGATTATCATCTGAATCCTCAACTTTTTGAATCCGTTCTTCTCCTATGACAATTGTTTTATTTATAACATCTCTTGTATCCTTTTTACCGATTTTGTCATGATCACTATAATTATTAGTTGCTAAAACCTTGCCTTGACCATCGACTACGATTAAATCCCATGAACTATCTGTATTAATATCTCGAATAATCCCTTGTACATCTTCTTGAAGTGTTGTTTCATCCTCTTCTGTTCGTTCCTTACTAAAGGCATCTTCTAGATAGTGACTTAACACTTCAATTCTTCCATTGATGGACGTTTCAAAATTACTGGTTAATTCCTTTTCCAATGACGAAGTAAAGTATGAACCAATAATTTGTATCGCTAGTAAAATTAAAAGAATATAAATTAGCGTTAATTTTAATTGTATCGAGCGAAAAAAGCCGACTTTATGCATAGAACCTACTCCTGATCAGGATTACGTAAATAATATCCAACTCCACGACGTGTTACAATCCACATTGGGTTACTTGGATTTTCTTCAATTTTTTCTCTTAGCCTTCTTACTGTAACGTCAACGGTTCTAACATCACCAAAATAGTCATAACCCCATACCGTTTCTAGCAAATGTTCACGTGTCATCACTTGGCCGATATGTCGAGCTAAGTAATGTAACAATTCAAATTCTCGGTGGGTTAATTCAATCTCCTTACCATCTCGTGAGACCGTATAGGCATCTGGGTGAATTGTTAAAGAGCCAATTGTAATATCCTTATTTTCTCTCGTTGCATCATCCGGTACATGTTGTTGTCTTCTTAGATTCGCCTTTACACGTGCAATTAACTCTCTGTTACTAAATGGCTTTGTAACATAGTCATCTGCGCCCATTTCAAGACCTAATACTTTATCAATTTCAGAATCTTTCGCTGTTAGCATAATAATAGGCATCGTTTTCGTCTTTCTAATTTCGCGGCAAACTTCATTACCATCTTTATTCGGTAACATAATGTCTAATAAGATTAAATCTGGATTTTCCGATTCTGCTAATTTAATTGCCTCGTCTCCATCATTAGCGACAACAACTTCATAACCTTCTTTTTCTAAATTAAATTTCAATATATCCGCAATCGGTTGTTCATCATCTACAACTAAAATTTTCTGTGCCATCATAACACATCCTTTTTTTATATTTTAAGTTTATATATATTCGAATGAAGCCTTTAATTTTAAGTGTATATCCTATATTTTAACTTACTTTTTCCTAAATGTCTTGTTCCTAAAGACGGATTAGAGCGGACTGGCTTGTATACATCTTATAAAAATTGAATTACTCCTGTTCCTGTAGAAAAACATCCCTACTAAAAAAACTGACTCACAATAGTCATCATGAGTCAGCTTTTTCTATGTTAATTTAAATAATTTAATGGATTTTGTAATGCACCATTCTTATAGACTTCAAAGTGTAAATGCACCCCTGTTGAATTTCCAGTCGAGCCCATTACACCAATCTGTTGACCTTTTTGAACGACTTGTCCAACTTTTACATTGATTGAAGACAAATGTGCGTAAATGGTCTTCATTCCATTATTATGATTAATTTCAATCTTATTCCCAAAGCTACCTTGATAACCGGCGAATACGACTGTTCCATTATCAGCAGCTAAAATCGAGCGGTTAGACGGACCAGCAATATCAATTCCTTTATGGTACGATCCCCAGCGGTATCCAACATGACTGGAAATATATCCACCAACTGCTGGCCAGCTTAAGTTTCCTGTACCTCGAGACGGGATTACTTTTGTACCTTTAACAATTACTTTATTAACAGCTTCTTTGGTAACTTCCTCTTCTAACACATCACGATTAGTGACTTTACCATTTCGAATCTCTACAGCATAATGAACAACTTTCTCACCGTCAGAACCTTGTTGCTTAACCTTTTGATCACCTTTGAATAAATCGTCTGATTCTACTATCTCGGTTTCATAGTTGATCTCTTCTTTTTTCTTTTCTTCTTTTTTCACAACTACATCTACAAATGGTTTTAATTCTGTTACATTTACTTCTTGTCCAATTTGGATAAGCGTATCTTCCTTAATGGAAGGGTTTAACTCTAGCAAAGTTTCTAAGGACAGATCGTATTTAGAGGCGATTGACCCTAATACTTCACCCTCTTGAACCGTATGTTTTTCCTCTTTAAGGGTGCCTTTTTCTAGTAACTTTAGACCGTCTGCTACAGTTAAAACTTCTTTCGGATTAACTTTTTTCGTAGAATATGAAACATCCTTTGATAACGCAACGTCTAATATAATAGATTCGCCAACTGCAATGTCTGCTGGTTCAAAAGGAGTATCAACGATTTGGGGACCGTTAGACTCTTCTACAGTAGACTTTGCGGATTCTATTAATTCTAGTGTTTCTTTATCAATATACTTTAATTTATAATCTTCAATGACCTTTTTAGCGTCCATTTCATCTTCAAAATATCCAACGACTTCATCACCAATTGAAAGCTCGACAGCATCTGCTTTCACAGTTAGATTCTCTTCTAAATATTTCGTGATAGCGTCATTGTGATATGTAGGATTAAATACTAACTCTGAAACGAATTTAACATTTTCTCCTATATCTAGGTCAATATCCTCATATTTTCCTTGTGCTTGTTGAAGTTTCTCATTTATGATCTCTTCCACAATTTGTTGGTCACTCACTTGACCGATATGCTTCCCATTTACATAAACATGGTGTACTTTGCCTACATTAGTGGATTCCTCTGCAAAGACTATTCCCGTTAGTAGTACGGATATAATCCCAGTACCAATAATGGCTCTCTTAAGCAGACTATTTTTCTGCTTAATTTGCTTTTCTTTTCCCGAGAACACGCGATTCCCCCCTATTACTATATGAATATATATATTTATCTACTTTTTTTATAGATTAAAAGACCTATGTTTACCCTTTATTAATCTATCATAATTTTAATAGGGTGGGAACAACATCCGCCCTTTTGTAAACAAATTGTATAATTAGCTACATAATTTTCTAAAATCATTGTATTTTCATCCGATATTATGTTGAAAATGGCGTGTTTTTCCCAAAAATATACATTTTGTTTACATTTGTGTAACATTATGTAATATATTTTCGAGTGGTGCGATTATAATGAAGCGAACAGAAAGAGGTTGTCATTGCTTTTTTTTAGGTGGGTTGTGTAAATAAATTCATGAGCGTGGTTATCATCATACTTTTTACCGGTTTTAAGTGAAAAAACATGCTCACGACGTTTTTTCGTTAATTACTAGCAAACATGATGATGAGCAAGCCTCTCATAGTATTTTTTCATATACTTAAAGATCATCATGACCGACCAATTTATACAAAAAAATGAGAGCATATCAGCTCTCATCTTTTATTAATTTCCATAAACCCCACGTACTAAGTTCGTTTGTGTTCTATCTGGCCCTACGGAGAAGATAGATAACGGGATTTGAGTTAGTTGGGCAATTCGTTCTAAATAATGACGGGCATTGGCAGGAAGCTCGTGTAAGCTTTTTACATTCGTAATATCCTCTGTCCAACCAGGCATTTCTTCATAAACTGGTTCACATTCCGCTAATACTTTCAGGCTAGCAGGGAATTCTTCCATAATCTCGCCCTTATATTTATAAGCGACACAAATCTTCAATGTCTCAATTCCAGTTAATACGTCAATAGAGTTTAACGATAAATCCGTAATTCCACTTACTCTTCTAGCATGGCGAACAACGACACTATCGAACCAACCAACACGGCGTGGTCTTCCAGTAGTGGTCCCATACTCGCGGCCAACTTCACGAATTTGATTACCAATTTCATCATGTAGTTCTGTTGGGAATGGACCATCACCTACTCGGGTTGTGTAAGCTTTTGAGACACCGACGACATGCTTAATTTTCGTAGGTCCAACACCTGAACCAATCGTTACTCCTCCAGCAATCGGGTTAGAAGATGTAACAAATGGGTAGGTTCCTTGGTCGATATCTAGCATTACCCCTTGGGCACCTTCAAATAACACGCGACGCCCTTCATCAAGCGCATCATTTAAGACAACAGACGTATCACATACGTATTTTGCCATTTGTTGTCCATACTCATAATACTCTTCTAGAATATCTTCAACTTTTAATGGCTCCACTTCGTATACTTTTTCAAATAGACGATTTTTTTCTCTTAAGTTTTGCTCTAGTTTTTCATGGAAAGTATCTTTATCTAAAAGATCGGCAATACGGATTCCAGAACGTGCTGCTTTATCCATATATGCTGGTCCGATTCCTTTTTTCGTTGTACCGATTTTATTGATACCTTTTTCTTCTTCTTGCAAAATATCTAATTTTAAATGATATGGCAAAATAACATGAGCACGATTGGAAATTCTTAAATTGTCAGTTGAAACATTTCTCTCATGTAAATAAGCAATCTCTTCTACAAACGCTTTTGGATCAATAACCATACCGTTACCTAATACACAAATCTTCTCTTTAAAAAAGATTCCGGATGGGATTAGGTGAAGCTTATACGTAATTCCATCAAATTTAATCGTATGGCCAGCGTTGTTACCACCTTGATAACGAGCAACAACTTCTGCGTTTTGTGATAAATAATCTGTGATTTTTCCTTTTCCTTCGTCACCCCATTGGGTTCCGACTACTACTACTGAGGACATAGCGCACCTCCATGATTTATACACATTATATGTGTTTTGTTTAATTCCATTGGTTAGTGTACCAGTGATTTGATAAATAGTCAATGTAAACACGAATGATAGTTTAGTTTGATAATTTATTGTTCGGTAATTTGTAATACAATTATTGTTTTGGTGGGTTTTATGGCAGGTGTTAGTTATAGTTTAACTCTTTAGGTTGGGAATATCCGTTAATTTTCAAGATACTAGAAATCTTGGTAAGTGCATCTAACCCGCTCCCGGAAATATACTTCGCTTTCCATGGGCGGCTGGTGAGCCCCTCAGAGCTAAAGCTCTTTTCGGGTCTCTCCGATGCCTATCCTCCCATAGGAGTCTCCGTATATTTCCGGGAGCTCGTATAGTTTAATATCTTTTTTAGTTATCCATCTTATCAATGACTCTCCTTATAATTTCATAATCATCTATTTCTATTAAATTAACTCTAATAACTACATACAAAGTCCCCCCTATCACCTCAAAACAAAAAAACAGCCCATAATAGGCTGTTATGCATGAATTGGTTCTGGTGGGATATCGCTTGATTGGTAGCGATGGTCCAGGTCTACGAATTTATTATATTCTTTTACAAATGCAAGTTCTACGGTTCCTACTGGGCCGTTACGTTGTTTTGCAAGAATGATTTCAATAATATTTTGTTTCTCTGTTTCTTTATCATAGTAATCATCACGGTATAGGAAGCCTACAATATCGGCATCCTGCTCGATACTTCCTGATTCACGAAGGTCAGACATCATTGGACGTTTGTCCTGACGTTGTTCCACCCCACGAGAAAGCTGTGATAGTGCAATTAATGGCACATTTAATTCACGAGCTAGTCCTTTTAAAGAACGGGAAATCTCTGAAACTTCTTGTTGACGGTTTTCACCTGGTTTACCACTACCTTGAATGAGCTGTAGGTAGTCGATTAAAATCATACCTAGACCATGTTCTTGCTTTAGACGGCGACACTTAGAACGGATTTCACTTACGCGGATACCTGGTGTATCATCAATAAAAATACCAGCATTCGATAAACTACCCATTGCCATCGTCAGCTTGCTCCAGTCATCTGGCTCTAACTTACCATTACGAAGACGGGTTGCATCAATATTACCTTCCGCACATAAAATACGTTGTACGAGCTGATCTGCTCCCATCTCCAAACTAAAGATCGCAACATTTTCATTCGTGTTTACTGCAACATTTTGCGCAATATTTAAGGCAAAGGCCGTTTTACCAACCGAAGGACGGGCCGCAACGATAATTAAATCATTGCGCTGGAAACCGGATGTCATTTTATCTAAGTCACGGTAACCAGTTGGAATCCCAGTAACATCTGCCTTACTACGATGTAGCATTTCAATTTTATCGTACACGTCAATTAATACATCTTTAATTTGCTTAAAGCTTCCAGTATTCTTACGTCCAGAAACCTCTAGAATACTTTTTTCCGCTTCATTTAGAACGTCCTCAACCTCATCCTCACGTGCAAAGGTTGTCGTCACAATATCGGTTGCTGTTCTGATTAGACGACGAAGGACAGCTTTTTCTTCTACGATTTTTGCATAATATTCAATGTTTGCTGCTGTTGGGACACTTTCTGCCAGCTGTGTTAAATAGGTAACTCCACCTGCTTCTTCTAGTTGCTGACTATTGGAAAGAGCAGTAGTCACCGTAACTAAATCAATCGGTTCCCCTCTGTCAGAAAGCTTTAACATGATTTCAAATATTCGTTGGTGACTTGCTCGGTAAAAGTCACCTGGCAAAAGTAGCTCAGATGCCGTTGAAAATGCTTCTGGTTCAAGAAAGATAGCGCCAATTACAGCTTGTTCTGCTTCAATATTATGTGGTGGAGTTCTATCATTCCATTCACTCATAATTAGTTTCCTCCTTTAACCGTAGCACTTGTACCTTACTGTTCAACAACATGTACTTTAACCGTCCCTGTCACTTCAGGGTGAAGTTTAATCGGTACATTTGTATAACCTAAAGCACGAATTGGGTTTTCTAATTCGATCTTACGTTTATCTATTTTAATGCCATGTTTTTTGTTTAGTACATCCGCAATTTGTTTGCTTGTAATGGAGCCAAACAGTCTTCCACCATCGCCTGATTTAGCTTCTAATTTCACTTCTAAGCTTTCTAGTTTGGTTTTTAATTGTTCCGCTTCTTCTTTTTCCTCTTGCTCTAGTTGTTTTGTTTTACGCTTTTGTGCTTCTAACGCTTTTAAATTACCAGGGGTTGCTTCCTCGGCAAGATTGTTTTTTAGTAAGAAGTTTCTTGCATAACCATCGGATACATTTTTAATTTCACCTTTTTTCCCTTTACCTTTAACGTCTTGTAGAAAAATTACTCTCATTCTACTTCGCTCCCCTCGTAGTATTCATCTAATATATCTTTTAAACGTGATTCTGCTTCTTCAATTGTTGTATTTTCTAATTGGGTAGCAGCATTCGTCAAATGCCCTCCACCATTCATCTGTTCCATAATAATCTGGACATTAATTTCACCTAATGAACGAGCACTAATACCGATTTTTCCATCACTACGCTCCGCGATAACGAATGATGCGGAAATTCCCGTCATCGTGAGTAACGTATCTGCGGTTTGCGCAATTAATACCGGTCCATGGACATCATTTGGATCTGCCTTTGTAATCGCAATGGAATTACGATAAATTTCAGTTCGTTCTATTAATTTACTACGCTTCACATATAAATCCAAGTCTTCTTTTAAGAACTGTTGAACAAGCACAGTGTCCGCACCCTTCGCACGCAGATACGATGCGGCATCAAATGTTCTTGAACCAGTACGTAATGTAAAGCTCTTCGTATCCACCGTGATACCGGCAAGAAGCGCTGTCGCCTCCAGCATTTTAAGCTTTTCTCCTTTAGGCTGGTACTCTAGTAATTCGGTAACCAATTCCGCCGTAGAGGACGCATATGGCTCCATATACACTAATGTTGGATTATCAATAAATTCCTCGGCACGTCTATGATGGTCAATGACCACTTTATATTCCGACCTACTTAATAAACGTTTACTTACAACCATTGACGGCTTATGCGTATCTACAATTACAATTAAACTTCTACTTGTAATGAGATCCTCCGCCGTATCCGGATCAACAAAATGCTCCCATAATTTCGGCTCTGCTTTAATGGCGGAAACTAAACGATTTACTCCTGTACTTACATCTTCCGGATCAAATACGATATAGCCATCCACACCATTTGTTTGGGCAATATTTAATATTCCAATCGCAGAACCTATCGAGTCCATATCTGGCGCTTGGTGCCCCATAATAATGACCCGGTCACTCGCTTTAACAAGATCCCTTAACGCATGGGAAATGACCCTTGCTCTGACACGCGTTCGTTTTTCCATTGGGTTCGTTTTTCCACCATAGAAACGGACTTTACCAGAATCGTCCTTAATCGCAACCTGATCACCACCGCGACCAAGTGCAAGGTCTAAACTAGATTGTGCTAATGTCCCTAACTCCGGTAATGGTGCGTTACCTACCCCTACACCAATACTTAATGTGATTGGAATATCTAACTCGGAATTAAGCTCATGCATTTCATCTAATATATCGAATTTCGTTTGTTCTAACTGTTTTAAAATCTCTTTCGTACCGACAGCTAAGAAGCGGTCTTGAGAAGTTCTCTTCAAATATAAGCCATTATCATGTGACCATTGATTTAAAAAGGCAGTCACTTCCGAATTTAGCTGACTTTTAATCGTATCGTCCATGTTTTGCGTAATTTCATCGTAATTATCGAGAAAAATAATAAATAATACCGTTTGCTCATTTTGATATAACGTTTCAAGCTCTGCTTGTTCCGTACGGTCAAACAAATAGATTAATCGTTCCTCCCTACGGATAATTGCTTGAAATTCAAATTCATCAAGTTTAATACGAACTTCATCATTATTTTCTTTAATCATCGGTATCAATTCTTCTGAAATAGCATTTAATGACTCGCCAACGATCGTATCCTCTTCGGCAAATTGATTCATATATTGGTTCGTCCACTCAACCGTATATTCATCACTATATAAAATAATCCCGATTGGCATTTCTAGTAATGCCTCTTCTCCTACCTTTTTAACTCGGTAGGATAACGTGGAGATATATTGCTCTGTCTCATCGGATAATTTTCTTTCAATCTGGATGGTATAATAAAACGACACAACTAAAAGTACTGTCATAATAATTCCAAGGATCCATTCATAATACCAAATGACCCCAAGGAGGATGACAGATACAGCATAAATTAGCCATAAATGCTTACTAAGCTTTGGTCGTTTCAACTTATCTGACATGTTAAATTCAGCTCCTATTAATGAGCGCTAGTATAGTACATAACTCCTATTTTACCATACGATCTCTAAGTCCAAACCCTAAATCAATTATACCTAAGATTCGTACTAATGGAAGCAGGAATGGTGCAAAGAAGATAGTTAATACCATCACTACGATTGGGATGGCAATCGATATATTTTTACGATGGGAAATAAAGAAGATAAATGACAGTCCTTGAATTGCCATTAATAATCCCGTAAGCATGATTACATTTTGTAACGCGATATATATACCGTTTGGCTCTTCTTGGAAAAGCGTTATAATCATTGCTAATAAATAGATCCATAATATAGAGACCGGAAAACGTAAATTTCGAAACTTTGGAAACCGTAACTTCTGTTTATCGATTTTGTTTATTACTTTATAACTAATCCACTGATTTAGGATAGCAAGTAAAATTGCAATTACTACGATAAACACCGGCACTAACTGTTTAAACAGTTCAATTTGTTGTTCTATTATACTAAACTCTTCTTCAACCTCTTGCCCCATTCCAAATTGCTCAACCATATCCTTCATCTGTATCAGTAATTCATCGGTTTGTTGACTGAATTCATCTAATAAGTTGATGTCTAGAACATAAAAAATAAATAATAAGGAAAATACGATTCCGACCGCATACCCAATTGTCCCTCTAGCCCATGTTTCATATGGAGCAAGTTCCCGATGGATACTTGAACCTATTACAATTCCACCAAGTCCTGCAAGTACCGCTGCAGGAGCCGCATAAATGGTTGCAATAAGAATCGATAGTAAAAATGCAGCTACAAACATAAGCAACGAAGGCTTCCAATCGTATTTTGCTGCGTAAATAATAAACGGAACTGCTAATACTAGCATTGAAATTAGACCTAGTACCGGAACAAAGATTGTTACCAATAACAGAACAATGTAACATACAGTAAATAGTGCTCCATCTACTAGCTGTTTTGAATAGTTCATTTAGATGCACCTCATAATTCATGAAGAAAGTTTATTATAATATGATAACATGTTTAATTGCGTATTTGGTATTAGATTGAGCGATTATTGAGGACATGGATGGAGTAGTAGAAGAAATGTCAGTAATTGTTCAAGCTTTATATGACAACTTCCATTATAATATAAAGGAAATGATATTTAAAGGATTGAAAAAAATGGTTTTTTGGAAAACATTTCTACTTAGTATTAAATTGCCTTCCAAACAGGCAGTGTTTAAATTAAATCGAATTGCAATGGACATTACGGTTTTTTATATGTTTATCTTGTTGTTTATCGTTTCTATTCCCTCATTAATCAATCAACTAACAAGTTCAACAGGGATAGGCTCTGACATGAACATCGTATTTAAGCTTATTTACTTTTTTATATTCTATTATTTACCACTAACCATTATGGTTTTTTTGTTTATTACATTTTTATCGTATGTGTTTACGTGGATTGCAAAACTAATGCACCGAAAATTAAAACTGCAAGTAATATGGAAGATGGTCGCCTACACGGCTTCTATTCCGTTTATTTTGTACACCGTAGTTGCTTTGCTTTATTCGATTTCCGATAGTTATTTATTGTATTCGTTAGTTTGGACTATTTTACTATTATTTAAAATAATTATGGTTTATCCGAGGAGAAAATCACAATAAAATTAAATCCCCCACTTGGTAATATTCCTTATTGTCTATGCTGATCTTAGTTTTAAAGTAATAAGTTTCATAAAAATAGAGAGGCTGTCATCAAAAGTAAAACCTTTGTTGACAGCCTCTTCTTATTCATTACTCAGCCACATATGGTAATAAAGCCATTTGACGAGCGCGTTTAATTGCAATTGTAAGTTTACGTTGATATTTTGCAGAAGTTCCAGTTACACGACGAGGAAGAATTTTTCCACGTTCAGAAATGAAACGCTTTAGAAGATCAACGTCTTTATAGTCGATGTGTGTAATACCGTTAGCTGTGAAATAACACACTTTACGGCGTTTACCACCACGTCCACGACGAGCTGCTGCCATGCGAAACCCTCCCTTTTAATTAAAATAGTTTTTATTTAAACGTATTATTTTAGAATGGTAAATCATCATCAGAAATATCAATTGGTTCACCATTATCTTTAAATGGATCTTCTTCATATTGATTCTGATTCTGGTTTCTATTTTGGTTCTGATTTTGTTGGAATCCTGGTGAATAAGAGTCTTGTCCTCCACGTCCTTGCCCTTGGGAAGAACCTTTAGATTCTAAGAACTGTACACTATCAGCCACAACCTCTGTGATATATACCATTTTTCCATCCTGACCTTCAAAAGAACGAGTTTGAATTCGTCCATCCACACCGATTAAGCTACCTTTTTTCATGTAGTTAGCTAATGTTTCTGCAGGTCTTCTCCAAATTACACAGTTAATGAAATCTGCTTCTCTATTTCCTTGTTGGTTGGAAAAAGGGCGATTTACTGCAACTGTAAAATTGGCAACTGCAACTCCATTTGGTGTATAACGTAAATCAGGATCCTTCGTTAACCTGCCGACAAGTACGACACGATTTAACATCAGAACCACTCCTTATTATTATTCATCTATACGAACTGCAATGTGACGAATAATGTCTTCAGAAAACTTAGCTAAACGATCAAATTCATTAACTGATTTTTCATCGCCAGAGAAGTTAATTAAAACATAATATCCATCACGGAAGTCGTTGATTTCATATGCAAGGCGTTTTTTGCCTTTTTCTTCAACTTTTTCGATCTCCGCGCCATTATCAGTTAAGATACCATTGAAACGCTCGATTAAAGCTTTTTGCGCTTCCTCTTCCATGTCTGGGCGGATGATGTACATGATTTCATATTTTCTCATCCGTTACACCTCCTTTTGGTCTTAGCGGCCCTTATCTGTGGAAAGTAAACTTTCGCAATAAGAGCAAGGAGTAATCTTAATTTCATTACTCACAATAGTGTATTATAGCAAATTTCATATGAAATAACAAGTCTTCGATAGAATCCTTTTTTACGTTATATTTTGCCTTCTGGCCGAATCCGTGGCCGGAATACACTTCGCTTTCCGTGGGCGGCTGGTGAGCCTCCTCGGAGCTAAAGCTCCTGTGGGGTCTCACCTATGCCTGTCCTCCCACAGGAGTCTCCGTGTATTCCGGCCACTCAGTGCATAAAGATTAACTAACTACCACTTAACAAATATATAGCAAAATAACAATTACACATTAAATCTGAAGTGGATTACGTCTCCGTCTTTTACGATGTATTCTTTTCCTTCTAGGCGGACTTTTCCTTTTTCGCGGGCTACTCCCATGGAGCCTGCTTCTACTAGGTCTTCGTAGGATACGGTTTCTGCTCGGATAAAGCCTCGTTCAAAGTCACTATGAATGATTCCTGCTGCTTGTGGTGCTTTCATGCCTTTACGGAATGTCCAGGCGCGTACTTCTTGTTCACCTGCTGTAAAGTATGTTGCAAGTCCTAATAAGCTGTACGATGCTTTAATTAGCTTATCTAGGCCTGATTCCGTGATGCCTA
The DNA here is from genome assembly GCF_047228935.1 of Ornithinibacillus jepli. Taxonomy (NCBI): domain Bacteria; kingdom Bacillati; phylum Bacillota; class Bacilli; order Caryophanales; family Bacillaceae; genus Ornithinibacillus; species Ornithinibacillus jepli. Next base: position 624,758 of record NZ_JBFEGG010000002.1, read on the forward strand.
GTTCTTCTAAAAACATTTCTTTTTCTTCTTGATCAAGCTCAGAAATTTCTTCTTCAATTCTTGCACAAATCACAATAACTTCTGCATCTTCATTTTTTGCATATTCTTTAACCTTTTGAACATTGGGGTTTGATTCAGGGTCTGCAACTTCATCTTCCCCAACATTCGCAACATAAAGCATTGGCTTACTAGTTAACAAATGTAGCCCTTTTACAATTTTTTGTTGTTCATCAGTAAATTCAATCGCACGTGCAGGTCTTTCTTCTTCCAAACCTGTTTTTAATTTCGAAAGGACTTCAAATTCAACTAGTGCATCTTTATCCTTTTGTTTTGCTAGTTTTTCTACACGTTGGTACCGTTTGTTCACGGTTTCTAAGTCTGCTAGAATAAGCTCCAAATTAATAATTTCAATATCATCAATTGGATCAACTTTACCAGATACATGTGTAATGTTTTCATCAACAAAACAACGAACAACCTGACATATCGCATCTACCTGGCGAATGTGTGATAGGAACTGGTTTCCTAACCCTTCCCCTTTACTTGCACCCTTTACAATTCCTGCAATATCGGTAAATTCAAATGTTGTTGGAACAGTTTTCTTCGGGTTTACTAATTCAGTCAATTTATTTAAGCGCTCGTCAGGTACTTCCACCATGCCTACATTCGGATCGATGGTAGCAAACGGATAGTTTGCAGCTTCTGCTCCTGCTTGGGTAATTGCATTAAATAATGTAGACTTTCCGACGTTTGGAAGTCCGACGATTCCTGCTGTTAAAGCCATTCAATTCCACTCCTTAAGGATTCCATTCATATAGAACGCGTTCAATAGTTCAATTATAGTTTTACACCTAAAAAAAGACAAGTTGGTAAAACACAAAAATAGGCCTCAAGATGAAGCCTATTTTTGCGTTCTTACCCTATTAATTTATGTTTTCTCTATTTATCTAGGAATTAATTTACCATTTTCTTGAAATTTAGTCCATTAAAAAGCTTTTAATTTTCTGCCTTTTCTAGGACTTTTTTAAGCTTCTTCGTAAACTCTCTCCGCGGAATCATAACACTATGTTCGCAGCCCATACATTTTATCCGAATATCCATCCCCATTCGAATGATTTTCCAGCGATTTTCGCCACATGGGTGGGGCTTTTTCATTTGTACAACATCATGTAATTGAAATTCCTTATCCACCATTTGTACTTCCCCTCATACCGTAATTATTTTTTAAAAAATCAATTAGTTTTCTTTTTATCCCACAACGGAAATAGTAATAATCTAGTTAATACATATAAGTTCAATAGTCCGTATAATGGATATAAAATGCCAATCAACGTTGAAAAACCAAACGTTGTTAATGGTATCATTGTAGCTAAAATTAACACAACTAGCAACCAAAATGGCAGTTTAAAATACCCATTTAACCGAGTCGTTAACCCTAGTACACCAGAAGCTGCCGTAGTAAATATAGCAAACCATAATAGAATCGTCATAAATAATACCATATAGAATGGATAATTACTTAAAATCGCAAACAGCGGAATTTCGTATACTAATATTTGTTCGGAAATTTGAATTAAACTATTATTATACACGTATGTAACCACACCAAGCGTCAGCCCACTTCCAATACTAGCAATCCATATTTCTTTTTTAGAAGCCATTTTATTCCCTACTGCTCCTAGCACTGCAATTAATGGTAATATGTTTAATGCTGTAAAAGGAAAAGCAGACGCCCAGTTAAATTGCTCATGCCAATGGGAGAATAAATGAAGCTTTTGATCAAAGGTAAAAGTAAGTAATACGTATAATAATCCAATGATTAATATTGGTAAGATCACTTGGTTAATAGATAATAAGCCTGTTATGTCTTTTGAAAACAACACAACTAACGTAATTGCAATAAATAAAATTCCCACCCAATATGGAAGATTAAACGCCTGTCCAGTTGCACCGCTCCCTGATAACATGACCACCGTTGTCGTAAATAAGTATAAAAATATCATGACATCATAAACCGGTGACAGCTTCTCCCCTACAATTACCTTTAACACTGGTCTGTACTCGGTTGATTTCTTCCGATAACTAATGGACATAATTACGAAGCATGATATCGAGAAAAATATAACAAATAACACAATAGCCAGTCCACTTCCATGGCCAAAAAACTCCCATAATTCTCTTCCTGATGCATATCCTGCACCAATGGTTGTCCCAATTATTAGAAACATCCATTTAAATCCTGACTTCCACATCTCTTCTCCCCCAATATGTAGCTTGTTCAATTGTAATCCGCACGTAGATACTTAATTTCTTACCATGGGAATTTTATACACGAACACATGTATAAAATAAAAATCTAATCCGTATACTAATAACAATATGTATGTGGAGGAGAACCTATGAATCTAAAGAGTCGTTTATCGCAAAAAAATGAAACAATTCGGATGTTACATACAGACCCAAACCTGATGCATTCTATGAGTGAACAGATCGTATCCTGGTTTCCAAAAATACCAAAAGAATATGTCATAGTCTGTGTCGGAACAGACCGTTCAACCGGTGACGCATTAGGGCCATTAACAGGCACCTATTTAATGGATAAAAAGTTAAAGCATATGACCGTTTACGGTACCCTACATGATCCAGTCCATGCAACAAATCTTGAGGATTACCTTTCATTAATTAATAAACAACATAAAAATGCTTTTATTATTGCGATTGATGCGTGTTTAGGGAAAACGAGCTCCGTTGGACAAATCATTGCTTGTGAGGGAGCTTTAAAGCCAGGTGCAGCCTTAAACAAACCTCTTCCTCCTGTCGGTGATATTCATATAACTGGAGTCGTAAATATTAGTGGATTTATGGAATACTCCGTGTTGCAAAACACTCGACTTTCCATTGTGCTAGAAATGGCGAAAAAAATCGCAAACGTCATCGATCACATCGACCAACAACTAACCGCAAGCTACGTAACACCAGCCGTGTTATCACAGCGTGCTAGGAAAGAGCCTATTTAATATTATGAACGCAAAAAAATCCTTATCACAAAATAGTGATAGGATTTTTTATTTATGATTAATGCTATTTAATTACATAGCTATGAGTAGAAGTAATAGAATTAAAACATCTGATAGATATAATAGATTACCCCTACCGTAATAATAGAAGGTAATAGATTCCCAATCCTAATTTGCACAACCTTCAACATATTAAGCCCTATTGCGACAATTAATAACCCACCAACTGCCGTCAATTCTACAATTAAACCATTTAAAAAGTAATCCGGAACCCAACGTTCAATTTGTGTCGCAAGTAGTGCGATCGCTCCTTGATATAAAACAACCGGAATAACCGATAATACAACCCCAATTCCTAACGTCGTCGTCAATACAAGCGCAACAAAACCATCTAGAATTCCTTTTGTAATTAATACTTCATGGTCTCCTCTAATCCCACTATCTAACGCACCGATAATCGCCATCGCACCGACGATAAAGATTAATGACGCGGTAACAAATCCTTGGGAAACCGACCCTTGATTAGATTTCGTTTTAAATTTGCTTCCTATCCAATTTCCAAACTGATTTAGTTTCTCTTCTACATTAAGAAGCTCTCCTATAATAGCCCCTGATAACAAGCTTAATAATACAACAATGATAATTTCTGTTGAAAACGCCATTTGTAGTCCAATTAACATGATTGCTAAAGCAATCCCATGCATGACTGTTTCCTTATAACGCTCGGGAATTTTAGTAAATACTAACCCTAATAAACTTCCAATGATAATTAACGCACCATTAACTAACGTACCGAATAATGCCATAATATGTACCCTCTCTCTCCTGCTGTAAGCTCTACTATTCTAGTCTTTTCTAAAATGTTTCACGTGAAACATTGACACGTGTTCTATATAATACTATGTAGTTTATCCAATTGTCTATATAAAAAAGACTGGAGATCCACGATCTCTCAGTCTAATCATATAGAAACTTTTATCCTTCTAAAACCTCAATAATTCTATCTAAATCATCATCAGTATAAAACTCAATTTCGATTTTACCTTTTCGTTTACCACGTTGAATGCTAACTGCTGTGCCTAATCTATCACGCAATACAGTTTCACGTTCTTGCAGAAAAATATCCTTCTTTGGCTTCACTTTTTTCTTAACAGGTTTTTCATTAAGCGCGATGATTAGTTTTTCAACTTGTCTCACGTTTAACTTTTCACTTCGAATCTTCGTGACTAGAGGTAAAATTTTATCTTTATCTTTTAATCCAAGAAGGGCGCGACCATGTCCCATTGAAAGCTCGCCATTGTTAATATATGCAATTACTTGGTCAGGAAGCCCTAATAACCTTACCATATTAGCAATATGAGAGCGGCTTTTCCCCAATCGTTTCGACAACTCTTCTTGGGTAATATTTAATTCCTTCATTAAGTTCGCATAAGCTTGTCCTTCTTCAACTGGTGATAAATCCTCACGCTGAAGGTTTTCAAGTAATGCTAGCTCCATCATTTTTTCATCGGTTAATTCTTTTACGATTGCAGGGACTTCCGTTAGTCCAGCTTCTTTTGCAGCTCGGAAACGCCTTTCCCCTACTACGATTTCAAAACCTTTAATGCTTTTACGAACAATTAAAGGCTGAATAATGCCGAATTCTAGGATGGATTCTTTTAATTCCTCAATTGCATCGGTATCAAAAGTCTTTCTTGGCTGATAAGGATTTGGTCTACACTCCTTAATCGGCAATTGTTGAACAACATCATCATCTTTTTCCTTTATTTCTGGAAAAAATGCATCTAGTCCTCTACCCAACCCTCGTGCCATTAGCCATCACTTCCTTCGCTAATTCAAGATATACTTCTGCACCTTTAGACTTCGGATCATATGAAATGATCGGTAATCCATGACTCGGCGCTTCACCTAATCGTACATTTCTTGGAATAATAGAATTATAGACTTTATCTTGGAAGTATTTCTTCACTTCTTCAATGACTTGAATGCCCAAGTTAGTTCTAGCATCAAGCATCGTTAGAAGAACTCCTTCTATCATTAAATCTTTGTTGAGATGCTTTTGAACTAGACGAATTGTATTTAACAACTGGCTTAGTCCTTCTAATGCATAATATTCGCATTGAACTGGAATTAATACGGTATCCGATGAAGTTAAAGCATTTAAAGTTAGGAGTCCAAGTGAAGGTGGACAATCAATAATAATGTAATCGTATTGATCTCTGATTTCCTCTAAAGCTTTTTTAAGTCTTATTTCACGGGAAATGGTTGGTACTAATTCTATTTCTGCACCTGCTAGTTGAATCGTTGCAGGGATAATATCTAGGTTTTCAACACTAGTTGGGACACATACTTCACGAGCTGATAAGTCCTCTACTAGTACATTGTATACACATTTATCCATATCTGCTTTATTTATTCCAACCCCACTGGTTGCGTTACCTTGTGGATCTATGTCTACTAACAACACTTTGTTCCCTAAGTAAGCTAAGCAGGCACTTAGATTTACTGATGAAGTCGTTTTTCCAACGCCACCTTTTTGGTTGGCGATAGACATAATCTTCCCCATATTTTCACCTACCTAAAACAATATACTTTTTATTTTATCACTTTTTTTGAGTTAGGGACTATTATTTTTAATAATTTTATTGGAAATGGTAGATTTAATCCTATTTTACTAGTTTTCTTGAATAAAAAAATCTTTCTATCGGGGTCCGTAGCTGGTATATACTTCGCTTTTACTTCCAGCACAGGGGCGACATCTGCTCGAAACTACCTCGCAGTGTCTACCTTGCCGCGGGGGGCTGGTGAGCCAGGCAACTACTTGAGTAAACTTCTTTAATGCCTTGCCCCGAGGAAGCATACTGCGAAGAGTTACAAGTAGACGCAGAGGCATCTCACTGCGGGGTCTCACCGATACCCATGCTCCTGCTGGAGTCTCCGTATATACCAGCTGCTCAGAGTAGTTACCCTTTCAACACTTCCCTCTTTTAATAGACTATAACCATCAAAAAAATCCCCATCTTTTTTGATGGGGATGTAGATTATTTCTTCTTCGGGATTTTAATGGTGATTTGGTAGTAGTCTTCTAGGTCTTGTTCGTCGGATTCGATGTTGATTCCGGTGTCGGATACCATGTTTAGGGATTGTCTTATCGTGTTCATGGCGATTCGGATATCTTTATTGATTCCTTTTAGCTTTGGTTTTCTTTTCTTAGGTTTTTCCTTTGTGTTGTTAATGTTTTCTATACGTTCTTCTGTTTGCTTTACATTTAAATCATGCTCGATGATTTCCTGCAGAAGTTTTAGTTGTAACTCTTCTTCTTTCAGCTTAATTAATGCTCTAGCATGTCGCTCGGTAATGTGTTTTTGTAGTAATGCTTCCTGTACCTGTTCCGGTAGTTTAAGCAGTCTTAGTTTATTTGCTATAGTAGACTGATTTTTCCCTAAACGTTGCGCTAACGCCTCTTGTGTTAGCCCTTGAAGCTCTAATAGCTTAGCATATGCTACTGCTTCTTCAATTACAGTTAGTTCCTCACGTTGTAGGTTCTCAATTAGAGCAACGGAAGCAGTTTGCGTATCATTCATATCACGAATAATAGCAGAAACATTTTCCCAACCTAGTGACTGTACCGCTCTCCAGCGACGTTCACCAGCAATAATTTCATAGCTATCTGTATCTATTTTTCGAACAACAATAGGCTGAATGATCCCGTGTGTATTAATTGTTTTTGCTAATTCTTCTATTTTCTCTTCATTAAATACCGATCTTGGTTGATACCTATTCGGCTGAATATGATTGACAGGAATTTGTATTACTTCATCAGGGTGAAAGCTTTCTTCCTCTACTACTACTTCATTTTCTTTCTCACCAATGCCAAATATGCGGTTAAATGGACTTACCATCATCAGACACCACCTTTATCTTAATAAGATAGATTAATAGTTTTGCCTCTATTATCTATGAATCTCTCTATTTATATATAAAATGTTTCACGTGAAACATTATAGCCTGATATGTAAAAACGGTCTCACCTATCTACTATCGAAACCTATTCTAGTTTACCATAGAATGGACGTTAAGCCTATTTTATCACAATCCGATGTGCTTGGACATGTATGAATATCGATTCGACAAAAAAACAGGAAAAATGATGATTTCCTGTTTTTTTAGCACTATTCAATTGGCTCTTTATTTGGTGTCCCAGGCTTACGTGGGTATTTCTTAGGTGTCTGTCTTTTCTTTGAAATAACCACTATAGAACGTTCACTATTTTCTTCTGGCAATGTAAAGGTATGAGTTGAGGCAATCTCTCCGCCTAATACTTCAATCGCCTTTTTTCCACTTTGTAGTTCATCATTTGCCTGTGCACCTTTCATCGCTATAAAGACACCATTCTTTTTCGCTAGTGGAATACATAATTCACTTAAAACAGACATCCTCGCAACGGCTCTTGCCATTACCGTATCAAAGGACTCTCTAAACTTAGCATTTTTTCCGAAGGTTTCTGCCCTATCGTGATAAAACGCGACATTGGTTAACTCTAGTTGTGTAGCTAAATGATTTAGAAAGCCGATCCTTTTCTGCAAGGAGTCCACAATCGTTACTTTTATATGTGGGAAGCAAATTTTTAAAGGGATACTCGGAAATCCTGCTCCAGCTCCAACATCACAAATAGACTGATCCTTCGTGAAATCATGGTAGAAGGCTGCCGAAATGGAATCATAAAAATGCTTTAAGTATACATCTTCTTCTGCCGTTAGTGCTGTTAAGTTAATTTTTTCATTCCATTCTACTAATGTTTCAAAATAGATACGGAACTGTTCCAACTGTCTATCGGTTAATTCTATACCCTTTTTCTCTAACTCAGCTCGGAATTGAGTTGGATTCATTTATTCAAACTCCTTTATTGTTCTTATGTATAACAGGGCCAGACCCCTAATAGATAAGGTCTGACCCTAAAAGTCATCTAATTAGCTACTTTTGCAATTTTACCTTGCTCAATGTAAACGAGTAGAATCGAAATATCTGCTGGGTTAACACCTGAAATACGAGATGCCTGACCAACGGATAGTGGACGAACCATTTTTAGCTTTTGTCTTGCTTCTGTTGCCAGACCGCTAATCGCATCGTAATCAAGATCATCTGGAATTTTCTTATCTTCCATCTTCTTCATACGTTCCACTTGCTCTTTTGCCTTTTTAATATAGCCTTCATACTTGATTTGAATTTCTACTTGTTCTTTTACATCAGCTGGTAGGGATTCATTTGATTCAATGACAGAATCAATTAAATCATAGTTTAACTCTGGGCGCTTCAGTAAGTCATAAGCTTTCATCGGCTCTTTCAGTGGTGTTGCATTAGCTCCCTCTAGCATAGTTTGCACTTCAGGAGTTGGTTTAATCGTAATTTTACGAAGACGATTTTTTTCTTCTTCTACTTGTTGTTTCTTTAATTCGAATTGCTTATAACGTTCTTCTGAAATTAACCCTATTTCGTAACCTATATCTGTTAAGCGTAAATCTGCATTATCATGACGTAATAATAGACGGTATTCCGCACGTGATGTTAATAGACGATAAGGCTCTTTTGTACCTTTTGTCACTAAATCATCAATTAAAACACCGATATAAGCTTGAGAGCGATCTAGGATTACTGGTTCTTTTCCGAGTACTTTTGCTGCCGCATTAATACCCGCCATAATTCCTTGAGCAGCTGCTTCTTCATAACCAGAAGTACCATTGATTTGACCCGCTGTATATAGACCAGGAATCTTTTTAAGCTCTAATGTCGGCCATAGCTGTGTAGGCACAACTGCATCATACTCAATCGCATAACCAGGACGCATCATTTCTGCTTTTTCTAATCCTGGAATTGAGCGAAGAATTTCATGTTGAACAGACTCTGGTAACGAAGTAGAAAGTCCTTGGACATATACTTCTTCTGTATCTCTTCCTTCTGGCTCTAAGAAGATTTGGTGACGTGGTTTATCATTGAAACGCACGATTTTATCTTCAATAGAAGGACAATAACGAGGTCCAGTACCACGTTTTGCACCAGAATACATCGCAGAAAGTCCTAAATTGTCATTAATTACTTTGTGCGTAAATTCATTTGTATACGTTAACCAGCAAGGGATTTGATCCGTAATAAACTCAGTTGTCTCATATGAGAATCCTTGAGGCTTATCATCCCCTGGTTGAATTTCGGTTTTAGAGTAATCAATCGTATGACTGTTTACACGTGGTGGTGTACCGGTTTTGAATCGAGTTAATTCAATTCCTAGTTGTTCTAGATTCTCAGAAAGTTTAATAGAAGGACGTTGGTTGTTTGGTCCACTTTCATATTCTAAATCTCCCATTAACACTTTTCCACGCATGAATGTACCAGTTGTAATAATAACCGTTTCTGCTCGGTAAGCTGCACCGGTTTCGGTCATTACTCCTTTACATACACCGTCTTCTACAATTAGTTCGTCAACCATGCCTTGACGAATGGTAAGATTCTCTTGATTTTCTAAAGTTTGTTTCATTTCTTTTATATAAATTGGTTTATCTGCTTGAGCACGTAATGCTTGAACTGCAGGGCCTTTTCCTGTGTTTAGCATACGCATTTGAATATAGCTTTTATCAATGGTTTTTGCCATTTGTCCGCCAAGTGCATCGATTTCTCGTACGACGATACCTTTTGCTGGTCCACCAACTGATGGGTTACATGGCATAAAAGCGATCATATCAAGGTTTAGGGTTAGCATTAGTGTTTTGGCGCCCATTTTTGCTGCTGCAAGGGCTGCTTCTACACCAGCATGACCTGCGCCGACAACAATCGTATCATATTGCCCTGCGTTATATACCATAGCTTTTCATCCTTTCGTTGTTTTAAAATAATTATTTTGTTTATAGTGAGAAATATAATATAGATCCTTTCACTGAGCGGTCCGAAAACACGGAGACTCCAGTGGGAGGATAGGCATCGGTGAGACCCCACAGGAGCGATAGCTCCGAGGAGGCTCACCACCAGCCGCCCACGGCAAGGTAGACACTGCGAGGTTTTTTCGAGCAGATGTCGCCCCTGTACTGGAAGTGAAAGCGAAGTGTATTCGGACCGCGGGTACGGCTATAGAACTCTGTATTTTCTATACTTTATTTCCCTAAACAGAATTGGGAGAATAACTGGTCGATTAGACTATCACTAGCGGTGTCGCCGATGATTTCGCCTAGGAACTCCCATGTTCTAGTTACGTCTATTTGTACGATGTCTAGTGGCATTCCCATTTCTAAGGAATTCATTGCGTCTTCTAATGCTTGTTTTGCCTGTCTTAATAGCTGAATATGTCTTACGTTTGATACATAGGTTAAATCACCTGTATCAATGTCCCCAGCAAAGAAAGAAGAGGCAATGGCTGATTCTAATTGATCAATTCCTTCTTCTTTTAATAAGGAAGTCGTAACGATTTTTTTATCGCCAACCATTTCTTTCACTTGATCCATATTTAGCTTTTGCTCAAGGTCTGTTTTATTGACTATTACAATATATTCAAGTCCTTGAACCGCTTCAAATAATCGTAAATCTTCCTCAGATAACACTTCATTATAATTTAAAACAAATAAAATAAGATCCGCATCTTTTAACGCTTGACGTGAACGCTCTACACCAATTCGTTCTACAATATCTTCTGTATCTCGAATTCCAGCTGTATCGACCAAACGTAACGGAATACCTCGTACATTCACATATTCCTCGATGATATCTCTTGTTGTACCTGGAATATCCGTAACAATTGCTTTATTCTCTTGTACTAATGCATTTAGTAAGGAGGATTTTCCAACGTTTGGACGACCAATAATGGCAGTTGCAATTCCCTCACGAAGGATTTTCCCTTGTTTCGCTACACTTAGTAGCTCTTCAATCTCCGCATGCACTTCTTTTGTTTTTTGTCGCATCATTTCATGTGACATTTCTTCTACATCATCATATTCTGGATAATCGATATTCACCTCAACATGGGCAACAGTTTCCAGTAAAGATTGACGGTATTTTTTAATTAAAGCAGATAAACGTCCATCCATTTGCTTTAACGCCACATTCATCGCTTTATCCGTCTTCGCACGAATCAAATCCATCACCGCTTCCGCCTGTGATAAATCGATACGTCCATTTAAAAAGGCACGTTTGGTAAATTCACCTGGATCTGCTAAACGTGCACCTTGTGATAATACAATTTCTAACACACGATTAACCGACACGAGACCACCGTGACAATTTATTTCTACTACATCTTCACGGGTAAAAGTTTTCGGTCCACGCATAATCGTTACCATTACTTCTTCCGCAACTTCATTCGTTTCTGGATCGATTATTTTACCATAATGAATCGTATGGGAATCTACTTTACTTAAATCTTTCCCTTTATAAACCTTCGACGTTATTTCTATCGCATCTGGACCACTTAATCGAACAATCGATATCGCACCCTCACCAATCGGGGTAGAAATTGCCGTAATCGTATCCGTCTCAAACATTCTTTTCACCTCCACTATCATTTTTCATCTATATAAAACCACATATTTTTATCCACATTTTTTAGCAACGGATTTTTTACCGTCACTAACTTAATAGAATAACACATCTGAACATAAAAATAAACTTATCCACAAGAATAAATTTATTTCCATTTTTTCTGAAGTTATTCACATGTGGATAAGTTTATTTAAGGAAACTATTTTAGTTATACACAAAAAAATATCTAGAAACAAAAAACAAGCATGAATGCACATGCCTGTTCCATACTAATTATCTAAATCCTCACCCTTATAACTCTTCAATTCTCCTTGTTCATCCAACTGATCAATTTGTCCGTCTATTGTACCTTCCGTATATGCATCTGTTGCTTGTTCATGTGTCATGGCTAACCCTTTTTCCGTTTCATTACTGCTTTGGTAACCTGATACATCATAATATTTCTCTGCAACTTCCTTCGAATTATTTAGTTCTTTTTTATCTTTACCCATCAAATCTTCCTTTCCTTTAATGTACTCGTTTGCAAATGTCCTCGAGATCCGCAAGTAGACTTTGTATATCCCTATCCTGTAACAAAATCGGGATTTGATCATTTACCGTAATATAGCAAGAATCCTTTTGCTCACTTAAATATGAAACCATTTTAACTAATTGATCTAAGGATAACGATGACGCAGTGGAAATCGTTTTTACCTGGGTTAAGTAAAAACTTTTTTGATCAATTTCTCCTTGGAATATTGCCCCGTTAAACTGCTCCACCGCACATCCTCCTCTTTGCTCGAACATTATTCTTTAGTATGGAACGGATTAGAGAAAACATACATGAGAAAATAGCCACTTTGCCCATAAAAAAACATACTAAGAAACGTAATCTTAGTATGTTCTGAACTAAATGGTTATGTGTCATTTCACAATGCTTTAATATTCTCCTTTAATGACAAAAAACGAACCTCGAATTGTTCCTGCTAGTTTTGACTTTTGCCTCGCAAACTTAAACTTCCCTTCTAATTCTTTCGGAACTTCCATCCCCTCCGAAAGCTTAAAACCGACAGCCCGCTTCTTCGGATCATCTACCGTATACATGACGTTTACTGCAAGACCATCTTCATAAAAAACATAGGCAAATTGGATGTTTTCCACTTGAAAACGTGAGGTTTCTATAGGTTTTGCACTAAATTCAATATCACGTTCTTCCTTCAAAATTCGGTTCACATAATCGATTGTTTCCTGACTCTCACTAGCTGGTACAACCGTAAAATCATGCTGATATTTATTCTTAAAATATCGCGCTTCATTTGCCCGTAATCCAGCAAGAGCTTCCACTACAGGGGAAGATTCTAAACTAACTGTAGATACATTTTTAAAATCAACAATATAAGCCATTTCCATACCTCCTCAAAGATACTATTTCCTTACAACCGGAATCCACATTTCACCATAAACCACTCCGTCACTTTTCCCCATCTCTACTACTGCATTCGGTCCACCAACATAGGCAACTTCTTTTGCTTCTTGTAATGCCTGGCCGAAAGCAATTCCAGTAACGGTATTACTCAATTCCTCTGGAGTATTCCCTTCTCCTTTTACTACTACATACTCACCCTTCGGAAATTGAATCAGTCTAGCTTCTTCTGGTGCTGGAGCTTCTGTCATCACGCCAACATAATACATCATCTTGTTATTTACCGCTTCATTTACTGTAAAAACGTAATCATTAATAGCAATCTCTTTTAAAGCATCAAGGCGACCGTCTTCACTAAATTGGTTCCAGAAGTCTGCTTTTTCTTTGTTGATTCCCATATAGTCTGTGTAGTCACTCTTAAGCTCTGTTCCAAACCCTAATACCGTAAACCCATCTTTTTCTTCTAAAACATAATTTCCCATTTTCAAAACCTACCTTTTTATAATTTTATCAACTGACTTGTATCCATCACTTGATATGTCTATAATAATTTTAAATCATGTCAAAAAGTGACACTGTTTAGGTGTTACCATGAAAAATTTGAACAGATCCGTTCTTATTACGAAAAAAGGAGTGCTAATCAAATTACGATCTGCACTCCTAAGTAAGTTAAGTTATTTAATTTATTTCTGATCCTTAAGGTTTAATGACAACATGACGATGTGGTTCTACCCCATCTGAGTATGTGGAAACCTCACTATTATTCTGTAATACACTATGAATAATTTTTCTTTCATAAGCAGGCATCGGCTCAAGGGCAACTTTTTTATTGATACGCTTTGCTTTATCTGCCATACGAAGTGCTAGTGATTCAAGTGTTTCCTGGCGGCGGGATCGATAGCCTTCAGCATCTATCGTCACTGTATAATACTTATTACCTTCTTTATTTACGACTAAATGAGTTAAATACTGCAACGCATTTAATGTTTGACCACGTTTTCCAATTAAAAGGGCAATTTTCTCCCCACTTAAATCAAATGTTACATGGTTATCTTCTACAGTAGTCGTAACCTCTACATCTACATTCATATTTTTTACAACATCAAGGATGAATTTCTCTGCTTCTTGAATTGGGTTTTTCGCAATACTTACCTTTACAATGGCGCGCTTTGCACCAAATAGGCCAAGAATTCCTTTTTTACCTTCATCAATAATATTAACCTCAACTTGGTCCCTAGATGTGTTTAACTGCACTAAAGCTGATTGGACCGCTTCATCGACTGTTTGTCCAGTGGCAGTTACTTCTCTCACTTTTTGTCTCCCCCAGTATTCGTATCCTTCATCATCGGCTTACGAATGAAAATGGTTTGTGCAATCATAAATAAGTTACCGATTACCCAGTAAAGTGCAAGGGCAGCTGGGAACATAAATGCAAACACTGTAATCATAATCGGCATCATATAAAGCATGACCGTCATTTGTGGATTACCTGCTGCAGGGCTCCCTGCCATCATTAACTTCTGCTGCAAGAATGTTGTAATACCTGCGATAAATGGAAGAATCAAATCCTTCTCATCCAATGGGAACCAAAGGAATGAGTGACCATCAATCGCCTCTGTTCGCATAATAGCGTGATAAATACCAAGTAAAATCGGCATTTGGATGAAAATTGGTAAACATCCTGCAAGTGGATTAACCCCATGCTTTTGGAATAATGCCATCGTTTCTTGTTGTAACTTTTGCTGAGTATTGGCATCTTTAGAACTATATTTTGCTTGTAACTCTTTTAATGCCGGTTGAATATCTTGCATTGCTTTTGAACTTTTTAATTGCTTTATATTTAGTGGAAGTAATAATGTACGAATAATTACCGTCACTAAAATAATTGCTAAACCATAATTTTCATTAAATGCATCGGCAAAATACATAATTAACCATGATAACGGATAAACGAAATATGTATTCCAAATTCCTTCACTTTCTTCTGTAATTGGTTGATCAATTTCCGTACAACCAGATAATAGTGCAACCAATCCAATAAGTATTGCTATTAAAAATAACTTCTTTCGCAACTTCTGCTCCTCCTAACTAGTCCAACAAAAAATCGCTTACATTAAGCATTGACTTGTCTATCACATATTTTACAATAAACATGCATTAGATTCTATTCATATCTTATACTTTATCTTCTCTTTAATAGTCTTTCCTTCGACAATAAATGCGTTAAGCTTTTCTTTACCTCAAAAAAATTCATATCTTTCGTAGGCTGCCTTGCAATAATAATGATATCTAAAGAAGAATCGATATCTTTTTCTAACTCATGGAATGCTTGACGTAAATAGCGTTTAATTCGATTACGTAACACTGCATTGCCAACTTTTTTCCCTACGGATAAGCCAACTCGAAAATGCTCTTGATCTTTTTTCTTCATATAATAGATAACTAATTGTCGATTCGCAAAGGACTTACCTCGCTTAAAAATCGTTTGGAAGTCGTTATTATCCTTCACTCGGTATTCTTTCTTCATCACTCATCACCTAACTAAGAAAACCCAATTGACCATTTTCTATGTAAAAAAAGCAGGTGGTCTTTTATCCATTTTGAACCACTGCTTTCAAGTTTATTCTATACAGCTAGTAATTTCCACTTTTCCTACGACAGTTTTTCTATTTTCTGCCGTAAAAAAGACCACTGACATTTCAGTGGCCTATGCAGATAATACTTTTCTTCCTTTACGACGACGACGAGCTAAAACTTTACGTCCGTTTTTAGTGCTCATACGTGCGCGAAAGCCATGTACCTTTTTACGCTTACGGTTATTTGGTTGAAACGTTCTTTTCATTTATGTTGCACCTCCCCGAGGGATCTTATTTCCATAAAAATTTATAATCCAATAGACATCCATGCAATTATACTGAAAAAAAACATCAACGTCAACTTTGATTTTAAGAAAAACTTACATTGTTTATCTATTTATTGAATACAGCTTTTTACCATACACAGATTGAAAACCATTTTTTTTACTTTCTATCAAGTAAAAACATTTATCCACACACCTTGTTTATTGTTTTTATTTTATTTTTTTATATCCACAACATTTGTCGACAAGATAATCACAAAATATGGTGGTGTGTATAAAAAATGTCTACAACCGATGGATATTGTGGATAAGTGTCGAAAAACCGTTGCAGAACTAGTTCTTTTTTGATATTATAGATGTGTTTTAACATGTTAATAAGTATCTCTCTATAAAAACTTATTCACAATTTGTGGATATCCTGTGGACAATTATTAACAGTCTGTTTTTAATTTTATCCACATAATTTTTTAATCTGCGAATAACTCATTTCAATACTTATTAAATATACCATTAATTATCCACAAGCGTTCTTAACTATTTTCTTTATAGTTAGTATAAAAAAATATAATAGATTCCTACCTTTCCATCTTTATGCAACCTATTCTTCATATATGCCAAAAAGATAGAGAGAGGTTTTTTATTCTTTATTTAGGCTAATCTATTATCGTAATTGAAAGGGGGGAATGAGTTGGAAAATATCCATGATCTATGGAAAGCCACTCTTGAAAAGATAGAGGAAAAAATTAGTAAACCAAGCTTTGACACTTGGCTGAAAGATACAAAAGCGGAAAATTTAGAAGGAAATACCCTTACCATATCGGCTCCAAATGAATTTGCAAGAGATTGGTTAGAGGAACAATACTCCCAGCTAATTCAAAAAGTGTTACTAGAAGTAACAGGATCCAAACTAAATCTTAAACTTATTGTACTTGATACCGTAATTGAAGATGACATCAAGCCTAAACCGAAGACAAAGCCAACTGTTCATGATACCCATGACGGAAAAACGATGTTAAATCCGAAGTATACCTTTGATACATTTGTCATTGGTTCTGGTAACCGTTTTGCCCATGCTGCATCGTTAGCAGTAGCGGAAGCACCTGCAAAGGCTTATAATCCTCTATTTATCTATGGAGGCGTTGGATTAGGTAAAACACACCTTATGCATGCGATCGGGCATTATGTATTAGAACACAATAAAAACGCAAAAGTCGTTTACCTATCTTCAGAGAAATTTACAAATGAATTTATTGACGCCATTATGGAAAACAAAACGGCTAACTTCCGCAATAAATATCGGAATGTTGATGTTTTACTCATTGACGATATCCAGTTTATTGCTGGAAAAGAGTCTACTCAGGAAGAATTCTTCCATACATTTAATGCGTTACATGAAGAAAATAAACAAATTATTATTTCAAGTGATCGCCCGCCGAAAGAAATACCAACACTGGAAGATCGCCTTCGCTCTCGTTTTGAATGGGGTCTAATAACAGACATTACACCACCTGACCTAGAAACGAGAATTGCTATTTTAACGAAAAAAGCAAAAGCAGAAGGTTTAGATATACCAAACGAGGTTATGTTGTACATTGCCAATCAAATAGATACGAATATTCGTGAGCTTGAAGGGGCATTAATTCGTGTTGTTGCCTATTCCTCACTTGTTAATCAAGATATAGATGCAGCGTTAGCAGCTGATGCACTAAAAGATATTATTCCGAATAGCAAACCACGTGTCATTACGATTCCTGCCATCATGGAAGTAGTTGGAGAGAAGTATAATGTGAAAAAAGACGACTTCCTTGCTAAAAAGCGTACGAAGTCTATTGCTTTTCCACGTCAAATTGCGATGTATTTATCTCGAGAGCTAACTGATTATTCCTTACCGAAGATTGGGGAAGAATTTGGTGGACGTGATCATACAACCGTTATTCACGCACACGAAAAAATTAATAGCATGCTCGAAAAAGATTCGCTTTTCGCAAAAGAAATCGAAGAAATTAAACAGCAGTTACATTCACTTTAATCTCTTTTTTATGTTAATACCGTGGATAACCGGTACTAACTTACGAACAGTTTATACACATGTGGATAACTATGTTTCATATAGGGTTAAATCGGTTATCCACATAATCACAGCCCCTATTACTATTATTACTATATTTTTATAAAAAAAATAAATATATAAACACCGCCCATTGGAGGATTTATTTATGAAATTTACGATTCAGCGTGATCAATTAATCGATAGTGTTCAAGATGTAATGAAAGCTATATCTTCTAGAACAGCAATTCCAATTTTAACGGGAATGAAAATGGAAGTGAAACAGCATGGTATTACGTTAACAGGAAGTGATTCTGATATTTCGATTGAATCTTATATTCCTGCTGAAGAAGATGGCATTGTAAATGTTGAAGATATTGAAGAAGGTAGTATCGTGTTACACGCAAAATACTTCCCAGATATCGTACGTAAATTACCAGAACAACACGTAGAAATTGAAGCGGATGAAAACTTAAAAGTAACCATTCGTTCCGGTAAAGCAGAATATAACTTAAATGGACAAGATGCAGAAGAGTATCCGCAGCTACCTAAGCTACAAACAGATGATAGCTTTGAACTTCCAACTGATCTGTTAAAAAGCTTAATTAAACAAACTGTATTTGCGGTATCATCTATGGAAACGAGACCGATTTTAACTGGTGTTAAATTATCGTTAGTAGATAACAAATTATCTTTCACAGCAACAGATAGTCACCGCTTAGCTTCAAGAGAAGTTCCAGTTAGCTCAACAAATGTTCAATTTGAAAGCATTGTTGTACCTGGAAAAAGCTTAAATGAATTAAATAAAATATTAGATGAATCAGAAGAAACGGTAGAAATTAGTGTAACAAACAATCAAATTCTATTTAGAACAAAACACTTAAACTTCTTATCTAGAATTCTAGATGGAAACTACCCAGAAACTTCTAGATTAATCCCAGAACAAAGCAAAACTATTCTTCATGTGAAAACAAAAGATTTAATTAGTAGTATTGATCGTGCTTCTTTACTTGCTCGTGAAGAACGAAATAATGTGGTAAAACTGACAACATTAGATCAGAATATCGTAGAAATTACGAGTAATTCACCAGAAGTTGGACATGTTTCGGAAGAACTTTCCGTGCAATCGATCGAAGGAGAAGAATTAAAAATTTCCTTTAGCTCGAAATATATGCTGGATGCATTAAAAGTAATGGAAGTTGATGAGGTGAAAATTGATTTTACTGGCGCAATGAGACCATTCATCATCCGCCCAGTCAACGACCCATCCATGCTACAGCTGATCTTACCTGTTAGAACTTATTAACATGTGGATAAGTAGATTTTAATTTATATCACATGCATAGTCCGCGGCAAGAATAGACTACGCTCAGTGCTATAAATTATGGATTCTTTTCTTTAAAATATAATTTTATTAAAAATCTCTAACAGTTTGTATAAAGCAATCAACTTTATCAGCTCCGGAAATATACGTAGACTCCAGCGGGAGGAAAGGCATCGGTGAGACCCCACAGCTCGGAACGAGCGAGGAGGCTCACCAGCCGCCCGCGGAAAGCGAAGTATATTTCCGGAGCGGGGGTAGAACAGCTAATCTTAATCATAGAATAAATAAAAAAAGCTTTTATCACTAAAAATGAGTGATAAAAGCTTTTTTTTATGCACTTAAGAGGCATTTTTAAGGCTATATAAACGTTTTACAGGTAATTTAAGGGGTCATACCTTTCCTTATAGCAAAAACTTTAGTAAAATAGGAATAAGCGATAATTTCAAATATCAACAGAAGCTGGTGATTACATTGCATACACAAATTGAAATTAATACGGAATATATCACCCTTGGCCAATTTATCAAACTAACCAATATTTTAGAATCTGGTGGTATGGTAAAAGCCTTTTTACAGGACGTGGGTGCCATTGTAAATGGTGAATTAGAACATCGCCGCGGAAGAAAACTTTACCCGGATGATGTCGTGGAAATTGAAGGTGCTGGATCTTTTATCGTTGTCCAAAAAGATTAGTTCCTAAATGAGGAATATACATGCATATTGAAGAGTTAACCTTAACTAATTATCGAAACTATCCAAAACTTGAGCTTACATTTGCTGATAAAGTGAATGTCATCATTGGTGAAAATGCTCAAGGGAAAACGAACCTAATGGAAGCTATTTACCTTCTAGCATTTACGAAATCCCACAGAACGCCAAAAGAAAAAGAATTAATCCGTTGGGACGAAGATTATGCTAAAATAGAGGGTAGAGTAAAAAAACGAAATCAATCGATTCCACTTGAAATCGTAATCTCTGCAAAAGGTAAAAAAGCGAAATTAAATCATTTAGAACAAAGAAGATTAAGTGATTATATTGGTAACTTAAACGTCGTCATGTTTGCACCTGAAGATTTAACACTCGTAAAAGGACCTCCACAAATACGTAGAAGATTTATCGATATGGAACTCGGGCAGATTCAACCGCGTTATATCTATCATCTAGGGCATTTTCAAAAAGTACTAAAACAGCGAAATCATTTGTTAAAGCAAATGCAGAAAAATAGAAGTATGAATCGGGTCATGCTGGATGTTCTAACCGAACAATTAATTGAGCATGCTAGTACGATTTTAGAACGTCGTTTTGCCTTTATTGATTTACTCCGGAAATGGGCAAAGCCGATTCATCATGGTATAAGCCATGAGTTAGAAGAACTTGAGATTGTTTATGCCCCGTCGATAGAAGTATTAGAAACAGCATCTAAGGAGAAAATAGAAAGTAGTTATCGAGAGAAATTTAACCAAATTATAGAAAAAGAGATTGAACGAGGAACTACACTATCAGGACCACATCGGGATGATATTGTTTTTTATGTAAATGGAAAAAATGTCCAAACCTATGGGTCACAAGGTCAGCAGCGGACAACCGCTTTGTCTTTAAAGCTTGCTGAAATCGATCTTATTTTCAGTGAAGTAGGAGAATATCCAATCCTCCTCCTAGATGATGTCTTAAGTGAATTAGATGATTTTAGACAATCACATCTTTTAAATACGATTCAAGGTAAGGTTCAAACCTTCGTATCGACGACAAGTGTTGATGGTATTCATCATGAAACCTTGGAAAAAGCAGATATTTTCAGAGTCCATAACGGAAGCGTCACCACCTAAAGAAACGTATATGGTGACTTTTTGGGGGAGTAAAATTTGTTTATTCATATTGGAAATGGCAATGTTATTCGGTCAAAAGATATCGTCTCCATCGTTGACCATAATATTATTTCATCATCCACCATCATGGACGAGATGATGACAGCGAACAAGGAAGAAATCCTTGGGCCTAAAGTTGGTGCCAAGTCAGTCGTTATTACGAATAATCAGTTGTATTTCAGTACATTGTCAGTTGCAACCTTAAAGAAACGGGCAAGTATGATTTCAACAATTAGTAAATTAGACGATTATTCAGAGGATCTAGAGCTTGAATAATTAGAATGTAGGTGGAAAAGGCAATGGAAGAAAAAGTAAATGCAGAACAGTCATATAATGCCGATCAGATACAGGTATTAGAAGGTTTAGAAGCAGTTCGTAAAAGACCAGGGATGTATATCGGGTCTACAAGTGAAAAAGGTCTTCATCACTTAGTTTGGGAAATCGTGGATAACAGTATCGACGAAGCACTTGCAGGCTATTGTGATCATATTCAAATTATTATCGAAGAGGATAACAGTATTACCGTAAAAGATAATGGCCGTGGTATTCCGGTTGATATTCAAAAGAAAACGGGTAAACCAGCAGTTGAAGTAATCATGACTGTACTCCATGCCGGTGGTAAATTCGGCGGTGGCGGATACAAAGTATCTGGTGGACTACATGGTGTTGGTGCGTCAGTAGTAAACGCCCTATCAACGAATTTAGAAGTATATGTTCATCGTGATGGTAAAATCCACTTTATGGGATTTGAACGTGGTGTGCCAACTGGTGAGTTAAAAGTAGTTGGAGAAACGGATTATACAGGAACTACTACTCACTTTAAGCCAGACCCTGAAATCTTTACCGAAACTACAACGTATGATTTAGATACTCTCTTACAACGTGTTCGTGAATTAGCATTTTTAAATAAAGGAATTCGCATCTCGATTGAAGATAAACGTACTGGTGAAGAGGCAAAATCATTCCATTACGAAGGCGGAATTAGTGAATACGTCGAGTATATTAACCGCAATAAAGAAGTACTTCATGAGCCTTTCTATGCAGAAGGGGAAGACCAAGGAATCAGCGTGGAAGTAGCGATTCAATATAACGAAGGCTTTACAAGTAACATTTACTCATTTGCGAATAATATTCACACGTATGAAGGTGGAACACACGAGTCAGGATTTAAGACAGGTTTAACCCGTGTGATTAATGATTATGCTCGTAAAAGTGGTCTAATGAAAGAAAATGAGGCGAATTTAACTGGTGATGATGTACGTGAAGGAATTACCGCTATCGTATCAGTTAAACACCCGGATCCACAGTTTGAAGGACAAACCAAAACAAAACTAGGAAACAGTGAAGTTCGTGCGATTACCGATTCGGTATTCAGTGAGCTATTTTCTAAGTTTTTACTAGAAAATCCTTCGGTTGGTAAAACAATCGTAGAAAAAGGTTTAATGGCTTCTCGTGCCCGTGCTGCTGCGAAAAAAGCACGTGATTTAACGAGAAGAAAAAGTGCGCTAGAGATTTCCAATCTACCAGGTAAACTGGCAGACTGCTCATCTAAAGATGCTTCAATTAGTGAATTATACATCGTTGAGGGTGACTCAGCGGGTGGTTCTGCGAAGCAAGGTAGAGATAGACATTTCCAGGCGATTTTACCGCTAAGAGGTAAAATTTTGAACGTAGAAAAAGCACGTTTAGACCGTATTTTATCTAACCTGGAAGTACGTTCGATGATTACTGCAATGGGAACCGGTATTGGTGATGATTTTGATATTACAAAAGCACGTTACCAAAAGATTGTCATTATGACCGATGCCGATGTTGATGGTGCACATATACGAACATTACTATTAACATTCTTCTATCGTTTTATGCGTCCATTAATCGAGCATGGCTATATTTACATTGCTCAACCACCTCTTTACAAGGTACAGCAAGGAAAAGCAGTTCACTATGCGTATAACGATGCTGAGCTAGATAGAATTTTAAATGAATTACCAGATATACCAAAACCAGGTATCCAACGTTACAAAGGTCTTGGAGAAATGAATGCGGAACAGCTTTGGGAAACAACGATGGACCCAGAAAACCGTACGTTATTACAAGTAGAATTAAAAGACGCGATCGATGCCGATCAAGTTTTTGATATGTTGATGGGGGATAAAGTAGAACCCCGTCGTCAATTCATCGAAGAAAATGCACAATATGTGAAAAACTTGGATATTTAAATTTACTAATTTGAAATAAGGGAACCGGTAGAATCGGTTTCCAAAAATGTTTGAACGATTAGTTTGTCCAGACATTATCAGGAGGTTTTAAATCGATGGCGGATCAAGAACGTCAAAGTGTAAAAGAAATTAATATTAGCCAAGAAGTACGGACATCCTTCTTAGATTACGCGATGAGTGTAATCGTCTCCCGTGCATTACCAGATGTACGCGATGGAATGAAGCCTGTACATCGAAGAATATTATATGCAATGAATGATTTAGGTATGCATTCGGATAAAGCGTATAAAAAGTCAGCCCGTATCGTTGGAGAAGTTATCGGGAAGTACCACCCACACGGTGACTCTGCCGTTTACGAAGCAATGGTACGTATGGCACAGCCGTTTAGTTATCGTAATCCATTAGTCGATGGACACGGAAACTTTGGTTCTGTTGATGGTGATTCTGCAGCTGCCATGCGTTACACCGAAGCAAGAATGTCTAAAATTTCGATGGAATTACTACGAGATATTAATAAAGACACGATTGATTATCAAGATAACTATGATGGCTCAGAGCGTGAACCAGTAGTCTTCCCTGCCCGTTTCCCGAACCTTTTAGTGAACGGTGCATCTGGGATTGCCGTTGGGATGGCAACAAATATTCCGCCACATAATTTAGGAGAAACCATTGATGCTGTTTTAGCTGTTAGTAAAGATCCTGATATTTCGATTGATGAGATTATGGAGAATCATTTACCAGGTCCAGACTTCCCTACTGCTGGGATTATTTTAGGACGTAGTGGTATTCGTAGAGCCTATGAAACTGGTAAAGGTTCTATTACCGTTCGTGCGAAGGTAGAAATTGAGGAACAAGCTAATGGTAAATCAACCATACTTGTAACCGAACTACCGTACCAAGTGAACAAAGCAAAACTAATCGAAAAAATTGCCGAACTAGTTCGAGATAAACGTATTGAAGGTATTACAGACCTTCGCGATGAGTCAGACCGTAATGGTATGCGTATCGTGATGGAATTACGTCGTGATGTAAATGCTAATGTTTTATTAAACAATCTTTATAAATACACAGCATTACAAACTACTTTTGGTGTGAATACATTAGCTCTAGTAAACGGTATTCCTAAAGTATTGAATATTAAAGAATGTCTCCATCATTACTTAGACCACCAAAAAGTTATCATTAGACGCCGTACGGAATTTGAATTACGAAAGGCAGAAGCAAGAGCACACATTCTAGAAGGTCTACGTATAGCCTTAGATCACTTGGATGAAGTAATTGCCCTTATCCGTAATTCGAAAACAGCGGATATCGCGCGTGAAGGCTTAATGACACGTTTTAAATTATCCGAAAAACAAGCACAAGCAATCCTAGATATGAGATTGCAACGCCTAACTGGTTTAGAGCGTGAAAAGATTGAAAATGAATATACTGATTTACAAAAACTAATCGAAGAATTAAAAGGCGTATTAGCTGATGAGGAAAAGGTTTTAGAAATTATTCGTGAAGAATTAACCGAAATTAAAGAGAAATATGGTGATGAACGCCGCACAGAAATTACGGTTGGCGGAGCTGATTTCTTTGAAGATGAAGATTTAATTCCAGAAGAAAATATCGTCATTACCTTAACCCATAAAGGCTATATTAAACGTCTTCCATCTTCCACATATCGCGTGCAAAAACGTGGTGGACGAGGTATCCAAGGAATGGGTACGAATGAGGATGATTTCGTAGAGCATCTTGTTTCTACTTCTACTCATGACACGATTCTATTCTTTACGAATAAAGGAAAAGTGTACAAAGTAAAAGGATACGAGATTCCAGAATACAGCCGTACTGCGAAAGGGTTACCAATTATTAACCTTCTTCAAATTGAAAAAGAAGAATGGATTAATGCGGTTATCTCTGTGAATGAATTCAGTGAGGACTTGAATTTCTTCTTCACGACAAAACAAGGTATCTCCAAGCGTACGAGCTTGTCTCAATTCGCCAATATTCGTAAAGGCGGACTTATAGCTCTAGGATTACGTGATGATGACGAACTTATCTCTGTTCGTTTAACAGACGGTACGAAGGATATTATGATTGCAACGAAGAATGGTTACTTGATTCGTTTCCCAGAAGAACAAGTAAGATTAATGGGAAGAACTGCAACCGGTGTTCGTGGTATCTCCTTACGTGATGACGATGAAGTAGTATCGATGGAGATTTTAGAAGATGGCTTACAAATTTTACACGTTACGAATAAAGGTATCGGTAAACGTACGCCAGAAGATCAATATCGTATTACGAAACGTGGTGGTAAAGGTATTTTCACCGCAAAAGTCTCAGAAGATACCGGTTATATCGTATCCGTACAAGCTGTAACAGGTGAAGAAGATATTATGCTTATAACAGCAGCTGGCGTACTAATCCGTATCCCAGTAGAAGGCATCTCTCAAACCGGAAGAAACACACGAGGCGTCCGCCTAATCCGCCTACAAGAAGGCGAAGAAGTAGCAACCGTCGCAAAAATCGACCGCGAAGATGAAGAAGAAGAACTAGAACAAGATCTAGAAACTCCAAACGGAGAAGAAGTAAACGAAACAACAGAAAATGATATAGACGAATAGTAGTCTTTAATTGAGGTTGGGATATAGCTAGATAATCCGAATTTAGTACTTTACTAGCGCAGTGCATTTCTGGAAGCGGGGTAGATGCTGTAACAATCGGGTCTATGCTTGGGACATTTTTATCCCAGCCTCTATTAATAAAAGGGAGGGAATAACATGCGTGTTTCACCATCTCAATTAGTTCCAGGATGTATCCTATTACGAGACGTCAATGGAAAAACAAACCGCCCAATAATTCCAAAAAACACCGAACTAACAGAAAAACATATCACTGTCTTACATAAATTTTTGGTCGAACATGTAGATGTTTCGAATTTATTGAACAATGGTGCACCATTTAAGCCCGACTCTATCGACGAAAAAACAGAATCACCTGAATCAGAATCAACAACCATTAATTTCCTTCAGCTACCCTTTAAAGAACATTATCTTTACGTAGTGAACGAATACAAAAAGCTATTTAAATCCTGGAGAAACAAAAAAACGATTGAAAGTTTAGCTGTACGGAACCTTATTTTACCTTTACTTGACCGAATGGATGAAATAGGTTCAGAAGTATATACACTCCATCAATATGCTAATAAAAAAGATTATTTCTATCATCATAGTGTCTCCGTATCCGTACTTAGCGCCTATTTAGGGAAAAAGATGGGTTATCAAAAAGGAGAATGGCTCCAAATCGGATTAGCAGGTCTTTTAAGTGATGTAGGAATGGTGAAGTTAGGTGACTTTGCTTTTAACAAGGAAGGTGTCTTAACGAACGAGGAGAAGTTAGAGATACGAAATCACCCTACCTATTCGTATCGAATGGTGGAACACATCTCTTCTATACCATATGCCGTTAAACTAGCAGTTTTACAGCATCATGAACGTAAAGATGGAAGCGGTTATCCTTTAGGGCTATCACAGGATAAAATTCACGGGTTTGCAAGAATTATTGCAGTCTGTGATATGTACCATGCAATGACAAGTGATCGTATTTACCGTGAGAAACAATCACCATTTAAAGTAATTGAAGAGCTCCAAAAGGATCAATTTAGTAAGCTAGATCCAAGAGTTGTGCAAGTGTTTGTTGACGCAATCGCTAATTTTTCCATCGGAACGAAGGTTGTCCTATCCAATGATCAAGTAGGAGAAATCGTCTTTATTGATCAAAAACAACCAACTAGACCAATTGTCCGTTTAGATAACGGAGAAATAATTACATTAAGCAATCATCATAATTTGCATATTAAAGAAATTGTATAGAGGGACTACATGCCCTCTATTTTTTTGTATAAATATTTCCCAATTAAGATAGGTATCTTTTTTTGTGTAATATCTAAAAAGCTTGATATAAATGGGTAATCAGCATCTGGCTTCGTTGCTAGTAACTCCCCCCACCACTCTGCTTCATAGCGGGATAACATACTAAGATTATATAAAAGCAAATAATGCACCATGATTTCAGATATGGGAAAGAAAAGATTTCGATCAGTGGGCATATATATGATATGATTCAAGTCCATTGGAAAAGGACTTACCGTTTGTATGAAAGGCTCAGATAAATGTAGCTTTAAACAATCCTTCTCCTCTATCGTCTCTTTTATCGGTAAATATGCCGTTAACCGTTTTACGATAGCATTTTCCGTCATATAGTAGTCATCACAAATCGACTTTGGAATGTGGAGTGTATCATCCCCTACTTTCCCAATTCTAATTAGGCTTTTTTCCTCTTCTAATTCGAAATACGAGATTAGTTCGGGAATTAAACTAAACAGAGACCGCATTGTCATTTTTTCAAATGGTAGTTTAGTAATTCCGAATAAATGTTGAGAAAAGTACGGGAATAATCCTTTATGCTGAAGCTTCACCTCATCTTCTAAAAAGCTATAGTCTTTCTTTTTCCGCTTTCTAGCAGATACTCCATGAGCCAAAACCGATGTTGATTCTGGATAATCCGGCCGTTTTGTTAGTAGACATGCTTTTAATAGATGGGCCATCCCATAAAAAAACATGACAGGCTTTAAAACCGTATCAAGTTTCTCACCAGCACGATAATATTCTCTTCCGTGATGTAAGCAATACATAAAAACATTACAATTCTCATAGCTCTTTCTATCACAATCGACATCTTCTAATTGTTGATAGCACTGGTATAAATATTTCTGAGCTGTTTGTTGTGATTGTAAATACGTATAAAACGAATTAATATCTTCTAAAAACCGCATAAATACGTCCTCTTTTTTTGATAGAAAAATTTGAAAATATGAACATTTAATTACCAGAGATTGTATATTGAAATTATTCTTATGTTCCAGTATTGTATATAACAATAGATATACGTATTAGTTTTTCCTAAAGATAGATTTTATATTCTTTTACCTTAGTTCCTGATTAATAAATGAGGAGGATTAATATGAGAAAGGATAAGTTTGCGAAAGAAGGATTAACGTTTGACGATGTATTATTAATACCGGCTAAGTCCGAAGTTCTACCTCGCGAAGTTGATGTCAGTACTATCTTAAGCCCGAACTTAAAATTAAATGCTCCATTAATTAGTGCAGGGATGGACACGGTTACGGAAGCAACAATGGCAATTGCGATGGCAAGACAGGGTGGTTTAGGAATCATTCATAAAAACATGTCTATCGAAGAACAAGCGGAACAAGTAGATCGAGTCAAACGTTCGGAAAGTGGCGTTATTACGAATCCATTCTTTTTAACACCGGACCATCAAGTGTTTGACGCAGAACATTTAATGGGTAAATATAGAATCTCTGGTGTACCAGTTGTAAATAACGAACAGGAACAGAAGCTTGTAGGTATTATTACGAATCGTGATTTACGTTTTATTCAAGATTATTCAATTAAAATTTCTGAAGTCATGACTAGCGAAAATTTAGTGACGGCACCAGTTGGTACGACACTAGATGAAGCGGGAAACATTCTCCAACAGTATAAGATAGAGAAATTACCGTTAGTGGATGAAGATGGCATTCTGAAAGGCTTAATTACCATTAAAGATATTGAAAAAGTGATTGAATTTCCAAATGCTGCAAAAGATGCCCAAGGGAGATTATTAGTTGGTGCAGCTGTTGGGGTAACAGGAGATTCGATGAAGCGGATTGAATCATTAGTAAATGCTGGTGTTGATGTTGTAGTCGTAGATACAGCTCATGGGCATTCGCAAGGTGTATTAGACCAAGTAAGAAGAATTCGCGAAGCTTATCCAGAACTAGATATTATTGCAGGAAATGTCGCAACGGCAGAAGCTACAAAATCTTTAATCGAAGCTGGCGCAACCATCGTAAAAGTAGGAATTGGACCAGGTTCTATTTGTACGACTAGAGTAGTAGCAGGTGTTGGTGTACCACAGATTACTGCAGTTTATGATTGTGCAGAAGCGGCAGCAGAATACGGCATTCCTGTCATTGCAGATGGCGGAATTAAATATTCTGGAGATATTACCAAAGCCATCGCAGCCGGAGCACATGCTGTCATGCTTGGTAGTATGTTTGCAGGAGTATCGGAAAGTCCTGGTGAAACCGAAATTTATCAAGGCAGAAGATACAAAGTTTATCGTGGAATGGGCTCAGTTGGCGCGATGAAAGCTGGTTCTAAAGATCGTTACTTCCAAGAATCATCTGATGCGAAAAAGCTTGTTCCAGAAGGTATCGAAGGAAGAGTTGCCTACAAAGGACCTCTAGCAGATACAGTCCATCAATTAATCGGTGGTTTACGTTCAGGAATGGGATATTGTGGAACGCCAACAATAGACCAACTAAGAACAGAAGGACAATTCATTCGCATAACAAACGCCGGCTTACAAGAAAGCCATCCACACGACGTCCAAATTACGAAAGAAGCACCGAATTATTCTTTAAAAGGATAATTCATATAATAGATTAAGTTGAAACACATGAAAAAACCGAACTAATTTTATTCCTTCTGTAGAATTTGAATTAGTTCGGTTTTTTGCTTGTGGTGGATTTAGAATTATTTGAATGGCCACTCCATCGTATCAACCATAGTGAAATTCTAATAAAAACAATGACAAATATAGCTTGTCGTGTATTATCCAGTAAATCAAAAGGGGCATTTCTTATAGAATCAATGATCGTGTAGGAAATGAATAGCAAAATAAACCCCCCTATAAGAATTAGTAATTCCCGTACTACTTTATTTTTCATAGAATCCCCCTTCAAATTCTCTACAAATACAATATATATATAATTAAATTTGGATTTTATAAAGGAACACAACTGAAAAGTGATACCTATAAGTAAATTTGACTAATTACGACACAAAACCAAGATCAGAGTTTTTCTAACCCCTATTTTATGATAAAATACAAAAGGTGTTCTATAAAAATACAAGCATTTCATTACAGGGTGGAGGTTACCAAAGTGAAACAGATCTATTCCAAACTATTTATGATGTTTCTCGTTGTCTTAATCGCAACAACATCATTTATGTCACAACCTATGAATACACAAGCACAAGAATTAGAATTAGATGCTGAATCAGCTATTTTAGTTGATGCGGAGACGGGAAAAGTACTATATGCCAAAAGCCCTGACATTGCACTTCCACCAGCAAGTAT
The DNA here is from genome assembly GCF_047228935.1 of Ornithinibacillus jepli. Lineage (NCBI taxonomy): Bacteria > Bacillati > Bacillota > Bacilli > Caryophanales > Bacillaceae > Ornithinibacillus > Ornithinibacillus jepli. Next base: position 655,206 of record NZ_JBFEGG010000002.1, read on the forward strand.
GACCAAGATGATGACAGAATATCTTGTTTTGGAAGCAATTGAAAACGGGGAAATTACTTGGGAAACAACAACACAAATTAGTGATTATGCATATAGCATTTCTGCCAACCCTGAGTTTTCAGGAATTGGATTAACACAAGATAAAAGTTATACCGTAAAAGAATTATATGAAGCAATGGCTATCTTTTCCGATAATGGAACAACGATTGCTCTTGCAGAACTAATTTCAGGTTCTGAAGGTGAATTTGTAAAACGTATGAACCAAAAGGCTGAGGAAATGGGTCTTCCAGATTATCAATTCGTAAACTCAACGGGACTAGACAATAGTTCACTAGGTGATAATTATCCAGAAGGAACAGATCCGAATGGGACAGACTTGCTTTCTGCTCGTTCTTTAGCTTTGTTAGCATATAACTTAATTAATGAATTTCCACATGCACTTGAAATTTCAAGTCGTATTGAGGATGATTTTGAAGGCTATACTGTTGAAAATTTAAACTGGATGTTGCCACATGAAGCATCTTATTTACAACAGTTTTATTATGAAGGAATTGACGGCCTAAAAACGGGTTATACAGGTCTTGCTGGTTATACGTTTACTGGTACAGCTGAACGTAATGGCAATCGATTAATCACGGTTGTCATGCGGACAGACAGTAAGGAAGCTCGTTTTGAACAAACAGCCAAGTTAATGGATTATGGCTTCAGTCAATTCGAAAAGAAAGATCTATTTGCTGCGGGATATCAGCTTGAAGGAAAAGAGTCTATTCCAGTAGCGAAAGGAAAAGAAGATACAGTAGATATTTCTATCAAAGAAGGTATTTCTCTTCCAGTAAAAAGTGGCGATGAAGAGCTTTATAGCTTGGAATATAGTATTGATAAAGACTTATTAAATGAAGATGGTAATTTGATAGCCCCAATTAAAAAGGGCGATAAAATTGGTACTGCAAAACTAGTTTATACTGGTGAAAATGATTACGGCTATATCTTTAATGCTGATAATTTAACTGTTGATATTGTTGCGGAAAAGACGGTAGAAAAAGCAAATTGGTTCATGCTAACATTAGGTGCAATCGGTGATTTCTTCAGCGGAATCTTTTCTTCTATCGTGGATACAGTTAAAGGTTGGTTTTCTTAAAAAATAGTGAGGCTATAACAAAAATATTTTAGTCAATCGAGTAACCAAACATAGTGCACCTACCACGCACCGGAAATATACTACGCTTTCCGCGGGCGGCTGGTGAGCCTCCTCGTGCTTTCGCACTGCGGGGTCTCACCGATGCCTTTCCTCCCGCAGGAGTCTCCGTATATTTCCGGTGCTGGTAAGGTGCATTATTCAGCTTTATACCTGAACTATTTAGTTAAATCCCACCTCTTTTTTTGAATTATAACTATAATTCCATTGTCATAAATACACTATTTGGGTCCTCTTCGTAATCGGCAAAAGGATCACAATAAAGAAACCCAAAGCTTCTGTACAGTCTTCTAGCGGGTTCAAAGGCATCCATGGAGCCAGTTTCTAAGCTAAGACGCTTATATCCGCGTTGCCTAGCTTCTACTATAATATGTTCCAAGATTCGCTTAGCAACTCCCTTTCTCAAATGTAGCGAGGATGTCCGCATAGATTTAATTTCACCATGCCCTCTATCAATTTCTTTAAGAGCACCACACCCTACTAGTTCATCTTGCTCCCAAGCACTCCAACAAGTAATTTCAGGCTTTCGTAGTCGATTAATATCGAGTGCATGAATACTCTCTGGTGGTGATATGTTAGCCATCTCCCGTAGATGTCCTTCGATTAACTCGATCACTTTCGGGTTTGTTAAGTCATCCAGTACAATTTTCAAATGAACCCCTCCCCTTATTTACTTTTTATATAGCCACACTCTACCCTCAAAGTAAATATGTTTTATGTATAGTAGTCTACATATCGTAAAAAATAGTTAGTAGACTAAGGATAAAAACTTGCACTTTACACAAAAATTAGCTAATATATTGATTAACTAAAACATGAGTTTGAAAAGTGATGATAGGAAATAGTAACAGTATTATTTTCTCAAGAGAGTCGATGGTTGGTGTGAATCGATGTAAATCTACTGTGAATCCATCCTGGAACTGGTTTACCGAACGAACAGTAAGTAAACCCGGTTACGTGCCGTTAACACGAATGAGCCGGAAGAGATTTCTCTTCAACAAGGGTGGCAACGCGGGAATATCAACTCTCGTCCCTATTATTGGGATGAGGGTTTTTTTGTATTTAAAAATAAGGAGGAATTTACCATGTTAGATATGAAGTATTTACGCAATCATTTTGAAGAAGTAAAAGCAAAACTACAACATCGCGGTGAAGATTTATCGGAATTAGATCGCTTTGGCGAATTAGACGAACGTCGTCGTGAATTAATTACGAAAACAGAAGCTTTAAAAGCACAGCGTAATGAGGTTACGAAGCAAATTTCTCAGCTGAAAAAGGAAAAGAAAGATGCGGATGAAGCCATTAAAGAAATGCGCCAGGTTGGCGATCAAATTAAAGAATATGATGATGAATTAAGAGAAATTGAAGAAACATTAAATACAATCATGTTATCGATTCCAAATATCCCACATGAAAGTGTTCCAGTTGGTGAAGATGAAGATGATAATATTGAAGCTCGCACATGGGGAGAGGTACCAGCATTTAATTTTGAAGCACAGGCCCATTGGGATGTTGCAACAAATCTAGATATTATTGACTTTGAACGTGCTGGAAAAGTGACCGGTAGCCGTTTTGTATTCTATAAAGGCCTTGGTGCTAGATTAGAGCGTGCTTTATGGAGCTTTATGATGGATTTACATGCTGATGAGCATGGCTATGTAGAGATGCTACCACCAACGATTGTAAATCGTGCAAGCATGACTGGTACAGGACAGCTTCCAAAGTTTGAGGAGGATGCGTTTAAATTAGAAGGTTGGGATTATTTCATGGTACCAACTGCTGAAGTACCAGTTACGAACTATCATCGTGAAGAAATTTTAAGTGTCGAAGATTTACCTACGAAATATGTAGCATTTAGTGGAAGCTTCCGTTCAGAGGCGGGTTCTGCTGGCCGTGATACACGTGGCTTAATCCGTCAGCACCAATTTAATAAAGTAGAATTAGTGCAATTTGTTAAGCCTGAGGACTCTTACGAAGCGTTAGAGGAATTAACAGGACATGCGGAAAAAGTATTACAGCTACTTCAATTACCATACCGCGTGATGAGCATGTGTACAGGTGACTTAGGATTTACAGCTGCAAAGAAATACGATATTGAAGTGTGGATTCCAAGCCAAAACACGTATCGTGAAATCTCTTCTTGCTCTAACTTTGAAGATTTCCAAGCAAGACGTGCAGGAATTCGTTTCCGAAGAGAACCGAACGGCAAACCAGAATTCGTACACACCCTAAACGGCTCAGGCCTAGCCATCGGCCGCACCGTAGCAGCCATCCTAGAAAACAACCAACAACCAGACGGCACCGTCAAAGTACCAGAAGTACTAGTGCCATATATGGGTGGAGTGGAGTTTATTAAGTAAAGTTTTTATGTTATTAGTTAGTGTGCTAGTCAAATAGGAATTAGGATAAAATTTATTGCTATGAGTGGCGGGAATACACGTAGACTCCAGCGGGAGGAAAGGCATCGGTAAGACCCCGCAGTGCGATAGCACGAGGAGGCTTACCAGCCGCCCGCGGCAAGGTAGACACTGCGAGGTAGTTTCGAGCAGATGTCGCCCCTGTGCTGAAAGTAAAAGCGAAGTGTATTCCCGCCACGGACATGGCATGAGAACTATAGGACAGGCAACAATAAAAATTATCTCTCAAATAAGAAAAGTTTTATATTTAAATACCGACAAAAAAACGCATAAATCGTGTTGACATTAAATTTTAAATCATGTATATTAATATTTGTTGCCACGGAGGTATACCCAAGTCTGGCTGAAGGGATCGGTCTTGAAAACCGACAGGCGGGTCAAACCGCGCGGGGGTTCGAATCCCTCTACCTCCTCCATTTTTAAACAAGCGCATAAATATTGGAGATATAGAAAACCACTACATTGTAGTGGTTTTTTTACGTCTTTATACTATTTGCCCTCACTCATAAACGACTCCAACAAAGCCATCGGAATATGATACTGACCTTTATCATCCGCATGAAGTAACGCTTCCTCATCAGCCTCATCTTCCTTTAGCTGATTAATCTCATGATGAAGCTTCTCCATCCGATAATCTAATTCAGATGCAACAGTCGCCGTGGACTTTAACTCTTCTGTTAAATGTTCAGGGACATTTTTATTATACTTATAAAAAATCTTATGCTCTAAGCTCGCCCAGAAATCCATCGCAACCGTTCTAATTTGGATTTCAACAAATACCTCTTTCACTTGGTCCGATAAGAATACAGGTATTGTTACGATCAAATGTAAGCTCTGATAACCATTTGGCTTTGGATTTTTAATATAATCCTTCACTTCAACTACTGTTATGTCCTGTTGATTTTGTAAAAGCTCACTAACCTTATATATATCGGATATGAAGGAACAAACTATACGGATTCCTGCAATATCACGAAGTTTGCTTTCAATTGCTTCCAGATTAAAGTCGATATTTTTTCTAGCAATTTTTTTTAAAATACTTTCAGGAGACTTTAATCTCGTTTTCGTATGCTCAATTGGATTATAGTCGTGTATATACTGAAATTCCTCTTGTAATATGTCTATTTTCGTATTAATTTCATCGAGACCGAATTTGTATAGCATAATAAAACGAGTTAATTCTTTTCGAATCTCTTTGATATTTTGTAGTTTTACATCTGTACGCAAGGTATGTCTTCCTTTCTAACAAGATACTTCTATTATACAGCAATTCCATCATTTACCCGGTTGCTAAAGTAGGAGAATTTTTTTCCAATAAAAAAATGATACATCACCTTCATGTATCATTTTCATTATCTTATTTAATTAATTCTCTCGTTTCCCAACGTCTTGATTGTTGAATGAAATGACCAATCTTCTCTAATATTGGTTCAATAGAAGTATCATCATCCATTAAATCATAATCAGAAATGTTAATTCTTAAGATCGGACAAGCATTAAAGTTATTAATCCAGTTTTCATAGCGATTGTACATTTCTTCCCAATACGTAATTGGTGTGCTCTTTTCCATTTCACGTCCGCGTTCTTTGATTCGTTTTAGAACTTCATCAAAAGAACCCTCCAAGTAGATTAGTAAATCTGGATGTGGAAAATATGGTGTCATGACCATGGATTCGAATAGACTTGTATATGTTTCATAGTCTGTTTTAGACATCGTGCCATTTTCATAATGCATTTTCGCAAAAATTCCAGTATCCTCATAGATAGAACGGTCTTGAATAAAGCCGCCACCATATTCAAATATTTTCTTTTGCTCCTTAAAGCGCTCAGCTAAGAAGTAGATTTGTAAATGGAAGCTCCAACGTTCAAAGTCCGCATAGAACTTTTCTAAATACGGATTCGTATCTACTTTCTCAAATGACGTTTTGAAGTTTAATGCATTAGCTAATGCTTTTGTCATCGTAGACTTCCCTACCCCAACCGTACCAGCAATGGTAATAATACTATCATTTGGGATATGGTATTTTTCTCGTAAATTCATAGTGAAATCTCCTTATTATTTAGATATCATTTCAAAAGAGGTTAATTGCTTCTGTACCTGCTCAATTATCGAATGTAAATCAGCGTCATTCTTAACGAAGTCTATATCATCTCCGTTTATTCGGATAACTGGAATTTCTGGATGTAACACTTCAAATTCATTCATATATGCCTCATAATCTTCTGCGAGCTGTGCTAAATAGGATGCTTTAATATTTTGCTCGATTTCTCTACCTCGCATCTGAATCCGGTTTAAAATCGTATCGAGACTAGCATGTAAATAAATTAACATATTTGGAACAGGCATATCTGCTGTTAAGATGTGATAAATCTTCTCGTACTTATGAAACTTATCTGCTTGTAGTGTACGCTTCGCGAAGATCATATTTTTCGATATATGATAGTCTGAAACAACAGGCTTTTGTTTTGTTAAATATTTTTTATCTATATCTTCTAATTGTTTAAATCGATTGCAGAGAAAGAACATTTCTGTTTGGAAGCTCCACTCATCGATATCATCATAAAATTTACCTAGAAATGGATTTTCTTCTACAATTTCTTTTAATAAATAGAAGTTAAAGTGATCTGATAGCCGTTTAGCTAACGATGTTTTACCAATACCAATTGGCCCTTCAATTGCGATAAATGGGACCTCTGTCATTCTAGTTCCCCCAATCAAATGAAATACTGACAGATATCTTTTAATTTTATCATACTACGAATTTGCTATCTAGACTGTATTTGGAGGTTTGTAAAGTAATATTTGGTATATCGTTTAAGTTTTAGTACTTTGAATTTGGCCCCTTGTTTTGTATAATAATGATTATTCCTTAACTATTTGCCCTCGTAGCTCAGGGGATAGAGCATCGGTTTCCTAAACCGTGTGTCGCAGGTTCGAATCCTGCCGTGGGCGTCTTAGTAATTATTGAAAAGAAAACTCATTCCTTAAGGTAACGGGTTCGGATACGGGAGGGAAATTAGTTAATACCACAGTAAATTTCCGTTCAATTTGCACCAAATTGGTATACAAAATAACAATCAATTCCTCTTTATAGCAGGTATGCTTTTAGGATTGGTTGTTTGGATGTTACAAAAGAACAATAACCGGTTGAAGAATGTTTCCGAACTTATTATTAGGGCTTTACAAGTAGTTTCACTAATTATGATTATAGTAGGTTTTACAATAGCTTATTTAGACATTGTTAAAATTGGGATATATATATTCATTCTAACATTTGCAGTATTTTTGGTGCGAAAAACATTTTTATATATTCAAACTAAAAACTAACTTTCAATATTGGGTGCTTGAGTTGAATAGAAAGTTATAACGAAACGCTCTTAGAGTATTATTGCAAAGAGCGTTTTTTACTTTCCAATTAGGTTGCAAATTATAATGGGATCATTACAGCCCCATAAGCAATTTATTAACGGGGTTTGGCTTTGAATGTTTGTTTATGGCTATGAAATTAATCACAGTAAATTCAGATAACTTCAACCCTTACCTATTCGTATGAAGAACATTTGAATAGTATGAATCAATGAATGATAAGCTAAATTTAACATCAAGAATTAACAGACATCAAGCCCTGCATCTATTTGCAGGGCTAATTTGTTTTAATTTTCTCAGATTGTTACTGTTTTGGAATACCTGGAGGATAATAATAAGGAGGAACCTTTATATAACCTCGTTTTCTCATAACAACCTTTAACGAAGAACCAAATTTCATCTTTTCCAACATACAATGAGTAAATAGTAAACCGACATCATTTCTTATAGATTGACTTGCTGCTGTTGCACAATGAACTACTGCTGTGACTGTTTTTATGCTTAAGCCGTTCATTAGTTCGTCATCTGTCATTTTTGTTCCCAGCGGAACTGCGTTTGGATCTGAATTCGGTCTTTGCTCACTTGTCGGTGGTAGGGAAATCCCTTCTTTTTTCAATAAATCTTTAAATCGTTTCCCCTGTGAATCACATTGTTTTAAGCTTTGCTCTAACATTTCTTTCACTTTATCATCATTGGTCGAATTGAGACCGATTTGAATGAATATAGTTGCTTCATCCATTAGTGCGAGGTACATCCAACAACTCATCACTTCTCCTACATGAAGAGGGTTTTTAGGTTCATTGTCCAACTGCATTTGTAAATAATCTTTTATTGCTTCAAAAATAGTTGTCATTCTTACACCACCCAATAAATGCTTGATCTCTACAATTTTTGGCAATTTTATACAAAAAAATACCTATTAAATGTTGTACTTATATATGACAGTCCTTTCTTGTACGATGCTTTCACTAACATCTACCATAAAAAAATAAATTTTGTTTATGAGGTAATAGATTAGATAACTTCAATACTGGGGTATAAAAGAGAGATGAGATTTTACATATGAAATTGAAAATACGTCTAACAGCATGAAATAATACTTTTAGGTATTTTTCAAAATTTTTATCTCATGTGAATTAGTACACTTAAAGTAAAGGGTGCTTTACTTGAAAAGGTGATCTATTAAAATCGCCTTTTTATTATATTTAAAATTCTTCATTTGTTTTTGGAATATTATGTTAGTATTGATGTTGAAGTTATTCTGCTAACAGGGCAGTTTAGTGGAAGAAGCGAGCTAAATTTATAAGAAAGATAGGTGATAAAATGGAACAAAAAAACATAGAAATATTATTAAACAAAGTATTTTATTTCGTCTCTCTATTTTAGTGATGTTGCTTTTAAATGTTGTTTACGTATCAATTGAACTTTATAAATCTAATATTAGTAAACCTTTATTAGCTAAATCTGAAGTTACACAAGTAGAATTTGCTAAAATTGAAACACTTACAAATTACGCAATAACAATTGAGACTGCATTCATCACTTTGACAATCGGGTCTATAGTATTTATGTTTCTTAAAAAGAATAGACCAAAGATAAAAAGTTCCAACCTCTTTCTACTTACTTTTCTAATGTTATTATTAGTATTGAATATGGTTATAGCTTGGATATTTGATGCACCAATCGGTAATATTACACAACTATTATTCATTCCTATAATTATTGTGTTTGTGGTATATATTTATTTAGTTATTAGAAATACCTCTCGTAGATTTGTAGTAGAGGGGGATTTTTAAGTAAAGGGTGCTTTAGTTGAAGAAAGAATTAAAAACAAATTAAATTATGTAAGGACGATTATTCTATTATTTAGATAATCGTCTTTTTTTCTGCGCAAAATCCGCACATTTTTAGCAAGTATATGAACAAAGGAAATAGCGTAAAATTAGCAAGCGTCTAATAGTTATTAAACACTTGCTAATTTGCCTACCAATATCTATGTTGATTTCATTAAACACTAGTACAATCCTTTAAATATCAACGAAAATAGAAAAGTTAATAATGTGCTGATAACTTCTCTATAAGTGATGTTAATTATAATTTTCTCTCCCTTAACCGAACCCGTTATCCTTAAGGAGTTTTTTTTTATTTTCACATTTATTTTTATAAATGTAATCTATTGAAATACAGGTGGTGAAGTACATATCTTTTGTGGTAAATAAAGACAATCGCTCCTTAATTGATGTATACTAAAACTACTAGAGACATATTTAATAGTTTTTAATTTATAGATATCGAGGTGGGTAACATGTTCGTTGCAATTATTCTATTAGTTGTATTTGCTATATTAGTATTTTTAGTTTCCTTCCGAGTGAAAAAGTTTGATGCCCAGGCAAGCTATGATGAATTAAGCACTCGACAAACCGTGGAATTTTATAAAATCAATAAGCGATTAATGGTATTAGAAGAAGAATTGATGGTGGAATATAAAGAATGAGAGATTTTTTACGAGGGACAACATTTGGAGTATTACTAGCTACTGGGATCTTAGCGTTTGTCTATTATACGACTCCTAAAGAAGTTATCGTTACGGAAAATACGGAGAATGAATACTCGACCGACTCTGCTATCGCATATCTAGAACAGCAAGGTTATAAGGTTGCGAAGAAAGATGTAGTAGAACAAGATGTATCCGAAGAAGAAAACGAATCTACAGACCCGGAAGAAGTAGAGGAACAAGAAGATACTGTGGAAGAGGAAGCGGAAGAATCTACAGAGGAAACCGTTAAAGCATATCAACTCGTTATTGAAAGTGGCATGTCTTCCGTTACGGTTTCGAATCTACTTTATGAAAACGGGATTGTTGATGATGCAAGAGCGTTCGATAGCTATTTAGTAAATCATGGCTATCAAAGCGTAATTCGTCCAGGTACATATGATGTGAATGAACAAATGAGTTATGAAGAAATTGCGATACAAATTACAAATTAATAAAGCTGGTAGAATCTCCTCTTCCATTTTGGGAAGAGGTTTTTTCTTGTTTTAATTGATAAAAAATTCTATTAAATTAGGATTAAATACTTTAAAAAATTCACAAAATGTTCTAAAATACTAATAAACATTTTAAATTTTTCATAATTTAAGAAATGTAATCGGTTCCAAAATTTTGAAGATGAGGTGAAAAGGATGGATATGCAACGTGTACCTGCTAGAGAAGGAAACTACAATTTAAAGAACTATGATGAATTACGAGCAACCTTCCAATGGGAAGATGCGCATAAGCACTTTACTTGGAATGAAACAGGGAAGGTAAATATTGCGTACGAAGCAATTGACCGACATGCAGAAGATCCGAATAAAAAAGATAAAGTGGCGCTTCTATATTCTGCGCCAGGAAGAGAAGAATCCTTAACCTTTTCCGAAATTAGTAAGCAAAGTAATCAATTCGCCAACGTCTTAAAAAAATACGATATTCAAAAGGGTGATCGTGTATTTCTATTCATGCCGAGAAGCCCGGAATTTTATGTTAGCTTCTTTGGTATCTTAAAGGTTGGTGCGATTGCTGGTCCGTTATTTGAAGCGTTCATGGAACAGGCTGTACGTGACCGTCTTCAAGATAGTTCAGCAAGAGTACTCATTACGACACCTGATTTATTAGAACGTGTCCCACAAGAAGATTTGCCAGACTTAGAGAAAATTGTCTTAGTTGGTAATCGCAGTGAGGCATCCGATAAGTATATTGATTTTTATGAAGAAATGGAAGTAGCTAGTGATAGCTTTGACATCGAATGGGTAGATTTAGAGGACGGCATGTTAATCCATTATACATCTGGTTCAACTGGAAAGCCTAAAGGGGTTTACCATGTACATAATGCGATGATTCAGCATTATAAAACTGGTGAATGGGTGCTTGATTTGAAAGAGGATGATGTATACTGGTGTACAGCTGACCCAGGCTGGGTAACCGGTACAAGTTATGGTGTGTTTGCGCCATGGTTACATGGAGTTACGAATGTTATTCGTGGAGGTCGTTTCACACCGGAAGATTGGTATGAAACATTGGAGAAAAATAATGTAACCGTCTGGTATACGGCTCCTACTGCATTACGTATGTTAGTAAGTGCTGGAGAAGACTTAGTGAAAAAATATGACTTCTCTTCTCTTCGTCATATTATGAGTGTTGGAGAACCGCTAAATCCTGAAGTGGTAACTTGGGGACTGAAAGCATTTGATTTACGTATTCATGATACATGGTGGATGACCGAAACGGGTGCACAGTTAATCGTGAATATTCCATCTGAAGAAATTCGTCCTGGTTCTATGGGTAAACCAATTCCAGGTGTTGAAGCATCGATCGTGGATAATGAAGGAAATGAAATCCCGCCGAATCAAATGGGTAACCTGGCAATTAAAGCTGGCTGGCCGTCAATGATGCGTGCGATATGGAATAATCCGAGCAAATATGATAGCTATTTTGTGAATGGTTGGTATGTATCAGGCGATAGTGCATACCGTGATGAAGATGGCTACTTCTGGTTCCAAGGCCGCCTAGATGATGTCATTAACACATCAGGTGAGCGTGTAGGACCATTTGAAGTAGAAAGCAAATTAATCGAGCATCCAGCTGTCGCAGAAGCGGGTGTTATTGGAAAACCTGATCCACAGCGCGGGGAGATTATTAAAGCGTTTATTACACTAAATCCAGGATATCAGGAGTCTGATGAATTACTAGAAGATATCCGTCAATTTGTTAAAACGGGATTAAGTGCCCATGCTGCACCACGTGAAATTGAAGTACGAGATTCGATTCCAAAGACCCGAAGCGGAAAAATTATGCGCCGACTTCTCAAATCTTGGGAATTAGGTTTGCCAACTGGTGATACGTCTACATTAGAATCATAAAAAATAGCCCTCCAGTTCAATCTAGCTGGAGGGCTTTCCTCTTATTCAGGTTTATAGATAAAATAATCAAAATCAGCATGTTTCCTTCTGCCAGATGTATCCTGACAATGCATTCCGACAAATGCCCCGGTGAAGAATCCCCCACCTTGAATATAATCATCTGATAGCTTGTAAGATTCAAAGGATAGTGGGATTTTTACCCATGTTTCCCCGTCAAAGGAATAGGAATACGCATAAAGATGGGTGTTCACATCAACCTTTAGATAAACATATTCCACATGATCAGGAATTTTAATTTCATTCCCCTTCAATGGCTGCCCAAAAGTGAAATTATCACATGTAACGATATCAAGAATGCGACCTTTTTTCTCGTTCCATGTTACGGTTAATGTTGTCCAGTTTTGTGTGTTGTAATAGTTTACTAGCCCTGCTGCTTGTTGGAATGTATCCGGGTTAAATGCAACTTTCGTCTCAGCGGTAAAATTAAAATGTTGCCATCTTCTTGCGATAAAGCTTTGGGTAAATTTTGATGTAAGTGACTCTCTACCGTATAGACGTAAATGACCAGGATTATCTTTCAATGAAGCAATCTCTTCCCCTAAAGGAATCCGTAAGCTTTGAAAATGTAAATTCAATGAATCAGAATGAAAATCATCTTTTTCCTCATAATCTGGTTCCCACTCTACTTCTGGAATATTCGGCCCTTCGATTTCTAAAGCTGGTTGATTACCACCAACAACGTATGGCCAATCATCACGCCATTCTAGCCGCTGAATTGCCGTTTCGCGACCTAGTGGACAGAATCCTCTTGGATCTAATAATGGTTGCCCGTCTCTCGGTAACGGGCGTCCGGTTAAATGGACTAAAAACCATTCATCCGTATGAGTATGTACCATGGATGCATGCCCTGCCTTTTGCAGCGGATTTCTCGGATACATAAACGATGTAATAAGTGGGTTTTCTGGATGTACTTCATATGGTCCCCATAAATCTTTAGAACGTGCTATCGTTGCTTGATGGTCATATTTTGTTCCACCTTCAGCGGTTAATAAGTAGTAATAGCCATTCACTTTGTAAAGGTGTGGTGCTTCGGTTAATTTAATATCTGTTCCTTTAAATATCACTTTAGATGGACCTATTAGCTTTTGTTGTTCCACACTATATTCCTGTAATACAATGCCGTAAAAATTATGATTACCTACGCGATGATCCCAAACCATATTTACAAAATACTTTCTTCCATCGTCATCATGGAATAAAGAGGGATCAAACCCAGAGCTATTCATATGAATCGGTTCGGACCATTCGCCGTCAATAGTTTCACAGGTTACTAGATAATTATGACAATCTTTCCACTGTCCTTCTGTTACTTTCACATCGGTATAGATGAGCCAGAATTTCCCGTCACTATAGGATAGAGCAGGTGCCCAAATGCCACCTGAGTCCGGGTTTCCCATCATGTTTAGCTGGCTTAGTCTATTTAGTGGTCTAGATACTAGTTTCCAATTTTTTAAGTCTTTCGAATGGTAGATTCCGACCCCTGGAAACCATTCAAATGTGGAAACAGCAATGTAATAATCTTCGCCAGCACGGCAAATACTTGGATCTGGATTAAATCCGGTTAAAATTGGGTTTTTAATGGTAGTCATTGTTTTTGCCTCCTTTAAAATTGAATGCGTTTACATTTATGGTTAAAATTATCAAATAAATCTAGTTGGTAGATGGTGGCCGCAGTCCGTATACACTCTGCTTTCACTTCCAGTACAGGGGCGACATCTGCTCGAAACTACCTCGCAGTGTCTACCTTGCCGTGGGCGGCTGGGGAGCCCCTCAGAGCTAAAGCTCATTTCGGGTCTCTCCTATGCCTATCCTCCCATAGGAGTCTCCGTGTATACGGGCTGCTCAGTGCAACCACCTTTTTATCTCAGAGAAAAAGCAACAATTTTTATAGTGATAATTTTATAAATAAGTGTTAAATCGTAAGCAAAAATTTCTCTACGGAGAATGCTGCGATTCCTAGGGCTGTGGAGTGGGTTGATAGTTCGGAAAAATTGATATCTAGGTTTTGTTGTTGGAACCATAATGTTTGGCTCTTAATTCGGTTCATTAAAGGCTCCATTAACCAATCTTTTGCATCGGCCATTCGATTTCCGATGATGACTAATTCAGGATTAAAGATATTCGAAATATTATTAATCCCAACCCCAAGGTAATCCCCTATTTGATGGAATAAAGCAATAGCCTCAGAATTACCTTCCTTCGCAAGTGTGATGAGACTCTCTAGTGTATGTTCTCGGTTATTTGGAATTGCTAAGCCTTTGTCTTGGGCATTTTTCACTAATGCTTTTTCTGAAGCATACAATTCCCAGCAGCCTTCATTTCCGCAACCACACTTCATTCCGTCCATCTCAATCGTCATATGACCTAATTCACCACTGAAGCCATTGCTCCCCTTATATAACTCGCCATTTAGAATGAGACCGACACCAATTCCAATCCCCACACTTACATAGATAATATGGTGATAATCTTTTCCAGCTCCAAATTTCTTTTCCCCATATGATCCGGCATTTGCTTCGTTTTCAATGATAACAGGTAAGGAATACTTTTCTTCCATAATGGAAAGTAAATCAACATTTCTCCAACCAAGGTTAGGAGCAAGCAATATCTCCCCACTTTTACTTACCGTACCTGGTACACCAATACCGATGCCGATAATTCCATATGGGCTTGGTGGTGCATGTTCAATCAAGTAATCGACCATTTGGAATAATTCATCTAGTATTTCTTCATAGGATAATTGGTTAAATTTCACTTGTTTTTCTAGACAAATATTTCCTTCCAAATCCGTCAGTACCCCAAGTAGATAGTTAACGCCTAGATCAAGCCCAATCGAATAACCTGCTAATTGGTTAAATAAAAGCATGACCGGCCTTCTTCCACCACTGGATTCCCCAGGTCCTGATTCATGGATTAATTTTTCTTCTAATAGATCGCTTACAAGTGATGAAACAGTTCCTTTGTTTAAGCCAGTTACGTTCGCAATGGATGCTCTTGATATGGGATAGTTCGTGCGTATTGTTTCCAATACTAGTGATTTATTCTCTTTTTTTACTTCATGCTGATTCCATGTTTTATTCTTAATCATTTTCAGTACCACTTTCTATTGATTGTTATTACTGTAAGTATAGCATGTTATAATTCCATTATAAACTTAGTTTATCCACTAGACAAACAAATTGTTTTTTGATATTCTTTATGTAAGCTTAGTGATAAGGCTAAATATTTTTAAAATTTAGGGGGTTTAGTGATGAAAGGAAAGAAAGCGATTACATTATTAGTTAGCTTATTATCAGTCATCCTCTTGCTAGCAGCATGTGGTGACAATGGTGCATCAAGCTCTAATGGTGATTCAAAAGTAATTAAGTTTATGCATCTATGGCCAGAGGGCAGCTCGAAAACACATAATGAAATTGTGAACGAAATCATCGCAGATTTTGAAGATGAAAACCCAGGAGTAACAGTTGAATTAGAAGTATTAAGTAATGAACAGTACAAGGATAAAATTCAAGTATTATCTACATCGGATGAATTACCAGATGTCGGGATGACTTGGGCAGCTGGTTATTTGGAACCATATGTAAACGGTAACAAATTTGCGCCATTAGATGATTTGCTAGAAGGTGATCTAGCGGACAGCTTTGTATCTGGTACCGCTGAGGCTTACGCTATTGATGGAAAAACGTACGGTTTACCGTTAGAACTGAACATTGCAACGATCTTCTATAATAAGCAGATTTTTGACCAATATGGTTTAGAAGAGCCGAGTACGTTAGAAGAACTAGAAACGATTATTCAAACTTTAAATGACAATGGAGTAGCTCCAATTGCACTTGGGAATAAAGACCGTTGGACAGGTTCTTTATGGTATATGTATTTAGCTGACCGAATTGGTGGAGCAGACGTATTAACGAATGCCATCAATCGCACAGGTACATTCGAGGATCCAGCATTAGTTCAAGCGGCAGAAGAAGTACAAAACTTAGTAAACATGGATGCCTTCGTAAAAGGATTTAATGGCTTAGCCGATGAAGAAGCAAAAAGTATGTTTATGAACGAGCAGGCAGCAATGTATTTAATTGCTACATGGGATTTACCGAACTACACAACAAATGAAGATGTTCCACAGGAATTCAGAGATTCTGTTGGTTATTTCCATTTCCCTACAGTTGATGGAAAAGGTGACACGAATAGTTTTGTAGGTGGTCCAGGAGTAGGATTATTCGTATCGGAAAACTCTGATGTAAAAGAGGAAGCAAAAGATTTCGTTTCTTTCTTCGTTCAACAATGGGGTGAAAAATCCGTTACCCAAGCAGGTGTAATTCCAGCAACAAAACTGGATACAGCTTCATTAGAATTACCTCAAATGTATGTAGACGTATTAGAGGACCTAAACTCAGCAAGTAATCTAACACTATTTGCTGACGTACAAATGAGCCCAGACGCAGCACAAGTTCACCTAGACATGATCCAAGCAATATTCGGAAACGAAGTAACACCAGAAGAGTTCACTAAAGCACACGAAGACGCATTAGCAGCAGAGGAATAGAATATTTATTCTTCTATAAGTCTAGTAATAAAGAGAAAAGAGGCATGAAGAGATTAGAAGATAGAGGATTATATCTGAATTCAAAAAACGTTATTAGCTCGGGAAATATACGGAGACGCAAGCGGGGAGGATAGGCATCGGTGAGGCCCCGAGTATGCACCTGCGTCTGCTAGTAATGCTACGCAGCAGGTTTCCTCGGTGCAAGGCTACAGAGAAGATTATTCAAGTAGCAGCCTGGCTCACCAGCCGCCCACGGCAAAGAAGACACAGCGAGGTTCTTTCGAGCTGATGTCGTACTTGTACTGTGAGGTGCAAAGAAGACACTGCGAGGTCTTTTCGAGCAGATGTCGCACTTGTACTAGATGTGAAAGCGCAGTATATTTCCCGAGCGGGTTAGGTGCACTATCTTAAGTAGTAATTCGGATTTAATTTAACTCTTTTATCTAAGCCTCTTTTCCATCTTTAACGATATGGGGTTGAAGGAAATGAACAAAGTCATGTCCAACAAATGGATAATTGCATTTTACGTTCTTCCCGCACTCCTATTAATAACCATCCTCATTTTCATCCCATTAATCCTAACCGGTTACTATGGGCTATTTAAATGGGACGGAATAGGAGAAATGAATTTTATTGGGCTACAAAACTATATTAACGCCCTGCAAGACATAAAATTCTGGGACAGTGCATGGCATTCATTTTTATTAGCAATATTTTCTACACTTAGTTTAGCGATCTATCTAATGATATCGCTCATATTAGCATCCAAAATAAAGGGTGCGAGCTTACTCAGGAAAATTTACCTGATCCCAATGCTTTTATCATCCGTTGCGATTGCTCAGCTTTGGATCAAAGTATTTAATCCAACAAATGGAATGTTAAACCATATCCTAATGTTTATTGGAATCGAAAATCCTCCTGCATGGTTGGCAGACACGTCCATCGTGTTATATGCCATCTTTGTCCCGATTTTATGGCAATATGCAGGTTTCTATATTTTGATTTATTACGCAGCATTGAAAAACATCCCTGAATCCATAGTGGAAGCAGCTAGGATTGACGGTGCTTCTCCGATACAGATTGCTTTTCGAATCAAACTACCATTAATTATGGGTGTGATAAAGGTAACCATTGTGTTAGCCGTAGTTGGTTCCCTAAAGTATTTCGATTTGATCTATGTTATGACAGGTGGAGGACCGAATGGGGCTAGTGAGGTTATGGCATCGTATATGTATAAATTAGCCTTCTCTAGTAACAATTTTGGTTATGGTAGTGCAATTGGATTTTTACTCCTTATCATTACATTGATTGTTACGGTTGTGATTCGGAAAGTAACAGCATCGAAAGAAGAAATTCAATATTAAGGGGTGTGTCTGATGAAACGTATTGGCTATTTTATTTTGTATATCTGTTTAGGGATTGTCGCCGTTTTTCAGATATTCCCGATCATTTGGTTATTCCTATTTTCATTAAAAGATAATCGGGAAATCTTTTCTGGATCTCCGTTTGCATTGCCGCAAGAGTTCCGGTGGGAGAATTATTTAAAGGTATGGGAAAGCGGTATTGGTACTTACTTCTGGAATAGTTTATGGATTACGGCAGTTGCCATTGTCTTCACCGTTCTATTCGCGTCCATGGCCACGTTCGCGATTACGAGGATGAAATGGAAGTTTAGTAAACTTGTTTTAGGCTTGTTTATGATTGGGCTTATGATTCCGATACATTCAGCGATTATTCCACTATTTAGTATGTTTTTAAATGTAAACTTAATCGATAATCCATGGTCGATTGTCATTACGTATACAACGTATAATCTTCCAATTACAATCATGATTTTACTAGGTTTTTATTACACGCTTCCAAGAGAAATTGAAGAAGCAGCTATTATTGATGGAAGCTCGATCAACCGAATGTTTTTCCAAATCATATTACCAATGACCGCACCAGTTATATCAACAATCGTCATCATTAATATGATCTACAACTGGAATGAATTTGTATTTGTAAATACGTTTATTAGTTCGGATACGTATAAAACCCTTACAGTCGGCATTCAAAACTTTATTGGACAATATATGACAGACTGGGGTGCAATAGGAGCAACCCTAATCATTAGCGTATTACCAATTCTATTAGCGTTTATTTTCTTTAGTAACAAAGTAGTAGAAGGAATTTCAGCAAGTGCTGTGAAGGGGTAAGTGAGGCTTTAATTAAAATAACGAGTGATGCCGAAAAAATGAAACAGCACTAATAGCTCCGGAAATATACGGAGACTCCAGCGGGAGGAAAGGCATAGGTGAGACCCCGGTGATGCCCCTGCGTCTGCAAGTAAAGCTACGCAGCAGGCTTCCTCGGGGCAAGGCAGCGACGAAGCTTACTCAAGTAGAAGCCTGGCTCACCAGCAGCCCGCGGTAAAGAAGACACTGCGAGGTTCTTTCGAGCAGATGTCGCACTTGTACTGGAAGTGAAAGCGTAGTATATTTCCGGAGCGGGGTATGTGCACTGATATTACGAATCTATCTTTTTCCGCTCTACTCTCTGAAAAGCATGATACGAAAGCCACATCGTAATAAAAGCATATGTACTTGCACCAAAGATAAAATATAGTGCCGGTGCAAGGCTCATCATTAAGTAAATCGAAACTAAACAAACCAGCATCAGAAAACTATGTAACGGATGAATAAGCATAATAAGAAATGCATTTTTCATCAAAGGAAACAACTTTAAATCGTAATGCACAAAAGCAGGGAACAAATAAAAAAGATAGATTAGAAACAAAAACATAAACGAAAACAATGGGATTGATAACCATAAATAAGATTCATCTTGAATCGATTGGATAAATAAAAAGTCTATTCCAATTATGGCCATAACGAACGTAATTATAATACCTAGTTTATTACTATTGATAAATTCACGTTTATAGAAATTCCAAAAAGATGTAAAAACCGGAATATCGTGCTTCCCTTTTAACCACTCTCGTATGATGGTAAACATTGCAATAGTAGAAGGGTATAGCCCGAATATAATTCCACCTAATAGCGTGAATAAAATCCATAATAAATTAACAAAAGCAAATCTAGTAATCCATTCTAATATGATATAAATCGTGGAGCTTGTATATTTCATAAATGAAACCTCCTCTAAGGCTACCCTTAGAATGCTTTACGAGTGAATGTGCAACACACTTAGTATATCGAATAGATAAACGAAGGTATATATCTATTTTAAAAGCTTTGAAGATTAATATCCAATACTAGGAGGTAATAACATGTCTAATTTTCCAACAATCCATAACATTACGTATGAAGGACCAACATCTAAAAACCCTTATGCGTTTAAATTTTATAACCCCGAAGAAAAAATCGGTGGCCGTACAATGGAAGAATACTTACGCTTTGCGGTAGCGTATTGGCACACTTTCACTGAAGATTTATCCGATCCATTCGGTGTCGGTACGGCAAGTAGACCTTGGGATAAGTTTTCTGGTCTTGATTTAGCGAAGGCTCGAGTAGAAGCAGCATTTGAGTTTTTTGAAAAACTAGGCGTTCCGTATTTTTGTTTCCACGATGTGGATATTGCACCAGAAGGAGATACATTACGAGAATCCAATCAAAACCTAGACACAATTGTCGCAATGATCAAGGATTATATGAAGGATAGCAAAACAAAATTACTATGGAACACAGTTAATAATTTCACCCATCCACGTTTTGTCCATGGGGCGGCATCTTCTAATAATGCTGACGTTTTTGCTTATGCTGCTGCAAAAGTAAAGAAAGGCTTGGAGATTGGGAAGGAATTAGGTGCGGAAAATTATGTGTTCTGGGGTGGACGTGAAGGCTATGAAACACTTCTGAATACGGACATGAAGCTTGAATTAGATAACTTAGGACGCTTCTTCCATATGGCAGTGGATTATGCGAAAGAAATTGGCTTTGATGGACAGTTTCTAATTGAACCTAAGCCGAAAGAGCCAACATCGCATCAATATGATTTTGATGTTGCAAGTGGTTATGCATTTTTACAGCACTATGGATTACAAGAGCATTTCAAATTCAATATCGAAGCAAACCATGCAACACTTGCTGGTCATACATTCGAGCATGAGCTTCGATATGCACGAGTGAATGGCATGTTAGGATCCGTTGATGCGAATCAAGGTCATCCATTACTAGGCTGGGATACGGATGAATTTCCATCAGACTTATATTCTACAACATTAGCAATGTATGAAATTATTAAAAATGGTGGGCTAGGTCGTGGCGGACTGAACTTTGATGCGAAGGTGCGTCGTGGATCGTTTACTCCAGAAGATTTATTCCATGCCCATATTGTAGGAATGGATAGCTTTGCGGTAGGACTTAAAGTTGCCCAGCAATTAGTGGATGATAAGGTGTTAGACGATTTTATTGAAGAACGTTATAGTAGTTTTACTGAAGGAATCGGCCTTGATATTGTGGAAGGCAGAGCTGACTTCCATAAATTAGAGGAGCATGCCTTAGCCCTAACGGATATTAACCATACTTCCGGTCGAACTGAATTCATTAAGGCTACGATTAACCAATATTTATTAAGAGCATTTGCAGATTAAACTTGTTTCCCACTGGTCGTTCGCTCCAGTGGGAATTAACTTAGGTGAGGTGCTACGATGAAATATGTCATTGGCGTGGACTTAGGAACGAGTGCGGTGAAAATGTTACTCGTGAATCAAAACGGAGCGGTTATCCAAGAAGTGTCTAAAGGATATCCGTTAATTCAAGAAAAGTCAGGCTATAGTGAACAAAATCCAGAAGATTGGGTTGTTCAAACGGTTGCGGGATTAAAGGAGTTAATAAAGGGATTTGACGGAAATCCTGATGATATAGAAGGGATTAGTTTCTCTGGCCAAATGCATGGTTTAGTATTATTAGATCAAGAGCTGAATGTGCTAAGAAACGCGATTCTTTGGAATGATACACGAACAACGGTTGAATGTCAGGAAATTTATCATGTCGTTGGTGAAGAACGATTGCTTCACATAACAAAAAACCCAGCATTAGAGGGATTTACATTACCGAAAATACTTTGGGTGAAAAAGCATGAGCCAGAAATTTTCGAGAAGGCGGAAAGGTTTGTTCTCCCGAAGGATTATGTTCGGTATAGGCTCACCGGTATGTTACATATGGAATACTCAGATGCAGCAGGAACATTATTACTAAATGTGAGTGAGAAACAGTGGAGCAAGGAAATTTGTGAACTGTTTGGACTTAAACAGAGTCTTTGTCCGCCTTTAGTTGAATCCCATGAAAAAGTAGGGACTATACAAGAGGAGGTTGCGGGTGAAACAGGACTTTCTGCTTCAACCGCAGTGTTTGCAGGTGGAGCAGATAATGCTTGTGGAGCAATTGGTGCAGGGATTTTAGAAGACGGGAAAACATTATGTAGTATTGGAACTTCTGGTGTTGTCCTTTCTTATGAGCCGAATCGTGATAAAGATTATGGCGGGAAAGTACATTACTTTAATCATGCCGTTGCAGATGCTTACTACACTATGGGAGTGACACTTGCCGCGGGGTATAGCTTAACATGGTTTAAAGATGTTTTTGCCGCTGATGAACCGTTTGAAGCGCTTCTAGAAGATGTAGGCTCTGTTGATATTGGTTCAGGGGGGCTATTATTTACTCCGTATTTAGTTGGGGAAAGAACTCCTTATGCTGATGCGAATATTCGAGCGAGCTTCATTGGTATGGACAGCTCACATGAGCGGAAGCACTTTGTTCGGGCTGTATTAGAAGGAATCACGTTATCCTTAAATGAATCCATTGCTATCTTTAGAAAAAATGGTAAAAACATTGATACAGTCATTTCAATCGGAGGCGGTGCAAAAAGTGAAACATGGCTCCAAATCCAGGCAGATATTTTCAATGCTCAAATCGTTCGGCTTAATAGTGAACAAGGCCCAGGGATGGGAGCTGCAATGCTCGCTGCATATGGCTGTGGTTGGTTTGAATCATTAAAAGCGTGTGCGGATCAATTTTTACAAGTAGATAAAACATTTACACCAATTCCTGAAAATGTTGTGAAATATCAAGAATTGTATCGAATTTATAAAGATATATATTCGACGACAAAAGATACGAATCATCAGTTAGCTGCGTTTCGTAAGTAAGATGAAGAGTTGCGGGTGAAAAGAATATTTTTTAAAATTACAATAATAGCGAGGGTGCAAGCACCTTCGCTATGTTGGATTTCAATCATTGGAGGAGAAAACATGGGAACAACTATGTTTTTAGGTGCCTTTACCATTTGTTTCTGTATTAGTTCCGTACTTAATCTATTGTTCAAGATGAATAAGAAACGAGATTGGTTGATAACATTACTACTTAGTTTAGTATTAGCGTTAATTTTTACCCCATTTATGATGGGAGGTAGCTTGTTTTAGCTTACTGTAACTTTTCTGCAGAAATTAGTAAAAACATCGGTCTGCGGAGTTCATCCTGCATACTAGGATCACGTTTTAACATTTCTTCAGAAGGAGTGGGTTCCTTCACTTCTTTTATCTGGAAGCCACTCGTAAGTAAGTCATTCATATAGGTCGAAAAAGTTCGATGATATTTTACTACATTCTCCGTTAAGAATGATGTTTCCCTTAAACCTTCTAATTGGTAATGATCAACAGCCCAA
The DNA here is from genome assembly GCF_047228935.1 of Ornithinibacillus jepli. Taxonomy (NCBI): domain Bacteria; kingdom Bacillati; phylum Bacillota; class Bacilli; order Caryophanales; family Bacillaceae; genus Ornithinibacillus; species Ornithinibacillus jepli. Next base: position 678,359 of record NZ_JBFEGG010000002.1, read on the forward strand.
TGCAGGCGGTTCCCACTGTCATCGTAATACCAATCTTGTTCATTTCGAGAAGTAAAAATAGGATGTTCAACAGAAAATACAAATGCTCCCCCAGGTTTTAGGCAGTGGTACACTTTATTACAAATTTCTTTAAAGGACTTAATATAGTGAAAAGCTAACGAACTAATTACTACATCGAATTGCGAACCTGAAAAGTTGATGTCTTCAATTGGCATTTCCATGTACGAGATTGCAGGGTCATCCGTTAAGTCTCGAGCTTTTTGAAGCATTTTAGTCGATATATCAACGCCAATAACAGAGCTTGCATGCTGTTCACGCGCATAACGGCAATGCCAACCGAAGCCACATCCTAAATCCAGTACATGTTTATTTTGCAAATCAGGTATCATATCTTTCAATACATGCCATTCACCAGCAGCCTCAAGCCCTTGAACGGATCGTGGCATTTTTTCATATGCAGAAAAGAATTTCGTATCATCGTATTTATTTTGTTTCATAAACTTTAATCTCCTACAATTTAAGGTAATTTATAGAAAGTCTAATTCCAAAGGCAATTTTGTACTAACTTCATAAAGTTTATCAAATTCCCAATATCGCCCCACTGCCCCATCTCCAAAGTTTTGTATAAAAAACCTAGTTCATCAAAATATCTTTAAGTATTGCTGTATCCTCCTTATTTAAGAACCCATAGCCCTCATCTTCTTTATCACTAATGATGGTTGCATGACCATCGCTCTCGAACCATATCCGATATTCATAAAGTCTTTCAGGCATATCTTCTTCGATGGTATAAAATAAGGTAACCCACACGTCTTCTATTCGAGACATGGATGGTTGTATAGATGGGCCCCAATTAATTTGCTGGAAAATTCTTTTGAGCTCTGTAATTGTTTCTTCTTCCGTAATGATAGCAGGATCTTCGTAGTTTCCTTCTGGAGTACTCTTTTGTACGTCAATCCTTGTTAAGTTATCATAATCTTGACCTGAACAAGCTGAAATCAATGTGACAAACAAAATCAATACTATAACCATCATACTCCATTGTAATTTCAAACTAATTCCCCCCTCTATATAAAGATGATTATGAACAAAAAAATGTTTCTTACATCTTTTCCCCTAAACTTAATTCATTAATGTCCCAAACTTAAAAACAGTCTGTTCCTGATATCTTTCATCAGCATTCAAGAGAATGGAAGGGAATCCATCGTGATGTAATGATGCAGGTGAGCTTTGGGTTTCGAAGCATACACCTAGATAATTCTTTGACATCCCCTCGTTTAGCAAGGCATTAGAACCTAAGTTATTGGAGGTATACATAACCATGCCCGGTTGGGTAGTTTTCATTTTAAGTACCCGACCGCTAACCGGCTCTGTTGCAACTACAGCGTACGGTTTTTTCTGGTCAAATATAAAATAATGATCATAGCCATTCCCAACGATGTTATGCTGATCCATCGTACTATGAATGCCACTCGCAAGTGCTCTCCCAGAACGAAAATCGAATGTAGAATTGGTAACATCAAGAATATCGCCAGTTGGGAGTAGCCTTGCATCTAATTGCGCAAATCGGCTACTATCCATTGTCACATGGTGCTGATGAATCGTCTCCTTCAAATCACCACTTAAATTAAAGTAAGTATGATTCGTTAAGGTAAGTACGGTTGTTTTATCCGTTGTAGCGGAATAATTTATGATAAGCTCGTCTTCATTGGTTAGGGTGTAAGTAACCGTTATGTTAACATTACCAGGATATCCGTTTTCTCCATCCTTACTAAAATAAGACAACTTCAATCCAAGCTTATCCTCTTCTTCAAATGGATCTGCATTCCAGATTACTTTATGTAGCCCGGTATTTCCGCCATGTAAATGATTAGGCCCTTCATTTGCTTTTAATCGATACGTCTTTCCGTCTAATACAAATTCTGCGTTTTGAATTCTCCCAGCAACTCGTCCTATCAGTGCACCAAAGTAGTTGGGGTCATGTTGATAATCCAACATATTTTTATATCCTAAGACAATATTTCCCACCCTGCCCTCTTTATCCGGAGTGAGGATTTTAGTCAAAATACCCCCGAAATTTAAAACTTCTACGGTTACTCCATTTATATTAGTTAATGTGAACACTTTCCAGTTATTCTGGAGTTGTTTTGTCTTTATCTTCACGTTCTCTGCTCCTTATCTGCAATATTCTGTAAGTTGATTGTATCACATAGAAAATGGAATAGTCTGACGGTAAAACAAAAAAAGAATCGCACAGAATAGGTACTGCACGATTCTTCCCTAAACCCTTATTCAGACTTTGAAATCGTAAAGTTATCCTGAAGCAGCAACCAATTTTGCGGAAATGCTAGGCCAAGCTTCCAGTAACTAATTCCCCGTAACCCAAGTTCCTTTATTAAATCAAACTTAGCTTGAATCGAACGGGCATCTTCAAACCAGACTTCATGCTCATTTCCTTCCTCATCCCAGTAATTAAAATGTGGTGCTTGAGCAGTGGTGTCATACTCGATTGAAGCGTTATACTGGCGAGCTAAAGCAATGGCCTGTTGAGGGCTAACTGCCCGAGCATATTCACCACCAGGTTCAAATGGTAGGGTCCAGTCATATCCATATAAATTTTGCCCTAATAAAATCTTTTCCGGTGGCATTTCGGTTAGAGCATATTCTACTACTCTTCGGACTTGATCAATTGGTGATACGGCCATCGGAGGTCCACCACTATATCCCCATTCATACGTCATAAGCACCACAAAGTCTGCAACGGATCCGTGGGCACCATAATCATGAGCCTCATACCACGCTCCCTCTTGCTCTGCACTTGTTTTTGGTGCAAGAGCTGTAGACATTAATAGTCCTTCCTGGGAGAGACGTTCCCTGGCCCTTGATAAAAAGGTACTATAGGCATCCCGGTCTTCTGGTGGTAAAAATTCAAAGTCAAAATGTACATCGGTAAAGCCAACTTGTTGAGCGGTGTTTACAATATTATCTAGTAACGTATTCTGAACTGCTTGAACCGTTACGATAATATGGCCAAGTTCCGCGCTAAAGGCACCTTCTTCTAAGTTCGTTACAACCATCATTAAACTAGCATTGTTTTCATCAGCAATTTCTTTGAAATAATTAAGTGGTGGGGCGTTTAAACTGCCATCTCGGTTTACCTGATAGCTAAATGGAGCTAGGTAGGTTAAATATGGAGTGTGCTTTCTAGCGGCATTTTCTAATGCTTGCGATACAGTACCACCAGTCGGTTCGATGTAAGCATTCGCGATAATCTCAGGTCGCGGTCCTTGTGGAATATATAATCGTAAACCTACGGGCAGGACGCCATTTACCGGAATATTATTAACACGAGCAAGTTCCTGATAACTCATCCCAAATCGCCCAGCAATCGTATAGAGGCTATCTCCAGGTTGGACGAAATAAAACTGACCAACAATCGGAATAACTAAAGCTTGCCCGACTACGAGCTCATTCGGAGCGTCTAATTCATTTGCATTAACAAGCGCATCGACGGTAGAGCCGTATGTACTTGCAATTGTATATAAAGAATCACCTGGCGAGACAACATGAATTTGCATAATCTCCCTCCTTAAAGTCCATAAATGTACCTATATTCCACTTTATGAAGGGAGCATGTACGTTATGCTTTTAGATAGGGTCAATATTCGCTTTCATCACGGAATTCATTAAGTATAAGGCATAATCATTTCCTTGCTTGTTCTCCGATGCCGTGCAATTTTTCGGAATATGCATAGAAAATTGATACATATACGCATCCTTTGTGGTAAAAAGCACACATATATCCCCAGCTATTCCAGCAATCATTAAATGTTTTTTCCCTAAATCACGAAGCAGCGACAATAATGGTGTTTGAAAAAAGGCAGAATGCTGTGGTTTAATGAGGAAGTAATCATTCGGTTTTGGTTTTAGTTGTTGGATAATATGTTCATTTGCCTCATTCATACAATATTTTATAATCGTATCTGGATTAGATTGCCAAAGTCGGTAATGATCATTTACATAAATAATCGGAAGTTTGTGCTCTTCTGCAAGCTGTCTTAGTTTTACTATATTTGGTAAAATCTCTTCCGTATTAGCAAGAAGCTTTTCTCCACCGTCAAACTTGAAATCATTGATTAAATCAATAAATAAGATGGCAGTGCTGTTTAGATTATCAAACAAATGAACACCTCCTTATACTGATGAGTCTTTATTATGGTTAAAATAAAAATAGATTATTCCATGAGAGTTGTGAACAGATGAACGATGAATTTTATATGAATTTAGCAATAGAAGAAGCGAAGAAAGCACAGGAAAAACATGAAGTACCGATTGGAGCAGTCATCGTTTTCCAGGATGAAGTAATTGCAACCGGGTACAATGTAAGAGAACTATCACAACAGACATTATCCCATGCTGAATTAATCGCGATACAAGAGGCAAATAAAAAGATTGGAAGCTGGCGATTAGAAGATTGTACACTGTACGTCACACTTGAGCCTTGTCCCATGTGTGCAGGGGCAATTGTGCAATCTAGAATAAAGCGAGTCGTTTACGGTGCAAAAGATCCGAAAGCGGGATGTGCAGGGACGTTAATGAATTTATTGGATGAGAAACGGTTTAATCATCAAGTAGAAATAACCTCAGGAATCCTAGAGAAGGCGTGCAGTGAACTGCTTACTAGCTTCTTTAAAATGCTGCGGGCTAAAAGAAAACAATCCTCTTCCAAATAATCTCATACACGAGTCCATTGATTTTTTCTCTCAACATGTTATAATGGATATTACCGTGCTAGGCGGGGAGGTAGCGGTGCCCTGTACTCGCAATCCGCTGTAGCGAGGCTGAATTCCCATCACGAGGTGAGTGACCGTGTGGTCTGCCTCAAGGGATTGGTGTTGACGTTTAGGTCCTGCGCAACAGGAACCCACGAACCCTGTCAGGTCCGGAAGGAAGCAGCAGTAAGTGGTCATTCCTGTGTGCCGTGGGGTTACCTAAACTGAGCCATGAACTTGAGTAACGCATGGGGTCACTTCATCGACGGTGGGTGCACGGCATACATATGAGTTTAAAGCCTCTTGTATCAAACAAGGGGCTTTGTCGTACCTCAATACATTAATCCTCATTAAATACTTCTAGTTACAATGGATTCGATTTCTTTTTTCATAATCATTCACATTCCATCTTAAAATCGGTATAATTAGGTAGAAATCATAGAGGGGAATCAATTATGAGCTATCAAGCATTGTATCGCGTATGGCGCCCTAGAACTTTCGGGGACGTTGTAGGCCAAAGCCACATAACGAGAACACTACAGAATGCTATTGTTCAGCAGAAGTTTTCACATGCTTATTTGTTTTCCGGTCCACGTGGAACTGGTAAAACAAGTGCGGCTAAAATTTTTGCGAAAACCATTAACTGTGAGCGTGCTCCGGTAAAAGAGCCTTGTAATGAATGTGCAGCATGTCGTGGCATTCAAGATGGTGCTATTTCCGATGTAATCGAAATTGATGCTGCTTCTAATACGAGCGTTGATGATATTAGGGAAATACGTGATAACGTAAAATATGCTTCTAGTGTTGTCCCATATAAAGTGTACATTATTGATGAGGTCCATATGATTTCTGTCAATGCGTTTAATGCATTGCTGAAAACATTAGAAGAACCTCCAAAGCATGTCGTATTTATACTAGCAACAACAGAACCGCATAAAATACCACTAACGATTATTTCCAGATGTCAGCGCTTTGACTTCAAACCGATTTCCAATCAAGCTATCGTGGAACGGATGCAAACGATATTGGATGCAGAAGGCGTTACCGTCGCCAAAGAAGCACTAGATGCAGTAGCATTAGCTGCTGAAGGTGGAATGCGTGATGCGCTGAGTATTCTAGATCAAGCAATTTCCTATAGCGAGGAACGGGTAGAATTAGAAGATGTACTGGCGGTTACCGGTGGGGTCTCCCAAAAGATTCTAACCGATATCGTAGCGGCAATGCAGGAGAAGAATGTGCAATCTGCATTAAAAATGTTAGATGAACTCATTCAAAACGGGAAAGACCCAGCTCGATTTGTCTATGATATCATATATTTTTTACGAGACTTATTACTCTACAGAAGTGCTCCGACGCTAGAGGGAATCCTAGAAAGAGCGATTATTGACGATGACTTTAAACAGTTAGCAGAAGTAATCTCAGAACCGTGGATTCAACACGCGATTATACAATTAAATCAAACACAGCAAGAAATGAAATGGTCAAACAATCCAAAAGTGTTTATTGAGATTGCCATTATTACGATTTCGAATCGTTATGAAGAAAAGGCTGATTCAGCCGACTCAGCTTCTTCAGAGGCTGTCATGCAGTTAACGCAAAAGTTAGCAAATCTTGAAAAAGAAATTGCGAACCTAAAGGAGGCACCACCTCAAGGAAACGTGGTGCAACAACAACAGCCTGAAAAGAGAAGAACACAATCAAGTAAATCGAAAAACAGCTACAAAGTTCCGTACGAAAGAATTCGCAACGTATTAAAAGAAGCAGAAAAGCCAGCACTGAAGGAAGTACAAACTGTTTGGGCAAACTTTTTAAACAAATTAAAAACAACAAGCGCACCTGCCCATGCGACGATACAAGATTCCAAACCAGCTGCAGCTTCTGACACATCATTAGTCGTAGCATTCAAATACGAAATACACTGTTCACTATTCCTAGATAACCGTGAACTAGTAGAATCCGTACTGACAAGCGTACTAAACAAACAACTAACCATTATTCCAATCCCGAATAATGACTGGCAAGAACTAAGAACCGAATTCATCAAAAATCAAGAACCAACCAACGACCAACCCAACACCGAACCCATCATCGACGAAGCAAGAAAACTATTCGGAGATGATTTGATAGAGGTGCATGATTGATAATTAATAAACAAGTTTTATTTTGAAAAGATTTGTTTAGAGGACTAAAACTGAGTTTACGCTCTAAGTGGCGAGAATATACGGAGACTCCAGCGGGAGGAAAGGCATCGGTAAGACCCCGATAGATGCCCCTGCGTCTGCAAGTATCGCTTCGCGGTAGGCTTCCTCGGGGCAAGGCAGCAAGGAAGTTTACTCAAGTAGAAGCCTGGCTTACCAGCCGCCCGCGGAAAGCGTAGTATATTCTCGCCACGGACTAGGCAAGAAAACAATCAAATTTTTGAATATCAAAGGAGGCGTTTTCCATGAAAGGTATGGGAAATATGGGCAACATGATGAAACAAATGCAAAAAATGCAAAAGAAAATGATGCAAGCACAAGAAGAACTATTCGAAATGGAATTTGAAGCAACAGCAGGTGGCGGAATGGTAACCATCAAAGCCAACGGCAAAAAAGAAATCATAGACGTTCAAATTAAAGAAGAAGTAGTCGATCCAGACGACATCGAAATGCTACAAGATCTAATCCTTGCTGCAACAAACGAAGTCATCAAACAAGTAGACGACAAAACAAACGAAACAATGGGTCAATTTACCAAAGGGTTAAACATGCCAGGCATGTTCTAATCTAGGAGGAAACTTCATGTATTATCCGGAACCAATTTCAAAGCTGATTGACAGCTTTACAAAATTGCCAGGTATTGGGCCAAAAACGGCTGTTCGACTGGCTTTTTTTGTGTTAAATATGAAAGATGATGATGTACTTGAATTTGCAAATTCACTCGTCAATGCTAAACGAGAATTAACACATTGCTCTATTTGTGGACATATTACTGACCAAGATCCATGCAGCATATGCTCTGACACAACTAGAGATAATTCCATTATTTGCGTCGTTCAAGATCCAAAAGACGTCATCGCAATGGAAAAAATGAAAGAATTCCATGGAAAATATCATGTACTTCACGGTGCCATCTCACCAATGGATGGAATTGGTCCGGAAGACATAAATGTTCCAGATTTGTTAAATCGTTTACAAGATGAAGAAGTGAATGAAATTATTTTGGCGACAAATCCTAATATCGAGGGAGAAGCCACTGCCATGTACATTTCGCGTTTAGTAAAACCTTCAGGAATCCGCACAACAAGAATTGCACACGGATTACCGGTTGGTGGCGATTTAGAATATGCAGATGAAGTCACATTATCAAAAGCTTTAGAGGGTAGGAGAGAACTGTAAAGTTAGGTGACACTTGTGGGAAGAAAGAAGAAAAAGCAAAAGCGAGAGGTTGATGAGCTTTTACTAGATGCTATCTTCTCCATCGAACGTGAGTGGAAACAAGTTAAATCCATAGTTGGTCGTTCCATAGAACCATCGTTTGATGGGAGTAGCACAGAAAAATTAGCTCAATCCAAGTATCTATTTTTATTAAGGGAAGCAAAGCACCGTAAGATTAGCGCAATACGATATAGCAAATAAGGTAGAAACAACTACAGGTTTGAACTAGTAATATGAGAAGCACATATACTGCCTTTTCCCTGAGTATAACAGGGGAAAGGCAGTATAAATTTAAGAGTGACCATATATAGTTGTAATTTTTGAACAGCAATTCTCATTTAGCATCAAGTTTAATTTATCTATTTTACTAATTCTTCAGGATCCTTCCTATAGGAATATTGTTTGCAAATGTGTTGAGACAAACGGTGTTTCTCTCCCTGTCTATACCACCTTATCCAAGTTGTAATTTGAGACTTAATGCGTATCCCAATCTTATTCTAAGACAACTTCAATTCCATTACTTCTTTTTTAATTTCTTCTGAATAGATTTTTCCTCTGCATTAAAGGTGTAAGCGCGACTCAGGGTGGTTATTTAAGGGGTACGATTGAATCTAAAGTAGCAGGAATTGTAGCAGGAAGTGACCATATTTACGCAAAATACGGTCATAATAAAATAGCAGGCTCCTTAGGTATAAGTTTTTGGGGATTTGGAAGTATTAGTATTACTGGCTCATCTTATGATGAGATGGGAGCTTCTAAACTGTTTTATTACTAGACCGGGAGTCTAAATTCATGTAAAAACCATATGCTTAGACAGGTATGGTTTTTTATTTACTTATTCAAAATTAATCCTTACCCCCTCACTTTGAAACAAGTAGGTGAATAATCAAATATTAGGTCAATCAATTTTTAACAAGAAATGCCCTGGTCATTGATATGATTAACTATAGTCTGAATTATGATTATGTTACTTTTGAGATACTTTTTATATTTATTTGTTATACTCTTATTTTACAAGGTAAAATGTAATTCGATAGAAAAATTGAACAAAAGGAGGTAAGGATATGGAAAAGGTTAAAATCTTCTTATTATCTGTTATCACACTTATTCTATTATATATTGCTTTTATGATTACGGCCTTAGTATAGGATAGATGTAGGGATTTAGATATTTACAAATATATTTTTAAAACATAATCAGTTCTTTTTTCACGTCCCTAATCATATTTACTAATATAAGGGACAAGTTAAAGGAGTTGATGTTAGTGAATCCGACAATCGTTATTTCCATCATGGTTGGGGTTATCGTACTATTACTTGTTGTTGGGACTTCATTTAAGCCGATGCGTTTTCTTGTACAAGGAACGGTTAAATTAGGCATTGGGATTTTATTTTTATTCTTTTTTAATGTAATTGGTGGTTCATTTGGGTTACATATTCCGATTAATTTATTTACTGCAATTGTTTCGGGATTCTTAGGGTTATTTGGAGTTGCGTCTCTTGCAGCAATCCATATGCTTATCCTTCCTTAATTAAAAGTTTCAAAGATTTATAGTATAGCTTCCGTTAAACATGGACAAACTAATTACTAGTTTAACGGAGGTGGGGAAAATGGAAGAAAGAATAGTAGAATTTAAACATTGTGGAATTTGCGAGGAAGAAAAGGTGCGCGGCATACATGTCTACAATATGTTTATTTGCACCGAGTGTGAATATAATATGATTCATACCGAACCTCGTGAGGAAAAGTATAATTATTACTTACAAAAACTAAAAAATATTAACCAACCTACACTATTTTCATAGAATGTAAAACAGGTCTTTGCATATTCTCTTGCAAAGGCTTTTTTGTTATGATATTAGTATTAGTTCTCGAAAGGAAAATAAAAATGAACCAACAAGAGATGCCATTACTTAAGCATTTGATAAAATTTAGCAAACAAAAGCCAATATCCTTTCACGTTCCAGGGCATAAAAGCGGTGAAATCTTACCGGAAATAGCAAAACCGTATTTTCAATCGATGTTACCTATTGATTTAACAGAACTAACTGGACTAGATGACTTACATGCCCCACAAGGTGTAATCGCACAAGCTCAATTACTTGCTGCAGATTATTTTGGTGCGGATCATACATTTTTCTTAGTAGGCGGCAGTACTGCAGGGAACATTGCGATGATCCTTTCAACGTGTACACCAGGTGATAAAATCATTGTGCAGCGTAATAGCCATAAATCGATTATGAATGGACTAGAGCTTAGTGGTGCAAAGCCAATTTTTGTTAGTCCGGAATATGATGAAAAGGTCCATCGTTATACAGCGCCAAGTTTCCAAACCATTCAGCAAGCTATTTTACACCATCCAGATGCGAAAGCAGTTGTTTTAACGTATCCGGATTATTTTGGAAATACATACAATATCAAAAAGATGATTGATTTTGCCCATGAGTACAATATTCCGGTATTAGTGGATGAAGCACATGGGGTTCACTTTTCGATTGGGGAGCCTTTTCCTAAGTCAGCACTAGCGTTAGGTGCTGATGTTGTCGTTCAGTCTGCGCATAAAATGGCACCTGCAATGACGATGGCTTCGCTTTTACATGTTAAATCAAACTATGTAACAAAGGAAAAGGTCGCGCATTACTTACAGGTAATCCAGTCAAGTAGCCCGTCTTATCCATTAATGGCTTCTCTTGATATAGCGAGGCATTTTCTAGCCAATCTATCTCGAGAAGATGTTAACGAAATAATCACTAGTGCTACTATACTTCGGGATATTTTTGAACGTGGAGGGCTTTGGAACGTAATACAAAGTCATGATCCTTTAAAGCTTACGTTACATGTTAAGGAAGGATTATCTGGGTTTGAAGTAGCTAAGATGTTTGAGGAGCATCATGTTTATCCAGAGCTTGCGACAGAAAAACAAGTGCTGTTCATTCATGGCTTAAAGGAGTTTGAACGTTTTTCAGAAATAGAGAAAATCGTAAATTCCATGAACGAACGATATAAATATAAGCCAAATCATGCTACAATAGACTTAGATGATTTATTTCCAGAACCCATAAATGGACTAGCTTTAAGCTATCATGACATGTTCCATTTACCAAAGAAGCAGGTTCTATTGAAAGAGGCAATCGGTATGATTGCGGCAGAAGCGATTATTCCTTATCCGCCCGGTATTCCAGTAATATTAAAGGGTGAGCGAATTTTAGAGGAACAGGTTAGGCTAATTCAGCATTTAATACAGCAAGGAGCAACCATACAGCACCAGGATATCGAACAAGGTATACAGGTTTTTATTGGTAATTAAAGGAGAAGAAAAATTTGAGTGGTTATTTTATAACGTTTGAAGGTGGCGAAGGGGCAGGAAAAACTTCTATTCTTCACGCTTTAGCAGAAAAGCTACAACAGTTAGGATATGATGTGGTCACAACACGTGAACCAGGTGGTATTGATATTGCAGAGAAAATCCGCCATATTATTCTTAATCCGTTACATACGGCAATGGATGGAAGAACAGAGGCGCTACTATATGCAGCAGCTAGAAGACAACATTTAGTAGAAAAGGTTTTCCCCGCACTAAAAGAGGGAAAAATTGTACTATGTGATCGTTTTATTGATAGCAGTTTAGCATACCAAGGTTATGCAAGAGGACTTGGGATTGATGAAGTATTTACGATTAATCAATTTGCGATACAAGATGCAATGCCGGATTTAACTCTATTCTTTGATATTGAACCTAGTAAGGGGTTAGAAAGAATATCAGTAAATAAGGATAGAGAGCGCAATCGGTTAGATTTAGAAAACATAGATTTTCATGAAAAAGTTTATGAAGCCTATCAATTATTAATAAAACGATTCCCAGAAAGAATTCACGTTATTAATGCAGATCAGACGATGAACAAAGTGGAAGAAGACAGCCTATCATTAATAACCCAGTATTTAAATACAATAGAGTAAAGGGGGTTAGCATATGAAGTTAATCATGGCAGTTATCCAGGATAAGGATTCCAATCGATTAACAGATGCACTTGGAAAAAGTAATTATAAGTCTACAAAGCTTGCAACAACTGGTGGATTTTTAAAAGAAGGAAATACAACGTTAATTATCGGTTGTGAAGATGAGTATGTAGATGATGTGTTGCAAATCATTAAAGACAACTGCTCGCAACGTGAACAGATGGTAGCACCGATTTCACCAATGGGTGGAAATGCAGATTCTTATATTCCTAGACCTGTTAAAGTTGAGGTTGGCGGAGCAACCGTGTTTGTTTTACCGATTGAATCTTTTTTTCAATTTTAAAGTAGACTGTGGAAAGGGGCTGGGCTAATGAAGATAAGTCAGGAAATATTAAAGCAAGTCGATACTTCGCAAAAAAATGTTCGTACAATGAAGCAAAATCAACCTTCCTTTGAATCGCTGGTTCAGTCCCAAGCCCAAAAAATGCAAGCCTCTGAATTGCAGAGGTTAATGAGTGATATTACGGTTCAAGGGGATCGTTTAGCGCGATTTCGATCTTTTAAGGATTTGGTGAAGTTTAAGCGGCTTATTAAGCGGTTTTTAGAGGAAGCGGTTTCGAATGGGTTGGATTTGCAGAAGTCGCTAAGTTTTAGTTATACGGGTAGTAGCCGGAATTTGACGTTGGTTAAGGCGATTGATGAGAAGTTGATGGAGTTAACGGAAGAGATTATGAGTCAGGAAAAGAAGTCGGTGGATTTGTTGGGTTTGATTGGGGAGATTAAGGGTCTGCTGATTAACATATATACTTGATTTTTGGTTGTTGTGCTAGATCCGCGGTCCGAATACACTTCGCTTTTACTTCCAGCACAGGGGCGACATCTGCTCGAGACTACCTCGCAGTGTCTACCTTGCCGTGGGCGGCTGGTGAGCCTCCTCGGGGCTAAAGCTCCTGTGGGGTCTCACCGATGCCTATCCTCCCACAGGAGTCTTCGTGTATTCGGACCGCTCACAGCAACAACTATATTTGGGTTTTCAATACGCAACCCATTATCATAAATCATTTTTATAATTTTATATGAAATACTATGAAATAAATGGACGAGTTGTGAGGAAGGTTTTTTATGGAGACGTGGTCTGAGGTGGCTGTGGTTCAGCCGATGGTGTGTAGGGTTATTACGAATAGTATTGAGAAGGGCCGGATTTCGCATGCTTATTTACTTCAGGGTGCGCGTGGGACGGGGAAGGAAGCAATTGCGGTGTTGATTGCGAAGGTCTTGTTCTGTAAAAATAAATCTGGTGTTAATCCTTGTTTAGCCTGCACCGATTGTAAGCGAATTGATTCGCATAATCATCCTGATGTCCATTGGATTGAACCGGATGGTCAATCTATCAAAATCGAACAGATTAAAAACTTACAAAAAGAATTTACCTATTCTGGTCTAGAGTCTGATCAGAAAGTTTATATAATAAAAGGTGCCGATACCCTAACGGCTAATGCAGCAAATCGTATTTTGAAATTTTTAGAAGAACCTAGCAAAAAAACAACGGCAATCATGATGACAGAGAATAGTCAGGCTATATTACCTACGATTCGTTCTAGGTGTCAAATTATTGATCTTCAGCCATTAAACCCAATTCACTTTAGACAAAAATTAATAGAATCAGGGTTAAATGAACAAAGTGCAAAATTAATGAGTGCTTTAACGAATAATTTAGAAGAAGCAATGGAATGGAGCCAAGATGAGTGGTTTGCCGTAGCTAGAAAGTTAGTGGTACAATTAGTAGAAGTATTTACAGATAATTCAAATGATGTATATTTGTTTATACACAATCATTGGTTATCTACCTTTAAAGACAGAGCACAGTTAGAGCAAGGAATCGATTTATTGCTATTAGCTTTTAAAGATATACTGTACTATCACTTGGAAAATGAGGAAGCGTTAATCTTTTTCCAGCAAGACGAGAGACTGGAGCGTCTAGGTATGTATTTTTCACAGGAGAAATTAGTCTCTATTTTACATGATTTACTAGATGCTAAAAGAAAATTGAAGCAAAATGTTCATCCGACTCTTGTGATGGAACAGCTGACACTTCAAATAGAGAGGTGAAAAAATGATTGGGGTCATTGGTGTCCGTTTTAAAAAAGCGGGTAAAATATATTATTTCGATCCAGCTGGGCTTGATATCGAAGTTGATAGCTATGTCATCGTTGAAACAGTTCGGGGGATTGAGTTTGGTAAAGTAGTTATTGCCAATAAACAAGTTGACGAGGAAGATGTTGTTCTTCCATTAAAGAAAGTTCTTCGTCTAGCAACAGATCAAGATAAATTAACCGTAATGGAAAATAAAGAATATGCCGATCAAGCATTTGCCGCATGTACAGAGAAAATCGAAGAGCATGTGTTAGATATGAACTTAGTTGATGTGGAATATACATTTGATCGCAATAAGATTATTTTCTACTTTACAGCAGACGGACGAGTAGACTTCCGTGAACTGGTAAAAGATTTAGCCACCATGTTTAAAACGCGAATTGAATTAAGACAAATTGGAGTCCGTGACGAGGCAAAAATGCTTGGTGGGATTGGTCCTTGTGGTAGAATGTTATGTTGTTCCACTTTCTTAGGGGATTTTGAGCCAGTTTCCATTAAAATGGCAAAGGATCAAAACTTGTCTCTTAACCCAGCAAAAATATCTGGTTTGTGTGGAAGACTTATGTGTTGTCTAAAATATGAGAATGATGAATATGAAGAAGCAAAACGTGAGCTTCCGGATTTAGGTGAACATGTCAAAACACCACATGGAAGAGGACAAGTTGTTGGTCTAAATATTCTTGATCGCGTAATTCAAATTGAAATTCCAGCAAAAGAACGTGTTATTGAATATACCTTGGATGAACTCATCGAAGAAGGAATTGTGACAGCTCAGGGCCAAGAATAATGGAGTGAGTCGACTTGCAAAAAAGACAAATATTTGACCAAGTATCCGATATGGAAAAACAAATTGGTGAATTATATGAACAACTAGGTGACTTAAAAGGGAAGCTTAGTGATTTACTAGAGGAAAATCATCGCTTAGCTATGGAGAATCATCATTTGCGAAATCGGTTAGATGTATTCGAACCTGACCAGGATGTTGCTGGTGAGGAATTTACGAAGATGCCGAGTGAGGGTTATGATAATTTAGCTAGGCTGTATGAGGAAGGTTTTCATATTTGTAATTTAGAATTTGGAAGCCCGAGACGAAATGAAGATTGTATGTTTTGTTTAGATTTTCTTAGTAAAAAGAAATAACATATAATATAGCTGTCTGGTTAAGATTAAATCCAGACAGCTTTTCTTTGTTTTGGTTTCTATGCCGGAACCGCGGCCAGAATACACTCCGCTTTCCACGGGGTGACCGGTGAGCCTCCTCGGACTACGTCCTGCGGGGTCTCACCCTGGGGCTGCGATTACTCGCCCCATCGAAGACCGTTTGCTCACTATTCCCGTAGGAGTCTCCGTGTATTCTGGCCGCTCAGTGCAATAAAATTAATTAAATTCTCCTATTTCATATTTTTTAAGAAATATTACTTTCACTATTAGAAAGGATTTAGATTATGGTTGAGTTGTTTGGTGATGAGAGGTTGGATTATTTGGTGGCGGATGAGGGGATGCAGATTATTCAGAGTCCTACTGCTTTTTCCTTTTCACTGGATGCGGTGTTGCTTTCGAATTTTGCCCAAATACCAATGAAACGTGGTAAGATTCTTGATTTATGCAGTGGCAATGGCGTCATCCCGCTCCTTTTGTCTAGAAAAACGAAAGCTAGTATAGTTGGTGTAGAAATACAGGACAGGATTATTAGTATGGCAAAGCGTAGTGTGGAGCTTAATAACCTGAACGAGCAAATTAGAATGATTCATGGAGATATCCGAAATGTAAAGGAAGAATTGGGACATTCTAGCTTTGATGTGGTAACCTGTAATCCACCATACTTTAAAACCCCATCTAGTACAGAGCATAATCAAAATGAGCATCTAACGATTGCAAGACATGAAGTGCTTTGTACGTTAGAAGATGCGGTAAAAGCTTGTAAACTACATGTTAGACCTGGTGGGAAGGTCGCGATGGTGCATAGACCTGGACGTCTTGTTGATATTCTAGAGACGTTCCGTGCATATAAATTAGAACCAAAGCGCATCCGCCTTGTTTATCCAAAAAAAGGTCGAGAGGCGAATATGCTGTTAGTTGAAGGCATTCGCGATGGAAAAGCAGATTTACATATCTTGCCTCCACTATTTATTTATAACGAAGATGGTACATACACTGAGGAAGCAAAGGAGATTATCTATGACTGATCAAGAGCATACAGTATATATACTAAAATGTGGTGACGGCTCATTATATACAGGCTACACGAATGACCTAGAAAATCGAATCAAGATGCATGAATCAGGTAATGGAGCTAAATATACCCGTGGACGTGGTCCTTTTCAAGTAATGTTTGTGGAAAAATTCCCTACGAAAGAAGAAGCGATGAAAAGGGAATATGAGATTAAGCAGTTAACTAGAAAAGGGAAATTCCAATTAATCCGGGATAAATTGAAAGAGGTTATGCAATATGATAGTACAAAAGAGCTTTGAGACGCATGATGTAGGGTCTTTGTATATTGTACCGACGCCAATTGGGAATTTAGAAGACATTACCTACCGAGCACTTTCTATTTTAAAATCAGTTTCGGTTATTGCGGCTGAAGATACGAGGAATACGAAGAAACTATTAAATCATTTTGAGATTTCAACACCGCTTATTAGCTATCATGAGCATAATAAACATGGACGCGAAGAGCAGCTGCTTGAAAGATTAGCAAACGGTGAATCTATCGCGTTAGTAAGTGATGCAGGTATGCCAGCCATTTCAGATCCCGGATATGAAATCGTAAAAGCGGCAACCGAACAGGAATATCCTGTCATTGTGCTTCCTGGTGCAAATGCTGCTTTATGTGCATTAGTAGGGTCGGGATTACCGAATAAAGAGTTTTTATTTTACGGCTTCCTTCCAAGGAAGCAAAAGGATAAAGAGGCAGAACTTGAACGATTAGGGCGTTTGCAAGCAACGATTCTTTTCTATGAGTCCCCATATCGAATTAAGGAAACACTTAAGTCTATCCAGAAAACACTCGGAAACCGTCCTATCGCCATTGCTCGTGAACTAACGAAACGCTTTGAAGAATATGTACGTGGAACCGTGGATGAGTTAGTAGAATGGGCAAATGAAAATGAACCTAAGGGTGAGTTTTGTATAGTAGTAGAGGGTAGTTCAGAGCCGGAAGAAGTAGAAAAAGAAGCTTGGTGGGAAAACTTAGAGCTAAGTGACCATGTGAAGCATTATATGGAGGAAGGTATGTCCAGTAAAGACGCTATTAAGCAAGTAGCAAAAGATAGAAACCTTCCGAAACGAGAAGTATATCAAGCCTATCATGTGTAAAAAAGAGCTCAACTTTAACGGTAAATAGTTTAGTATTTATGGAGAAAATTTAAATGAAAGTATAAATGTAGTGCTAATTCTTATAGGATTTAGCACTATTTTTTTGTTTTTATATTATAGCCACTGGATTGAATGTACTGTGAATTGTATGCTATTTGGTACGATAACTCCTAGTTAAATTGCGGGTTAATTAAGAATTTAGGGTGTTGAAAAAGTCTCATAATTATAATACGATTTATACATAGTAATTCTAGGTATATAGTTATTTTACTTAAATAAAAAGGATAGATGTCAATATAGGATAATTTAAAGGGGGAAATTTTGTGGCAAAAAGATATAACGTAGGTTCCTTTTATTTAATACTTGTTTGTTTTGGATTAGGGCTTTATTCGCTGTATTCTAATCTTAATCATACTTGGATGATCGCACAACCAAATTATATTTTATTAGTATTTAGTTTATTAGCTTTTGTTTTTGGCATAATTGGTTTTAAAGATAAAAGGAATTGGCGAACGAAAATTAGAAGTTGGTTCACTATAATTTTGTCACTATTAATGGCTATTGTTCTCTCCCTGGCGGTTTTGTTAACGCTATTTGCATCTTCACTTGGCGCGAATGAATACATAAAAACAGTGCAGTCTCCTGATGGTAAGTATACAATTGATTTTTATCGTTATGATGCAGGAGCTCTAGGCTCACATGGGATAAGAGGGGAATTAAACGGACCGCTCTGGTTTAAGAAACGAATATATTATCGTGATAGAGAAGAGCAAGTTGAAGTGGAATGGAAGAATAATAGCACTATATCAATTAACAATCACACCCTAAATTTAAAAAAAGGAGAAACATACGGATATTAGTGATCATCTTTTTTTATTTGTAAAATCCAATAATGTTTTTTGAATATTATGTTAGTATTAAGTATAGAACTAATGGAGCGAGTTTGTTGAATTAGGCTATTTATTAAGGGGATACATAATGGAGAAAAAGAACAGATTTATTATTATAGGACTGATATCAATTTGTTTTGTATTGATAACAGCTTTTGGGTTTAAACAATACAAAGAGAACCAACAATTTGAAAGATATTTATCTTTCACACTGGTAAATGATATTTCTATATTATCATCCTCAACAGTAATGAATAGTAATTATTTAGAAGAAATTATTGAGAAGGAACAAATAACTAAAGAGCAATTAGACTATTTACAATCAAATTATGTAGAGATTTATAGAAGAGGAGAAAAAGTAGTCAACCTTGCAGAAGACTGGTTAAAACGTAAAGAGGATGAGAACCATTTTGCTAATCCTTATCCTGTATATATGGCATCATACTTTGGAATATATTTAAGAAAATTGGATGAGGCAGAATTGAGTAATAATAATACTTTTGTGTTGTCTTCGGATCAAGTAGAGAAATTTAAATTGATGAAGTCTGTTAATGATGAATGGGTAAGAGCAATTCTAGATAATATAGAGGGTATGCATTCACCGACAATAACGGAATTAGAAAATGGAGCAGATATTGCTACTGATAGTTATTTTCAAACATATAGAGAAGAAATGATAAATTCCGAAGATTGGATAGAAATGATAAAACAAATGCAAAGCTCATCTAAACCACATGAAAATGAGGTAGAATATTTCAAAGATGAAAAGTAAATTCTATGAGAATATTTATACTTCAAGTAACGGGTACATTACGTGAAAGCAAAATACAAAGTATTAAAAGAAGCTTAGAAATAAACCGGACGCCAATTGTTATGATTTGAGTGTCCAACAATTGGGACCGGTTCCATATTTTTAAGTACTTTGATGTTAATTAGGTTTTTTAATATATCGGTGTTTTTTGTATGGTTTTTAACGTGATTTTTGCTTCTTCAGCTTATCTGAACTACCTATTTAAAACGAGACTGAATTTCCTCAATTAGTAGTTTTGCTCCTTCAGGGCTTAATACGATTTTACCGTTAGCCAATGAAATATTTTCATCAGATGATTCCCCAGTAATTTGGCACGCCATATTTGGTTGATATTTTTTCAATACTACTTTGTCATTGTCTACATAAATTTCAAGTGGGTCCTTGATGTTGATATCTAAAGTTCTACGTAGCTCAATCGGGATTACTACTCTTCCAAGTTCATCTACTTTTCTTACAATACCAGTAGATTTCATAAATATTCCCCTCCTTATTATAAGCCTATTTCGTCACTTTTCGACATATTTCTTTGCTATATTAGCAAACCTCTCCTATATCTGTCAAATTTATTAATACAATAATAGGAAAATTTTATGAATTAACATTCTTTGTTTTCATACCCATTATTTCGGGACCCTAAACCAAAAAATGCAAAAAAACTTATAAATATCCAGTTACAATATAAAAAATATGCCTGTCTACACCATGTTTGGTCTAAAATATCTTCTTAGCGCCAATAATTCAAGGTAGATGTTATTTTTATAATATGAAAAAATGGAAATCTATAGTTAAAATCGATACAATAGAAGAATCATAAAAGGTTGCGAGGAGGCCATTTGATGAGTGAGAAGAAAACGTTTTATATTACAACACCGATTTATTATCCAAGTGGTAAATTACATATAGGACATGCTTATTCCACAGTTGCAGGAGATGCCATATCTCGATATAAGCGTATGCGTGGCTATGATGTAATGTACTTAACTGGTACAGATGAGCACGGTCAAAAAATTCAACGTAAAGCAGAAGAAAAGGGTGTAACCCCGCAGGAATACGTAGATGAAATTGTAAGTGGGATTCAGCAGCTTTGGAAAAAGCTAGAAATAACAAACGATGACTTTATCCGTACAACGGAAGAACGTCATAAAAAAGTCGTGGCGAAGATTTTTGATCAATTAGTGAAACAAGGCGATATTTATTTAGATCAATATGAAGGCTGGTATTGTACTTCTGATGAGTCCTTCTTTACCGAGCGCCAACTCGTAAATGGGCATTGCCCGGATTGTGGTGGCAAGGTAGAAATGGTGAAAGAAGAGTCTTATTTCTTTAAAATGAGTAAATATGTAGATCGTTTAGTTCAATATTACGATGAGCATCCAGAGTTTATCCAACCAGAAAGCCGTAAAAATGAAATGCTTAATAACTTTATTAAGCCAGGTTTAGAAGATTTAGCGGTTTCTAGAACGACGTTTGACTGGGGAGTTAAAGTTCCAGGGGATCCGAAGCATGTTATTTACGTTTGGATTGATGCGCTAAGTAACTATATTACGGCAATTGGCTATGGCTCTGAAAATGAAGATAAATTCAAGAAATACTGGCCAGCTGACGTCCATTTAATGAGTAAGGAGATTGTTCGTTTCCATACGATTTATTGGCCAATTATGTTGATGGCATTAGATTTACCACTTCCTAAAAAAGTGTTTGCTCATGGTTGGATTTTAATGAAGGACGGTAAAATGTCTAAATCGAAAGGGAATGTAGTAGACCCGGATAGCTTAATTGATCGCTATGGTCTTGATGCATTACGTTATTATTTACTACGTGAAGTACCATTTGGTTCAGACGGAGTATTTACACCAGAAGGCTTTGTAGAGCGTACGAACTTCGACTTAGCAAATGATTTAGGAAATCTATTAAACCGTACTGTTGCCATGATTGAAAAATACTTTGATGGTGAGCTTCCAGAATATCGTCTTGCGGAAACAGAAGTAGATGAATCACTAGAGGCGACGATTAAAGAAACAATCAAACAAGTAGAAGATGCACTAGAAGACATGCAGTTCTCTGTCGCTCTATCCTCTATTTGGCAATTGATAAGTAGAACGAATAAATACATCGATGAGACTACACCGTGGATTCTAGCAAAGGATGAAGCGAATAAAGCTAGACTAGGAAATGTAATGGCTCATCTAGCAGACTCTCTGCGTATCGTAGCTGTTATGCTTCAACCATTCTTAACCAAATCACCAGCTGAGATGTTTAAGCAACTTGGTGTACAGGATGAGGCTTTAAAAGAATGGGATAGCATTTATGAGCTAGGACAAATTAATCCTGGCACGAAGGTTGTAAAAGGTGCACCATTATTCCCACGTCTAGAAGTGGAAGAGGAAGTAGCAGCTATTAAAGCGATGATGCAAGGTCCTGCGGTAGAAGAAAAAGAAGAAGAGAAGCTAGAAGATAAAAAAGCTGAAATAGTCTATGATGATTTTATGAAACTAGATATGCGTGTAGCAGAAGTTATTCATGCTGAAAAAATGAAAAAAGCAGATAAACTACTAAAACTACAGCTAGATTTAGGTAGCGAAAAACGCCAAGTCATTTCAGGAATCGCAAAATACTATACACCAGAAGAAATGATAGGCAAAAAAGTCATCTGCGTCACAAACCTAAAACCAGTAAAACTACGCGGAGAAATGTCAGAAGGCATGATCCTATCAGGCGAAGACCAAAACGGCAACCTATCCCTAGCAACCACAGACCAAACCCTACCAAACGGTTCGGTAGTTAAATAACAGTTTTCTATAATAAAAAATTGTAGTTGTTTTATTATAGATATGGTTTTTACCACGGAGCAGGCAGAATACACGGAGACTCCTGCGGGAGGAAAGGCAAAGGTGAGACCCCTAGATGCCCCTGCGTCTGAAAGCGATGCTCTGTAGCAAGCTTCCTCGGGGAAAGGCAGCAAAGAAGTCTACTCAAGTAGTAGCCTGGCTCACAGCCGCCCGCGGAAAGCGGAGTGTATTCTGCCTGCGGACATGGTAGGTGGCAGACATAGAATTTATAAAGGTCAGCATACTACATTTGTAGATTCTGACCTTTTCCTATAGAAAGGACGATAACATGCTATTCGATACACACGTACACTTAAACGCAACCCAATTCCTAGAAGACCGCGACCAAGTCATCAAACGCGCATTTGACACCGGTGTCAATCATATGGTCGTCGTAGGATTTGACCGCGAAACTATCCCACTAGCAATAGAAATAGCAGAACAACACGAAACCATTTATGCGGCAGTAGGCTGGCACCCGGTAGATGCTATCGATATGACCAACGAAGACCTCGCATGGATTGAAGAATTATCACAACACCCCAAAGTCGTAGCCATTGGTGAAATGGGCTTGGACTATCATTGGGATAAATCACCAAAAGATATTCAAAAAGAAGTATTTCGCAAACAAATTCAATTAGCCAAAAAAGTGAACATGCCAATCATTATCCACAATCGCGAAGCAACAGAAGACATCATCGAAATATTAAAGGAAGAAAACGCTAAAGAAGTTGGCGGAATTATGCACTGTTACAATGATTCTGTCGATTATGTCCAAACATGCCTCGACATGAATTTCTATATTTCGTTAGGTGGACCAGTGACCTTTAAGAATGCACCAATGCCAAAGGAAGTAGCAAGCGTTGTACCAATCGATCGTTTACTCATCGAAACGGACGCTCCATACTTAGCTCCACACCCAAATCGTGGCAAACGAAATGAACCAGCATTTGTAAAATTAGTAGCTGAAAAAATTGCAGAAATAAGACAAATATCTTACGAAGAAATATGTGAAAAAACGACTAAAAACGCATTCGAAGTTTTCGGAATAAAATAGTAGTTGGGGTAAATTTTACTACAAATTTCATATTTTATTCATATTTTTAGATAGAAAAGACTAGAAATACGCTAGTCTTTTTTTCGTGCTTAAAAGCTAGTAATAGCAACGGTTTTTGAGACTTTTAAGACTTGTTGACAAGCGCATTGTAATAAAACTGTAAAGTAACCGTAATCCTATAAATATTTACTTTTACATAATAGTGTCTATATAATCAATTCGAATAAGGAGGCAAGATGCATGCGAATTCTTTCAAAGCTATTGCCGGCCTCGAAACGGATGCTGGTTATTTCAAATATTGGTATAATTGCTCTTTTAGCATTTGCCAGTCTAATACTATTTCATGCTACTCAAAAAGAAATAGTATTCGCTGAAAATGGGAAAGATAGAACAATTGCTACACATGCTGATACTGTAAAAGAACTACTAGAAGAAGTAGGAATTGAAGTCGGAGAGCATGATGCGCTATCACATGATATAAGTGCAGAGATTGCAGACGGAATGAAAATAGAATACAAAAAAGCAAATAAAGTTGTCGTAACAATAGATGGCGAAGAACAAACATACTTTACAGTTGCCGATACAGTTGGAGATTTTCTAAAAGAAAAGAATCTCTCTTTCTCTGAACATGATGAACTTTCTGTAGCCTTAGATACTGCGATTAAAGATGGAATTAACGTTACCGTTGAGCAAGCATTCCAAATATCGATTCAAGATGGCGGGAAAGAAGAAAAGGTTTGGACAACAGGTGGATCTGTAGAGGAATTGTTAAAGTCTCGAAATATTGAATTATCAGAGCTAGACAAAATTAAGCCAGCTCTTGATAAAACAATTACAAAAGATACTACAATCTCCATTGTTCGAATTGAAAAGAAAGTAGAGGAAGTAACGGATTCCGTCGCTTTCGATACAGAAACACGACATGATAGTTCTTTAGAAAAAGGAAAAGAAAAGGTTATTTCAGCTGGTGAAGAAGGTTCCGTTGTCAAAACATATGAAATTACGTATGAAAATGGCAAAGAGGTTGACCGTGAACTAGTAAGTGAAGAAGTAACAAAAGAAAGTAAGAACCGAATTGTAGCAGTAGGAACAAAAGAACCACAAAATCTAGTTGCGCTATCATCAGGTAGTGGCAAAGAATTTACGATGACAGCAAGCGCATTTACTGCTCTATGTAGTGGTTGTTCTGGATATACAGCTACCGGTTTAAATCTAAAAGCAAATCCAAACATGAAAGTCATTGCAGTTGATCCAAGTGTCATCCCTCTCGGCACTAGAGTGTGGGTAGAAGGCTATGGAGAAGCAATTGCTGGTGACACCGGTGGTCACATCGTAGGAAACCGCATCGATATCCACGTCCCAACAAAGGCAGACGCATATCAATGGGGCGTACGAAAAGTAAAAGTAAAAATTTTAGATTAATGAAAACCGTGCTCTTACCATGTTATAGTGGTAAGAGCATATTTTATTATGAAATAAAGTTATACTATATAAATAGACTTCACTTTTAAGTGTTTCCCCTTAGTGGCAATATACAAGGAGACTAATGTGGTAGGATGCATAGTGTATATGGACCGGAAAGTAGGTCAGAGGGTAGGTTTATTTTGTATAAAGCGAGGAAGAATCATTGAAAATAAAAGAAATAATCGTCGTTGAAGGAAAAGATGATACAACTAAAATAAAACTAGCGGTCGACGCAGACACGATCGAAACTAACGGCTCAGCCATAAATCAAAAAACCTTACAACAAATAAAACACGCCAAAGAAAAACGTGGCGTGATCATATTCACTGACCCAGACTACCCAGGCGAACGGATCAGGCAAATTATTAATAATGCCATACCAGGGTGTAAGCACGCATTCCTAACAAGAGATAACGCCCGTGCAAAGCATCCCACTAACAAAAGTCTAGGAATTGAACATGCCTCTGTAGAAGCCATAAGAAAGGCATTAGAGGATGTATATGAACTGTCTGAGGTGGAAGAGACTGATATTACGAAAGAAGATCTTATTCACCATCAGTTAATTGGTGGGCCGGGTGCGAGTAGAAGACGAGAACAGCTCGGGGAACTATTACAAATTGGTCACACGAATGGAAAACAATTACTGAAACGTCTAAACATGTTTCAAATATCAAAAGCACAATTTGAAGAAGCGTTAAGTAAGTTAAATCAGGAGGACATTCATGGATAAGAAATATATCGCAACCCCAATCAGAACAAGAGAAATACTACAAAAATACGCTTTTACCTTTAAAAAGAGTCTCGGACAAAATTTCTTAATTGATGTGAATGTACTCAAAAACATTATTGGTCATGCAGGAATAGATAAGACGACAGGAACGATGGAAATTGGTCCTGGTATTGGGGCATTAACGGAGCAACTTGCCATCCACTCTGATAAAGTCGTTGCTTTTGAAATTGACGGGCGCCTGTTACCGATATTAGAGGACACATTATCTGATTATGATAATATACGAATTGTTCATGAAGATATTTTAAAAGCGGATGTACACAACGTCATAAAAGAAAACTTTGAAGAAGGCCAGCCAATCCATATCGTAGCTAACTTACCTTATTACATTACGACACCAATTTTAATGAAATTGCTACGGGAAGGCTTACCGGTGGAAAGTATTACCGTTATGATTCAGAAGGAAGTAGCTGACCGTATGGCTGCGCAGCCTAATACGAAAAGCTATGGATCGTTAACGATTGCAGTACAATACTATACCGAAGCAAAAGTGGTCATGAATGTTCCAAAAACGGTATTCATGCCACAGCCAAATGTGGATTCCAGCATATTAAAGCTGGTAACTCGAAATGAGCCTCCAGTACAGGTAGAGGATGAGGATTATTTTTTCACTTTAGTACAAGCAGCATTTGCACAAAGGAGAAAAACACTCCGCAACAATCTTACTAGTCACTTCAAAGGCGTGTTCGATAAAGATACTATAAATGAACAACTTGAAGCGATTGGTATTGACGGTACAAGACGTGGCGAATCACTCGATATGCAAGAATTTAGCACTCTTGCTAACGCTTTTTACAAGTTACAACAGGATAATTAGAAGGTGCCAGGTCATGGCACCTTTTTTATATTGGTTAAAGCACGTATAAGGCACTTTACTCATAACCTATAGAGGAGAATGCTTTCATGTACATGAAAGCTGTGAGGTGTATATATGGAGCGTAAATTAGTAGGTGAACTAGTCACAAGGAAATCATATCATCATGATTTATTATTTCGAGTCTCATCCATCAAACAGGGTAAAGCAATTCTTTACGGAGAAGATATACGATTAGAAGCAGATGCCCCGTTAGATGATCTAACAAAGGTCGAAGAAAGAGAATTGCAAAAGAGACGACAAAAAGGAAAAGAACAAGAAGAATTTTCTTACCGGTTGTTTCGCCAAGATTACCAGTTGATGAAGGAAAAGCGCGATTACCAATCTACAGATGGGTATCAATATGCAGAGTACTTTCAAATACCTGCTAAAGTCCTCCATCTAGATGGGGATCAAACATACTTAAGGAAATGTATCAGTTTATATCAACGATTAGGATTACAAGTGCACGGAGTTCATTTGAACGAAAAAGAAATGCCATTTCACATACACTCGCTAATTGAAAAAATTCAACCAGATATTATTGTCATAACCGGACACGATTCATTTTCCAAAAGTAAAGGTACGAAACAGGATTTACGAGCATATCGCCATTCTAAATATTTTGCAGAGACTGTCAGAGAAGCAAGAAAAATGGTTCCACACCTTGACCAGTTAGTTATTTTTGCAGGAGCATGTCAGTCCCATTTTGAATCGTTAATCCGCGCAGGAGCGAATTTTGCCAGCTCTCCGCATCGAATTAACATTCATGCCTTAGATCCAGTCTATATCGCAGCTAAGATAGCGTATACACCGTTTATGGAGAAGGTCAGTGTATGGGATGCACTTCGTAATACAATGACAGGAGAGAAGGGAATGGGTGGCGTGGAAACGAAAGGATTACTCCGAACTGGTTTACCTTATTTAATTGAGGATGAATCAGAATCAAGTAATTCCATTCAGACGGAACAATAGGGCATAGCTCGACTTGCTAGAAAAAGGAAGTCGAGTTTTGTTTTTTATTCAAATACGGTGCCACTAGGACTTTTATCACTAAAATCCAAAAAAATATACATATTATGTTAACATTTAGAAATAATAAGACCAATAACTAGAATTTACTTGTTGACAGTAAAAAACGTATCTTGTTATAATATAAGATTTTATTTGACTTTGAAACAAGCATATGTTATAGTTAACTTACAGTGAGGTGGAGTGTATTGGCTAAAACATTAACCGAAATTAAGCAAGGTCTTGAGTGTCAAATTGGGAAGCGATTAACGTTAAAAGCTAATGGTGGCAGAAGAAAGACGATAGAAAGAACGGGAATTTTAGCAGAAACGTATCCTTCTGTATTTATCGTAGAACTAGATCAAGATGAGAATGCTTTCGAACGTGTTTCATACAGCTATGCAGACGTACTAACAGAAACAGTAGAACTTAACTTCAATGATGAACATACAAAAATGATGTTAATGGATCAGTAGCCTAATGGTTTACTGATCTTTATTTTTTGGTTATAATTATTTGACAATTTTTAATTTTTAACATAGGGGGGAGAACATGAGCTCACTTGAAACGGCTACATTGGAAGATGTATGGAAGGATATTGAGGCAAAACTATCCGATAAGAAAGAGCCTTACGCAGGAACAACGGCTACATATGAAATTCAAATTACGGATGAGGATGCTAGCTACGTGTTACGTTTTGATAATGGCAACTTATCGATTCATGCAGGAGCCGCTGAAAATGCTGATTGTACTTTAAAAATGAAGGATGCTATCTTTAGAAAATTTTTAGCAGGAAATCTCAATAGTATGACTGCGTTTATGACGGGGAAACTTAAAGTAGACGGTAATATTGGATTAGCACTCAAGTTAGAAAGTATGCTGAAGGAATATCAGTTTTAGTCATATTTTTCCTTGTTTACCTACATATAACTAGGCTAACTCCTCCATTAATGCAAAGAATATAAATG
The DNA here is from genome assembly GCF_047228935.1 of Ornithinibacillus jepli. Taxonomy (NCBI): domain Bacteria; kingdom Bacillati; phylum Bacillota; class Bacilli; order Caryophanales; family Bacillaceae; genus Ornithinibacillus; species Ornithinibacillus jepli. Next base: position 706,646 of record NZ_JBFEGG010000002.1, read on the forward strand.
TCGTAACAGGTTATAACACGAAAGGGGTTGTTCTTCTTTGGGTAGACGTGGGATTATGTCTGACCAGTTGAAAGAAGAAATTGCAAAAGAGTTAGGCTTTTACGACACGGTTCAAAAAGAAGGTTGGGGCGGTATTAAGGCAAGGGATGCCGGGAACATGGTGAAACGTGCAATTGAAATAGCCGAGCAAAACTTATCGAGCAGATCATAAGAGGTCTGCTCTTTTTAATTTATATAAAAGTATAACTACAGGTACAGACCATGACACGAATAGTCAACAGCGATCTAGAGACTAGATAAACTTTATCAGTTTCCTAATTTAATGCTCCAGCATTGAATAGGGTTTAGATAAGCCTCATCAGTTCCCTTCTTTATCGCCCCAGCACTAAATAGGGTTTATATAAACTCCGACTGTTCCCGTATATATTTCTTGAGCGGCATCAGAAGAACCATATTACAAGTCGCAACCGTTTTTAATATATGTTACAATTTCCATACATGAAAAAAGTAGGTGACGGAGATGACTCACTTTGAGAAAGCGCCTGCTAAAATCAATCTATCGCTTGACGTTTTACGTAAACGTGATGATGGTTATCATGATGTGGAAATGATAATGACGACCGTTGATTTAGCAGATCGAATTGAGTTAAATACCTTGGAAGAAGATCGGATTGAAGTTTCATTATGGAGCAGGTACGTTCCGAATGATGAGAGGAATTTAGCCTATAAGGCTGCTAAGGCATTTAAACAAAAATATAATATTACAAAAGGGGTCCATATTAAGATTGAGAAGGTAATTCCAGTATCGGCAGGGCTAGGTGGTGGTAGCACGGATGCTGCTGCGGTATTACGCGGGTTAAATCAATTATGGAACATGGATATTCCATTAGATGAATTAGCAGATCTTGGATCAACCTTAGGATCGGATATTCCGTTTTGTGTTTATGGTTCAACTGGAATTGCTAAAGGATTCGGAGAAATAGTGGAAAAGTTACCATCACCCCCACCATTTTGGGTCGTATTAGCTAAGCCAAATATTGGTGTTTCGACTCGAACCATTTTTCAACGAGTGAAAATGGACGAGATTATCCACCCGAATACGGAAGCCGTTGTGGAAGCATTGTATGAAAAGGACTTTGATAAGCTTTGTAAAAATATCGGTAACTCCCTAGAACCGATTACCTCATCCCTGCACCCAGAAGTAAACAGGATAAAAGAAAAAATGAGACAAGCTGGTGCGTCTGGAGTATTAATGAGCGGTAGTGGTCCGACGGTTTACGGATTAGTAGAACAACAAAGTAAAGCACAGCGAATTTACAATGGAATGAAAGGCTTTTGCCAAGAAGTTTATTTAGTAAGACTAATCGGCTAGCACTTGCTAAATACGTATAATGGTGGTATGTTTAGATATAATAATTCGGTTTTAGAGGTGAAGGCATGAAAAGAAGTGGACGTTTAGTTGCAATTACGAACTTTTTTCTAGAAAACCCTAGAGTGCATAAGAACTTACCATCATTTGCAGAAAAGTATAATGCAGCAAAAGCTTCTATCAGTGAAGATTTGGACATTATAGACCAAATGTTTAGAGCGGAAGGTTTAGGATATTTAAAACGATTAGCGGGTTCTGCAGGCGGCGTAATGTTTATCCCTGAAGCATCGACAGAGAAGGGAATAGAATTTGTTGATCAGCTATGTCAACGCTTAAAGGATCCAAATCGTATTCTCCCGGGCGGATATTTATATATGAGCGATATTTTGGGTGAGCCGAATACTGTACGTGAAATTGGACGGATATTTGCTTCAAACTTCTCAAAATTAGATATAGATGTTGTCGTAACGGTCGCTACCAAAGGAATCCCCCTGGCATATGCAGTTGCATCCTTCTTAAATGTTCCAGTCGTTATTGTGCGAAGAGATCCAAAGGTGACAGAAGGTTCCTCGGTAAGTATTAATTATGTCTCTGGTTCATCTAGAAAAATCCAGACGATGGTACTTCCAAAACGGAGCTTGAAGGAAGGCTCTAACGTATGTATTATCGATGACTTTATGAAGGCTGGCGGCACGATTAATGGTATCGTAAGTCTATTAAAAGAATTTAATACGAATGTTAAAGCAATTGGAGTACTAGCAGAAGCTGATGATGAAGAAGAAGAGCGTGTAGTGAATGAATATTTGTCGCTCGTAAAAATATCTGATGTAGATATTAAAGAAAACTTTATTTCGGTGCAGCGTGGTAATTTCATTTAGTTATTTTTGAAGACTAGCCTTTAGAGGATAGTCTTTTTTTTAGTAAAATAGTAAAAAATACTCTAATATTTTACTTTTTGTGTAAATTATTAAACTTTTTTCAAAAACTAAGCAGGAATTTTCAAATTTTTGTAGAATTTAATTAACTAACTCGAAGACGAAAAGGTGGTGAATCAGCATGGAAGTAACTGACGTAAGATTACGCCGTGTTAATACGGAAGGTAGAATGCGTGCCATCGCATCTATTACGTTAGATCAAGAATTTGTCGTTCATGATATCCGAGTAATCGATGGAAATAATGGATTATTCGTAGCAATGCCATCTAAACGAACTCCTGATGGTGAATTCAGAGATATCGCACATCCGATAAACTCTAATACTAGGGCTAAAATCCAAGAAGCAGTATTAGAAGAATATCGCCGTGCAGGTGAAGAAGTGGAATTTGAGGAAGCTGGGGCTTCCTAAGAATTGAAACCCTTTTCAACTAGAGGTCTAATCTCCTAAAGATTAGCCTTCTTTTTTTGTTCCTCTAAGAATAATTCTCCTACTTTGAAAGAATACTACTTCGTTTAGCTTTCTCATGTAGTTTTTTACCCACCGGTTTTGCTTCCAATTGGTTGAAATCAACTGTCTTTTAAGATATAGTCAAAATGGATATTTATTAGAATATGATGATGGAGACATCGATCTTAAATATTGGAGGTTATCCTCATGAAAAAGCGTTATGCCATTATACTTGCGGCAGGTCAAGGAACTCGTATGAAGTCAAAGCTATATAAAGTACTTCATCCGGTCTTAGGCAAGCCGATGGTACAGCACGTGCTGGAACAAGTAAAGGCGGTAGGGTTAGAAGAAGTTGTTACCGTTGTTGGATTTGGTTCTGACAAAGTGAAAGAACACCTCGGTGATCATACAAAGTTCGTCTTACAAGAAGAACAGCTTGGAACAGGTCATGCAGTAATGCAAGCAGAAGAGCTGATGAAAAATAAAAAAGGCACAACGATTGTAGTATGCGGTGATACGCCCCTTATTACACAAGAAACTTTTGCTAAGCTATTTGAGCATCATGAAAATGAAGAATCAAAAGCGACGATCCTTACTGTGAAAGCTCCTAACCCAACTGGTTATGGAAGAGTCATTCGTAATGAGCAAAATGAAGTAGAACGTATCGTAGAGCATAAGGATGCTAGCCCAGATGAACTTTTAGTCGCTGAGATTAATACAGGAACATATTGCTTTGACAATGAAGCGTTATTCGATGCTTTGCAAAGTGTGTCCAATAACAATTCGCAAGGTGAGTATTACTTAACCGATGTCATTGAAATACTAAAAGGAAAATCGGCAAAGGTTACGGCTTATCAAATCGATAACTTCGAAGAAACGCTTGGTGTAAATGACCGAGTAGCCTTAGCCCAAGCTGAGAAGACGATGAAGCTACGTATCAATGAAAACCATATGCGTAATGGTGTTACCATAATGGACCCAGAAAATACGTATATCCAACCTGATGTTGTGATTGAATCGGATGCTGTTATTTATCCAGGAACGATCATTGGCGGTAAATCTATCATTCGTGGAAATGCGGTGATAGGACCAAATAGTGAGATTCAAAATTGTGAAATTGGTGAGTATTCGGTTGTGAAACAAAGTGTTGCAACAGATAGTAAAATTGGTGATCGCGTCAACATTGGGCCATTCGCTCACATTAGACCGGATGCTAATATCGGTGACGATGCTAAAATTGGCAACTTCGTAGAAATTAAAAAGGCGGAATTAGGCCAAGGAAGTAAAGTATCCCATTTAAGTTATATTGGTGATGCAAAAGTAGGAAGTAATGTTAATGTCGGATGTGGTACAATTACAGTAAACTATGATGGCAAAAACAAGTATTTAACTACAATCGAAGACGACGCCTTTATCGGCTGTAACTCGAATTTAGTTGCCCCAGTGACCATTGGGAAAGGCTCCTTTATTGCTGCGGGTTCTACCATCACGAAAGATGTACCTTCAGATGCATTGTCTGTTGCTCGTGCTAGACAATCAAACAAAGAAGGATATGCATCTAGATTAAAAAACAGATTAAAAGACAATAATTAACGGAGGGTCATTTCATGTCTCAATACCAAAATTCAAACATGAAGGTTTTTTCACTTAATTCGAATCAAAAACTAGCAGAAGAAATTGCTGATCACATTGGTATTTCTTTAGGAAAATGTACGGTAACAACATTTAGTGATGGTGAAATTCAAATTAATATTGAAGAAAGTGTTCGTGGCTGTGACGTGTATGTTGTACAGTCTACAAGCTCACCAGTTAACCAACATTTAATGGAGCTTTTAATTATGCTGGATGCATTAAAACGTGCATCTGCTAAAACGATTAATGTCGTCATGCCGTATTACGGTTATGCGAGACAAGATCGTAAAGCACGTGCGAGAGAGCCTATCACTGCTAAGCTAGTTGCAGATTTAATTGAAACAGCAGGTGCTGACCGTGTAATTACACTAGACCTACATGCTCCACAAATTCAAGGTTTCTTTGATGGACCAATCGATCATCTACAAGGTGTGCCACTTCTATCTGATTACTTTGAAGCGAAAAATATTGACGATATCATTATCGTTTCACCGGATCATGGTGGTGTAACGAGAACGAGAAAAATGGCTGATCGTCTAAAAGCACCAATTGGTATTATTGATAAAAGAAGACCCCGTCCAAATGTTGCTGAAGTAATGAATATTATTGGAAATATTGAAGGTAAAACAGCAATTCTTATTGATGACATCATCGATACTGCTGGTACCATCACACTTGCAGCAAATGCGTTAATCGAAAATGGTGCAAAAGCAGTTTATGCATGCTGTACACATCCAGTATTATCAGGCCCAGCAATCGAACGTATTCAAAACTCGCAAATTAAAGAATTAGTGATTACGAACTCTATTCCTCTACCAGAAGAAAAACTGATTGATAAGATTACCCAATTATCAGTTGCTCCTTTAATCGGGGAAGCGATTATTCGTGTCCATGAAGAACAATCCGTTAGTATTTTATTTGATTAATGTTTAATCTAGTTGTTTTAAGGGAACATACTATATGATGTAAGCTGCTTTAGATAAACAATAGAATAATACGAGGAAGTTGTCACAAAAAATTGGATGAGATACTAGTTTTACATTGGAAGGATGATAATGATGTCAGTAACCTTAAATGCACTAAAACGAGAAGATCATACAAAGTCGGCAACGAAACAGCTTAGAGAAAGTGGACAAGTACCTGCAGTTGTCTACGGTAAAGATAATGGAGCAAAGTCCATTTCAGTTGATAGTATGGAACTACTTAAAACCGTTCGAGATGAAGGGAAAAACGCTGTAATTTCACTACAAATTCAAGGTGAATCGTCATTAAATGTAATGTTACATGATTACCAAACAGATAAAATTAAGGATCACGTATTACACGCTGATTTTTATGTAGTGAATATGTCACAGGAATTGGAGACAACCGTTCCAGTCCGTGTCGTTGGGGAACCCGAAAATGGTGTCGTACAACAACCTTTATATGAAGTAACGGTACGAGCTACACCAAATAACTTCCCTAATGAAATTACAGTAGACATTTCCAATAAAAGTATTGGTGATATCGTCACAGTAGCTGAAATCGGTGAGTCAACAACATATGAAGTAACAGACGACCCCGAAACCATCGTTGCAAGTGTCCTTGCCCCTACAACGAATGCAGACATGGAAGGACAAGAAGAAACTGATGCAGAACCAGAATTTACCGGAGAAGCACAAACTGATAGAAACGAAGACTAAAACCAATCATATTACCCAAAAATAAAAACCAAACCCTCCATATAAATCAATTTATCATGGAGGGATTGTTGTATTTATTTATAGAGAAAATAATTATTATTAAATTATGGTTAAAAATTGTAATTTAAAACCAAATTATGGTGCGTTGCTGTGAGCGGTCCGAATACACGGAGACTCCAGCGGGAGGATAGGCATAGGTGAGACCCCGAGATGCCCCTGCGTCTGAAAGCGATGCTTCGTAGCAGGCTTCCTCGGGGCAAGGCAGCAAAGAATTTTACTCAAGTAGTAGCCTGGCTCACCGGTCACCCGCAGGAAAGCGAAGTGTATTCGGTCCGCGGGTATCGCACAATACTAATACATAAAAAGGAAGAAATATATTATGAAATGTATTGTCGGCTTAGGAAACCCGGGAAAAAAATACGAGAAAACCCGGCATAATATCGGTTTCATGGTAATCGATGAATTAACATCCCGCCATAATCTAAAATTAAACAAAACTAAATTCAAAGGCAATTATACAACAGCAACCATTAACGGAGAAAAAGTACTACTACTAGAACCACAAACGTATATGAACCTATCGGGTGAATCACTCAGACCACTAATGGAATATTATGATATACCATTAGAAGATGTCCTCGTTATTTACGATGACCTAGATTTACCTACAGGCAAAATACGCTTACGCCAAAAAGGCGGACACGGCGGTCATAATGGTATTCGCTCCATAATCGATCAATTAGGGACAAAAGACTTTAAACGAATCCGCTTAGGAGTGGGACGACCAGTATCACCAGTCCCTGTAGTAGATTATGTTCTAGGAGCATTCCCGAAAGAGGAAGAAAATCTAGTCCAAGAAAGCATCACCAAAGCAGCGGATGCTTGTGAGAAATGGTTAGAGAATTCCTTTGAAGAAGTAATGAATGAATTTAATGTTTAATGCGTAAAATGAACAAATTGATTCTAACCGTATAAAATAACACTTTTCGGATAAACCTATTAACTAATAATTTAAGTTTATTCGAGGAGGTTTTTCTATGTCTATCGTCTATAAATGTAGACATTGTGGGCAGAAACTCGGTGAAATAAAAGAGCAAGTAGTCGATACAACAATGCTCGGTTGGAATACACTTACAGATAAGGAAAAAAGGGAAATGATTCAGTACAAAGCGAACGGAGATGTCGAAATTAACGCCATATGTGAGAATTGCGAGGAATCATTAGGACATCATCCGGAATACCATGAATTAGATTATTTTATACAATAAAACAAGTAAGACAAAGCTTTGGTTCTCTAACCAAGGCGTTTTTGCGCTTACACTAATAGATTTTAAAAGCTATTAAATTAGTAAGGCTATGCTCGAAGGGAAAGTCATAATGGGGGTTTTGATGTGAAAGCGTTTAATCAATACTTAGGATCACAAAAGGATGTACAATCTATTATCGATGGTATTGATAGTGGATTAAAGGAGCAGTTAGTAGCTGGTTTATCTGGTTCAGCCAGAAGTATGCTAGTTTCTGCCATGGAAGAATCGTTAAACAGGCCAATACTACTTGTTACATACCAACTGGTGCAAGCGCAACAATTATATGATGATTTATCTGCATTTTTAGATGAAGAACATGTCCATTTATATCCAGTTAACGAGCTTATCGCATCGGAAATTGCAATCGCAAGTCCAGAGTTGCGCAGTAGCCGGATTGAGGCATTAACGAAATGGTCGAATCAAAAATCAGGTATTCTCATTGCGCCGGTAGCAGCACTTAAGCGGATATTACCCCCAATAGATTATTGGAGTAAATATCAATTGCTATTTCGTGAGGGAGAAGAAATCGATATTGACTCCTACCTTAGTTCATTAGTAGATATGGGATATGAGCATGCTTCTATGGTTACAACCCCTGGTGAATTTAGTAGACGCGGGGGAATAATTGATATTTACCCTGTCACGGAAGCTCATCCTATTCGAATTGAACTGTTTGATGATGAAGTGGATTCTATTCGATATTTTGATGCAGACACACAGCGCTCCTTAGATCGATTACAGGAAGTAACCGTAGGACCTGCTACAGAGTTACTTTTAACAAGTGAGGATATTTTGCGAGGGGCGCAACGTTTAGAAGAGGCGTTTTCTAAAACATTAAAAAAGTTAAAGTCAAAAGAGGCAAAAGAAACACTTTCCGAAGCCATCGAAGGAGATATCGATCGATTAAAAAATTTAGAACATTTTCCTGAAATGCATAAGTATTTAGGATTTTTCTATGATAAACCTGCTAGTTTGTTAGATTATCTCCCGAAACAGGGAATAGTAGTTCTGGATGAAATGAGTAGAATCCAGGAAACTGCTACGAATTTAGATCAAGAAGAAGCAGAATGGTACAGCAGTCTACTTGAGGCAAGCAAAATGGTAGTAGATAGTAAGTTTTCCTTTGATTGGCATACTGTTTGGGGCAATATGAATGCGACCCGTATTTATATGTCTGTATTTTTACGTCATATTCCAAATACGAATCCGCAAAACATAGTCAACCTCTCTTCTAGAGCGATGCAGGATTTCCACGGACAAATGCATTTATTTAAAAATGAATTAAATCGGTGGGAAAAAGGGGACTATTCCGTTGTAGTCGTCGTACCAAATAAAAATCGTGCAGATAAGGTTCATTCAATATTAAATGACTATGATATTGAGGCAGTCATTTCAGAACAAATCCATTTGCCAGTTGAAATACCAACTATCGTAGTCGGGAATATCACAAGTGGTATAGAGTTACCGATGCATAAATTAGCGTTAATAACGGAAAATGAATTGTTTAAGAAACGAAATAAACGCCCTAGAAAGAAACAAAACATCTCCAATGCCGAAAGAATTCAAAACTATCAAGAGCTTAAAGTTGGTGACTATGTTGTTCATACAAACCATGGTATAGGACGATATTTAGGAATTGAAACGTTAGAGGTCCAAGGAAAGCATAAAGATTACATGCTGATTAAATACTCTGGCGATGACAAATTATTTGTACCAATTGAGCAGATTGATTTAGTGAAGAAGTACGTCGGTTCTGAAGGGAAAGAACCGAAGCTTTATAAATTAGGCGGTAGTGAGTGGACAAAAGTAAAACGAAAAGTACAATCCTCTGTGGAAGATATTGCCGACGACTTAATAAAGCTATATGCAGAACGAGAATCTCGTAAAGGGTTTGCCTTTTCATCAGATGGTGAGATGCAGCGAGAGTTTGAAGCATCGTTTCCATATCAAGAAACAGAAGACCAATTACGTTGTATTGAGGAAATTAAACAAGATATGGAAAGAGAACGACCAATGGATCGATTGCTTTGTGGTGATGTTGGTTACGGTAAGACGGAGGTTGCAATACGTGCAGCGTTTAAAGCAATTGCCGATGGTAAACAAGTAGCGATACTTGTTCCAACGACGATTTTAGCGCAGCAACATTATGAAACAGTTCGGGAAAGATTCCAGGACTACCCGATTAATATTGGGTTATTAAGTAGATTTAGGACGGCTAAACAACAAAAAGAAACGATAGATGGATTAAAACGAGGATTAGTTGATATCGTAATTGGTACCCATCGCATCCTTTCCAAGGACGTAGAATACCATGATCTAGGCTTATTAATCGTCGATGAAGAGCAGCGCTTCGGTGTGAAGCATAAAGAAAAAGTGAAGCAAATGAAGACAAATATTGATGTCCTAACTTTAACAGCAACACCAATTCCGCGTACACTGCATATGTCCATGCTTGGAGTTCGTGATTTATCTGTCATTGAAACACCACCGGAAAATCGTTTCCCAATCCAAACGTATGTAATGGAATATAATCCAGTATTAATCCGGGAAGCAATCGAAAGAGAAATGGCTCGAGATGGTCAAGTATTCTTCTTATACAATCGGGTTGAAAATATTGATAAAATGGCTCGAGATATCGGTATGCTAGTACCAGAGGCTCGGGTAGCATTTGCCCATGGACAGATGAATGAGGCAGAGCTAGAAAATGTCATGTTTGGTTTTCTAGAAGGCGAGTTTGATGTACTTGTTAGTACGACCATTATTGAAACCGGTGTGGATATTCCGAATGTAAATACATTAATTGTTTATGATGCAGACCGAATGGGACTTAGTCAACTTTACCAGCTTCGTGGAAGGGTTGGACGTTCTAATCGTGTAGCATATGCTTACTTTACGTATAAAAAGGATAAAGTATTAAACGAAGTGGCGGAAAAACGCTTGCAAGCAATTAAAGAATTTACTGAACTAGGATCTGGCTTTAAAATTGCCATGCGAGATTTATCCATTCGTGGAGCAGGTAATCTACTAGGTGCTCAACAGCATGGATTTATTGATTCCGTTGGATTTGATATGTACAACCAAATGTTAAGTGAAGCTATTGAAGCAAAAAAACTAGGGAAAGAAATGGAAGAGATTAAACCGTTTGATCCAGAACTGAACGTATCCATCGATGCCTACATCCCGGATACGTATATTGAGGATGAAAGACAAAAAATTGATATGTATAAGCAGTTCCAAACAATCACCTCAAAAGACGATATAGAGGAGTTACAGGATGAATTACTCGACCGTTTCGGTGATTTTCCAACAGAGGTTGAAAATTTATTTATAGTTTCGGAGCTTAGATGGTTAGCGAAACGAGAGCGGATTGAATCGATTACGGAAAAAAATAACAAAATTGAATTGCTCGTATCAGAAGACAGAAGTCAGTTAGTCGATGGGGCGAAAATCTTTGAACTTGCTAATGAATATGGACGAGATATTTTACTCGGAACAGAACAAACAAAATTAAAAGTGATTTACCGTTTTTCCAGAGATACGAAATTTTCACGCTACGATACCATAAAAGATTTTATTGGAAAAATGGATAAAATTAATCGTTAACTACAATAAATGGTATTTCATGTATAGTTCTTCCAAGATGATTCATACTACTAAAACACAACTGGAGTTTACTTAAAAAAGAAGTTAAGGTTGTGTAAGTACTTAGGTTAGGCTACCCCTGGTATCTTAACTAAACTTTACCACCAATTAAGAAGACATAATAGCTTAGCTTCTAACTTTAGCACCAGAAATCATCATAAGAAAGAGAGGCTTCAGGAATGAAGGCAACAGGAATTGTACGACGGATTGATGATTTAGGTAGAGTAGTCATCCCGAAAGAAATTAGAAGAACTTTACGTATACGTGAAGGAGACCCGTTAGAAATTTTCATTGACCGAGAAGGTGAAGTGATTTTAAAGAAATATTCACCAATCAATGAATTAGGAAACTTTGCTACAGAATATGCACAAGCACTATTCGATTCACTTCATCATCCTGTCCTAATATGCGACCGTGATGAAATTATCGCCGTAGCAGGAGAATCCAAAAAAGATTACTTAAATAAAAACATCGGCCCTAAAATCGAAAAAGCAATCGAAAGTAGACTTCAAACACTAGAGACCGACGCAACATCATTAGAGCTATTACCAGGAAAAGAAGAAGAAGTAAATTCATATTGCATTAGCACAATCATTGCAAATGGAGACCCAATCGGTTGCGTTGTCATGTTCTCAAGAGAAGGAGAGAAGCTTAGCGAAGTAGAACAAAAATCCCTAGAAACAGCAGCAAGCTTTTTAGCAAAACAAATGGAATAAAATTAAAAAAGAGTAAAAATTAGTCCTAACACACTAATTTTTACTCTTTTTCTTGTGAAGAGGTAGATAATAGGATTGTATAGAGCGAATATGAAATTACGTTGTGATATAATGTATGGGAATTTCAGGAAGGCTCTAGACATATTGAATGGTTAATCTGATAACCAAACAAAACATACAATAATCAGCTCCAAAGGACGTTACATATGGAATCGAATAAATTCGTTAAAGGTGCCCTAATCCTCACACTAGCCGGGTTAATCAGCAAAATACTAAGTGCAGGATACCGAATACCACTACAAAACCTTACAGGTGACATTGGCTTTTACATATACCAACAAATATATCCAATTATCGGTATTACATTAATTCTAGCCCTATACGGCTTTCCAACAGCAATCTCAAAACTTACCGCTGAAGCCGAAGACATATCCTTTAAATATTTTATGTTACCAATCTGGGCTATCTCTTTCGGGCTAAGTAGTTTCTTCGCCTTACTCCTTTATCTAAGTGCCGATGAAATTGCCATATTTGTTGGCGACAAGGAGCTAGCTAGTGGATATAAAATTGCAAGCATACTATTTCTAGTCATTCCTTTTACGGCTTTATTACGAGGCGTATTCCAAGGGAAGTCAGACATGAAACCAACCGCCTATTCTCAAATTGGAGAGCAGCTTTTTCGTGTCTCGATTATCATTGGTATCGCAAGTCTTGTCGCAGTACATGGGTTGGATATTTATTGGATTGGAAATATGGCTGGGATTGCAGCTATTTTTGGGTCTGTCGTTGCTTTTGTTATATTAGTGTACTTCTATGTTAAGAATAAACCCGTAAAAAAAGTAAATCGGAACATTCCGTGGAAATACTATAGTAAAACCATTGTAGTATATGGATTTATAGCCGCATTAAGCCATATGATATTGTTAATCATTCAATTTGCCGATTCGTTTACCGTAGTTCCTGGACTAATGGAGAGTGGCCTAACAAATCAAGAGGCAATGGAAGCAAAAGGAGTATTCGACCGTGGCCAACCACTTATCCAAATCGGTGCAGTGTTAGGATCATCATTTGGTTTGGCCCTCATTCCAAGTGTGATCAAAGGTGCAGTGTATCCAGGAGAATCGCTAGCTTTTGATAAGATTGGAAGCTCGTTAAAGATTAGCTTTTATTTAGCCTGGGCTGCTAGTCTGGGATTAATATTACTATTTCCAGAAGTGAATCGGTTGTTATATGAAGACAATCATGGTGACATCGCCTTAATGATTTTAATGTCAGCTGTTTTATTAAGTTCTATCACCATAACTTCAAGCTCTATTTTGCAAGGGCTCGGGTTTATAAAATGGACAGCCGTTTATATTGTGTTAGCATTTATAATGAAATGGTTATTAAATATATGGTTCGTCCCACATTTCGGAATCGTAGGAGGTGCAATTGGTACAGTAGCTAGTTTATTGTTTCTAACTATTGCAACCATAATAAAGCTGAAACAAACGAGCCCACATGGAAAACTATTAACCGTGAAATGGAAGCCATTTTTAACTGCGACTATTGGTATGGTAGCCTTTTTATTAATTGCAGATGCTATCTTACCGACGGAGAGCTTTTCAAGGTTAGCGCTGCTTTTCACTGTCCTCTTATTGTCAGGAATCGGGGCGGTTATTTATATCGGGTTATTAATTCGCTTTAAGGCGTTCTCTGAAAAGGAACTCCATCTTATCCCTTTTGGAGCGAAATTTAGGAGGTCTAACAAATGAAAATCGAAGTAATAGGCCTAGGTGCAGGGGATATCGACCAGCTACCACTTGGCGTTTATAAAAAATTAATAAATGAAAAAACAGTGATCTACGCACGGACTTTAGACCATCCCGTAATCGAAACATTACAAGCTGAAGGTGTCCAGTTTACATCGTTTGATCATTTATATAAGCAAAATCAGACGTTTGAAGCGGTTTACCAAGAGATTGTTTACACTTTATTAGAGAAAGCAAAAGAATCTAATGTGATGTATGCCGTACCGGGGCATCCGATGCTTGCGGAGAAAACCGTTCAGTTATTACTTGAGCAAGATAACACCGACGTAGAAATTATTGGTGGACAGAGCTATTTGGATGCTTTATTTACCTCACTAAAAATTGACCCGATTGACGGGTTCCAATTTGTAGATGCTACCGGGTTTAATCGGAGTGAGCTTAATTACCAAAATCATATTGTGTTTTGCCAGGTTTATGATCAGTTTACTGCTTCAGAAGTAAAGCTTGCACTATTAGAGGATTTACCGCCTGATTATCAAGTAACGATTATAGATGCAGCTGGGAGTAATAAGGAAAAGAAACTTACGATTCCAGTGGAGGAATTAGACCATTCGGTAGAAGTGAGTAATTTAACGAGTGTCTATATTCCACCAGCACCGAAACAGTTATTACACCATACCTTTAATCGTCTTAGGGAAGTGATTGCGATATTAAGGGGTCCTAATGGCTGCCCGTGGGATAAGGAACAAACCCATGAATCGTTACGAGAATATGCCATTGAAGAGGTTTATGAGCTTATTGATGCGATTAATGATCAAGACGATGACGGGATTATTGAAGAGCTTGGAGATGTATTATTACAAATTATGCTTCATAGCCAAATCGGTGAAGATGACGGATACTACACAATAGATGATGTCATTAAATCCATTACCGATAAAATGATTTACCGACATCCACATGTGTTTTCCGATGTCTCAGTTGATTCTGTAGATGACGTATTAACCAACTGGGAAGCATTAAAACGGGAAGAGAAAAAAGAAACCCGGAAGTCTATACTAGAAGGAATACCAAAAGGATTACCAGCTCTTCTTAAAGCCTATAAATTACAGAAGAAGGCAGCTAAAGTTGGATTTGACTGGAATCAAGTAGAGGATATTTGGCAAAAGCTAGATGAAGAAATAAAAGAAGTCCGTGTTGCTATTGAATCCGGACATAAAGTGGAAATAGAAAAAGAGTTTGGCGACGTACTATTTGTACTAGCGAACTTAACAAGATATTATAAAGTAAATCCAGAGAATGCACTTAGTCAAACGAATCAAAAATTCATCCAGCGGTTTACGTATATAGAGGAAAAGCTTGAAGAAAAGGGACAAGATATCACGAAGTCTACGCTAGATGAAATGGATCATTATTGGAACGAAGCAAAGGAAAGAGAGTGAGAAGGATGCGTTTAGATAAATTTTTAAAGGTTTCTCGATTAATTAAGAGAAGAACATTAGCGAAAGAAGTAGCAGATCAAGGGAGAATCTCCATTAATGGAAATCCAGCTAAAGCTTCTTCTACCGTAGCCATTGGGGATACATTACAAATCAGGTTCGGACAAAAGCTTGTAACAGTAGAAGTTACATCGCTAAAAGAGACAGTTCGAAAAGATGAAGCAGGTATGCTTTATAAGATTGTAAAAGAAGAAAAAATCGAAGTAGAGTAGTTCTATACTTGTCCCTCCTATCATAAGTTATTAGTGATAAGGAGGAAGCGGATATGAACTATTATGAAAAAGAAAATAGTACAAGAGTACAACAGCAAGACCATCAATTAAAACTGAATAATCGTAGACTGTTAGAGATTACCGGCGTAAAAGAAGTGGATAGCTTTGATAATGAGGAGTTTTTGCTAGAAACCGTAATGGGATATTTAATCATTCGTGGACAAAACCTCCAGCTAAAAAACTTAGATGTTGGCGAAGGTGTAGTATCCATTAAAGGAAAGGTTTATGAAATGTCTTACGTCGATGAACATCATCAGGAGAAGGCTAAAGGCTTCTTTAGCAAGCTATTCCGATGACACTGAGTGTCCAATTCTTAACGATGGTTTCTATGATAGGTGGAGGCCTTTATCTTGGCATGGCACTTGAAACCTTTCGCCGATTCCAAAAGCATTGGAAAGAGAATTTGTTTTTAGTGTATTTTATGGAAGTTAGCTTTTGGCTCACCCAAGTTTTCATTTTATATTTTGTTCTATTCCAAGTGAATGCTGGGGAGCTACGTTTTTATGTATTTGCTGCATGTTTATTAGGTTTTGCGGCATATCAAGTCTTTGCCGCAAACCTGTATAAACGGCTCTTGGAACGAATGATTATCATCATATATAGAATCTACCAATTTTTGCGTAATGTAGTGAACATGTTAATTATAGCTCCCATACGATATATGATTAAATTATTGATTGCAGCAGTAATCTTCCTCTTTAATTTGCTGATACTTATCGTAGGCTTTATCTTAAAGTGCATCTATATTCCATTAAAATGGTTCTTTAGTATGATTTATCGCCTTCTACCTCAAAAATTCAAATTATTTTTACACCATTTAGCAGGATTTTATAGTAAAATACAGAATATATGTAGAAAAGTATTAAGATATATCACAGCAAAGAGGAGGTGACGCTATGCAGAAGAAGAAAACAGTAACGAAATTGAACTCGCAATATATGGATCAATATGATGCTTACATAGAAAGACAGAAACGTAAAAAGCAGCGACTTTTTCGTAGGCTGGCTCTTTTTCTTGTTGTAGTTGCAATTGCTGCTGGCAGCATGGCGGTCTACCACTTTCAACAACGAGCTCTACATGCTGAAAAGTTAGAAGAATATAAGCAACTGCAGGAAGAGCTTGCAGATTTAGAGAAAAAAGAGAAGAAGTATAAAGAAGAAATTCAATTGCTAAATGATGAAGAGTATATTCTAGAGATTGCTCGTACGAAATACTTTCTATCAAAAGAAGGCGAGTTAATTTTTAAAACTCCGGAAGAAGACTCGTCATATTGACACACTTTTACTGGCTTAGCTATAATATATAAGTAAAGTATTTTAATTTCTTAAGGAGGAGCATTTTTTTTATGTCAATTGAAGTAGGCAGCAAACTGCAAGGTAAGGTAACCGGTATCACTAATTTTGGTGCTTTTGTTGAACTTGGAGAAGGGACAACTGGACTAGTTCACATTAGTGAGGTTGCTGATAATTATGTCAAAGACATTAATGAACACCTTTCTGTAGGAGACGAAGTAGAGGTTAAAGTAATTAATGTTGAAAAGGATGGCAAAATTGGTTTATCCATTAAGAAAGCGAAGGAGAAAAAGCCAGTCCGTCAAAATCCTAGAGAACGTACGGAGACATTTGAAGCTAAAATGAACCGTTTTCTAAAGGATTCAGAAGATCGCTTAGCCTCTTTGAAAAAGCACACAGAATCCAGACGTGGGGGTCGAGGTGCTAAAAGAGGATAACAAATGCTGTCTACCCGGATAATGCTCTAAAATTTTTATATATATAAAACTAAACGGCTATCAATATGATAGCCGTTTTTCTATCTATTTTGACTTTGCAAGCATGTAGTCAGGTCAGCGGACCTGGCTAAAAATGCAAGAAAAACCTGCTATCTAAAAAGATAACAGGTTTTTTGTTTGATAGCGGCGGAGGGGATCGAACCCACGACCTCACGGGTATGAACCGTACGCTCTCGCCAGCTGAGCTACGCCGCCATAATATATAATTGATGAAAAACAAATTGGTTTGTTTAGTCAACAAGAATCATAATACATGACGATTTCACTCATGTCAATATGTTTAAATAAAGAGGATATTTTCAGATAAATGTCGAATGTATATAGTAATTTTCGAAAGAAGAAGGTGTAGAATGTTGAAAGCACGTCATAAAGTACTGTTCAACCAGCTAAACACCTATCGTCAAGAAACGTTACAGCTGGTTGAAAACATCACAGAAGTAGAAGCAGATATCATACCAGAAGGATTTAATAATAACATTAGATGGAACTTAGGGCATCTATATCTTGACCAATACCTTTGGATCCAAGCTGTTACAAAGGAAAAATCCGAAGAAGCAAACAAATTAAATCAATGGTTCGGTTTTGGTACAAGTCCCAGCGATTTTACTGCAGAAACACCAAACTTACACGAGCTAAAGGAATTATTACAACACCAAATCACAAATATTAAAGAAAAATACCAAGACCGACTAGAAGAGGAGTTCCAGCCAACCGAAATGGGCATGCACACCATCGAACAAGTTCTAATCCGAACCATCTACCACGAAGCCCTACACACAGCAGCAATACAATATATAAAACGATTTATAAAATAAAACAGTAGATGTTAAAAACTCGTATCGTTATTTTTTGATACGAGTTTTTTGTTTGTAGTGCTTGGAAAGAAATGTATATTGTTTTATAGCACTGAGTGGCGGGAATACACGGAGACTCCCGCGGGAGCAGTGGCCTAGGTGAGACCCCACAGAGCTTTAGCTCGAGGAGGATCACCAGCCCCCGCAGGAAAGCGGAGTGTATTCCCGCCACGGGATTGGCAAGAAGCATTTCTAAAAGATTACAATTAAATTACAACAATAAAAACCCCGACTTACTCTGACAAAAACAACAACCAAAAAATAAAGAATATGTAGAAAACCCAATCACCTACTAGATTTCAGTCGAACGATTTTTCTAAACAACCCTCTTGTTTTGACAAAAAAAAATAACCAACTATGTTTTACTGTTATGAAAGAGGAACTGTCCATAAAAATAGTATATGCACAAAAAACCATCAGTAGAACAGAAAACAAAAATAATCCGTCAAAGAGGAGTGGTTGAATGGAATCTGTTTCAAGAGTCCAGACAAAAGCAATCGATGTAGAAAATACATTTTTACATAACCTAAGGATGAAATTATACACACAAGGTAAAAGGATTTTACTAGACTATGGCTTACTATATATGATCGTAGGCTTTTTACTAGGACGAGCTATCATTCTATCGGTTGTCTCACCTTTTGCCGTCGCCTTCTTAGCAACATTATGGTTTATGCATCGAGACAAATCAGCAAAGACACTACTCGCAACGATGCTTGGTGCATTTACAATATCATTATCCCACGGTTTATTTGTCGGTATTGCGTTATTCTTCTTCATAATTCTGTCTACCATCTTTAAAAACTTAAAAGGACAACAAACTAAAATTCCTATATTCGTATTTTTAGCAACCGTAGGGCCGAGGATTTTCTTATATACCATTTATGGACAACTTACTTCCTATGAATGGATGCTTATTGTTGTAGAAGGAGTTCTAGGAACCGTATTAGTTTTAATATTTATGCAAAGTGTCCCTCTGATTTCCCAGAAGCGATATCGTCCGGGATTAAAAAATGAAGAAATTGTTTGTATGATTATATTAATTGCATCCATCCTTACTGGAACGGTTGGGTGGGAGTTATACAATGCGTCGATCGAACAAGTGTTATCACGATACTTCGTTTTAATGTTTGCATTTGTTGGTGGTGCGGCAATAGGTTCAACTGTTGGGGTTGTTGCAGGCTTAATATTATCTCTAGCAAATGTCGCTAATTTATATCAAATGAGCTTACTAGCATTTTCTGGTCTTCTTGGTGGGTTACTAAAAGAAGGAAAAAAGATTGGTGTCGGTGCCGGTTTACTAGTTGGAACGTTTTTAGTAGGAATCTATGGAGATTCTAATGCCTTAATCCCGTCTCTTATTGAATCAACTGTTGCGATTTTATTATTTTTAATCACACCTGGTAGCTGGTTTAAAAAATTATCCCGTTACATTCCAGGAACAGAAGAACATGCCAATGAACAGCAGCAATATTTGCAGAAAGTACGGAATGTCACGGCAAAACGTGTAGAGCAGTTTTCTGAAGTCTTTGAAGCATTGTCAAAAAGCTTTAGCTCTGCTGAAAACTATTCATTAGAAGATGAGGAATCACAACGAGAGACCGATTACTTCCTTAGCAATGTAACCGAAAAAACCTGTCAATCATGCTTCATGAAGGAAAGATGCTGGCAGCAGCAATTTGATAAGACGTATTCCTTAATGGGAGAAATGAAGCAAGATATTGAAACTGGAAATGATCCGAGCCGAAAGCTTATCCGCGAATTTGAAAATCATTGTATAAAATCTCGCAAAGTAATCGATACGATGAAAGAGGAGATGTCGTATTTTGAAGCGAATCGAAAATTGAGAAAGCAAGTATTGGAAAGTAAAAAACTAGTAGCAGAACAACTTCAAGGTGTATCGGATGTCATGGAAGACTTTGCAAAAGAAATTTTAAAAGAGCGAGAACATCATGAAAATCAAGAATTACAAATCGTTCATGCATTAAAATCGATTGGAATTGAACTGGAGAAGTTAGATGTGTATAGGTTGGATAAAGGTAGCGTCGATATTGAAATGACTGCTGCTTTCTATGAATACCACGGTGAAGGGGAAAAGCTCATTGCCCCAGTATTATCGGATATCTTAAATGAAACGATCGTTGTTAAGCAGGAAGATATTTCGCCTTTCCCAAATGGCTACTCATTCTTAGCGTTCGGTTCGGCTAAAGAATATACCGTCGAAACAGGGGTTGCCCATGCTGCAAAAGGTGGAGGTATTATTTCTGGAGATAGCTATACGATGATTGAGCTTGGTGAAGGTAAATATGCAATGGCAATAAGTGACGGAATGGGTAATGGTGTCCGGGCTAGTGAAGAGAGTAAAGAAACGTTAAGGCTCTTGCAACAAATTTTGCAAACCGGTATCCCAGAAAAAGTAGCAATCAAATCAATCAATTCGATTTTAGCACTACGAACTACTGATGAAATGTTTGCAACTCTAGATTTAGCTGTCATTAATTTACACAATGCCTTTGTTCGATTCTTAAAAATTGGTTCCACACCAAGTTTCGTAAAACGAGGCGATCAGTTACTAAAGATCGAGGCAAGTAACTTACCGATGGGGATTATTCGCGAATTCGATGTTGACATTGTCAATGAACAATTACAGTCAGATGATATTCTGATTATGATGAGTGATGGTATTTTTGACGGTCCGAAACATGTAGAAAACACAGATGTTTGGCTAAAGCGGAAAATCCGTGAAATGGAAACGGATAATCCACAAGAAATTGCTGATCTATTACTTGAAGAAGTCATTCGAACTCGTAGTGGTGAAATTGAGGACGATATGACAGTACTAGTTGCGAAAGTGCAAAAGAATATTCCTAGATGGGCAACTTTTCCAATCTATCAAACAGAAGCATTGTGAATAAATTGCTAGATTCCTTCTTTCTATATGTATACCTCTAAGCATTTTTGTCAATGATGGTAAAGGAATAATATGGAGGTGTTTCGTATGAAGAAGGGGACTTTAAAGCAAATTCTATTAATTACAGATGGGTGTTCGAATAAAGGAGAAGACCCAGCAGCAACAGCAGCACTAGCGTATCAGCAAGGAATTACCGTGAATGTAATTGGTATTTTAGAAGATGACCAAACAGAAGAGCCAGAAGGTTTACAAGAAGTAGAAGAAATTGCCTTGTCTGGGGGCGGTGTAAGTCAGTTAGTGTATAAGCAGGCATTATCACAAACCGTGCAAATGGTTACGAAGCAAGCAATGACCCAAACGATTCAAGGGTTTGTAAACATGGAATTAAAACAAATACTAGGGAAAGAACAAACGATGGAAGATTTAGACCCAGAAAAACGGGGCGAAATCATGGAAGTAGTGGAAGATTTAGGAGAAACAAGTGATTTAGAGGTACTTGTATTAATTGATACAAGTGCAAGTATGCATGATAAATTACCAACGGTGAAGGAAGCATTAATGGATTTATCGATTAGCCTAAACTCTCGTGTTGGTCGAAACCGTTTTGCTATTTATAACTTTCCAGGTAAACGTAAAGATATTGATAAAGTACTAGATTGGTCTCCGAAGTTGGATTCCATTTCATCCGTTTTCCCGAAGCTTACAAGTGGAGGCATTACACCGACAGGCCCGGCAATACGCGAAGCAATGTATCAATTTGGCAAAAAAAGCTTGTTAAGGAGCTTTAGAAATAACCATGAACAAGACGTCGAAAACGCATGATGCATTTTTAAGACCTGGGATGTCCATTACGGGTAAGTGGCATCAAAAACGCTACACGATAATTCGTAAGCTTGGAAATGGGGCAATTGGGTCGGTTTATCTATGTGATGCAGGTGGAAGGAAAGCAGCACTAAAAATTAGTGATAAAAGTGCTTCTGTTACTATGGAAGTAAATGTATTAAAGTCACTAGAAAAGGTCCAAGCACAAAGTCTTGGGCCTTATTTGTTAGATGTCGATGATTGGGTGACACCACAGGGTACGACTTTTTCCTTTTATGTCATGGAATATATACAAGGAAAACCCCTTCCTGAATTTATGAAGCATAACGGAAATGAATGGATTGGCGTGTTTATGCTGCAATTACTTGAAGACCTTGGGAGCTTGCATCAAGCAGGATGGGTCTTTGGTGATCTAAAGGTGGATAATTTATTAGTAACGAGTTCCCCAATACGTCTTAGATGGATCGATGTTGGAGGAACGACACAAATCGGTAGGGCAATAAAAGAATATACCGAGTTTTATGACCGAGGTTACTGGGGTCTTGGTACGCGAAAAGCAGAACCAAGCTATGACTTATTTGCACTAGTCATGGTATTTGTCAGCGTCTACTACCCAAAGCAATTTCCAAAAGGAGCAAATCCTCAAAACGTACTATTTAAAAAAATTGATGAAGTAAAAGCACTTCAACCATACCGGCAGTCTTTCAAAAAAGCATTGCTCGGGAAATACCATACTAGTGAAGAGATGAAACTCGAACTCTCTAGCGTTATCTATGATTTGCAAAAGCAATCGAGAGTCACAAAGCGTAAGGGAAGTGATGATAAACCATCTGTCGCAGCAGAGTCCATTGGATTCCTATTAATTGCACTTGGGTTTTACTTATCCTCATTAATAATTCCTTAAGGTTCAATGCTTCCGTATGGTAAAATGTAGGAGTACTTAAGAATTTAAGAAGGTGGACATGAAGTGAATGATGTAGTCACGTCTTTTATTCATAAACATCAACTGCTTTCACCAGATGCTACAGTGTTAGTCGCGGTATCAGGAGGACCGGATTCATTAGCACTTTTACATTTTTTCAAAACAATTCAACGCGATTGGAAATTACGGGTAATTGCCTTATCTGTTGATCACCAATTACGCGGTGAAGAAAGTAAAGAAGACCTCGATTATGTGGAGGAAATTTGTAGGAAGTGGGACATTGAATTTGTAGGGACATCGATTGATGTTAAAGGATTTAAGAAGAAAGAACAAATCGGAACCCAAATAGCTGCTAGAAAACTTCGCTATGCTTTTTTCGCTGAACAGATGAAGTTTTTTCATGCTGACTATTTAGCCTTTGGTCATCATGGCGATGATCAAGTTGAAACAATGGTCATGCGAATGGTCCGAATGGCGGATTCCAGCTCCTTTTCCGGCATACCCGTGAAGCGAGAATTTGCTGGTGGATTAATCATTCGGCCATTTTTATGTTTAACAAAGGATGAGATTGAACAGTATTGTAAAGAGAATCAAATCGTTGCGCGTTTAGATCCTTCTAATGAAAGCGTGGATTACACACGTAATTATTTTCGTAAAAACGTAATCCCGTTACTAAAGGAAAAGAATCAAAATCTGCATAGGACCATTCAGCATTTGAGTGAGTCAAAGGAAGCGGATGAAAGGTTCCTCCAATCAGAAGCAGAAAAACTGTTTGAGGAGATTGTCCAAATAGAAGAAAACCCAGTCAAAGCATTGTTACAGATTGATATGTTTCTAACACGTGCATCTGCTTTACAAAGGCGTACCTTTCATCTAATATTAAACTATCTATATAGTGATGACTTACCTAAAGATTTATCCTATGTCCATGAAGAGCAATTTTTCATGTTATTGAATAATGAAAAAGGTAATGTGCAAATTGATTTTCCCCGTCATTTAAAGGTAGAAAAAGCATATAATAAACTTATCTTTTATTTCCATCAAGATGAAAAAAATGAACCGTTCCACGAGGTATTAGATGTACCCGGTGAAGTCATACTTCCTAACGGTGATAAAGTAAGTGCTACATATATAAATGAAATTCCAATTCAAACGAACAATACATATATTTGTTTGGAAAAAGACATTAGTCTTCCATTCCATATACGGAATCGTAAGGCGGGAGACCGGATGAGATGGAATGGGTTAAATGGTAGTAAAAAGCTAAAAGATATTTTTATTGATGCTAAAATACCGTTACAAGATCGGAATAGTTGGCCAGTAGTAACGGATAATAATGGGGATATCCTTTGGCTAGTTGGTCTGAAAAAACGAGACACTATCCCGAAAGAGGAACAATCAATTTATATACAACTAAACTACGAACAAGGTAATGTGTAGGAGGATTATCGTGCATAACGACATTAAAGAGATACTAATTACAGAAGAGCAAATTGCAGCGAAGTGCAAAGAATTGGGTGAAAAGTTAACAACTGAGTATGAGGGGCGCTTTCCGTTAGCGATCGGTGTGCTAAAAGGTGCATTACCTTTTATGTCTGATGTGTTAAGACAAGTGCAAACCCATTTAGAGATGGATTTCATGGACGTCTCCAGTTACGGTGGAACAAGTATGGTTTCCTCAGGAGAAGTAAAAATAGTAAAAGACTTAAATACAAAAGTAGAAGGTCGCGATTTACTAATTATTGAAGATATCATTGATAGCGGTAATACATTACGCTATTTAGTTGATCTATTTAAATATCGCAAAGCAAAGTCGGTTAAAATTGTAACCTTGTTAGATAAGCCATCTGGAAGAACTGCTGACATTGAAGCGGATTTAGTTGGATTTGAAGTTCCGGATGCATTTGTAGTGGGATATGGATTAGATTATGATGAAAAATACCGAAACTTACCATATATTGGCGTATTAAAACCGGAAATTTACGGTGGTCAAGAATAAATAGAAGTCTTAAGAATATTGTTGGGTATCAAGGAGCAATTAGTTGAAAAATTTAAATTTTGTATGATACTATTGTTAATAGTTTTTCCCGTCTGGGAGGAGGTAGGCAATGAACCGAGTATTCCGTAGTGCATTTTTTTACTTAATTATATTTTTGGTTATTATAGCCGTAATTAGTTTATTAAGTGGTCAGCATGAGCAAGCTGAAGAACTTAACGTCAATGAGTTTATGCAATCACTTGAAACAGGCAACATTAAAGAAATGACCATGCAGCCTGTTAATGGAATTATGCGCATAACCGGTACCTTAGAGGACGACAAACAATTTGTCGCTCAAGTACCTGAAAATAATGATATTATTACGGATATCACAACAAAAGCAAGAGAACAGAGTGTATTAAAAACGATTCCGATGGATCAGCCTAGTATATGGGTGACACTGTTAACAACGATGATTCCGTTCTTAATCATTGGACTTTTATTCTTCTTCTTACTTAGTCAAGCACAAGGCGGCGGTGGCGGCCGAGTGATGAACTTCGGTAAAAGTAAAGCGAAAATGTATAGTGAAGAAAAGAAAAAGGTTCGATTTACAGATGTAGCTGGTGCCGATGAAGAAAAGCAAGAATTAGTCGAAGTCGTAGAATTTTTAAAAGATCCACGAAAATTCTCAGCAATCGGGGCAAGAATTCCTAAAGGGGTACTATTAGTTGGACCTCCGGGGACTGGTAAAACATTACTAGCCCGTGCGGTAGCTGGTGAAGCAGGAGTGCCGTTCTTCTCTATTAGTGGTTCGGACTTCGTTGAAATGTTCGTTGGGGTCGGTGCAAGCCGTGTTCGTGATTTATTCGAAAACGCGAAGAAGAATGCACCATGTATTATCTTTATCGATGAGATTGACGCAGTAGGTCGTCAACGTGGAGCAGGTCTTGGTGGAGGTCACGATGAGCGTGAACAAACACTAAACCAATTACTAGTTGAAATGGATGGTTTCGGGGCGAACGAAGGAATTATTATCGTTGCCGCAACAAACAGACCAGACATTCTAGACCCAGCGTTATTACGTCCAGGACGTTTTGACAGACAAATTACCGTTGATCGTCCAGATGTTAAAGGCCGTCAAGAAGTACTTAAAGTACATGCGAAAAACAAACCGTTAAATGCTTCGGTTGATTTAAAAACAATTGCAATGCGTACACCAGGATTTTCTGGAGCGGATTTAGAAAACCTTCTAAACGAAGCTGCCTTAGTTGCAGCCCGTCAAGATAAGAAGGAAATTGATATGACAGATGTGGATGAAGCAATTGACCGCGTAATTGCAGGTCCTGCGAAGAAAACGAGAGTTATATCAGAGAAGGAACGAAATATTGTTGCTTACCATGAGAGTGGTCATACGATAATTGGTATGGTGCTGGATGAGGCGGATATCGTTCATAAAGTTACGATTGTCCCTCGTGGTCAAGCTGGTGGATATGCTGTAATGCTTCCGAAAGAAGACCGCTACTTCATGACCAAGCCAGAGCTATTCGATAAGATTACTGGACTTTTAGGTGGTCGTGTTGCGGAGGAAATTGTATTTGGTGAAGTAAGTACAGGTGCTTCTAATGACTTCCAACGCGCAACTAATATTGCTCGTAAGATGATTACTGAATATGGAATGAGTGAAAAGCTCGGACCACTTCAATATAGCAGTGGCGGTGGAGAGGTATTCCTTGGTAGAGATATAAATAACGAACAAAACTATAGTGATGCAGTTGCTCACGATATCGATACAGAAATGCAAAACTTCATTAACTATTGTTATGATCGTGCCAAAACAATCCTTACCGAGAACCGCGACAAGCTAGAATTAATTGCACAAACACTTCTAGAAGTAGAAACATTAGATGCAAGACAGATTAAGTCTCTATTTGAAAAGGGTGTTCTTCCTGATCCAGAAGATCTTGAAGAAGAGGGTACAAGTGAAGTTAAAGTAAATATTAATTCTAAAAAAGATGATGATACAGTTGATTCTTTTGAAGAAGCAAAAGAAAAAGCAGATCAAAAACTTCACGAAGAAATAGAAGAAGACAAAAACAAAGATGAGTAATTAGAAAGGCGGCCTTTTAAAAAGGCTGCCTTTTGTTCGGTTTGGAAATTTCACTTACGTATTTGATTTTGGTATATTATTAAGGACTTAGGATTTTGTTAAAATATAATGAAGACAGATTGCTTATGAGAAGTGACTTCGATTTATGCACTGAGCGGAGTGTATTTCCTCCGCGGGTTACGATAGAAAGTCAATTTAATAAGGAAGGACTCAAAATATGTTATTTGTTCTAGATGTAGGAAACACTAATACAGTATTAGGTGTTTTTGAAAAAGATGAACTAAAATATCATTGGCGAATCAAAACTGACCGCTACAAAACAGAAGACGAATTTGGCATGCTAATCAAATCATTATTTGATTTTAGTGGAATCAAATTTAACGATATCGACGGAGTCATGATTTCATCCGTCGTACCACCAATCATGTTCTCTCTAGAGCGAATGTGTAAAACCTATTTTCATATAGATCCAATTGTGGTCGGAAAAGACACCGTTAAGACGAATTTAAAAATGTGCTATCCGAACCCGAAAGAAATCGGTGCAGACCGAATCGTAAATGCAGTTGGGGCAATCAAAGAGCACGAAGCACCACTTGTTATCATTGATTTCGGAACCGCAACTACCTACTGCTACATTAATGAAAATAAAGAATACTGTGGTGGGATCATATCTCCAGGGATAAATATTTCCATGGAAGCATTGTACCAAAGAGCTTCCAAACTTCCTAAAATAGAAATAGAAGCACCAGCAAATGTTGTCGGGAAATCAACTGTAGAGGCCATGCAATCGGGTGTTTTTTATGGCTATATAGGTCAAGTTGACGGATTAGTAAATCGCATAAAACAAACATCAGGAAAAGAAGCAAAGGTTATCGCAACCGGAGGACTAGCGTCTCTAATCGGGGAAGCATCGGAGACGATTGATTATGTGGACCCATACTTAACATTAAAGGGCTTAAACGAAATTTATAAAATTAACTTAAACGAAAACAGTTAAAAAGGAGTTTATACAGCATGTCAGATTACTTAATAAAAGCAACGACATATAAAGGAATGGTTCGTGCTTATGCCATACGTTCTACTAATATGGTAGAGGAAGCAAGACGTAGACAGGATACTTGGGCAACAGCATCAGCAGCTATGGGGCGTACGATGACCATTTCTGCCATGATGGGTGCCATGTTAAAAGGGAACGATTCGCTTACGGTTAAAGTGGAAGGTGGCGGTCCAATTGGCGCTATTGTTGCTGATGCGAATGCCGAAGGAGAAGTTAGAGCATATGTTACCAATCCACATGTAGATTTTGAATTAAATGCGAAAGGTAAGTTAGATGTTGCAAGAGCAGTTGGTACAACAGGGAGCATAAGCATTGTAAAAGATCTAGGACTTCGTGAATATTTCACAGGACAAACACCAATCGTGTCTGGTGAAATTAGTGAAGACTTTACGTATTACTTTGCAACGTCAGAACAAGTTCCTTCAGCAGTAGGAGCAGGAGTACTTGTAAATCCAGACCATACGATTCTTGCTAGTGGTGGCTTTATTGTGCAAGTAATGCCGGGTGCTGACGAAGAAGTGATTGATAAATTAGAAAATCGCATCAAAACGTTCCCACCAATTTCTTCTCTTGTTCAAGCAGGGAAAACACCGGAGGAAATACTAGAACAATTATTTGAAGGGGAAGAATTAAAAATTCATGAAAAAATGCCCGTTCAATTTAAATGTAAGTGTTCAAAAGAAAGATTAGCCAATGCGATTATTGGATTAGGCAAACAGGAAATCCAAGAAATGATTGATGAAGACCACGGTGCAGAAGCATCTTGTCATTTTTGTAATGAAAACTATCATTTTTCTGAGGAAGATCTTAAAGAACTAATGGATCAAGTCTAGGATTCGGTAATGGGAAGGGGTTAACTATGTCAAAAAAACTACTACTAGGTATCATTGTTGTACTTCTCATAACCAATGTGACAACGATGTTATTATGGAAAAATGATCAACCAGAAGAATCTGTCGGTGAAAATGAAGCAATAGACACAAAGAAACCTGTTGCTTCTATTAATGGGACTAAAATTTCCTTTCAAGACTGGATGAAGTCGCTTCGTAATAATTATGGAAAAAAAGAGCTTAAAACTATTATTGATCGTGAAGTGGTGAAGCAACTAGCAGAGGAAAATAATATTACGGTTAGTGATAAAGTAATCGAACGCGATATTGCAACATTAACTACCATGCAAGGATTAGTTTCAGAGGAAGAACTAAAGGAAATGGAAGCTAGTTGGCGAGAGGATATTGTTTATCGTTACCAATTAGAGGCGCTCCTAGCACAGGATATTCAAGTATCAGATGCAGAAGTGGAGTCTTATTTCAATAAGTATGATAGGCAGTATCAATTTTCAGAATCAGTACAGTTATCGCATATATTAGTCTCAGACATGGACACAGCTGAAAAAGTCTACGATGAGCTACTAGCAGGAGCATCATTTTCGTTACTTGCTAAAGAATATTCCATTGATGAAGAGACGAGAGAACGTGGTGGATATTTAGGTTTTAATTCGGTTAATACGGAATTTTTACCTGCTAATTATTTTGATATTGCGGAAGGCCTTGAGGAATACTCTTACAGTGAGCCATTTGTGACAGATAATGGAGTAGCGATACTGTTTCTTCATAAGGAATTACCGGACATAACGTTTACTTATGATGAGTTAAAGCCTTATATTCGAAATGAGCTTGCGCTGCAGTCGGTCAATCAAAACTTAGTTGCAGATCCATTATGGGAAAAATTAGATATAGAATGGATATTTGGGGAATAGACTAATAAAAGGTATGACGAGAGATTATGATTGTTCTGTTTTGGAATATTTTTTAAATTTTCCCAATAACATGGGCATTTTGATTGACTTTATTATGTTCAAGAATTACATTATAAATAAATCCTATCAGTTTAGTAGGGATTATGAGGAGGTAATTTTAGAATGAGAGTTGCAGATAATATTACTGGATTAATCGGCGAAACACCTATTGTAAAATTAAACCGAATTACAGACGAAGATAGTGCTGACATTTATGTGAAATTAGAGTTCTTTAACCCTGGTAGCTCGGTTAAAGACCGTATTGCACTTGCTATGATTGAAGCAGCAGAAAAAGAAGGAAAACTAAAAGAAGGCGATACGATTGTTGAACCTACTAGTGGTAACACGGGTATCGGTTTAGCAATGGTCGCTGCAGCTAAAGGTTACAGAGCGGTATTAGTTATGCCAGATACAATGAGCCAAGAGCGTCGTAATTTATTACGTGCATATGGTGCGAAATTAGTACTTACTCCTGGTGCTGAAGGTATGAAAGGTGCAATTAAAAAAGCAGAAGAATTAGTTGAAGAAGAAGGCTATTTCATGCCACAACAATTCGAAAATCCAGCAAACCCAGAAATCCATGCTCGCACTACAGGTAAAGAGATTGTAGAGCAAATGAAAGACGGACTAGATGCATTTATTTCTGGTGTTGGAACGGGTGGTACCGTGACAGGCGCAGGTAAAGTTCTTAAGGAACATTTCCAAGGTGTTAAAATATATGCAGTTGAGCCGGTTGACTCTCCAGTATTATCAGGCGGAAGCCCGGGTCCTCATAAAATCCAAGGTATCGGAGCTGGCTTTGTTCCGGGTGTATTAGATACACAGGTTTATGATGAAGTCATTCAAATTGCGAATGAAGAAGCATTTGAAACATCTCGTGAAGTTGCAAAAACGAACGGAATTCTTGGAGGTATCTCTGCCGGAGCTGCGGTTGCAGCAGCGAAGAAAGTTGCCAAAGAACTAGGAAAAGGTAAAAAAGTTCTAGCGGTATTCCCTGACAATGGGGAACGTTATCTATCTACTCCGCTTTATCAGTTTGATGAAGAATAATAACGGACTTAAGGCTAGCATCAAAAATGATGCTAGTCTTTTTTTTCGCCTACATCCACATATTTTAGGCGTATGCGCATCCTTCTAAGATGTGATAGGATGGTACTAGATATATCGCTTGAAAGGAAAAGATGTCCTGATGAAGTTAAAAACAAAGTCAACCATATATGATTTATCTCAACGAACACATATTATGGGAATTCTAAATGTAACACCTGACTCCTTTTCGGACGGAGGGAATTATACAACGGTAGAGCGAGCGGTTCAGCAGGCTGTTCATATGGAACAATTAGGTGCAGATATTATCGATATCGGTGGTGAGTCCACTCGTCCAGATCATGACGCTATCTCTGTTGAAGAAGAACTAGCACGAGTATTACCGATGATTAAGGCAGTAAAGGAGTCTATCCATATACCTATTTCAATTGATACGTACAAAGCAGAAACAGCTCGTCAAGCAGTAGAGGCTGGTGCTGAAATTATAAATGATGTTTGGGGAGCAAAACGTGACCCAGAAATTGCTTCCGTTGCAGCAACATATGATGTACCAATTATCTTAATGCACAATCGCACTAACGAAAACTATACGTCGATTATCGATGATATGAAACGTGATTTAGAAGAAAGTATTGAGATTGCAATAAAGGCAGGTGTTCCAAAGGAGAATATCATATTAGACCCAGGGATTGGATTTGCCAAAAATGCTCAGGATAATCTCGTTGTCATGAACAACTTGGAAGAGTTAACGAATATGGGGTATCCACTATTATTAGCTACTTCTCGAAAACGATTTATTGGAAGTGTGTTAGATTTGCCACCAGCTGAACGTGACAACGGCACCGGAGCAACAACTTGCCTTGGAATAGTTAAGGGCGCACATATGGTACGTGTCCACAATGTCAAAGTAAACGTAGAACTAGCTAGAATGATGGATGCCATGCTTAGAGCGGAGGATAAATAATGGATAAGATCATCTTAACGAATATGCAATTTTACGGCTATCACGGATTATTACCAGAGGAAAAAAAGTTAGGCCAACGATTTTTCGTGGATTTGGAATTATATTTAGATACACAAAAAGCAGGTAAAACGGATGAGATGCAACACTCGATTGATTATAGCAAGGCGTACAGTCATGTGAAAAAAATCGTGGAAGGCAGTTCCAAAAATTTAATCGAAGCTGTCGCAGAGGAAGTTGCGTCAACCTTACTTGCTTCTTTTACCTTACTGGAAGCTTGTAAAGTAAAACTTGTTAAACCGGACCCACCAATACCAGGTCATTATCAATCGGTGGCAGTAGAAATCTATCGGGAGAAATAAAAATGAATAAAGCATATATCGCACTAGGAACGAATATCGAACCAAGACAGCAACATTTAGAAAAGGCTATAAAACTATTGGTACAAAAAGAAAACATCGAACTAATTAGCTTATCTTCTATCTATGAAACAGCACCTGTTGGCTATACGGATCAGGCTCACTTTTTGAATATGGTATTAGAAATCGAAACATCGCTCTATCCAGAAAAGTTATTAGATGTATGCCAAGCAATTGAAACTCAACTAGGTAGAGAGCGTACTATTCGATTCGGTCCGAGAACAATTGACCTTGACATTTTACTTTATAATGATGAAAATAGAACATCGGAGCGTTTAAGCCTCCCTCATCCTAGAATGGGAGAACGAGGATTTGTCTTAATACCTTTAAAAGAGATTGCCCCAAATTTAATCTTTCCGGTAACGGGTAAGCCCATTACCGAGTTGGTCAATGACCTTCCAGAACAAGATAAGAAGGATATTCATTTATGGAAAAAAGCCGAATAGGGAAAAGAATAAAGGCTTTTCGGAAATTAAAAGGATTTACACAAATTGATTTCGCAAAAGAATTAGACGTATCCATTAATATACTGGGGTCAATAGAACGAGGTACTCGTGAAGTGCCAGAAGAATTATGTGAACAAATAGCGGAAACGTTAAAAATAGATTTGGAAGAATTGAAAGGATTGAAGGAGGAGTAGCAATGTGGAATATTGGGGACATCACGATTCCAAACCGCGTAACACTTGCCCCAATGGCTGGAGTTAGTAACTGGGCGTTTCGACTAACGGTAAAAGAATTTGGTGCCGGATTGATCACAGCTGAAATGGTTAGTGATAAAGGCATTCTAAACCGAAACAAACAAACGATGAAAATGCTCTATATCGATGAGCAGGAGATGCCAATGAGTTTACAAATATTTGGCGGAGATAAAGATACCCTTGTCCAAGCAGCGCAATATGTAGACCAAAATACGAACGCTTCGATTATTGATATTAATATGGGATGTCCAGCACCAAAGATAACGAAAATTGATGCTGGGTCACGTTGGTTACTAGATCCGGATAAAATTTATCAAATGGTAAAAGCGGTTGTTGAAAATGTGGACAAGCCAGTAACAGTTAAGATGCGTACGGGATGGGACGAAGACCATATTTATGCAATTGATAATGCAAAAGCAATCGAATCGGCAGGTGGAAGTGCTATTGGTCTTCACGGACGTACTAGAAAGCAAATGTACGAAGGTTATGCGAATTGGGATATTATTAAAGAGGTAAAAGCTGCGGTGAATATTCCGGTAATCGGGAATGGTGATATTGGTAGTCCTGAGATGGCGAAGAAACGCCTTGATGAAACAGGTGTAGATGCGGTAATGATTGGCCGTGCAGCCTTAGGTAACCCTTGGATTATTTACCAAATCGTGAAATACCTTGAAACAGGTGTCTTAACCAAAGACCCAACTCCCCAAGAGAAAATTGATGTATGCTTACTTCATATGGATCGTTTAATTAAGATTAAAGGTGAAAAAGTGGCGATTCTAGAAATGCGTAAACATGCAGCATGGTATTTAAAAGGTATAAATGGAAATGGCAAAGCACGTAAGCAAATTAATAGTGCAGAAACACGGGATGAATTAGTAAATATACTGCTTGAATTTGTACGAGAAGTAGAAGCGGAAATGAGGGCTTCTTAATAGATAGAAAAAAATCTGCTAATTTTAAACTAGCAGATTTTTCTTTTAGCCTAAGATATAGTATGATAAGTTGATGATAAAGCCTTATCAGGTGTAAAATGAAGGTTATGTTGAGATAATGTTTAATAACTATATAAGGTCGAACTAATTATACCTTTATCTTAAAAATTGATTAATGGAGTTGATTTTATGTCTGAAGAATTAAACGATCACATGCGGGTACGGCGTGAAAAGCTAGATACATATCGCGACCTTGGCCTTGATCCTTTTGGAGGTAAATTTGCCCGTACAAATCTAGCAAAAGAGCTACACGCAAAATACGAACAATTCTCAAAAGAGGATTTAGAAGAAGCAGAACATCAAGTTACGATTGCTGGTCGAGTAATGACGAAGCGTGGAAAAGGTAAAGCCGGATTTGCTCACATTCAAGACTTAAGCGGCCAAATACAACTTTATATACGAAAAGATGCGATTGGTGAAGAAGCTTATGAAGTGTTTAATTCCATTGACTTAGGAGATATAGTTGGGGTTACGGGTGTTATGTTCAAAACAAATGTTGGTGAACTATCCGTTAAAGTAACTGAGTTCCAGCTACTTACTAAATCACTAAGACCTCTACCGGAAAAGTATCACGGATTAAAAGACGTGGAGCAAAGATACCGTCAACGTTATTTAGATTTAATCACAAATATGGAAAGTAGAGAAACGTTTGTAACACGTAGTAAAATCATTCGTGCAATGCGTAACTATTTAGATAGCCAAGGATTTTTAGAAGTAGAAACACCAATGATGCACAGTATTCCGGGTGGTGCATCT
The DNA here is from genome assembly GCF_047228935.1 of Ornithinibacillus jepli. Taxonomy (NCBI): domain Bacteria; kingdom Bacillati; phylum Bacillota; class Bacilli; order Caryophanales; family Bacillaceae; genus Ornithinibacillus; species Ornithinibacillus jepli. The sequence goes on from NZ_JBFEGG010000002.1 coordinate 741,012, forward strand.
GCTCGTCCGTTCATTACCCATCATAATGCGTTAGACATTCCGCTATATATGCGTATCGCAATTGAGCTTCACTTGAAGCGGTTAATTGTTGGTGGACTTGAAAAGGTATATGAAATCGGAAGAGTTTTCCGTAATGAAGGGGTATCTACTAGACATAACCCAGAATTTACGATGATGGAATTATATGAAGCATATGCAGATTATCATGATATCATGGAACTTACGGAAAATATGGTTGCCCATATTGCTCAAGAAGTACTTGGTACAACGACAGTGACGTATGGTGAACATGAAATTGATTTAAAACCCGAGTGGAAGAGGCTACACATGGTAGATGCGGTTAAAGAATATACTGGTGTAGACTTCTGGGAGAAGATGAGCGATGAAGAAGCTAGAGAACTAGCTAAAGAACACGGAGTAGAAATTAAAGATAATATGACATTTGGGCATATTGTCAATGAATTCTTCGAGCAAAAGGTTGAAGAAAAACTAATTCAGCCAACATTTATCTATGGACATCCAGTAGAGATTTCACCACTCGCTAAGAAGAATGAAGAAGATAAACGTTTCACAGATCGTTTTGAACTATTTATAGTAGCAAGAGAACATGCGAATGCATTCAGTGAGCTAAACGATCCGATTGATCAACGTGAACGCTTTGAAGCGCAAGTGAAAGAAAGAGCAGAAGGTAATGACGAGGCTCACTTAATGGATGAGGACTTCCTAGAAGCACTTGAATACGGTATGGCTCCAACTGGTGGACTTGGAATTGGTATTGATAGATTAGTCATGCTATTAACTAATTCTCCATCTATTCGCGACGTACTATTATTCCCGCAAATGCGTAATAAATAATCATATATATAGAAGAAGACAAGCTCTCATAATGGGGCTTGTCTTTTTCTATGTTGGTAAGTGTGAAAACTCTTATTAAATGATCATTATAACGGTGCGAGTTTCATTATATCTACATTCCATATATTTCCTGAAATAAATGCTTGATAATGAGAGATAATCATGATAAATTATATAACGTTGCTTGTTCGAGTGAGGCCAAGTAACAGTAACAAAAATACTTATAAAAAGTTGTTGACTTTAAGTCATCAGCGTGATATATTATTTAAGTCGCTAATTTACAAGGTGACGAGATATCGCGAAAAACTTTTATAAAAAACTATTGACATGGAAATGTTAAAATAGTATAATATAAGAGTTGACGCAAAAAGCGAAATAATATTTTTTGCTCCTTGAAAACTGAACAAAACAACCAGTATGTCAAGAAGAAACATACCCTGTTTTTTCTTAAATTTAAAGAATTACAGAAGCTAGCAGCTTCTTTGCTAAGAACTTTCCTATGATTGATTGGTGTCAATCATAGACAAACTTTTTTGGAGAGTTTGATCTTGGCTCAGGACGAACGCTGGCGGCGTGCCTAATACATGCAAGTCGAGCGAGTGAAACTAACTGATCCCTTCGGGGTGATGTTAGTGGATCTAGCGGCGGACGGGTGAGTAACACGTGGGCAACCTGCCTGTAAGACTGGGATAACTCGCGGAAACGTGAGCTAATACCGGATAATACTTTGAACCACATGGTTCGAAGTTGAAAGGCGGCGCAAGCTGTCACTTACAGATGGGCCCGCGGCGCATTAGCTAGTTGGT